>JAAZIU010000014.1 GCA_012800735.1 Clostridiales bacterium | reverse complement strand
TTTTGCTCATCGTACAATGGATATGTCAATTACTTATAATTGGGGCGGTTTATATGAAATGCTTTTATCCGTAAAAAATGGCGAGGGTTTCGCGTCGTCACTCGCAAAACTCGAGCAGTCGGTAAAAAGCGCGCTTGACAAAACCATTTCGATTTACCTGGACAATTAACTTTTTGTCTTAATGATACCTGTTTTTTTAATATCTTCATTAATATATAATACTCGTTCTCGGTCAGCTTTCCGGCAGTCAGTTAATCGCCAGAAAAGTCAACCTGAAGATATTTTAAAAAACAAATATAAATGATATAACCCGCGGCGCATATTAAACCCGCAAACCTATTTAGGTTTGCGGGTTTCTTTTTCATCTGAGCAAAACTGCTTTTTAATAACTCACTCCTGTTGTTTGTTGTCCTGCTGGTCATTGTCTTTCTTGGAATTATCTTTCTCCGGAGCGCTCTTTTTCGACCAATGAGGCGGGTTTAAGTAACCGTATTTTGCTTCCTTCATTTCGGTTAAATTCATTTCCATTTGACTTTTTATACCGTAAATTCTTCGTGAACTATTGCAACTTGCTATTGCAATTTAAGATTATTTTTATTTTCATAAAACCAAGCGCAAATCGGATATTTTAATCAGCCCTCCGCATTCACCTGCATTTGACAACCGCTTCGGTAACGTTTGTCAAAACAAGCTCGCCGTCTTGATTAAACGCCTCAATGGTAATCTCAACAAGCCCGTTTCTCACGCTGCGCTTGGTAAGACCGGTTATGGTTGCTTTGCCCGTCAGAATATCATCAGCAAACACCGGCTTTATCCACTCGATCTTGGTCGACTTTCCGGCAATCAGTTCATCGCCGAGAAAGTCAACCTCAAGATATTTTACCCACACCGACATAAATGACATTACGCCCGGCGCGATTAATTGTCCGAAGGGTGTGTCTTTCGCATATTCTTCATCGGTATGCAGCGGGATATTGTCGTATGTATGCGCAAATTCCATCATTTTCTCTTTTTCGATAACGGCAGGCGCGATATCTGCCGTCATACCGAGCGCCAAATCATCAAAATACATTCTTTCACCGTTTAAATCATCAATATTTTTTAGTATCACCGTCTGACATTGTATCACGAATATGATTTAATTTCAACAGGCAATAATGAATAAATATTCGTGTAGATGAAAAATTTGGAAAGAAGTGTATTACATTGCGATAAAAAATCTATTTCTCATATACCCCATTCAGTCAAAAATGCGATTTAAGCTTATTTTAAGCTTCATTGAAGTTTATTCTAAGCTTGATCTGTTATACTGTATGTAAGTTCAAATCAGGTATCAAGAATGCGGAGGTAAAAGATGTGATTAAAATTAAAAATCTAAACAAGCGCTTTGGAGACAAGGTGATTTTTCAAAATCTGAATCTTGAATTTGAAGCAGGAAAGGTTTTCGCGCTTATCGGACCCAACGGAGCAGGTAAGACCACTTTGATGAGAATGATTTTAGGATGGGAGAAAGATTACGAAGGCGAGATAGTTTTCAACGGCGACATCCGTCTCGGTTATTCTCCGGAAACCCCGTATTTTCCGGAAATATTGACAGGCCGTCAAGTCTTAAGCTATTTCATGGAAGTAAGAGGAATGAAAAAAGCCGCTTATGAAACGGAAAGCTTAAGGCTAATGGATGAAGTGGGTCTGGATATCAAAAAAGACACTCTGGTAAAAAACTATTCCAAAGGCATGCGTCAGCGTTTAGGCGTCGCTCAAGCGCTTATCGGGAATCCGGATGTTATCTTACTTGACGAACCTTCAGCGGGCCTGGACTTTTTCGGTCAGCAGGAAATGCAGGGATTGATAGGCAAACTGAAAGAACAAGGTAAGACCGTCATCCTGAATTCTCACCTGCTATATGATGTTGAAAAAGTGGCAGACTGCGGTTACCTTTTTATCAATGCACACACTTTCCGCCACTTTAACAAGAGCGAATTTGAAAAAGAATCACTTGCCGATATGTTTATAAATACAGCGAAAGGAGCCAAATATGAAAGCCTTAATTAAATTGCACTTAAAAGAAAATCTCAAGGGCAGAAGTTTCATACTGTTCGGAATTTTGGGAGGTCTGGTCAGCCTGATTCTTTTGACTGGCGGCCTAATAATCGTGGAAAATAACCCGACGGAAGAAGCTATCAGTCAGCTTGGTACTCAATGGAAACTTTTATCCATTATATCGGGTTTTGCCGCGGTAACGGTTTCGATGGGAACGATAGAGAGACATCTTAAGGAAAAACGAGCCGAATTATTAGCCCTTCACGGTCTCGCCTTTGATCGGCAGTTATTTTCTCTTGCGATTGGCAACAGCCTTGTTTCCATGATGCTCTCGGCTATCCTGACTTTGGTTTTTGTTTTAATCATAATTATAGATCAGGCTCCGACCAATCTTTTGGGGTTTACGGCCGCATTTATCAGTTACTTGCTGTCAACGGGTATCGTTGCGCTTATCGTTTCAACTCTCAATATGTTCCTGCCGGGTATCGTTGTTGCCGTACTGGGAGTTTTTCTCGTAATCATCGGCTCCTTTCATCAGGTCATTCAAGGCATGCTGTTGAATAACGGTCAGCTTGCGGGAAGAATTCTTGCAAAAATAATGGATTTCATCCCGCCGCTGGATGTTTTCAACCGGCTTACGCGCAGTCTGTTTTTCTTAGAGTTTAAAGACGGGCGGGATTTAATCGTCTTCCTGATCTTTATCTGGCTTACATTGACAGTCGTTTTTCTTGCAAGCAAAGGGGTGAGCCGCCGTGAAAAAATATAGTTATATCCTTTGGCTGCTGATCGGAATCGGACTTATCGCTTTACTTTTTGTCAGTCAGCCTCGCTTAATAGATTCCCATACAATCGATTTAATCAATAAATCGCGCCGGCTTGATTTTGAAAAACATTGGCCGGGATTTAAGCCGGATATTTATCCGGTTGAAGTGTATAAAAGAAATTTTCTGAAGAAAGATTCAGCTGTCCGCTATGACGGGAAAGAGCTGTATGAAATAAATAACAAGACACCGATTTACGCCCTGTCGATGGATGTGGATCCGGATGGACAGGCAAAACTGTTGGCAGTCAACGCAAGAGATTTCCGAAGTCTTTCGGATGTCGGAAATTATGACGGTTCGTCAGCCGACCTCTATTATCAGGCGGTCATTATCCATGAAGCTTTCCATTGTTTTCAATCGGATCAGGGATTCTACGAATTGTTTGAAAAGCAAATGTCCGTATATGAAAACTCAACAGTCATAACCACCTCCCGAAAACTGGATAACGATCCGGAATATCAGAAGCTCTGGGTGAATGAGATGAACAGTCTGATCGATTATGCCAAAGAAGAAAATGAGCAAAACTACCGGGCATATGTCGAATGTTACAGGCAGCGGCTGGATTATTTATATGAAAATTTCGATACCGAAGATATCGACGAATATCTGACTTATTCCGCGCTGTATGAAAAAGCGGAGGGAACGGCTAAATATATCGAGAATATCGCCCTGTCAGAGCTGAGCGGGAAAGAATTGAAATTTTCCACCACGGGTTACAGCGAAGGCACATCGAAATTCTATGAATCCGGTTTCTTCAAAGCTTATATAATAAATAGGATAGAAGGACTTGATTGGAAAACAGATTTCTTTAAAACGAACAAGACATTTGAAGACTATCTTTTGAAAGCAAAATAACAAAGAAGACCCGAATAAACACAACATCTTCAGTCAATCGGGTCACAAGCTTCTTTTCCCCCGGAAATTTTCCGCTATTATTATATCAATATGGTTGAAAGTTTTCGGGATACTTGATATAATAACATAAAGGAAGAATAAATATTTTTGAAAAATATAAAAAACGGTGAAGTAATATGAAGCATAAAATCATGGTCGTCGACGACGCCGCCGAATTGAGGGATGTCCTGCGCCTCTACCTGGAAAATGCCGGCTATGAAGTTGTTGAAGCCGTTAACGGCTTTGACGCCCTAAAATGTTTAGAGTCACACAATATCGATTTGATGATCCTGGATATAATGATGCCGAACATGGATGGTTTCGAGCTTTTAAGACATTTAGACCGGCAGGAGAAAGGCCGGGATTTTCCCATAATCTTCCTGTCAGCCAGAACTCAGGTTCATGATAAAATCCGCGGCCTTACTCTCGGCGCCGACGACTACATTGAAAAACCGTATGATCCCGGCGAAGTCATCGCCCGCGTCATGGTCGCTTTGCGCCGAACTCAGCAGCAAAAACCGGAGGTGCCGGAACGGATAACGGTCGGCGACTTAAGCTGGGATGTAAACAGCCGTCTGGTTTATCAGATGGATAAACCACTGGAACTCCGAGCAAAAGAATATCAGATATTAACATTATTTATGAAGCATCCGGGGCGTGTCTATACGAAAAAAGAGATTTATGAATATTTGTGGGACGAACCCTACTATAACGATGACAATACAATCATGGTTCACATATCGAATTTGCGGGATAAAATTGAAGTAAACCCCAAGCAGCCCGAAAAAATTATTACAATCAGGGGTCTGGGCTACATGCTGAAAAAAGAAAAGTGATTAATATGATAAGTCATAAAAACAAACGCTTCAGGAAAATACTTTCGGTAAGCCTTAAGTTTATGCTGGCTTTTATTTTTCTGACGGTTATCTATGCGATATTGAATATTGCCGTTCTCATGTTTCTGACAAGTGATCGGCCGATGTATGAATATGTGCCGATTCAGCAAAGCCAAGAACCGACTTCCTTGAATTGGGAAGCCATTCATGATTTGGGAGGATACGGCTATGTTTTAAGCGGAGAGGGGACTGTCTTGTGGCGTAGTCAAGATAACAGCAGTCTTAAAGCTCTGTCTCTGAGTGATTTTTTAAATCAAAATTTAACGAGAGGAAGCGAGCGAACCGACTTTATTTATAAAACACCGGAAGGAAACTGGCTCATCTTGAATTATCCCTCGGAAACCTTCTCAAATGAGCCGTCTTACGCCATAGAATCCGGCCCGGTTCACCAACAGCGGCTTCTTTTGGCGGCGGTAATCGGCTTAATTCTGATATATCTTTTGGGCATTTTCTTCCTCTTCCACAGACTGTCAACTCGTTTGGAAACAAATATTCAGGAGATTTATGAAGCGGAAGAAGAGAAGAAACGGTTTTTCTTTACAGGCTTGGCTCATGATATTAAAACCCCGCTTGCGGCTATCATGGCCTGCAGCCGAGCAATTACCGACGGTCTGGTTAAGGACGAGCAGATTGACCGTTATTTGGATACGATTTGCCGACAGTCTGATTTTCTCAAAGACAGACTCGACGACATGATGACTTACGCAAGCTTGGAAGAGCAGCTCAGCGAAAACATGCAGGAAGGAGACCTGCTGGAAGCGACCCGCCGATTTGTCGGTGAAAATTTCACTTGGTTCGCAGAGCATGAAGCCGATATCGAAATTCTCTTTGACGATGATGAAAGCTGTCTGACGCCATTTGACCCCGCCTTGTTTGCGCGCTTGCTGCAAAACATTCTTGTAAATTCCGTGCAGCATAATAAGCCGGGAGTTTCAATCTATATCGACTGGGATGCGAAAGAAAAATGCCTTATTCTCGGAGACGACGGACCGGGAATACCCGAATCGCTGCGAGAGACCGTTTTTGAACCCATGGTTACCGCAGACCCGAGCCGCACCGGCGAACGCTTCCGCGGCATGGGGCTGGCTAACGTGAAACGCATCGTTCAGCTCCACGGCTGGAAGATCGAATATGACGGGGAATTCAAAATAAAGTTCGGATGATGCTCGTTTTGTAATATACCCCTTTTCGCCTATAATATCTGCCTGCAGTCAAGCGATTGCAGGCTTTCCTTTTATATAACCTTACAAATACCTAACAAATACCCTTATCGCTTGACATGTTTTGTAAGCTGTGTTACCATTATATCGAAGGTGATTCTCGTATATGTAAACGCGCCTCGTGAATAATAAAATAATATGTGAAATCGAAATCAAAACAACTTATTGCAGCCGAAGGGATAATTAAATTCATCCCATCGGCTGTAAAGTTTTATTAAAAAAGTATATATCACTAATTAAACCTAAAAATATCCGTATGCTGTCAAATATTAATATTACCTCCGGATTTTAATACTATGAAATCAGCTGCTGTGAAAAACATCGAAGATTTTATCAACGTTTTACAAACCTTTTACCTGTTCAGGATATCGCAAAAAAGCAGAAGGATGTATAATATAATAGACTGTAGAAAAAAATAAAAAAAATGGGTTAAATAATGGAAAAAGTAATTCTTGATGTAAAAAACCTGGATAAAGTATATGTCAGTGACGGAGTAAAAAATCAGGTTATTAAAAATATGAATTTGGAAATTTATGACGGTGATTTCACTGTTATAATGGGGCCTTCCGGTTCCGGCAAATCCACGCTGCTCTATTGTCTGGGAGCCATGGAAGACGTAACGGAAGGCAGTATTTTATTTCAGGGCGAAGATATTACAAAAATGAAAGAAAATACATTAAGTGACTTGCGTTTGAAAGAGTTCGGTTTTATCTTTCAGCAGATTCACCTCATTTCCAATTTGACCCTTTTTCAAAATGTTATCCTGCCGGGTCTGGCTTTACCGGAAAGCACAAACAAAGATATTTACGAAAGAGCCGATAATTTATTGGAAAAATTTCAGGTCAAGCATGTTTCTCAGCGTTTGCCGTCACAGGTTTCGGGCGGTGAACAGCAGCGAGCGGCAATCGCTCGCGCCCTGATTAATCAGCCCAAAGTTCTTTTTGCCGATGAACCGACAGGCGCGCTCAATCAAAATAACTCCGAAATTGTAATGGATCTCTTTTCGGAATTAAACCGGAACGGGCAGTCTATTTTGCTGGTTACACATGACAGGCGAGCGGCGCTGCGGGGCAACAGGATTATTTATATTATTGACGGCGCCGTAAAAAGCGAAATGAAGCTAAATTCTTATGACAGCGCAAATTTGAAAGACAGGGAGCATACCGTGAATACCTGGCTTTCTTCGCTTTCCTGGTAATCGGGTTACGGTCGGAATTAGATGGAGAAATGTAATGCAGGCTTTGTGGATATTAATTCGGGCACAGATTAAGAATAAAAAAGGAAGTTATATAAGCATATTTATTTTGACTTTTATAATCGGGTTTATGCTGTCTTCAAGCCTCAGCCTGGTAGTAAACATTCAATCCGCGGCGAGAGAAGCGATCATAGCATCCGATTTCGGCGACTTATATTTTAATTTCAATCTTAATTATGTGCCTACAAGCCAGGATTTTAATAATCTTGAGCAAATGCCGGAAATCAACCGAGTCCGCCCTCTGAAAAAAATCAAAATTACGAGTGAAGCGGGAAGCATATTACATAAAAACGGAGATAAAACGAAAGTATCCTGGCAACCGGCAATATATGTTTACGATAAAGATAATTTACCCCTGCGACTTCTTTCCGAAGATAAAACTTCATATTTACCGAATAATCGATTGACTCCGCCGCAAACGGGTAAAATATATCTTCCGATTGCCTTCATGTCGATGTATGGCGCCGATTTCGGCGATACTTATATCATTGAAGCCGAAGAAGATGTGTTTGAATATGAGGTTTCGGGCTTTGTTGAGGATATCACTCAGATTAACATGATTTCCATCGGCGAGCATAATGTATATTTAAACTCTGTCGATTTCAGTGAATTTGAAAAGAAGTGTGAAGAAGAAAGAGAAAATGTCGATGAGACGGAAAGTCTTTTAACTGATTATTTGAATGAATATAACTACACTTATACCCTTCATTTGAACATTGCCGATGAATACGGCAATTATAATACGGATAAGCTTTTTCAAAGTATAGAGGATGCAACCGGTTTACGTAATAAATCCTTTTTTTACGGCGATGATGATATGTTTGTGTATTTTGCATCCCTCGTTTCCTATCTGGTATTATTGGTTATTTTGGTTTTTGTTGTAGTGTTGTTTATAGCCGGTTTGGCAATACTGAATTTTAATATATACAGTTCAATCGAAGCGGAGTATAAAAATATAGGTGTAATGAAGGCAATCGGATTAAAAAAGATTGTTTTTAATCTGGTTTATCTGCTTAGTTATTTAACTGTAATCATAATGGGATTGGTTATCGGGAGCCTGCTTTCGGCACCGCTGCTGAAATCGGTAAAACCGCTTGTTCTTGATTTAACCGGTATGCTGGGCGGAACAAAACTGGCGCTCGCGGTATTGGCGCCGGTATATCTTTTCCTGATTATAGTTTGTCTTTTGCTGATTTTATGGCAGTTGCGAAGCATAAACAAGATCAAACCCTATAAAGTGCTGAGAGAAGGCAAACAGGCGGTTTATAAGTCTTCGGGGCTGAATATAAAATTAAAGAAACCTTTGTTTAATTTGCGCCTTTCTTTTAAACAGTTTACCGCATCCGCCGGAACATATTTTGCGTCCGTATTTGTTATAACGATTCTATTCTTCTTTGTTTTAATCGGATTTTCCATGACTACTTTGATGGCGCCGGATCACATGATGGAAGAATGTTGGGGATTTGACTGGGATTTGATGGTATTTTATCAAAATCATGATGAATACGAAAAACAGCATCCCGAAGTTGATGAGCTGATTTTAAAAGAAACGGCGGTAAAAGATTCATATATTGTTTATAATCACATAGTCAACGGATTGGATCAGAACATCGTGACTTTTTCCATTCCCGAAGAATATATTGATCGCATGACTTCATTGATTGAAGGCCGCGCGCCTCGCTCCGCCGATGAAATAGCTGTAACAAAGATATTGGCTGATAGCAAAGACGTTAAAATCGGAGACGAAATTAGGCTTAGTCACAGAGACAAAGAAGCCGAATATACGGTAACCGGATTTTTCCAGACAACCAATAATGTCGGCCGCAGTGTCGCCTTAACCACCTCTGCCATTGAGCGGTTGTTAGGCGATTCCTACAGCGACGAATTGACACAAGTCTGGTATGTTTTTGAAGATCAGACACTTTCTGACCGTGTAAAAGAGAAAATCAACGCTGAGTATCCCGATTTAAAAGTGACTTCGGTAATTGAGACATTCGAAACTTACGGACTGATGAGCGATGCCTTTGATATACTGCCGGCATTTATTATAGCTTTCACCCTTGTTTTTGTGTTAATCAGCAGTTTTCTTTTAGCAGAAAAAATCTTCTATCGCGAGCAAATTGATTTCGGGATAATGAAAGCCATCGGCTTTAAAAACAGCGTCACTCGGCAAGTTTTCTCGCTGCGCTTTTTAATTGTGGCATTGTTGGGATTGATATCCGGGAGTTTGATTTTCTATTTCGGCGCCAATCCCATGCTGAACAAACTCGTAAATCTTATGGGATTAAGCAAGGTTACAATCAGAGTTCCGCTTATTCAAGTTCTTTTCACCGCTCTTGTCATGTTAGCGGTGTTCTGGCTGATTGCGTATGTTATCTCAAGAAAAATAAAGAGTTTGAAAGTGAGAGACCTTGTGGCTGACGTTTGAGACTCATATAAAAAACTTCATCAATCAAATATCAAAAATCCCTAATGAAATGAATTTCTTATTGTGATTGATGGATTTGTACTTCCGAAATAAAGTTTAGGTCTTGTTGCCATATATGAATCGCATTAGCATACTTAGATTCTCCCTTCGTTTGAGCTTTTCGTGTTACAATCAAAAATGCTATATGATCAGAAACTTTTCTCTTTCCGTATTTTTTAATTGCTTCTATCAAAATATAATGGCGGATATGTACACTTTTATTAACACTATATCCCATTTCTCCAAGAAATGATTGAGAATTTAAATCCATGGACTCATTTTTTGGTGTTCTACTTTTTTTGTAGTCATGATCAGGAAAGAATACAGCATATGAATTGCTGAGTGTTGGGAGAAATAAATAATCTCGATTTATCTCACTTCTAGATATTGTTGCATTTTCCAATTTAACTGTACGGACTGTTTTTGCACTACTATTTACTTTCCTAAGAATAGCCTTGATTTTATCTTTTGATATATATGCTTTTCGACATTTATAGCAATACCTTACTGTGTCAGAATAATATCTATAGAAATCTCCATTTGTATCTATAACAGGTATATTCACCAGTTCTTCGCCTAATGCGCTTCTACACAACGGACAAATGCTATTTGAAGGTGCATATGTATTTGACAAAAAAACTGGAACATTTAGCCCGGGTTTTGTTGCGTGCTGAGAAACATCATTAATACCTTCAATAGAATTGTTGTCAGCTTTTAGGTGTGATACATCCGTTGAATCTGACAATATCTCCTCTTTCTGATGTTCCGTTTGACTTGAATCAACTTTTTCTGCTTGTTTCTTATTCGATATTAATTTTTTTGCCGGTTTTAGGGTATAAAAGGACAAGTCAACATAATATCCTGGATATTTGTTAACTAAATCTCTACTCATCGCTTGCGTAATATAGAAGCGCCGGCAGTCAGGGCAAAATAAAATCGTTTCTAATACTGTGATTGTGTTAGTTCCATTAATTTGATACATTTTAATCTCTTTATCATTTGAAATCAAATTGCATTTACAAAGGGAACAGAAGTGTCTTTTACTATTTGTCAAATATATTATGGGTCTTCTACGTGCCATTTTATCACCTTTGCTCGTCAATAGTTTGTTCTTTATACTCTAATTATAGCTTTCAGACTGCATACAATCAACTTTCTAATGCATAATAAGTGTATATATTTTATTAAGACTTTCTGTTTTTTATTTATTTTCCCTCATCAAATCAATAAACTCCCCGATATCCTTCACCCTCTCAACCAACCCTATCCTACTCAGCGAAACAAACGTCGCAGCCGCTTTCGCCTGGCAGTTGATGCTCTTCTCCGGATTAAATTCCACATCGGTGAAAGCGTCATACTCAAGCGCGATTTTTGCAAGTTTCTCGTTTTCAAGCAATGCGTTTAAATAAAGATAATCATAAAAAGCCGTCTGCGGCAAAAGCGGGAAATCCTGCCCCTCAAATCGGAATGATATAAGCCGACCGCTGCCGCGAAGCCGTTCGTCGCGCTTGGCTTCTTTCGGCGATACATGGAGCAGATCTGTGAAAGGTCCGCCGTTTACGAACACTTTTCCCGCCTGGAACACATTCTCAACCGGAAAGGACTTTCCGAGAGAGGGAACAAACTTAAGCAGATTAAACGCGCTTAACTCAACCCCGCCATCCTGCATTGACTTGCTTGAAATCTCAAGCACCTTTTTGTCCGGAAACCGGCTGTGAAAAGCATTGTGTATCGCAGTGATGTTTTTCTGCTTCTGAGACGCGGCAAATCCGGCGTTGTAAACAAACTCCGCGCTCCATGCGATGCGATAAGGCGGTTTGCCGCTTGCCATAAAAACAGGTCTCGTCGCCATTTTATATACCTCTTTCGTTTTTTATATGATATCTGAATTGTTTTCCGAAAAAAATCACCGGATCCATGCAGGATTCGGTGATTTTTACGCTATTGATTTCCTATAACTTCCTCGGCATATCTCACCGTTTCCATCGCGTCCTTCGCATATTTGTCCGCGCCGATCTTCATCGCATATTCCGCCGTCAGCACCGCCCCGCCGACAACGACTTTGCAAAAGGGAGCTTCTTTGCGAAGCAGCTTTATCGTTTCCTCCATCGCGGGGACGGTTGTAGTCATAAGCGCCGAAAGTCCGGCGAGAGGCGCGTTGTGTTTAATAACCGCGTCGACTACCGCCCGGCAGGGAATGTCTTTGCCGAGGTCGATGACATTAAATCCGTAATTGGAAAGCAACAGTTTCACGATGTTTTTCCCGATATCGTGTATGTCGCCTTTTACGGTAGCGATAACAACGCAGCCTTTTGCGGCGGGCGCGCTGCCGGAAACGGTTGTAAATTCCTTTATTTTCTCAAACGCGCTTTTCGCCGCTTCCGCGCTCATCAAAAGCTGCGGAAGATAAAGCGTTTTGTTTTCAAACCCGATACCGACTTTGTCAAGCGCCGGGATTATCTCATTGTTGACAATTTCCAAATAAGGCGTAGTTTTCAACATCTCCCCGGTGTATGCCGCCGCTTTTTCTTTCAATCCTTTGATTATTGAATATTGAAGATTCGAAGAAAATTCCGCCGCAGAAGTGCTTTCCGTCCCGAAATCTGCTTTTTTTACGGTAATAGGCTCGGCTGCAACGGTAAAAGATTCGGCCGCGGCGATGTATTCCCCGCAGTTTTCGTCAAGTCCGGCAAGCGCCTTGTAGCTGTAATAAACCTTCATCATATCTGCGGAATACGGGTTCATAATCGCTGCGCTCAGCCCTTTTGATAAGGCGAGCGCAAAGAAGGTGCTGTTCACCGCATCCCGATTCGGAAGTCCGAAGGAAACGTTGGAAATACCCAAAGAGGTGTGACAGCCAAGCTCTTTCCGAATTCGTTCAAGCGCTTCCAGCGTTACCGTCGCGGCGGAACTTTCCGCGCTTATCGTCATCGCAAGAGTGTCGAAAATAATATCTTTTTTGCTTATCCCGTAACTTTCGGCAGCTTTCAGGATTTTTTCCGCAATCTCAAACCGCCCGGAAGCTGTATCGGGTATGCCGTTATCATCAAGTGTAAGCGCGACCGCAACACCGCCGTATTTCTTCATAAGCGGAAAAATGGCCTTAATGCTTTCTTCCTTGCCGTTGACGGAGTTTATCATCGCTTTGCCGTTGTATCTGCGAAGCGCCGCCTCCATCGCATTTATATTTGAGGTGTCTATCTGCAGCGGAAGATCGGAAACCGATTGCAGCTCCAGAACGGTGTTTTCAAGCATCGACACTTCGTCGATTCCGGGCATTCCTACGTTGACGTCAAGAATATGCACCCCTTTTTCCTGCTGCTTTATGCCCTCGGCTAAAATGTAGTCGATGTCATTGTTCAAAAGCGCCTGCTTGAAAAGTTTTTTCCCTGTCGGGTTAATTCGCTCCCCGATAAGTACCGGCGCGCCGCCGAAAGCAACTGCATGGGTATACGATGAAACAACCGTCAGATTTTTATCGCTCACCGGCACGGGCGGGAGCTTATTTGTTTTTGCAGCGAGCGCCTTTATATATTCCGGCGTTGTGCCGCAGCAGCCGCCGAAAACACGGACACCTTTTTTGACAAGCGCCGCGACATCTTCGGCGAATTCTTCCGCTCCCACATCAAAAACTGTTTTACCGTCAACCAATTTCGGAAGACCGGCGTTGGGTTTAAAAACCACGGGAACAGACGAATATTTAAGAAGCTCTTCTGCAATGCCTGTCAACTGCTTTGGACCCAAAGAACAGTTGGCGCCGATTGCGTCCGCCCCCATTCCCTCAAGCAAAGCTGCCATCGCTGCCGGGGAAGCGCCGGTCATCAACATTCCGTCGTCGCCGTAAGCGTTTGTGACAATAACCGGCAGAACGCAGTTCTCCTTCGCAGCAAGCAGCGCCGCCTTTGTTTCGTAAGCATCGTTCATAGTTTCGATGTAAATAAGGTCGGCGCCATATTTAGCGCCAAGTCTTACCGTTTCTGAAAAAACAGAAACCGCATCCTCGAAATCAAGGTCACCGAGCGGCTTTAACATCTTGCCGGTAGGACCTATATCAAGAGCGATAAACTTATTCTCGCATGAACCGCATGAATTTCTCGCTGCTTTTGCATTATCAAGAGCTGCTTTTATAATTGATTCAAGTTCTTCCGCGTCGAATTTAAACAAATTCGCACCGAAAGTGTTTGCGCAGACTACGTTGCTGCCGGCTTCAAAATATTGCCGATGTATATCTATAATAATTTCGGGATGGGTTATATTCCATTTTTCCGGGTTTTCTCCTGGTTTCAATCCCAGTCTCTGTAAATCTGTACCCATTCCGCCGTCAAGGCAGACGTTGTTGTTTTTTAGAAATTCTGAAAAAGTCAAACAAGAATCATTCCTTTCAACCCAAACGCAATCCGTTTGCGTTTTTTAGTATATAAAATTGCGGCTAATCGTCCGCAAAAACAAATTTGCCGTTTAAATTAATTTTCCCTTACAATACCGGCAAAAGCCGTAACAGACTTTGTCGGGGACATAAGTAGGCTTTCGTTAAGGCTGAGCCCGATTTTCCGCGGACAGTCAAGCACCGCAAAAATATCTTTTTGTGAAGCAAGAGGCAAATCTCCGTATCCCGGACTAAACCTCGGATTCAATCTCACCTTGTTCTCAAGCGCAAAATCTTCGCAGAATTTATCGCATAGCGCTTCTATGCGTTCGGCTCCCAAAGCATCGATCATCACCGACCTTGCCGGGGAAATCCTGCCGTATTTAGAAATAAGCCTGTCAATTCCGACTCCGACCGTCGCAGCAAATAACAGAACGCTTTCGCATCCGTAAAGGTTTTTGGCAAGAGCGGCCGACTGTACCGAAAACGCGCCGAAATCGCAAAAACCGCCGTTTATGCTTACGGGGAACACTCCGTAACATACATTGTAAGTCAACTTGTCTTCCGTTTCGTCGATATAGGAGCGCAGCAGCTTCAGCGTCTCTTCGTCCGCCGCTCTGCACCCGGCATATCTCAGCGCTTCCTTTTCGCGGATAGGCGGGGCTTTGTATGTTTTGGTAATTATCGCAGTCATTTTCCTAAAATATCAGACAGGTTGCTTTGTATCTTTTCGGCGACGTCCGGCTTGTTCATCGAGTAAACATGCACATTTGTAATTCCGTTTGCATAAAGGTCGATGATCTGATCCGTCGCGTAGGCAATACCCGCCTGCTTCATCGCGTCGGGATCGCCCCCGAACTTATCAACAAGACTTTTAAAACGCTGAGGCATAAATGAACCGGACAGCGAAATGGCTCTTTCCACCTGTTTTGCATTTGTTATCGGCATAACTCCCGGAATAACCGGGACGGTAATTCCGGATTCCCGTATCTTATAAAGAAAATTATAAAGCAGGTTGTTGTCAAAAAACATCTGCGTCGTCAGAAATTCACATCCGGCGTCAACTTTTTCTTTGAGATAAAAAATATCCTCTTTCTGATTGCTGCTCTCCGGATGAATTTCCGGATAACATGCGCCGCCGATACAGAAATCATTCCCCGAATCTTTAAGTTCGCGCACAAGCTCCACGGCGTAATGATAGCTCCAGCTTTTCCTGTCCGAATCTTTCATATCCTCCGGAATATCGCCGCGAAGCGCCATTACATTTTGAATACCGGCTGATTTTATATCGTTAATTCTTTCCCTGACCGTTTCTTTTGTAGAGGAAACGCAGGTAAGATGCGCCAAAGACGGCACGCCGTAAAGCTCCTTTATATTCTTTGCAATATCCAGAGTATAACGGCTGGTGCCTCCGCCGGCGCCGTATGTAACGCTCATAAAAGAAGGCCGTAATTTAGCTATTTCTTCGGTTGCGTTTTTCACGCTCTCAAAAGAAGTCTCGGTTTTGGGCGGAAACACCTCAAAGGAAAGTGACAATGTGTTCTTTTTCAACAAATCGCTTATTTTCATTAATTTTTGCTCCGATATTTATAAGTATGTATAGTAAACTCAAATGTAATATAAGAACCCTTAAATCTTTCCGGTATAACGATTCCTAAAATATCCGCAAATCTGATTTCTACATTTATATCTCATGCTGCCGGGAACCGCAGAATAATAACAGTATTATATCATGAGACCCCGGACAATTCAATGCTTTTTGTTTACTCCTCATAAGGGGGGATCACTTTTACGGATAACAGAAAAAAGCACTTAGTCTTAGATATCATTCTAAATTCCAAGTGCTTTTTGTTTTTACAAATCCGACTTATAATATAGTAACGATAGAAACTTTATAAGGGTGTCTTAAGCACAACAAAGCTTCCTTATTTTTATATCTTATGCCCAGCCGCGCAGTTTTACCGCTTCGGCTACCCGATTAATGGCGATTGTGTATGCCGCGTCTCGCATATACAGGTTCTTTTCCACGGCAAGCTTGTATACTGCTTTGAACGCCTTGGTCATGCAAAATTCCAGTTTTTCAAAGACTTCGTCTATATCCCAGAAGTAATTCATGCTGCCCTGTACCTGTTCAAAATAGCTGCAGGTCACGCCGCCGGCGTTGGTAAGAAAGTCGGGCAGAACGGTGATTCCGCGTTCACGGATCAGCGGATCGCAGTCGGGAGTTGTAGGCCCGTTTGCCGCCTCGCAGAGAATTTTTACTTTCTTCGACACATCGGGGAATACCGCGGGAGTTATTTGATTTTCCAGCGCTGCGGGAATAAGGATGTCTACTTCCTGTTTAATCCACTCTTCTCCCGGAAGCACTTCGTATCCGAGCTCAAGAGCTTTCGCCTTGTCAATACCGCCGAAGGAGTCCTTTATGGATGCTAACTGCCCAATGTCGCAGCCGTCCATTTTCCTGAAAGTGTATGACTTTGCATCCGCCTGATTCCAGCAGGAAACCGCAATAATTTTACCGCCGAGCTTGGTATACATGCGGGCTGCGTATTCGCCGACATTACCGAAACCCTGTAAACTTGCGGTGGTAGACTCAATCGGAATACTCATTTCGCGCAGCAGGTTTTTAAGTACGTAGACAACGCCGTATCCGGTAGCCTCTCTGCGCCCGAGCGAGCCGCCCATTCCGACCGGTTTTCCGGTAATCATAGCGGGATAGCGGCCGTTGGTGATTGTTTCATACTCATCAAGCATCCAGAGCATATGCTGAGCGTTTGTCATAACGTCCGGCGCCGGCACATCCTGATTTGGACCAAGCTGAGTAAAAATCTGACGGACATATCCGCGGCAGAGTCTTTCCTGTTCGCCGAGCGAGAGGGTCTGGGGATCGCAGATCACGCCGCCTTTTCCGCCGCCGAGCGGAATATCTACAACCGCGCATTTCCATGTCATCCACATCGAAAGCGCTCGAACGGTGTCGGCAGTTTCATGAGGATGGAAACGGATTCCGCCCTTTGCGGGTCCTCTGGCGTCATTGTGCCTTATGCGAAAAGCCTTGAATACCTTGGTTGAACCATCGTCCATTTTAACCGGGATGGTGAAATGTATTTCCTGCATAGGCTGACGGAGCAGTTCGCGAGTGCCGCTGTCCAGCTC
This sequence comes from Clostridiales bacterium, assembly GCA_012800735.1. Taxonomy (GTDB): domain Bacteria; phylum Bacillota; class Clostridia; order Oscillospirales; family CAG-272; genus JAAZGC01. Next base: position 8,101 of record JAAZIU010000014.1, on the reverse strand, counting down.
AAGAAGCGCCGCTACTTTATCAAACTGCTGCTGAGCGCTTTCAAATGGATTGTAGACTGTGTTAGACATATTTAGCCTCCTGTATTTTTACGAATCAGTTTATCATTGTTTTACAAAATAATCAAATTTGAATTTTGAGAATACAGACGAAAGTGAGTGCTGTGTCGCATTAAATCGTGAACTGGCGTTGATAAAATAGATGTAAAAAAGTTTTTTATAGTATATTGTGAATAAATTCCCACCTGAGTCGTTACATTTTTAACACTTTTTGCATGCCTATTGTTTCCAGGTACACCTTATAATTATATCAGATTAGCGACGTTTTTGCAATACCCAACTGCGTATAATTATAAGCATAACGATTATATTTTACCGATTGTTCATATTCTGCGGCATACACCCTTATTGCAAATAAACGCAGGATAAATCTTGTCTATTCACTGAAAAAACCTCGTGGATTACGGATTACGCGGGCTTGTTTTCGTTTGTCTGTTATTTAGGCTCAACTTATTTTATACTATTCAAACTCTAAAAATAAAATAAAAATTTCTTAAATTAAATTTCAAAATAATCTTGACAATCTATACAATGTTTAATATAATGAAAACAACAAAATCGGAGATATTCAAATTCAAAGGGGGTAAACATGAAAAATACTGCGCAAAAGACAACAGCTGCGCTGTTGTGCCTGTTACTGATATTTTCAGCCATATCCTGCGGTAATTCAGCTGACGAACCGGCAGGCAATGAGTCTGACACACAGGATATTATCACAACCGCGGAAGAAACCACTCAGCCGGAGCTTACTGACGGGCTGCCGAATACCGATTTCGGAGGATATGAGTTTCGTATAGCCTCATGCAATTTCTATAACAAAGAGCTTGCCACCTATCTCGCATATGACGAGCTTACCGGAAATCCGGTAAACGACGAGCTTTATAACTCCAAGTTGTATATCGAAAATCGCTTCAACGTGAATATAAGCTGGATTGCCTGCGGAGACGTAAACGCGGTAATGAATGCGGTAAAGAATTCGGTTTCCGCCGGCGACGATGCTTTTGATATTACCATCGGCCATGACGTTAATACCGGCACGCTTGCTCAGAACGGTTACCTTTATGACATGAGGAAAGTTGAACAATTTGACTTTGAGCAGCCGTGGTGGCCGACAAACACCTGCGATAACCTTCAGGTGTGCGGGAAACTCTATGTCGCATCAAATTACATGTCATATTGCGGGCTTCACTGGACCCGTGTGCTCTGCGTTAACAAGACCATCGCGGAAAATTACGGCCGCGAGATACCGTATGAAACGGTACGCGAAGGGAAATGGACACTCGACTCGATGTTCGAGTTCATAGCTGACACTACCGAGGACCTTGACGGCAACGGAAAAATAACCGCTGCCGATCAGGTAGGATATGTCTCCGGCGGTCAGACAAACTATTGTCTGCAGGAGGCTCTCGACTGCAGCGTATATAAGCACGACAGCGACGGAGTTCCGATGCTTGAGATTAATCTAAATCGCCTCGTTATCATGGTCGAAAAGCTTAACTGGCTGTATAAAACCTCAGAACTGTATTTGTCAAACGGTGACTTCGGCGTCGATGTATTCAAGAATGATTTGGCCCTGCTTGCCTATACCCAGATCGGCGACGCGTATGATACTTACCGGGAAAGCGAAGTCATTTACGGCTTCCTGACGTCACCTAAACTTGACGAAAACCAGGAGAATTACATCAACTGCTGCACCGACGTTCCGTGGGCGATACCCAAGACCGCGGCAAGAATGGATATCGTCGGCACGATATGCGAAGCGCTTAGCTGCTATAACTATAAAAACGTTCTTCCGGCATATTACGAAGTCGCGATAAAGAACCGCATCGCCGACTCTCCCGACGACGCGGAAATGCTGCAGCTTATCGCAGACACGAGAACGATCGGATTCGCATATTTCTACGGCATGTCATTCAACAATATCATTTCCGATGTTGTCGGCACGACAAAGGAGATATCGTCATATCTCGAAAAAGGCGAAAAATCCGCCCGCAAGAAGCTGGAAAAGCTTGTAACGACATTCGAGGACATGGAATAAAATCAAACCGGATAAAGCGCCGAAAGTTACTTGCCTTAATAATCCGTGATATCGAAAATTCGTTATCACGGATTCATTGTGATATTTTAATATTTTCATAAATACATAAAGCATAAAAAGGAGGCATTTTAATGGGCAAGTCAAAAAAGGACAAATCCCAATCGCTCGGACATATAATCAAAAACAACTGGTTTCTGTTCAAAATCGCGGTCAAGGTCACGCCCGCTCTTATCCTGCTGCCTGTCTTAAGAAGTATCATATTCTCAATATTCAGTTTCCTTACCGGAGCGTACATGTTACGCTATGTCATTAACGGCTTTCAGGACGGAAAACCGTTTTCGGAAATGATAGTCCCCGTTATTTGCGTTTGCGGGGCTTATTTCCTGTGCTCTTTGCTCTCAAGCGCCTATGACGCTTTTCTGGAACCCGTGCAGCGGTTAAAATTAAGCGAACATCTTAAAAAAATGATTTTCGCAAAGAACGAGTCGGTTGAGCTGGGATGTTACGAGGATAAGGGATTCTATGATAAATACGTCAAGGCGGCGAACAATATCGAGAACCGCCTTTGGGGCGTTGTAAATACCGTTTATAATTGCCTCTGGATGATAATGTCCTTTTCGCTTAACGCGTTTCTCATTATTGCCATCGACCCGTGGCTGCTCATTTTTACGGTCATTCCCGTTATCGCCAAATTCACACTCGGAGAAAAGCGCAATAAAATACAGCATGAGTACGATATGAAGCGTCAGGAGGAGGAGCGTCAGCGCGATTATACGCGAAGAACCTTCTATCTCAACGACTTCGCCAAGGAAATGCGGCTTACGAATATATATAAGGTAATGTTCGCCCGCTTCAACAAATCGGTTAAAAATATCATCGCTTACATAAAAGAATACGGCTTTAAGCTCGGAGCTATTGATTATATCACAAACGAGCTGTATGAGGTCGGTGCGATAATGGGCGCGCAGTTGTATGCGATTTACGGAACGCTCGTTTCCGGCACGATAAAATACGGCGACTGTCTGGTTATCATAACCGCAATAAGTGAAGTTAGCAACACGTTCATGTACGGAGCTCAAAATTTTATGGAGTTCCATGAAAACTCGCTGTATATAGACACAATATGCGAATATCTCGAATACGAGCCAAAGATAAAGGACGGCGAATTTCCCGCTCCGAAGAGCGGCGACATCAAACTCGAAAATGTCTCTTTCCGCTATGCGGGACAGGACGCGGATGTTTTGAAAAATATAAATATATCAATCAAAAACGGCGAAAAAATCGCGCTTGTCGGTCACAACGGCGCGGGCAAATCAACGCTTGTCAAACTGCTTATGCGGCTTTACGATCCGACAGAAGGAACGATTAGTTTTGCCGACAGAGATATTCGCGATTATAGACTGACCGGAGAAGAAGGCTATCGCGAACGCTTCGGCACCGTGTTTCAGGACTTTCGTCTTTTCTCAATGTCGGTGGCGGACAACGTGCTTTTGCGCAGACGCAGGGACGGCGACGAAGCTGTTGTCGAGCAGGCGCTGAAAGAAAGCGGAGTTTACGATAAAGTAATGACCTTTGAAAACGGCATGGATTCGGTTTTGACCCGCGAATTTGACGACAAAGGCGAGATTCTTTCGGGCGGCGAGGGGCAGAAAGTCGCCATTTCGAGAGTCTTTGTCAAGGAAAACTCTGTCGTTATTTTGGACGAGCCATCCTCCGCGCTCGACCCGATTGCGGAATATAAAATGTATAAAAACATGATGAAAGCCTGCGAAAACCGCTCGGTCATATTCATTTCGCACCGCCTTTCCTCCGCTGTGCTTGCCGACAGGATTTATCTGCTCGAAAACGGCGAGGTAATCGAGGAAGGCACACATCACGAACTCATGCAGAAAGCCGGCAAATACGCAGAAATATTCACATTGCAAGCCAAGTATTATGTCGCCGCCGGAGAGGAGGTAAGAGCGTAATGAAAAAGAACGAAAAAGCTAAAAAGACAAGACACTCCATTTCCCGCATAATAAAGAACAACCTTTATATGCTGAAATTCGTCGCGAAATATACGCCATCGTACATATTCTGGACGATAGTCAAGGGTGTCGTTTTGGGCTGCATAAACTCGTTTACAGGCGTTATATTCATAAAAATGCTCTTTGACGCCATAGGAGCCCAAAACGCGCAGTTTAAGGACGCGGCGTCTGTCATAGCGATTATGGCGGGCTTTTCTCTCATTACATATTTATTCTATGTTTGGTATAGGAACCGGTATAGTCCCAAAATCCGACAAACTCTGCATTTAAAAATGCAGGAAGTTTTGTTCGACAAGGCGCGCTCTCTCGACCTTGCCTGTTACGACGACCCGAAATTTTACAACGATTTTGTTTGGGCTACAAACGAAAGCGACGGGCGCGCATCCGGCATTATGGATGACATCGGCAATCTGATAGCCCGTATAATAACAACGCTCACGGTAATTGGCGTGCTGCTTACGATAGACATAGCTATTGTAATAATTATTTTGGCCGTTGTCGGGCTTTCGGCAGCAATAGACCTTTGGAGAAAGAAGGTAGAATTCAAGCTGAATAATGAGCTTGTTCCGGAGCAGCGCAAGGCGGATTACATTACCCGCGTTTACTCCCTGCCCGATTATTCGAAGGAGATTCGTTTAAGCCACGCGGGCGAGCTTATGGTTGACGGATATACCGAAACAATTGAACGGCAAAAAAGCATCCGCAAGCGCTTCGGTTTTATAACATATCATATATCTAACTTAATAAATATGCTGAATCTCCTGATTTTCGAAGCCGGAATAAGTATATTGCTTATTTATAAGCTCTTTTCCGGCGATATCCTGCTCGGCGATTTTGCGGCGGGAAATAACGCCGTATGGCAGCTTCACTGGCAGATAAATACTCTCGTCGAGTTTCTCGTTAAATTCCCCGAACACAGTCTTTACATAGAAAAATTCCGCGCCTTCATGGAATATGAGCCGAAAGTCAAAAGCGGCAAAAGGAAAGTCGATGAAATCAAAAGCATCGAGTTCAAAAATGTGTCGTTCAGCTATCCGTCATCGGAAACAGAATCTCTCAAAAACATCGATCTTACGATAAATAAAGGCGAAAAAATAGCGATAGTCGGCTACAACGGCGCGGGCAAAACAACACTTATCAAGCTGCTGCTCCGCCTTTACGACCCGACCGAGGGCGAGGTAAAATTAAACGGCGAAAACCTGTGTGAATATGAAACCGAAAGCTACCGGGAAAAAACCGGCGCGGTTTTTCAGGATTATCAGATATTCGCAGCTTCAATAGCGGAAAATGTCGCCGCCGATATTTACAACCCCGAAAATAAAGAAAAAGTCCTGAAAGCCCTGCATCTCAGCACATTTGACGGCAAATTAGAATCTCTTGAAAAGGGAATTGATACCCAGCTAACCCGCGAATTTTCCGACGAGGGTGTGAACCTCTCCGGCGGCGAAGCGCAAAAAATAGCGATATCGAGAGTTTTCTACCGCGACTGTGAGCTTATTGTCATGGACGAACCCTCCTCCGCCCTTGACCCGATGGCGGAATACGAGCTGAACCAAACAATAATGAATTACGCGCAGGACAAAACCGTCATCTTCATCAGCCACCGCCTCTCAACAACCCGTATGGCGGACAGGATTTATATGCTCGCGGACGGCAGCATAATTGAACAGGGAACGCACGAGGAACTAATGAGCGCCTGCGGAAAATACTCCGAAATGTTCAACCTCCAGGCTGAAAAATACCGGAAGGAACAAATAATTAATGAAATTGAATCTCTCAGCGCGCGTTGTAGCCAAGAACAATCATGACAAAATTGTAAATTCCGACCGATAACACCGATTTTCAAAATTTTTTTTAACATCACTGAAAGGATTGACCCTCCTCAATCGTATTATAAGTGAAGTCACAAAGACGACTTGAAGTTCCAAGGCGACTTTAAGCCGCAAGACGACTTACACTATTTATTAAATGGAGGACAATTTCATGAAAAAACTGTTTTATGCTGCCATTGCAGCGATTTTGGTATTATCTGTCGGAGCTGTCGGAGTATTCGCGGCAGTATCTGATGCTAACGGCAAGAATTACATCGACGCCGACAATGACGGTGTCTGCGATGCCTGCCTTGCCGGCGATGAAGACGGCGACGGAATCTGCGACGACTGCCCCAACGGCGGAGTAAGACCGCAAGACGGTACCGGCAAGCGCAGCGGCGCAAACCGCAGAGCCGAGAATCGGGGAGCCGGATTTGTCGACTCCGACGGCGACGGGATTAGTGACAGCTGTCCCAACGGCGGGGTAAGACCTCTCGACGGCACCGGAAAACACAATGGCAAAGGCGCCGCGAACCGGCAAGCCGGATTCATCGATTCCGACGGCGACGGCATCTGCGACAACAACGCAGACGGCGCATCCTGCCCGCGGGACGGTACAGGCGGCAGGAGAATGGGCGGCAAAAACGGATAAACATTTAAGCGAATAAAAGAGGTATCTATGCGGAGCGAATCGGAAGTTAATCGTGCCGTTGACCTTTATGCGGACACAATAAGACGTGTATGCACGGTCTACCTGAAAAACTATGCTGATACGGAGGATATATTTCAGACGGTGTTTCTGAAGTATATCCTCAGCTCCGTTGTCTTTGAAAGCGATGAACACGAGAAAGCATGGTTTATCCGGGTGACGATTAATTCATGTAAAGACCTTTTGAAAAGCTTTTTCCGTAAAAACACTGTCTCTTTGGATGAAGTAATCCCGCCGAGCGAAGAAATGACCGAGGAACATCGGGAGGTGCTGGAAGCGGTACTCTCATTGCCCGCAAAATACAGGGAAGTGATATATCTTCATTATTATGAGGGCTACTCCGGCGTCGAGATCGCCGAGATGCTGAATAAAAATGTCAATACAATCTATACGCTGCTGAACCGCGCAAAAGAAATGCTGAAAAAAGTTCTGGGAGGTGATGATGATGAATAACAAAATAAAAAACGCCTTTGACAAAGTCCGCGCGGAAGACGAACTTAAGCGGAACACGAAAGATTTTCTTTCGGCGCGCGCGGCAAGAACCGTCAGCCTCCGGCGATTCCAAAGAACGGCGGTCGCGTTTGCCTGCCTTGCGCTTGTGATGCTGAGCTTCGGCGGCTGGCGCTTTTATATGACACCTGTATCTGCTGTCAGCATAGATGTAAATCCCTCGATTGAACTCGGCGTAAATCGTTTTGACAGAGTTGTGGCGGTTGAAGGTTATAACGATGAAGGAATTGACCTTGCAGAATCTGTAAACTTAAAAAACCTGAACTACTCCGACGCGATAGAGACTTTGTTTGCAAGCGAAACGATGCAGTCATATGTTGCGGAAGACGGTCTCGTTTCCATCACCGTAATAGGTACTGACGAGCGGAAAAGCGAAGAAATGATTAGCCGTATCCGTTCCTGCAGCTACGCCGGCTCCCCTGATGTAGAATGCCACAAAGGTAATCGCACGGAGGTAAAAGCAGCCCACGAAGCGGGAATGTCATTCGGAAAATACCGGGCATTTCTGGAAATTAAAGATTTTGACCCCGAAATAACGATAAATGATGTCCAAGAACTGACCATGCGCCAGATGCGTGACCGGATAAACGAACATTCCGGCGAATCGAATAAACACTCAGACAGCAAAGGAGCCGGTGGACACAGCGGCAATATACATCACGGCGGAAATGAAGGAAACCCGGACGGCAGACAAAATCATGGCGGAAATTAAGTTTCGTAAAAAGTGCTGTAAAGCGTCTTCACACGCTTTGATATTGGCGTCATAATATAGTGTTGTTTTCTCAGATTAAGATATGTCAAATAGGATATTATAATAATATAGGGGCTGTATCAAAACTCAAATTTTGTTACAGCCCCTTTTTTTATGAAACCCCGGTTAAAATTCACCCCAAACCTTTGGAAAAACGGCAAAAGAAAACAAAAAACAACATAGAAACACAGGGCATGA
>JAAZIU010000013.1 GCA_012800735.1 Clostridiales bacterium | reverse complement strand
TAGTTTACAACGACGCTCAGAAGACTGTTACGGTTGAACTCGGTCCGGACGGCAAACTCATTTCCACCACCCCCTCGCACTTCTTTGATAATGCCGCCGGCGTAGCAGCTTCGTTCGGCCACTTCTCTGTAGACAAGGATTCCATTATAATCCTCGTCGACAGCTATGGTGAAGATTATTATCTTGATTATCCCTACGGGTACGGCTTCGGCTTCGGCTCAGGTCAGCTCGTAAACGACGGCTCAGTCCCGACGCTTAACTTCCAGGCCTCTAAGGGCATTCCGGAGAACGGCGCTCACATCAGTCTCTATGACTCTTTCGACCACGCTGATTATGATCCCAATCACTGCCGCATCTTCGTTGATCTGAATGATAAGAACATAGTTAAGTTCATGTATGTCGTCAACGGCAGATGGGATGAGAACTATGCATTCAATGTTCAGGCCGGTCCTTATCTCGACTCCAATGACACCATCATCTTCATCGACGAACACACCGACGAAACGATGGTAGCTACCAACCAAACCTCCTCAGGTTACGGCGTAACGGTAGGCGGCGTTTGGAAGTACGAAAACGCCATCGACTTTATCCGCGGCGGCCTTACCTCCGTTTACACCGGCGCTCTGTACAATCAGAGACTCATCCCCGGCCGCTTCTACTATGTGAAGGACGGCTATGTAGTCGGCGAAGTTCCTGTTGCCGGTTACAACTCCCCGGTTGGCGGCGGTGATTCTGGCAGCAATGTTATTCAGGTAGTCAAGGTAACCTGGCTTGACAGCTTCTTCGCAGCTTATGGAAACGCCCACGGCGGAATAGGCAGCGGTCCTGTCAATCCGTATACCACTACTTACGGCTCCATTATAGTTTACGAGCTCAACGGCACGACTATAACCTATAAGGACGGCGCTCCGGAGAACAAGCTTGACGCCTTCAAGGCTATTGTAAACAAGCCGAACTCCTACGCTACCGCGTATGTCTATGTCGGTACCGAATACTCCAGCCAGAAGAGAGTCTTCATCACCACCACCTATACCTCCGGCGATGATCTCGGTGTTGTCAAAAACCTCGGCAAGGTACTTGAATACGGTCCGTCCGATCATCCTTCAGTGGTCGGTACCAAGCTGTGCTACAAGTACAGAATTACCCCCGAACAGTACGCAGCTCTCTCCGATTGGCAGCGTCTCAATAACAATGCCTGGAACTCGGGATTCTCTCATATCGGCAGCACGATGAAGCTGTATTGCTATAATCATGCCATTGCCGATTTCAATTACGATAATGTCGACATTGAAACTGAAATCGCGGGCGCCGGCGGCGACCTTACCGAATACTTCCTGCATATATCAGTGAAGGCAGAACTTGGCTATCCCCTTATATTGAACTATCCGTGCGCATCTCACCCGAACAAGCCGCTTTACCTTGTCTGGACCAATCCCGACAATACGAACCATTCCTACAAGCTTGACCTGGTAGAGATTGACCTCGAATATTATCCTCCGTATAATATAGAGGTTTATGTCAACCAAATTGAAGTTGAAAACTTTGATGTAGCTCCGACGCTGGCAGTTCCTTATGGCGAATACAACTTGGATGCCAGCCTGGGCGAAATCACCGTTACGATACCTTATAATGCGATAGTCGAAGGCGATGAAATCTTCTGGATTCTCACTCCCAATAAATACGATACCCCTGACGACTATCTGGCAAATGATGTATTCTACGCAGCCGGCGATACCGCCGAGATCGACCTCGACGCGAAAACCATCAAGATAAAATTCCCTGCCGACGCCTACGACGGCGAAGGTTATGAAACCATCTTCCTCACGGTTTACGTCAAGCATTCATATGGACTTAAAGTTTATTTGAATGAGGAGATCGTAACTGAATATACGTCAGATCCGGAAGCGGAAGGCGGAAAATACAACACCTTCATGGGCGATGTCGAAATAACGATACCTTGTCCGGGAATCGCTGAAAATGATGAAGTCTACTGGATCCTCACAAAAAATCAAGGTGACAACCCTGAACACTTGGATGCATACTATGCCCATAGTACCGCTGTAATCGACACCGCCGAGGAAACTGTTACAATAACATTCCATTCCTACTCTGTCAATGACGGAGCAGACCCCGTCTATCTCAAGGTTTATGTCACGCATAAATATAAACTTGAAGTTTATGTGAATGAGGAAGAAAACACGACCTTTAAAACAATTCCGCAGGCGGATATAGAAGATGGCAAACATGACACCGCCATGGGCGAAATCACCGTTACGATAGATTACCCGGGGATTGCTGCAAATGATAGCGTCTTCTGGTTTCTCACTCCCTTTAGCGGTATCGCCGGCCCTGTTGGATACTACTGGGCCAGCGCCGTTGCTGATATCGACACCACGGAGGAAACTATTACGATAACATTCGAATCTTCCCTTGTCGATGACGGAGCAGACCCTGTCTTTCTCAAGGTATACGTTACACCGCATGAATAAGAACTTAGAGTTTATATGAATGACGATGTTTTACCCACAGAATATACATCAGTTCCGTCTGATGTAGGTGGCTATTACAATACCGACATGGGCAGTATCACCGTTAAGATAGTTTACGCTGTTACTTCAGGTCAAAATGTCAAATGGCTTCTCACTAGCAATTTAAGTGACACTCCTCCCGGCACTGATTATTACGAGAAGGATGAATTTAACGTAACCGCTGATTCTGATACTATTGAGATAGAATTCTCTGCCGACTCTGTTAATGATGTTGCGGATCCTGTCTATCTCCTGGTTTTCATTGACTATATCGGTCCGTAATCCATAGCTTAAATAACCCCTGCGGGGCTTCAAAAGTCCCGCGAGGATTCAACCGAATACCCGACCGCCCCTCCGGCCATCCGGAGGGGCGGATTTAAATTTATTTACAATTTACAAACCGAAAAATATACTTTTGATTTTCAAAACTTTCTTATTTTTATGCTAAAATATGTCCAATAACCGGAATTTTCTGTGATATTTTCCGTCAATTATGATAATAACGCCAAAATATCACAAAAACCTGACATAAAATGCCGGAATAACCGCTTGTTGTATAAAATGGTGTGCAAGGTGCACAAAATACTTCCATTATTTTTGGAGAAAAAAACACTTTAAATTCCCGATAAAATCTGATATAATATATAACAACCAATAAGTTGAATATCATTTGTAAGCCGCCCCATACTTTAAAATCTGCTCGTGGGGCAAACAAAAATCGCAAAAATAACTGATCACGAGGAGGATCATCTTATGGCAAGTCTATCGTTCAAGCATCTTTATAAGAAATATCCCGGCAACGTGACCGCCGTATCCGACTTCACTCTCGAAGTCCGTGATAAGGAATTCCTGATTCTCGTTGGCCCGTCCGGATGCGGCAAAACCACCACTCTGCGAATGGTCGCCGGTCTCGAAGAGATCACCGAAGGCGAACTCTTCATCGGCGATAAGCTGGTGAACGATATTGCCCCGAAGGACCGCGATATCGCGATGGTCTTCCAGAACTACGCTCTTTATCCGCACATGACCGTTTTCGACAACATGGCGTTCGGACTTAAGCTCCGCAAGACTCCGAAGGAAGAGATCAAGCGCCGCGTTGAGGAAGCTGCCCGTATTCTCGACATCGTCCACCTGCTTGATCGCCGCCCGAAGGCTCTCTCCGGCGGACAGAAGCAGCGTGTTGCTCTCGGCCGTGCTATCGTCCGCGAGCCGAAGGTATTCCTTCTTGACGAGCCGCTCTCCAACCTTGACGCTAAGCTTCGCGCGCAGATGAGGACCGAGCTTACCAAGATTCATAAGCGTCTCCAGACCACCTTCCTTTATGTTACCCATGACCAGGTCGAGGCTATGACCATGGCGACCAGAATCGTCGTTATGAAAGACGGCCTTATCCAGCAGGTCGATACTCCTCAGAACCTCTACGACTATCCGACCAACCTCTTCGTCGCTGGCTTCATCGGCACTCCTCAGATGAACTTCATCAACGCGTTTCTTGAGCAGCGCGCCGACGGCGTATATGCGAAGTTCGGCGATCCGGAAGACCTCAACAACCCGGTATACGCTTATTTCAAGATTGCTCCCGAAAAAGCTTCCGATCCCGCTATCAAGGATTATATCGGCAAGGACGTTGTTATCGGCATCCGTCCCGAATGTCTGCATGACGACGCCGCTTCGATGACCGCTTTCCCGGATTCTGTCATTGAAGCCGACATCGACGTAACCGAGCTTATGGGCGCTGAAATTCTTCAGTATGTAAACTGCTGCAACATCAACCTTGTTGCCCGCGTTTCCAATCGCTCGACCGCTCGCGCCGGCGACCGCATCAAGATCGCAATCGAGAACAACCGTCTCCATATCTTCGACAAAGATACCGAGAAGTGCCTTATCCATTAATCTGAATATAAAAAACAGAGCTCTGATAATTCAGGGCTCTGTTTTGTTTATGTATTCGGTAAGTTCCGCTCGCGTATTGCCGGTCTTTCCGTCGGCGACCGCATATAAAAGCTCCCGCCTGAGTCTTCCGAGCCGCGCGCCGACATATCCGAGCGCCATAAGCTCCTCGCTTGAAACGCCAAGCTCCGCTTCCGAAAGCGGCGCTTTTTCTTTTATGAGTTCGTCGGCTTCCGAGATGAGTTTCCGACAGTCGCGCTCAGACAACCTGCCGAGGGCATAGGAGGCGTTAAGAAGCCTGCGGGTATCTTCATATCCTAAATCGATAAGACAGCGGTGTGTGTTGTCATGAGGCGCCGTAAGGGCAGTTGAGATAGCTTTGCCGGAGCTGATTTCGGATTTCGACCGTTTCAGCCCGCAAAGGACATCTTCTGTCGAATCTCCAAACAGAATAACGCAGCGGGTGATAAAATCAGCGTCGGATAAATCTATCTTATCTGTATTTGCCGGTTTTAACCCAATGGCTGAAGTAAAGACTTCGATATATTCGGTCAATATCTTCCGGGGAGCGGGGCAGACGAGTATCTTATAAAACTCCTCGGCAACCCTTTCGCGACTGATGCGGTTGAGCATATGCCGGCAGGAAAGGACAGCCTCCGCCGTTTCCGCTTCAATCTCAAAACCAAGGCGGCAGGAAAATCTAAGCGCCCTCATCACTCGCAAGCCGTCCTCCGAAAACCGCGTCACGGGATTTCCCGCGGTTCGGATTTGTTTTGCCCGAAGATCAGCCATACCGCCGAGCGGATCGAATATTTGTTCCGGTCTTACATATCCGTCGGGCTCAACCGGCAGCGCCATTGCGTTTACGGTAAAATCGCGCCTTTTAAGATCATCTTCGATATCCGGAACAAAGAAAACCGAATCGGGATGACGCCCGTCCGAATATCCGCCCTCCCCGCGGAACGCGGTTACTTCCAGCTTTTGACCGTCAATCATAACGCCGACCGTGCCGTGCTTTAGTCCGTCAAGAATCAATCTGAATCCTTCAAAAGCGGCGGCAATTTCATCCGGCGGCGCGCCGGCGGCTATATCCCAGTCGTGAACCTTATGCCCAAGCATAATATCGCGCACACAGCCGCCTACAAGATAAGCAGAAATGTCGTGTGAGCGCAGCAATTCAAAGGCGCGAAGCACATATTTCGGGATTTTTGTTTTCATTTCCATAAATTATGGTATAAATAAAGCCGCCTCCCCGAATCAAGGGTATTCCTTTTACGGGGAGGCATAAATTTCAGCGTTTAAATAGATCAGCCAGCGTTTTCTTCAAGGTTGGTGATGATCTTATCGAGCGTCTTGTTCCACTTCTTTTCCATCTTCGCGATTATGGAAGCGATGCCTTCGCCCTTTAAAACATATCCGCGGAAGAAGTTGTTCATTCCGGTTTCGGTGTAAAGGAATCCGAAGTCGGAGACGATGTTTTCGCGGATAAGGTCAATCATTTCGGCGGAGTCGGCGTCGCGGGTGTATTTGTTCTTCAGCGCGACGTCAAGATAGACCGGCGTAAGCGAGCGGCTGCTTTCCGCTGCCATCGCTTCAAGCACGTAAGTCGACACATTGAGTCCCTGCTCTGATATTGTCTTCGGTATGCCTATAAGGGTAGTTCCGTCATGCAGGGTGGTAAGGTAGGTGCTCTGTTCCTCGTTGAGCTTCGGCGCGGGAATAATGGCGAAATCGTCCTCCATATCGCGCATCCTGGTAGCGGCGTAATTGATACGACCGACGATGAAAAGCACAAGCCCGTCTGAGAAAAGTTTTGCCATCGCAGCGCCGTCGTCGCTGTTGGCGAGGAAAACGGACTGTGAACCACAGAGCTGGGCAAGTTTTTCCGAGAAAGTAACGGCGGTGTTGTCCTTGGTTATATAAAGCTGCGGTACGCCGTCGGCGTCGCGGGTGGTATATTTAACTCCAGCCGCCATCGACATTCCGTCGATCATGTCTTCCTTTGAATAGGAGTAGCCGAAGAAGTCGCCTTCGTTCGGTTGACCATCGCCGTTGAGGTCTTCATAAGCTGATTCGGAATAAGTGTAGAGGTTGTCAAGCGTCCATTTGCCGTCCCTGACTATCTGATAGATATTGTCACCGGGGTATTTCGAGGCGAATTTCTTAAGGTTTACGTAAGTAGCGTAAATTCCGTCGGTATAGGAAAGGGCGATATCGCCGGTTATCCAATACATATAGTCTTTATAAGCCATTGCGTCGTTGAACTTATCGCCCCAATAGGGTTTGTCAAGATCAAGGTTCGGAGCAGTCTTGAGGTTCATTACGATGCCTTCGGTGGCAAGACCTATCGACCAGTAGCCGTAGCAGGCGTAAACGTCGTAATCATCGGAACCGGCAAGCACGGAGTTTTTGAGCGTCGTCGCGTTAGTGCCCCAGTTATCGTCGATTATCGTATTGATTTTTACATTGAAACGCTCTTCAACAAGCAGCTGACGCTTGTATACCTCAACATCGGTTACGTCGATTGCGTCTTCAAGGGCTTCAAAGCTTCTCTTGTCAGAGGTTAAAAGCCGAACCGTATATCCGCCCAGATCCTCTCTTTCCGGCAAATCGTCGAGATATAGTTTTTCTGCTTCAGGTTCAGCGGCAAGATTTGCGCCGTCTGCTGCTGTACCGGCAGGAGCCGGTTTGCTGTCACCGCCGCAGGACGCCAAAGCGCCTACTAATAATGCTGCGGCAAGGATAAGACTTAAAATGCTGCGAATTGTCAAGCTGAAAGTATTTTTCATTGATATTCCTCCTGTTAATTATTTTCAACCATTCGCTGCGACCGGTATTAATTATCGTAAATACGCAGTCTAATACTTGATAATATAATATACCACAAATGTTCACTTTAATCAAGTGTAAAATTATACATTTAGATT
The DNA here is from genome assembly GCA_012800735.1 of Clostridiales bacterium. Lineage (GTDB taxonomy): Bacteria > Bacillota > Clostridia > Oscillospirales > CAG-272 > JAAZGC01. The sequence continues at coordinate 305,592 of JAAZIU010000013.1, read as the reverse complement.
AACAAACTAAATGTTTACAAAGATGTGCGGCGGTTATCCTCTCTTCGGATAAAATAAAAAATCCGGGCGTTTTGAGGCGCCCGGAACAGATGAAATGCTTTTACGCTTTTCTCGGACCTACGTCATTTGTTTCTATCTCACAGAAACCCATTGAATAGGCGGGGGAATCGGCAGCGAGAGTGAAGTCGTAATTCGCAGGATCGCGGAATTTCGGATCGGCGATAAGCGAACCTTCTTCAAGCCCCTGAGCCTTGAAATCGTCAAGAGAAAGTTTTCTGCCGTTCCTGGTAAACAATACCGGCTCTCCCTTCTCAGACCAGATAAGATTGTTCCCGCTTCCGAATGTGGCGCAGTCAAAGTGCCGTTCGGAAAGACCGTAAATCGGACAGCCGTTTGTCAGCATGATATTTTGCTCAAAGATTATCGAAAGATGCCGCTCAAAGCGGGAGATACGGCAGAGATCCTGACCTGCGTATGCGAAAATATTGTTGCGGACAACATTCATCCGTCCGTAATGCTGATGATAGCAGTTGTCGGAGCAGTTGTAGCAGATGTTGTTTTCGAGAGTGACATAAGCCGAGCCTTCATCGGTATACAGCGCCCAGCCGCCGTAATCGCGGCTTTTTATGTCATGAATTATGTTGCCGGAAACAATGGTACCGGGAGCTGCGCCCAACAGATAAACTCCGCCCATGTCTGAAAGCTCACCCTGACCTAAATTGAAGATATGGTTTTTGAGTATCAGGTTGTCGCGGGAGACCGACGGAGTGTAGCCCCAGACCCACCCGCAGGAAATTCCGGTGTAGAAAAGGTCGGAAATTTCGTTGTGAACGATGCGGTTGTTGAATCCGTTCATGATTATAACGCCGCAGCCGGCCATATGGACGCGTCCGCAGTGCTTTATTACGCAGTCGGCAACGGTGTTGTCGTGAGTGAAGTCAGCTTCATCCCCATCCGAAGCAGCGCCGTTGATACGAACGCCTCCGGCTCCGCCGTCGAAGAAATAGCACCGGGCAACGCGGATTTCCGAGCAGCCTTTTCCGATAAATACGCCGTAAAGACCGTAGTTAACAATGCAGCTTTTAGCTATCGCGCAATTTTGAGCGTATTCAAACTCAACCGTTCCCGGACAGTTGGAGGCTGCCTGCGCATCCGACGCGAAGCGATTGCTTTCATCGCCGTGAATGCCGGAGGGATTGTAGTCGGATGTAGTGTAGGCAAATTTCAGGCAGCGGAAACGGATGTTTCTGACATGATTGTCGGGACTTCCCTTTAATCTGAGCAAGGTTCCGAAGAGCGGAACGCGGGCGTCGAGAGTGTCTTTGTCCTCGCCGTCACGTAAAATATAGTAAAGCTTGCCGCTTTCGGAGTCGGGATAGAATTCCCCCTTTTTGCCGAACGCTTCGGCAACATTTTCGAGATAAAATCCAAAGTTGGTGGAAAGATTAAATATCGAAGGATAGCGCAGAGTGATTCGGCAGTTTTCGGGATCGTAAGCTTCTACCGGAGTTTTCTCGTCTATCCAGAAGTGGTTGAACCTGACATCAGCCGCAAGGATGCTTTCGCGGCTGAGACCGTCAAGCGCAGATTTCTCTGCTTCAAACCATTTGGACGGAGCAAAAAGAGACCTGTCGTGGTTTTCGATGTCCGCCATTTTAAGCGTTCCTTCAGCGGGGAAGCGCGGTTTTGCAGCGCGCAGACCGTTGACAAAAAAGTCCCTTACGCAAAACTTTCCGTCTTTGAGTTCGGGCAGCTCGGCGGAAACGCAGGAAATGCCGTTGAAGCTGTCGTCCTGCCAGCCTTCGAGCTTTAAAGCTGAAGTGATAAGGGCGGGATTGCATTTGTCATAGCTTTCAAATGTTACGTTGGTAATCGTCGGTCCTATCTCAAGAGTATTGTCAAGCTGATATTCGCCTGGAAGCAGCCTGACGGTTATCGGCTGATCGATTCCGGACCGCCGAAGCTCAGAAATTGCTTCTATCGCCGCATGAATTGAGCCGAAAGGTCCGTCACCGTTCGGTCGTACCACCGGCGACTGACCGGTGTAATTGTGTCCCGAAGGAGCGACATAATAGGTGCAGATGCTGTTAAAAGCACGCATTTTGATACCTCCGATTTAATTTATTGTTCGGTTTTTCCTTCAATATATGCAGGATGCTCCTGCGCCGCTGCGCCGGAGAGCTCCGCAGGATTTTGGAATCGCGGGAATTCGGTCGTCATTTCGACTGTACCGACTCTGTCGCGGTCGATAAAATCGAACATCTTGTTCATTCGGGTGACGAATATATATTTAGCTCGGACTAAATGAAGAGTGTCAAGTATATCCCACATTCCCTCCGCGCCTTCCGAATACGAGGTGGTCTGAAATGTCTCGTTTAAAAGAATCAGCGAATACGGATGATCTTCAACTCCGTCAATTATCCTCGCCATCTGCTGTACCTCGCCCTCAAACCGTCCGGCGGTGTCTCCCGCGCGGAAGTCTTCTTCGGCGGAACTGAAGTGCGCGTAAAGCCCCCGGCGTATCGAAAGCTCGGCGGTTTTTGCCGTGACCGGCAGACCTGCCTGCGCGAAAATATGGGCTATCGCAATACCGCGCAAAAGCGAAGTCTTTCCGGTGTTGCTCTTGCCGTGTATCAGAAAACCGTCAGACGATTTCATAAGCGCTGCGTCTCGGGGGATTATGTCGTCGCCGGTTTTACCTTCGATTATAAGAGAAAAGTCGCGCAGTGAAAGCAGCCGAAATCCGTCATCCTCGGGCGGAAAGACGGAGGGAAATACAAAATCGATATTAAGTTCGTCAAGGCTGCGGATTATTTCAAGCGCGGCGTCATAAAACACTATCTCGGTCGAAAGACCGAAGAAGACGTCGTAAATCCCGCCGGTAACCGCCGTCAGCGCCGCATCGATACGGCGGAGCGATTCGTTTGAAATGTAAAGCGCGTCGTCAACCGTCGCTTCGTCGCTTTCGATGTCAAATACCGGAGTTTCGCCGGTTTTTTTGCGTGTAAACAACTTAACCAGCGGATTTATCGGTTTATCATCGATTTCTTCAATACCGCAAAGGTCGCAGGAGACGAGGCGGATAGCCTGATCAAGCTCGGCAAGAGAGGAAAATTCAAAATCCTTGGGAGTTTTGTATCTGAAAAGAGCGGATATCCGTTCTATCTCGTTTAAGCTGTCGTTTTCAAGCATTTCGCGGCAGTATTCGGCGATCCTTTTCAACCCCTCGCTTTGAACCTCATATTTGTCTATCGCGTCGGCGAAAGAGGTGTAAAAAGAAAGGAGGGTTTTCGGAAACATCGCCGTAACCTTAAGCGAGGCAAAGGTATAATCAAGCAGCGCCCGGCGGTTGATCGCCCCCGATTGAGGATGAGCGCCGGAGCGCATTCCCTGCCAGTCGGCGCGCACGCGGTCGTAGCGGGAAAACAACGTCCGAAGCTCATCATAGAGATCCGGAAAATCAATAAAATCCCGAAGAATCTGCTGACGATAAACTATCGAAGCCACATCGGTAAGCGGCCGGGTAAGAACTCCCAAAAAATAATCGGCTCTTCGCGTATCCGGTATCAGCTTGCGTACTGCGCGGTCGAGCGAAAGTTCGTATGCTAAATCGAACACCTCACCGCGCCCGCTTTTTTCCGGTTCTCTGTAAAGTATACTGAATTTCAAGTCATGACTCCCGAAATATGATCTTCTGTTCCATTTTATATTTCGCCGAAGCGCTCGCCCAAATGCTCCCGGGTAAGGCGATATTTTTCAAGGATATCCCGGGCATAGCTGCTTTTGTCGGCGCGGCGGCGCTCAACCTTATAAGTGCGGCGGTTGTTCGCCGCAACATCGACTACAACGTTTAGATACGGAACCTTTGTCTGGCTTATGCCGTGCTGATGGGTTATATAAAGCCCGAAGACGCCGGTTTTGAACAGCCTTGCTCCGAGCGCGGCGGTAAGGGTAACGGCTCTGTCTTCCGAAGTCGCGGAATAGGTTTCGTTTAGAAGCACAACAGATCGTTCGTCCGCTTTTTCAAGTATTCGGTCGACGCGGTTCTGTTCATCGTAAAAGCGCCCGCTTGAGTCAAAACGCTCGTCCCGCGGGAAATGAGTAAAGATGCCGCCGGGTATGCTGAGTTCCGCTTTTTCGCAGGCGACGGGGCAGCCTATCGAGAACATCAGCGTCGCCACTCCGACTGCGCGAAGATAGGTTGTCTTGCCGCCGCCGTTTGCGCCGGTAAGGTAAAAGAAAGGCTCTTTTTCGGTAAAGCTGACGTCGTTGGGTACGATTTTCAGGCTGTCTTTTGCAAGCAGGGTAATATCGTAAGCGTCTTTAATCTCAAACCGCTTTTCGTCGGAGATGACGGGGAAGATCAGCGGAATTCCCGCCGCCGTTACCCGGTCGAACACCGAAACAAATCCAAGATAAAATCCAAGCTGAGAAATATAAGAAAGCAGCGTTCTGTCGTAAAAAGGCATTCGGTTTTTACGAAATTCCGAGAAGGCGGCAAATTCGTCCGGCGCGGCTTTTACAATCCCTTCGATTATGTTAATCGACAGCGGCGTCGGCGGCGTAGGTTGCCGGGGGGGCTTTTCGAGACCCAAGTTTTCCGCGCATTCGGAAATAATCGAAAGATAAGATCGCTTTCCTTTGTCGCGCACCCGGATGTTTTCTCCTTTTGTCATCAGGCAGATGCGGTTGTGCAGAACCGATGTTACAAGCGGATATGTCTTTTCGATCGAATCGGAAGTTTCGCGGAACCAGCTCATATTCACCTGAGCCGAGAAATAATCGTTGAAGCGGGAGAGCAGCGCCCCCTCGCCTCCCAAAACCGAGGCGAGCCGATAAAACTCCAGGACTGCTTTCATCAGCGAAACGAAGATGATATCCCGCTCACTGTCGGAACGGGCGGCGTTGTAAAGATCGTCGAATCTGCCCGCTTCTTCGGCGGAATCTCTCAGCGCGCTTAAGCGGGTTCTGAATCCCGTGTCCTGGAGACAGGCAAAGATTTCCCGGCGGGCGATGATATCTTCCTCGCTCAAAATATAACCGACGGCGTCAAGGGTATTCGGCGGCAAAAGCGAGGTAAGACGGACGTCTGCAAAAACCTCGGGCTCGATTTTGGGACAATCGGCGTTCGATTTGCAGAATAAAAGGCTTGGCAAAGCAACTGAAGGCATTTATATTATATCCTTTCGGAGATAAACTGTAATTGTTATGGTTGTCTGAAAATATTGTAGCATAAAGACGGCGTTAAGTCAACGCAACAGGATGAAATATGTAAAAACTTCAAATATCGCGGTAGTCCCAGGGATCAATTTGTTCGAAGAGAGCGGAGAGCGCCTCGCCGACGCTGGCAAACGGCAGAGAAAAACCGCCCTTATAAACGGTTTTATAAAAACCCCGCTTAAACTTATCTTCGATGACGGTTATAATCTCGCCCTTGTATTTGAAATAACTGTTTCCGCTTCGGCTTCTCTTGAATTTCGTGTTCAGGAAGTTCTTTTTGCGTCCGAGACGGTTTTTATAGTCATTTTCCCGCTTTTTGGCGCCTTCGACGCTGCCCTCCATATTGCCGGCGCAGACACAGCCGGCGCCGATCGCGCGCGGATATTCGTTATGCCGCATAACGTGGACATATCTTATTATCTGATAGCCGCACATCCGGCAGGTCCCGACCGGCGCGCCGAGATCGATTACACCGGTGCAATACCAGCCGGTATGCGGAACATCATTCCGCTTCCATAAGTTGGTCTCGCCTTCTGTCGGCTCCATCCACTCGGCATTCCGGTATCTTTGCGGGATATCGCTTTCAGATTCGGTTTTTTCTTCGGTTTTCGGCGGTTCGGTAATATTTTCTGCTTCTTCTGTTATTTCTTCTTCTCTTTCCGCCGCTTCCTTCCCGATATTCTCGATTGAAAACTTTATCTGATCGTGGTTTTCTTTTTTGTTTGCCTTATCGGCAATATCAATATTTTCTGCTTCGGATTTAAACATATCATTTTCGTTATCGGAGGAGACGGAGGGAGAGGGAATCTCCGACAACTTTTCTGTTTTTGGCGGTTCTGCTGAAACGGTATCGGCTGACGGAATATCGGGCGGCTTCGTCTCGGTTTCTGCAAGCGGCTGCGCTTTGTGGACGGCTTTTCGGCTTTCGGCTTTCTCGATAGCTTTATCCGCCGCTTCGCCGATCCCGCTCCAGGCGGCGAAATCATAATCGGCGCTTACCGGACGCAGTTCGCCTTTGTTGTCAAAGCGGATATAGTATACATTTTTCACTTCATCCTTCCGCTCGACGGTTCCTTCGCCGAAGATAGGGTGATTCACGCGGCTGCCCGGCAAAAGTCCGGATGAGGAAGCAGTTGTCTCAACATCGGCAGCCGCAGTCGTTTTGTTCTGCAATTCCTTTGAGATTTCGCCGGTTCTCACTAAATTGTCTTCGCCTATGTCGTAGAGAAACCTTGACGGTCGTTTCCGCCGGTCTTCCTCGCCGCCCTCCGAGTCGGTGAGAAACAGCCGTTTCCGCGCTCTTGTCAGCGCGACGAAGCAGAGCCTTCTTTCCTCCTCAAGCCCCTCGTTTTTGCGTTCCTCAAGAGTTCTTGACAACGGAAAAATGCCTTCGGTCATCCCGACGACAAATACCGCCGGGAACTCAAGCCCCTTTGCTGCGTGTATCGTCATCAGCTTAACTTTGTCGGAGTCGGAATCTTTCTCCTCCGCAGCTTCGATGTCGATGAGATCCAGCCACTGAGAGGGGGTCATTTTTTCCCCCCAGGCCTGTTCTCTGTTCCAGAGCGAGCGCTTTAATTCGGCTAAGTTGTCAAGTCTTTCCATGCTACCCGCCGCGCGGATGTAATCTTCATATCCGGAGCGGCCGAGCGCTTCGCCGAGCAAAGCGGATACCGACAAATTATCTTTTTCCTTCCGAAGCGAGTCGATAAGCTCAATAAATCCGGGGGCGCCGGTGGAGGAAAACAGCTTGTTATCAATCGAGGCTTTCAGCGCCGCGAACAGCGATTGCCCCGATTCCTCCGCCATCGCTTTAAGCGCGGCGAGACGGCTCTTACCGAAATTCCGTCGGGGAAGATTAATTACCCGCTCAAAAGCTTCATCGTCATCGAAGACGACAAGCCTCATATAAGCCAGCGCATCCTTTATCTCCATCCGGTCGTAGAATCTGACCGAACCGTAAAGCTCATACGGGATATGAGCCGAGCCGAGAGCAGATTCAACAAAGCGAGATAGAAAACCGGCGCGATACAATATGGCAATATTTCTGTAGCTGAACCCTTGGGAGATAAGCTTTTTTATCTCGGTCGAAATAGCCTTGCCCTCTTCCTCCTCGGTACGCAGATGCAGCCATCTTACCGGCTCTCCGGGCTGGCTTTCGGTGTAAAGATCCTTCTTCACCCGGTTTTTGTTGTATGCGATTAGCGCGTTTGCCGCCGACAGGATATTTCCGTCAGAGCGGTAGTTGCGGTTGAGCGTTATAGTTTCCGCGCCGGGGAAATTTTGCTCGAAGTCGACAAGGATTGACATATCCGCCCCCCGCCATTCGTAGATATTCTGGTCGGGGTCGCCGACGACGAAAAGATTTTTGTGAGCCGAACAGAGCGTTTTTATAAGTCTCAGCTCGCGCTTGGAGCTGTCCTGAAATTCGTCTACTTCTATGTAATAAAGCTGTTCCGCCCACTTCTGCGCGACTTCGGGGAAAGAGTTGAAAATCGAAAAGGTAAATGAAATCAGGTCGTCGAAATCAAGACCGTAGATCTGCTTTTGTTTTTTTAGAAACCTGCGGATAATATGGATATCCAGTCCGTCGGTCGAAATTTTATCGTTAAATGCGACATCTTCGGGACGTCCGTCAACCATGGGACGGACATAGTCTTCAGTTGATTTCAGCCGATGCATCGCCGCGACAACCCGTTCGTAGGTCGTCTGATCCATTCGTATATCTTCTTCGGCGTAAATCTCGGAAAGCAGCTTCCGTTTTGTCGATTCGTCGATTATCGCAAAGCTTTCCGACCACATGAGATGGCTGATATCTCCTCTCAGCACCCGTACGCAGAAGCCGTGATAAGTCGTGATAAGCGAGTTGTCATAACCTTCGCCGACAAGCTCCCGCACCCGCCGTTTCATTTCTCCGGCGGCTTTGGCGGTGAAGGTGACGCAGAGGACGTTTGAGGGATGAATACCGGCGGCTTTGACAAGATATCCGTATCGATGGGTAAGCGTTTTTGTTTTGCCGGAACCGGCTCCGGCGATGACCCGAAGATAGCCCTCGGTTGAAGTGACCGCCCTTAATTGATCTGAGTTTAGTCCGTCGAAAAGGTTGTTCATCATAGTCACCTTCGCTGCATCATTTTACTATATCATTATACTACAAATCCGCCAAAAGGTCAAACATTATTTGGACTGTAAATTTATGTTTTGTATATGATTAATGAGTAAAATTCAGTTAAAGTGAAAGTGTACAAAAATATATATCGAGATGTTACATGTTTGGTGAGATAACACACATTATTAATGCTTTTGAAATCCGAGGTTAAATGTTAACGATATTTAATATATCATGTAATAAAAATTAACAAACCATTCATCGAATCATACCCCATATTGTTAAATTGCTTTAATGAAAAAAATCCTGATATGAGTATAATTATAGTATCGTTAAAAAAGATAATATAAAATACCGACAGGCAAGGAAGGTATAAAAGAATGGCAAAACTTTCGCAGATTCTCGATTCATACGGCATCACCGATGAATATCTGAGAATGAAAATCACCTCTTTGGCGGATCCGGTCTCCGTTCGCAAGCATACCACCTTTGACATCAGCGGTTCGGTCAGTCTTTATGTACTCGAGGACGGAATTATTCGCGCCTACACCTGTGAGGAGGACGGAACGGAGATCACGACGAACTTCGTATATCGCCGCGGTCAGCCTTTTTACTCCAATCCCTCAATGCTCTCTCCGCGGATGGCAGGCGTAAGGGTTTACAACGAAACCCTTACCGAAAGCCACCTTTATCGCTTCGAAATCAGCGAAATTATGGATCTGGTTCAGATGTATCCGGCAATGCTTGAGCTGGCGCGAAACCTTATAAACGATTGGTTTGCTATCCAGTGGGAGCATACTCATATCCTTTATGCTTACAGCGCAAAACAGAGATATGAATGGTTCCTCGAGAGTTATCCTAATCTTTTGTCGAGAATCAGTCATAAATACGTCGCTTCGTTCCTGAATATGACTCCGGTTACCATGAGCCATGTTCGCCGAACGATAAATGAAGAAAAAGCAAAATCCGAAATCAATAAGCAAGAACAAGAAACCGAGTAAAACAACAAACAGAAATATGGCATAGACGCGGCATGGATTTTAAATTCGGCGATTTTGCTGATATCAGACCCGCACGGTTATACCGGGCGAGTCTGAACTTTTCTTGAATTAAATCACGATATATGTTGACAGATTAGCACGATAATGATATAATTCAATTACAATAAGCTTACAATAAGCTTAAAATAAGCTGTAAAATGGGGGCATAAAAATGAAAAACCGACTTTTATTAGCCAAAATCTTATCCTTGCTTCTGGTTGTTCTGCTTGTATCCTGCGGCGGGGCGTCAAAACCGCCGTCCGAAGCAGATCCCGACGCCGATTTAGCTGCGGATGACGCCGCGGTTGATGTTGAAACAGAGGCGGATATTTATGCCGACCTGCCAAAAAGCGATTTCGGCGGCTATGAATTCAAAATTCTCAATAACATCTCGAATTTCGCCATGACATCCATGTTCAGCGAAGAGCTGAACGGCGAGCCGATCAATGACGCCATTTACAACCGCAACGCTCTCGTCGAACAGGATCTGAATATCGAGATCATCGAGCAGATGCAGGAGTATTACGAAGTTACCGCCACAATGCAAAAACTGATCAGCGCAGGCGACCCGGTTTATGACGCATTCTGGAACGAGTCTAAGTTCCAGACTCCGTTTGCGGTTGAAGGTCAGCTTGTTCCGATAGAACAGCTTACCAATATAGCAATCGGAAAGCCGTGGTGGTATTCAAAAGCCAACGACAGCCTTTCGATAGGCGGCAATAAGCATATCCTCGTCGGAGACTTGCATCTTATGTTCAAAGAATCCTTCTGGATGACCGGATTCAACAAAAGCGTGATCGACGCAAACTCCCTTGCCGACCCGTATGAGCTTGTTGATTCCGGCAAATGGACTCTCGATGCGATGCATGATTTGATGGTAGCAGTTACGGCAGATATTGACGGCGACGGCAAGATTACGGCTGACGACATGATGGGAGTCTCGCTGCACGGCGGCGGCGGGCTGCCGTTTATGATCGGTACCGGCGTAAGATTGTCAGGAAAAGACGACAATGACCTGCCTACCGTTAATGTAACAAGCGAGGCTTTCTACAGCCGATACGGCGCCGCGGCGGAGAAAATATTCGCGGATAAAGATCTTGTCTGCCTTGAGGGAAGGACGGCTAACACAAATAAATATAACAACGGCTTCCACGGTGTATTTTTCTCCGGTCACACTCTGTTTTATGTCGAGCCGATCGGTTCTCTGAAGAAACTGCGCGATATGGACGCCGAATTCGGTGTCGTCCCGTTCCCGAAATACGACGAAGCGCAGCAGGAATATTCATCGCTCATCGCCAGCTTTTCGGCTTGCATGGCGGTTCCGGTTACAAACACCGATCTTGACCGTACCGGCATAATCCTTGAAAACCTCTGCGCGCGTTCTTATGAAGGGCTCAGACAGGCTTACTCGGATGTAACCCTTGACTTTAAATATATTCGCGACGAAGAGAGCGCGAAAATGCTGCAGCTGATATTCGATACCGGAGCCTTCGAGCTGACTTCCGTCTTCGGATGGGGGGGAGTAGCCGACACGGTTTCGGATTATCTGTCAAAAGGCAATCCGAATATCGCTTCTTCCATTGAAAAGAAGATGTCAAAAATAGAGTCTGAGATGGCGAAAACCGTCGAAGCGCTTGCCGGTTAATATTATCTAAAGCGTCAATACTCTTTCAGCCTTGACATTTTGTCTCTTTAAAGTGACAAACCATCGAAATCGCGGGACAGGAGACGCAAAGTGTCGGTCAAAAAAAGAACTTTATTCAACCAAAAAAGCATGAATATGACACAGGGGCAGATACTGCCCCTGCTTGTTAGGTTTGCGATCCCTATCCTGCTCGGCAATATCTTTCAGCAGCTGTATAATATGGTGGACACCTGGGTCGTCGGAAACTATGTTTCAAACGAAGCTTTTTCCGCCGTCGGCTCTGTCGGACCTATCATAAATTCGCTTATCGGTTTCTTTCTCGGTCTTTCAAGCGGCGCCGGCGTCATGGTATCTCAGTATTTCGGCGCCGGTGATGAGGAGGATGTAAGCAAAACGGTGCATACCGCGTTTATTATGACCGTGGTTTTCGCGGTTTTGGTAACCGTCGCCGGATTTCTGTTTACCCCGGTGTTTCTGAATATGATGAGAACCCCGCCGGAGGTTATGCCGGAATCGCTCGCTTATCTGAGGGTTTACTTCGCCGGAATATCCGGTCTTATGCTATATAATATCGGAGCGGCGATATTGCAGGCGATAGGCGATTCTCGCAGCCCGTTTGTCTTCCTGACAATCTCCGCTGCGCTTAATATTGCGGGAGACCTAATCTTTGTCCTGGTTTTTGATATGGGAGTATCCGGTGTAGCCTGGGCAACCGTAATTGCGCAGGCAATATCCGCGCTGCTTGTGATAGCGACGCTTATAAAAACGGATACCTGTGTCAAATTAAGGCTGAGCCTTCTCAGATTCGACCGTGAGAAATTCGAAAGAATCGTAAGCATCGGCATACCCGCGGGACTTCAAATGGCGATTACTTCTTTTTCGAATATTTTCGTTCAGTCTTATATTAATTATTTCGGAGCCGACTGCATGTCCGGTTGGACGGCATACGGCAAGATTGATTCGGTAATGATACTGCCGATGCGGGCGGTGAGCGTAGCGGCGACAACATTTGCCGGTCAGAATATCGGTGTAGGCGATGACGAACGAGTTAAAAACGGAATCAAGATTGCGCATCGGCTTTCCTTTGTTTTACTCGGTATTTCAATGCTCCCGGTTATGCTGTTCGCGCCTCAACTGGTCGCCTTCTTTAACGCAAAGGCGGAAGTCGTTGCGCTCGGCGCGCTTATCATAAGGGTAATGTCCCCCTGTTATTTTATTATCTGCGTATACGATGTATTGATAGGCGTAATGCGGGGCGCCGGCGAGACAAAAGCGCCGATGTTCATAATGCTGTTTTCCTTCGTTATTTTTCGTCAGATTTATCTTTATGTAATGACTAACTATATAGCAAATGAAATCGTCCCGGTGATCATGGGTTATCCGCTGGGATGGCTTTCCTGCGCAATTTTAACGGTAATTTACTTCAGAAAATCCGAAAAAACGCGTAAATACGCGCGATAGAAGGAATACTCGCAGCATTTCTTGATACTTTTGATTAATGCGTTAAAGCTTCGTCTGCAAGCTGACAGCGTCTTCCCGATATTTAAAACGAAGGGATAGGGGGTTTATATGTCGCGTAATTTTAAAGGTAGTTTTATCACTCTTCCGGAATATTCAGATATAAAGCCGGTAAATGTCTTTCACCGCCAGCTTCAGAAATACGAAATTCCGAAAACCGGCGTTCCGGAGAATCTCCACGTGCTATACCGAGCCGAATTTCGGGTGGAAAAACCGAAAAAAACCGTCATTTATATAACGGCGGACGACTATTACAAGCTGTATATAAACGGCAGTTTTGTCTCCCAGGGACCGGCACCGGCTTTCAACTTCAAGTATTATTACAACGAGCTTGATATCACCGATTATATAAAGCCCGGAAGAAATGTAATCGCGATCCATACCCTCTATCAGGGGCTGATAAACCGCGTCTGGATATCCGGCGACGGCAGGCTTGGTCTTATCTTTGACATCGAAAGCTGCGGGGAAATAATCTGCTGTTCCGACGAAAATGTAAAATGCGTCGTCCATGACGGTTTTTCCGCTCTTTCCGTGACCGGCTATGCGACTCAGTTTATGGAAAGATACGACAGCCGCTCCGACAAAGTCAGATTTGAGCGCATTGATTACGACTGTTCGGATTGGAGTAACGCCGCCGAATGTATTTACAGCGATCATGTGCTTGTCCCTCAACCCTCCCGTCAGCTTGTTTTTGAGACAATAAAGCCGAAGACAACAAAGCGCTCTGGCAATACGACAAAAGTCGATTTCGGCGGATGTTATGTCGGCTATCTGAACCTTGAAGCCGCAGGAAATCCTGGGGACAGAATCGTCATCCGCTGCGCGCAGGAGCTGAACGCCGACGGCAGCATAAGATATCAACTGAGAGCCAACTGTAAATACGAGGAAGATTGGCTGCTTTCCGGCGGTATTGATACGCTGGATCAGTTCGACTATAAATCCTTCAGATATGCCGAAATCACGCTGTTGGACGGAGCCGAGATTAAAGATATCTCGTTTACAGTCCGTCACTATCCTTTTGAAGAATACAGAAAATGCAAGTCCGACGACCCGGTTCTGCAGCGAATATGGAATCTCTGCTCCCATTCGCTTGAATACGGCGTTCAGGAAGTTATTCAGGACTGTATGGAGCGGGAAAAGGGACAGTATCTCGGCGACGGCTGCTTAACTTCCTGCACTTACGCGGTGTTGACCGGCGACCTTGCAATTATGGAAAAGCTTATCGACAACGCCTTTGACACGGCTTTTATCAACGGTGGTCTGATGACCTGCTTCCCCTGCTCGTTTATGCAGGAGATCGCCGAATATGTGCTGATGCTGCCGCACCTGCTGCTGGCTCACACGACGCTTTCCGGCTCAGCCGATTTCGCCTCCGGATATTACGACAAGATGGCGTCGGTGCTTGATTATTATAGGGATAATTACGAGCGGGAAGACCTGCTTCTCTACGACCTCGACAAATGGTGCGTCGTCGACTGGCCGGACAACTGCCGCGACGGCTACGCCTTCAATCTTTCGGAAGGCAGGATTGCCGAAGGAACGCACAGCGTAATAAACGCCTATTATGTCGGCGCCGTAAAGGCGATGAACCGCCTTGCCGGCATCACCGGCAGACCGCCGTTTCGGGACGCCGAACCGCTTGTCGCCGCTTATAGAGAGAATTTCTTTGATAAGGAAAACCGCCGCTTCACCGATATACCGATGAAAACAGACGCTGCGGGAGAGCGCCATTCCGCGCTTCCGTCAAACGCTTTCGCTCTCTGTTTCGGTCTCTGCCCGGACGCGGAAACCGAGGAAAACATCATCTCGATGATAATGAGTCGCCCCGCGACCGACATGGCGTTCTTCGGCACCTTCGCCGCGCTGATAGGTCTTAAGCGGTTGGGCAGGGAAGAAGATATCAATAAGCTTCTCAAAAACGAAGGCCGCTGGCTCAGGATGATGAACGAAGGCGCCGACGTGACCTATGAAGCGTGGGGACGGGACGTAAAATGGAACACCAGCCTCTTTCACCTTTGCTATACCTATCCCATCCTATTCCTCTGCGACTGGGGAATTGAACAGGCTTTCAGCTGAAATAATTCAAATAACAAATAACAGAAAAACGGGCAGCTTATAAAAAGCGCCCGTTTTTTGATGCTATCGCATAAACATCGCATCTCCGAAACTGAAAAATCGATATTGTTCTCTCTTCGCCGTCTCATATGCGTTCATCATTATCTCCCGTGAGCTGAACGCCGAAACAAGCATAAGCAGCGTCGATTGCGGTAAATGGAAGTTGGTAATCAGTCCCTCCGTCGCCTTGAAGCGATAGCCGGGATAGATGAAAATTCCGGTGTCGCCGTCAATGGGATGTATTTCCCCTTTTTCATCCGCCGCCGATTCTATCGTCCGGCAGGATGTAGTTCCGACGCAGATAAGGCGTCCCCGGCGGCGGTTTATCCGCTCGGCGGCGTCGGCGCTTACGCTGATGTATTCCGAGTGCATCATATGCTCGTCAAGCCTCTCGCATTTGACCGGACGAAAGGTTCCCAGCCCGACGTGAAGCAGCACCGGAACGATATCGGCGCCGATTTCTTTTACTTTACCCAAAAGTTCGGGAGTAAAGTGAAGTCCGGCGGTAGGCGCGGCGGCGGAGCCGTTTATTTTAGCGTAAACGGTGTTGTATTGAGTCTTGTCTTCAAGCTTTTCGGTTATATACGGCGGCAGCGGCATAGTACCGATTTCGTCGAGTATATTGTAAAGCTCGGCGCCGGTTTTATCGAAGCGCACTATTCGCCCGCCGTCGTCTTTTACGTCGATGACTTCTCCGTGCAGCCTGCCGTCGCCGTAAGTAAAGGAAACGCCTTTTTTGCCGCGGCGTCCCGGTTTCATGATGGTCTCCCAGCTGTCGGGAGAAATCTGACGCAGCATCAACGTCTCGACTACAATGCCGGTCGAATCCTTTACCCCGAAAAGTCTTGCCGGAATTACCTTTGTGTCGTTTATCACAAGAACATCGCCGGGAAAGATGTATTCGGTGATATCGCGGAATATCCGGTGCTCGAGTTCTCCGGTTTTTCTGTCAACAAGCATCATGCGGGCGCTGTCGCGGGGAGAAACGGGAGATTGGGCGATAAACTCCTGAGGCAGGTCGTAATTGAAATCTGATGCGACAAGAGTGGTGTCCGGCAGTCGGTTTCGGATTACCCCTTCGGACGAATCATTTGCCGCTTCGGCGGCTGAAAAAAGCTGTTTCATAGAAAAATTAATATAAAATTAATAGATAACCGGTGTTAAGAGATTGACATAAATCTCAGGATGTGTTAAAATCATATTAGTCGTACCGTAAAAGGCGCGGCTGGATAGAGGCGCGGCAGACAGGTATTTTGCGCGACACAAAGACTCCGGGTATGCGGAGAGCGCGCGCAGAAGAGGGGAAGCCGCCGAGACGAAATGAGCATACGGCATTTTCGTCGGGCCGCGAAGCGAAAGCGCGCGGACTGTCACCCGAAAGCCCGGACGGCGTCGGGTGGAGAGCTATCATGTATGATGCAGTCGGAATCAAGCGGCCTGCTTTTAAGCCGGTTTTACGCGGGTATTTGCCCGATTGATATATTATAATACATGCATAGCTGGTTTTCAACCGGTTTTTTGTTTTTTTACAGAAATGTTGCATTGAAAACGGAGGAAAAATCAGATGCAGAAAACAAGGATCTTCACAGGAGCGGCGGTTGCCGTCGTAACCCCCTTTAAGGACAACGCTCTCGACTATGAGTCGCTGGGGCGGATAATCGACTGGCAGATAGAGAATAAAACCGACGCAATAGTAATTGCGGGAACGACCGGAGAAGGATCTACTCTTACCGACGAAGAACACAGAGAGATAATCAGATTCTCGGTTGAGCACAT
Source organism: Clostridiales bacterium (assembly GCA_012800735.1). Taxonomy (GTDB): domain Bacteria; phylum Bacillota; class Clostridia; order Oscillospirales; family CAG-272; genus JAAZGC01. The sequence continues at coordinate 289,169 of JAAZIU010000013.1, read as the reverse complement.
CGCAGGGCGGGTTCCGGCAATAGCAGGAACCGGCTCAAACGATACCGATTACGCAATTTCGCTCTCCAAATACGCCTGCGAAGTCGGCGCAGACGCTCTGCTTGTCGTATCGCCTTACTACAACAAAGCGACACCCGCGGGGCTTATAAAGAACTTCAGCGCGATAGAAGCGGCGACGGACAAACCTATCATACTCTACAACGTCCCGTCCAGGACCGGATGCAACATCACCCTGCCGGTCTATAAAGAGCTCGCAAAACACGATCGCATAGTCGCGGTAAAAGAAGCCTCCGGCAATATATCGCAGATAGCCGAGATTGCCGCCGAATGCGGCGATTCGCTCGATATCTATTCCGGAAACGACGACCAGATCGTTCCGATTCTCAGCCTCGGCGGAATCGGAGTTATCTCGGTACTTTCAAACATCATGCCGCGCGAGACGCACGATATGGTCGAACTGTGGCATACCGGAAGGGTAAAGGAAGCTTCTATAATGCAGCTAAAATTGCTGGACATAATAAATGCAATCTTTTGTGAAGTCAACCCGATACCGGTAAAAGCCGCCATGGCGGAGATGGGCTGGTGCAGCAATGAAATCCGTCTGCCCCTGACCGAAATCGAGCCGGAGCATAAGGAAAAACTGCTAAAAGTAATGCGGCGGCACGGACTTGTAAACTGAAGATAATAATATAAGGAGTCGGGGGGAGAGTATTCTCCCCCTCTGTGAAATATAATGGTTAAAATAATTCTCTGCGGCGCGCTCGGCCGGATGGGTCGGGCAGTCGCCTCCGCCGTCGAAGAAAAAGGCGGGGAATATAAAATTGTTTATGGTATCGATATAAGCTGCTCACCCGAAAAAACCGCTTCCTGCGGCTTTCCGGTCGTTTCCTGCATAAATGATATCACTCCCGCGGGAGACGAGGTTATAGTTGATTTCTCAAACCACGAGATCTGCCGGACGCTCTGCGATTTTGCCGTCAAATATAACCTTCCGCTGATAATCTGCTCCACCGGCATGACCGAAAAAGAGATTGCGTATATAAACGCGGCATCCGAAAAGATCGCCGTTTTTCGTTCCGGAAATATGTCGCTCGGAATAAACGTTCTGTGCGAGCTTGTGAAACGCGCGGCGGAAGCGCTCGGAGAAAGTTTTGATATCGAAATCGTCGAATCTCATCACCGAATGAAGCTTGACGCCCCCTCCGGCACGGCGTTGATGCTCGCCGACGCCGCGAGGACCGGTAGAGGGGAAGAGATGGAGTATATATACGACCGTCACGACCGCCGCGCAAAGCGCCCGCAGAATGAAATCGGTATAAGCTCTGTAAGAGGCGGCACTATTGTAGGGGAGCATGAAGTTATCTTTGCCGGTTCCCACGAACTTATAAAGCTTATCCATCAGGCGGACAGCCGAGAAGTTTTTGCCGTGGGAGCGCTTTTAGCCGCTTCGTTTATGAAGGGTAAACAAAAAGGGCTTTATTCGATGTCCGACGTTATATCCTCTGTCTTGTGATGCCGGCATCAATGGATAAAGTAAAGGAAACTTCAAAAAAAGATCTGAGGGTTCGTCTATCAGATATAAAAATAGGCGAAAACGGCCTTTTTCCGAAAGAGCGGCTGCGCGGGCTGATACTTCCGCTCATCCTTGAGCAGACACTCGCCGTTACAATCGGAATGGCGGATACCGTCATGGTTTCCGTCGCCGGTGAAGCCGCTATATCCGGAGTGTCGCTGGTCGATCAGATAAATATACTAATTATCTCGGTCTTTTCGGCGCTCACAACCGGAGGAGCTGTCGTATCGGCGCAATATATGGGGCGTGACGACAAAAAATCCGCCTCGCTCGCGGCAAAACAACTACTCTGGCTCTGCACGCTGATAACTGTTTTCATAACCGCCGTCTGTCTCATTTTCAACAACCGCATCCTCGATTTTATTTACGGCGCAGTCGAAAAGGACGTAATGAGCTCAGCCGAAATTTATTTCTATATCACCGCGCTGTCTTATCCTACCATAGGCATATATAACTCCTGCGCCGCGCTCTTCCGGTCGATGGGAAATTCGAAAATAACGCTTGTGATTTACTTTTTGATGAACCTTATCAATATCGGCGGGAATGCAATCTTCATATACGGTTTCTCGATGGGGGCGGCAGGCGCCGCGTGGGCGACTCTCATTTCAAGGATTATAGGCGCATCAATAATACTTATACTTATCTGTTCGCAGCGGCGTGTCGGTGAAGGTGAATTCCGCATAGAGCGGCTGCTTTCCCCCGAGCCGAACCCGGGCATGATAAAGTCAATACTCGCGGTAGGTCTTCCGAACGGAGCGGAAGGCGGAATGTTTCAGGTAGGAAAACTGCTGGTGGCGAATCTGATAACGAGTTTCGGAACAGCCGCAATAGCGGCAAATGCGGTATCCAATACCCTCTGCGGCTTCGCTATCATTCCCGGAGCCGCGCTCGGACTCGCCCTTGTAACCGTCGTAGGTCAATGCGTCGGCGCGGGAGATTACCGCCAGGCGACGGGATATACCTTTAAAATAATGGGCTATATCTATCTTTTCGGCGGAATCACCAACCTGTTCTTATTTTTAGTCGGCCCGGTTCTTTTAAGGTTTTTCAACATTTCCGCCGAAGCGTATGAGATGTCGGTAGAGATAATCCGTCTTTACGCCACGCTTGCTGCAGTATTCTGGCCGCTGTCCTTCAGCCTGCCGAACGCTCTCCGAGCGACGGGAGACGCCCGTATGACGATGATTATATCTATATTTTCGATGTGGATCTTCCGAATCGGTTTTTCCTATCTGCTCTGCGTATTTTTCGATTTCGGTTTGAACGGCGTCTGGTATGCGATGTATATCGACTGGATTTTCCGCGGCTCGTTTTTCGTTTTAAGATTCCTCTCCGGCAGATGGAAGACCAAAAGGGTAATAAAATGAACGGTTCCCGCGAATCTGCGAAGCTTCTGGTTGACCGACCGGTTATAGTAGAAGGAAAATTCGACCGAGAAAAACTTATGTCGGTAATTGACGCCGAGATTATACCGGTCGGCGGCTTCGCCATTTTTTCGGACGAGGCAAAACGGCTGCTTATAACAAGGCTTGCCGAGAAAAACGGCGTCATAGTTCTTACCGACAGCGACGGGGCGGGACTTGTGATAAGAAACTACATAAAATCCATTCTGCCACCGGATAAGGTGATTAATCTCTATACCCCCCAGATAAAAGGCAAGGAAAAACGCAAAGCTCAGCCTTCAAAAGCGGGATTTTTAGGCGTCGAAGGGATAGAGAGGGAAACTCTACGCAACATATTCGCCCCATATGCAGCCGGAAAAGGCGTTATACGCCGGGGCGGACTTATAAAGGCGGATTTATATGAATACGGCTTTAGCGGCGGAGACTCCGCCCAAAGCTTGCGGGATCTGCTTTGCCAAAAAGCCGGTCTTCCGGGCGGAATGTCCGCCAATGCGATGCTTGGCGCTCTGAATCTGCTCTATACCCGCGAAGAATCGATAAGGCTAATGTCAAGCATCGGACAGGAAAAATATTATGATTGAGAAAGTGAAAAAACTAGCGGAAAAATACCGCGAACAGCTTGTCTATCTTTTCATCGGCGGTATAACTACCGTGATAGGCTTTACCGTTTATGAATTGCTTGTCTTTTTCGGTTTGGATGTCGTCATATCAAACATTATCAGCTGGATATTTGCGGTAACCTGGGCGTATTTCGGGAATAAGATAATCGTATTCCGCGATAAAGTCAAGCAGCCGGGGAAGGTAGCTTTTCAGATTTTCAAATTTATCTCGTCAAGGGTGTTTACACTCGTTGTTGAAAGTTTGCTTATCTGGTTCGGTTACGAAAAAATCGGCATATCAAAGTATCTTGTTAAAATACCGGTCGCGATTTTTGTGGTTATCCTGAATTATATTACGGGAAAACTGCTGGTGTTCGTAAATTCAAAACCGTCCGGCAGCTCTGAACCGGTTTCCGGGAACGACAAAGAAGAGTAAAAACAGAGATATCTTTGCGGGAACTATTAATAAAATGTTGCAAATTTTCGCAACCTATTGATTTACAGCCGATTATATGGTAAAATACCTCTATTGAGAATCAAGTCTATTACGAAAACACAGGGGGATTTCGGTGAACCGAAGCGGAAAAGATTTTGAAAAACCGCAAAAACAGTCGGATAAGCTCTCGCTTATACTCGGCTCTTTAGGCTTCCTTTTGTTCCTGGTTGTCTGCCTGTTTTACGGCGCTGACATGCGTTACAAGGAAAGCCTTGTGCCTGCGGCGGCGGTTTCTGTAAACGGCTCCCGGCTCGGATATCTGCATGATTTTACGGCGGTTGAAAACGCCATAAACGAGCTTGAAGACAACTACTCGCTCATATACGGAAAAGTCAGACCGTTTGATATTGTCTACGACTGCTCAATCGAGCTTACCGACGGAGATATAGATTATTTAACCGAAAAAGAATGCCGCGAAGCGCTTGCCGATATCACCGGTATCGCTTACAGGTGCAAAAAGGCATACAGCTTTTATATCGACGGTCAATATGTCGGTACCTGCGAAAGCCGCAAGCTTTTCGACGACGCATATTCGGCGTCTCAGCAGTTTGAGCTTAACCGGCTGCGGGAGTTGGATCCGACGGTATCTCAGATTTGCGTAAAAAGCAAGGTGTCGTCGAAGCAGATCATATCAGCAGGCTCGGAAATTGACGACTTTGAAGCGATTTGCGATCGTATTATCAATACCCCGCCGAATGAAAGCGTCGCAAGTGGTTCGAGGGCGATGTTCAGATACAACGTAAAAAAACTCGAAACCACAAATACCATGATTCCGATAGGTACCAGCTATATCTACAGCAGCGACTGGTATCAGGGGTATTCTTTCAAAAGCGCCGACGGCTCACTCGGTATCCGCAGCCAAACATATGAAGTTGAATACGACGGGCGCAAGGAAATCAGCCGCAACTTCGTTTCATCGAAGATTCTTGCGGAAATGAAGCCGGATGTGTATACGGTAGGCACACAGACTCCTCCGAGAGCGGTGCCGACCGGTCGATATAAGTGTCCGCTGCGCTGCGCTTATCATTATTCGTCGTATTACGGAGAGCAGCGCGCTCAGTATGACGGCGACAGCTTCCATTACGGCGTCGATATGGTGGTAGACGAGGGCACTCCGGTTTTCGCCTCCGACGGCGGACGGGTAAGCTATATCAACACAACGCCCAGCTACGGGACAATGATGATCATCGACCATGCCAATTATATCCAAACGGTATACGCCCACTTGAGCGAGACATGCGTCAATGTCGGCGACTGGGTTTATCAGGGGCAGCATATCGCATATTCCGGCAACACCGGGGTTTCGACCGCTCCCCACCTGCATTTTGAAATGCGTTTCCTTTACACGCCTATCGATCCGCTTGATTATATGGAGAGATGATGATATGTCCCCTACCGTGGATCTTGCCCGGGTTACGGCTCAGGCTGCAAGATACGGCGCGGCTTTTGGCGCCGATCTCAAGCTCCGTATGAGCGACCTCGAAGAAGCAGATCGTATTCTGCTTAGCTTTTCATCAGACGAACTCAGCAAGAAGAAAAAGGATGAGCTTACCTTTGTTTTCGGCATATATGTCGGACAGACGCTCATTACCTGTGAGCTCGCCTCCCTCGGTTTCGGCTGGAGCGATTCGCCGATGGGCGCGGTACTCACAAACGGCAGAGACTTTATCTCTCCGCTTTCCGCGGTGGCTCTGAGGCTGGAAGGTCAGGGGTTGCCGTTGCCCGAATTTTGCAGAAAAACGATTGAACGGGTAAAAAAATAAAAAAATAAAAGAGATAAATAAAATTCCGCGTCCCGATTTGAAAATTATCGGGGCGCGGTGTTGCGTTCGGTTTTATTTGAGACGGCTGACGATGAATTTCTCCATTTCGATATAATCGTTGATATCGTCAGACATAATAGCCTGCGGAGTTGACTCGCGTCCGATCTGTTCAATATCGGTAATGCGCATCACCATTGCCATCGCCTTTTCGGCGTCGGCGGGATTTTTCTCTTTCAGCTTTTCAAGAAGTTCGTAAAGAGTGATTCCCCGCTTCAGAGCCTTCCAGCGCAGGGTGAGTATCGGGCTTCCGTCGTACGCGGGATAAACGAAATGAGTGTCTCCGGTGCGCCAGAATTCATAACGGCAGTCGCGGCGCGGGTCATCCGGCCAGATGTTGTACGCCCAGCGGAGCAGGCCGTCAAAGCCGCAGGCGGACGCAAGCACTCCTAAATAATAGCTTTCATGAAGCGGAGATGTGATAAAGGTGTTGGGAAAATCCGGACCGCAGCAGATATAGTATAAAAACCGCTTTCCGGGCATGGTCCGCTGATATTCTTTCAGCGCCCTGATTTCAGCTGTCATCGATCCGAGCGAAGGCGCGAAATCATATACCTCTTCGCCGAACTCTCCGATAAATTCGCTGCGGTTGATCGCGGCTTTGAATTTGAATTTCGGAGCAACCTTCTTTATCCTTTCGAGGATGTTTCGGTATAGTTCAATGTCGGCGGGCTCGTCCGCCGCGATGCGAACTCTGTCCATCTGTCCGGTTTTAATGAAATAGTCGTGCAGAGAAGCGATATATTTCTCGATGTCGGAAGCTTTTTTCAGATATTTGTAACAGCCGTCCGCTTCGTCAAGATACCTTATTCTGACCGAGTCCGGGTAATCGTCAGCCGGCTTTCCGAATCCGGTGTCTGGATTGCTCCAGATGCCGCACAGCCCGTAAATGCTGATCTCGCGATCGATTTGATATTTTGCGGCGATGTCGATGTATCTCTGCATATGGCTGTAGTCGCAGACAAGCTCGCCGTCGGCAGTCTTTTTAACGGGGATAATCGAATACTCAAACATATTTGCTTTGGAGTTTCGGGCAAGTCCGCAGCTCTGCCCCGCCCACGGCGTGTCAGACGCGATTATCGTCACCGCCTTCTGCCCGAGCTCACCGAGCGATTTCAGGTATCTCTCGACAACTGCGAAATGTCCGTCGCTCCAGAGCGGAGTTTCCGCCTTGCGGGCAAGATTAGAAGGATGCTGCCAAAGGTCAAGGTGGAATTTGTTGTCTTTCGGGTCATGGAGAGCGTAATCGGCAACCTCTATCTCGCCTTCAAGCTCTCCCGCGATTTTCTCGTCGCCGAACATTTTACGGGCTAAGATTTTTACTTTAAATTTATAGTCTCCCGCTTTGCATTCTTTCGGCGGAGCAAATTCGATATATATCTGACGCGACTCTCTCGCCGCGATTTCCAAAGTCGGACGGGGAAGGAGGGCGTCTCCGTACCGAAGTCCCTTCTCCGTTAACGCGAAATCCACGATATTTAACGAATGGGGCAGCTCACAGCAAACATCAATCCTTAACTGCGGTTTTTGGTCGAGCTGCGCGAAGTACGGCTCATTTCCGACATTGAGCGCATAATCGCAATCGGTTTGAATGATAAGACCGAAAGCGGCGGTATCGTTTTTGAGAGCAAAGAGTCGAAGCGGTTTTCCGGCTCCTTTTACAAACCGCTCATCGGGCAGAACCGCGGCTCCGGCTATTAGCTTAAAATCAGCGTCGGCATGACAAAATTTAACCTGCATTATCGTAGCTCCCTTAAAAAATATTTATTGACGGATATATTATACCACTTTTTTTGAGAAAAAACAATATAACTCGATATAACATACGAAAACACATCATAATTCGCTTGAAATGTTAACAAAAAATATGTTATAATGTAAAGAACATAGAAATTTCGGAGGTGGTGGCTTTATGAACGGGATTCCTAAGGTGGCTGCGGTCGTAGGACCGACGGCGACGGGCAAGTCGGAGCTCGCCATTGAGTTGGCCAGGCGTTTCGACGGCGAGATCATCTCCTGCGATTCTATGCAGATATATAAAGACATGAATATCGGCACCGCAAAGCTTCCGCCGAGGTCGAGAAAACGCATCGCGCACCACATGATAGATATAATCGAGCCGGAAATGCAGTTTTCCTGCTCGGATTACGCAGCCGGCGCGTCGGAAGCGGCCGATTCGGTGATTTCAAGGGGCAGGATTCCGATTTTCTGCGGAGGAACCGGTCTCTATCTCGATTCGGTGATATCACCGGACAGATATCCGGAGCAAAAGGCAGATCCGCGGTTGCGGAGAACGCTTGAGAGCTTTTCCGATGAAGAGCTTGTATCACAGCTGCGCAATTACGATCCCGCGTCCGCAGACACTATTGATTTAAAAAATCGCCGTAGGGTAATCCGCGCCCTCGAGCTTTATTTCCAGACCGGAATAACTAAATCCGAATGGGATGCGCGTTCAAAAAAACTGCCGCCAAAATACAATGCGATAAAATTGGGTCTTGATTACCCCGACAGAAAAACTCTCTACGACAAAATCGACGCGAGAGTTGACCGGATGTTTGAAGAGGGACTTGCGGACGAGGCGAAGAAGCTTTACAAACGAGAACTTTCCGCCACGGCGCGCCAGGCGATCGGTTATAAAGAACTTTTTTACTGCCTTGAAAGCGGAGAGCCGCCGGAAAACGCAAAGGATGCGGTCAGACAAGCGACAAGACGCTATGCAAAGCGGCAGCTTACCTGGTTTCGCCGCGATCCCGACGTCATCTGGCTCGACGCCGGCGCTCCTGATCTTGTCGAACAGGCGGCAGGAACAGTCGAAGAATTTTTGGGCGACTAAACCGCGATTTTTTAAAACCGGATGTTTCCGGTCGTTGTTTGAATTTTAAATTTTTTGTTAATGCAGAAGAAAGTGCTGACAGAGCGCCATCTTTGTGGTATAATATATTATATATAGGGTTCGGGCGGCTGTTCGGCTTCCGAACCGGCTTTACACCATCCCCAAACAACTAAAGAAGATTAAGACTGAAGCAAAAATGCCTTCAAAAAAAGTCAGATTCGATTCGGCGTATCTTCGCGACGCCGGAATTTATATAATAACAGCGCTGCTTTCGATTGCGCTGATCGTATATATCATCCTTGCCGCCGTCGGTACTTTTGACACCGGAATAGAAACAATTGCGGCGACAGTTACCACCGAGAACCGATTGGTCAGCTTCGACGCCTATATCATGCGCAGCGAAGAACCTGTCGTATCTATCGCTCGCGGAGGCATTAACTACGCCGTTTCCGACGGCGATGTTATCGCGGTAGGCGATAAGCTTGCCGATATTTATGTCGGAGGCAGCGAAACTCAGAGGATGAAAACAATCGCTCTTGAAAAGCAGATAAGCGTTCTTGAGAACAGCAATGTAAGCGGCAACCAACTCATGTCGAACACCTCTGCGCTTGACGATTCTATAGACTCGCTTTATACCGATATCTATGCTCACATTAATTCCGGCGATATCGGCTACGCGGTGCGCCGGCGCAACGACCTTCTCATCAATTTGAACCGTCGTGAGATAATACTTCGCAAGCGCGCCGACTACAATACCGAAATAGAAAGTCTCAGACGACAGAAAGAAATCATCGCGACACCGGCGATGCAAGCCGGGGAAGACGGACTTTTCGCCGGTTCTGCCGGCGCCGATGAAACGGTTTTTTCGCCATACGCCGGCTATTTTTACACCGAACTCGACGGTTATGAGAACATCTTCTCAGCCGATCGGATACCGACGCTCACCGTTGGCGAATTCAATGAAATGGTGAAATCGGAGCCGGAGAGCGGCGCTTATGTTCAGGAACAAGGCTGGACGATAGGCAAGATAATGACTAAATACGTCTGGTATATAGCTTGCAAAGCCGACCGCGATCTTCTTATGAGTTTTCGCGACGGCTATAAATACACCGTGGTCTTCCCTTATTCCAACGATACGCGGGTAAAAATGACGCTGTATCGGATTATAACCGAAACCGACAGCGATGAAGTAGTGCTTGTTTTCCGCGGCGGCGACTTGCCGAAAGACTTCAATTTTCTCCGACGGCAAACGGTAGAGATAGTCGAAACGTCCTACACCGGCTATAAAGTTCCGGTTTCGGCGGTACGAATAGTAAACATATCGCAGGATGAAGAAGGCAGACGGCTTGTTACTCCCTCCTCCGCCGGCGAATCTGGTTCCGGCGAACCCGGAGGCAGAATGGCTCAGGGAGTTTATATTCTTGACGGAGACAGGGTGCATTTCAGAGAGATAAAGGCGCTGGCTCAAATCAACGGCTATGTCATCTGCGCGGAGCAAAATCCGGCGCAGGACGCCGACTATCGTTATAAATTGGGGCTGTATGATCGGGTTATAGTGAAAGGCAAAAACCTAAGCGATGGAAAAATCGTCAATTGAAGAAAGATGCGCCAAAGCGTGCAGCGCCTTAAAAGCGATCAAAGCGGAAACAGAGGCTCTCGCGTCCGGCAGAGAAGTCGTTATCCTTGCGGCGACAAAAGCCGTTGATGTCGAAATAATCAATTATTTGATAGACAACTGCGGACTCGGATATATTGGCGAGAACAGAGTGCAGGAGCTGCTGGCAAAATACGACCGGCTTCACCGCGAAAAAGTCAAGCTTCACTTTATCGGCAATTTGCAAACAAACAAAGTCAAATATATAATCGACAAAGTTGATATGATAGAATCGGTTTCCTCATTGAGGCTGGCTCGAGAGATCGAGCGGCAGGCGGAAAGGCGGGAAATCAAAATGCCGGTTCTTGCCGAGATTAACATCGGCGCTGAGGACAGCAAACACGGGCTTTTACCCCATGAATGGGAAGAGTTCTGGGAGGAGCTTGTAAAACTGCCTCACCTTATTCCCCGGGGGGTAATGACTATGGCGCCCTTACTTGCCTGCCCGGATGATTATAACGATTATTTCGAAAGAACTTATGATATCTTTAAAGAAACGGTATCAAGGTGGCTCGGTGATATAGAAAAGCCGGTGTTAAGCATGGGCATGAGTTCAAGTTACCGGCAAGCGGTGATTTGCGGCAGCACCGAAGTGCGTTTAGGCTCTGTGATATTCGGCAAACGGCCGTCTCGCAGAAACGCAAAAGCCGCTGAATAACAACAATACAGCAGTAAAAAATTGCTGATATATATTGGATAAAACCGGAGGGAACTAATATGGCAATCAAAGAAGCATTTTCAAGGCTTTTAAATCCGCAAGGGGACGACGACGATTATATCGACGATCAGAACATCGACGATGGCTACGACGATAATCAGTATGATGACAATCTGAATATGGTCAACAGCCAGAACCAGGGGTGGGGGCAGGGACAAAACGTGTATAATCAGGGATACAATCAACAATACCAGGAGCCGCATGACGGCGGTGTTACTCTTTCTCCGAATACCGAGATAAAGGTAGTTCGTCCGGTGCGTTACGAAGAGGTTCAGCAGATAGCCGATCACCTTCTTTCAAACCGTACCGTAGTTCTTAACCTTGAAGGAACCAACAAGGAAAACGCCCGCAGAATGATCGACTTCCTTTCCGGAATCGCTTATTCGATAGGCGGTAATCTTCGCAAGGTTTCCAACAATACTTTTGTTATAACCCCGAATAACGTCAATGTCACAAACGACACTACCGCGTCTCAGCCACAGGTGAACCCGGATCCTTATAACCAGAGCACAATGTGACCCTGTTTTACCACGGCGCTCCCCCCGGCGCTGTCCGATTATTCGGCTTCAAATATCTGAACCTTATTTAGCTTCCGGCGGCACTAACCGCCGGAAGTGAACGCCGTTTTGGATACGCCGCGGTTTGCCTGACAGAACAAAAAACAACCGGAGATAACCTATACATGGATGGCATAATATACATAATCAAAAAAACCGTATATTATCTTGTCAGGGTTATCCTTATCATGATGTTTGCCCGGGCGCTTTCTTCCTGGCTCACAACCGACGAGGATTCAAAGCTGACGGCTTTTCTCTATGCCGTAACCGAACCGTTCGTCATCCCCGTTCGTATGCTGGTAGATAAAATCGAGGCGCTCAGGAATCTGCCGATGGACATCTCATTTATGCTTTCCTTTATGCTCCTCGGGCTGGTTCAGCTGCTTATGTCTTTTGCAAACGTCTGATCTTCGATGGAATATTTTGAATCGCGCATTGCCGACCTTCTGCGCAAAGCGGTCGGAGGAGAACCGGCTTCCTCGGATTTTATGACCCCGCAGCAAGGCGTTGTTGCATCCGGGATTGCAGCTGAATCGGGACTCAAGTTCCGTTTGTTCGGCGGATATGAAACATCGGAGCGAAATATGCTCTTTGTGCTTCCCGATTGGGCGGAAGGTTTTTCGGACGCGGCTCTTGACGATTATTTCAAAACGGAATACGAAAAAAACATTATCCCGCTGTTTTTGGAGCGGGACGCATATATGACCGAACATCCCGGAGAGGCGGGACGAGGGATAAACCATCGCGACTATCTCGGCGCGCTTATCGGCGCGGGTATCGACCGCAGCCGGGTGGGTGATATATGCGTATCTGACGAGGGCGCGGCGATTTTCCTGTCGCCGGAAATTGCAAATTTTCTGCTTTCCCCGCAATCATCGTTAAAAACCGTCGGTCGAGAGAAGATTTACATAAAACCTTTCTCCGTCCCCGCCGATTTCGACGGCTGGCGAGTTTATGAGGCTATCGAAGGAGTCGGCGCCTCTTCTCGGCTTGATTCGGTATTGGCTGCGCTGACAAGGCTGAGCCGTGAAAAAATCAAGGCGGCTGTCATCCGGGGCGATGCAGAGGTAAATTATATATCCGCAACAAAGCCGGACATTGACACCAAACCCGGCGACATACTCTCTCTGCGCGGCTGGGGAAAATGCCGCATAAAAAGCTTTACCGGCACCAAGAAAGACAGAGCAAGAGTTTCGGCGGACAAATACGTATAAATCAAAGAAACAAATTAAAATAATAACAAATGGAGGCAAAACACCTTGATCGAACCTCATGAACTGAAAAGTAAACAGTTTTCCAAGGTCGTGCGCGGCTACAGCCAGACCGAGGTCGACGAGCATATAGATTTCGTGATAGCCGAATACACCAAGCTTTACCGCGAGAACGACGAGCTTTCACGCAAGCTTGCCGAAGCGGAGGCTCAGGTCGAGGCATACAAAAAGGACGAAGAATCGATACGCTCGGCGCTGATTAACGCACAGCGCGCGTCGAGTAAAATAATAAACGACGCAAACGACCGCGCCGACGAGCTTCTCCGCGCCTCAAAAACCGGCTGCGAGAAAATTCTTGCCGAATTCCGCGTAGAAGTCGGTCTTGAGCGGCAGAAACTCACCTCGCTGAAAAAAGTGATATCCGCTTATAAAGCGAGAATCTACCGCGAATACTCCGAACACATTGCTTACCTCGAAAAGATAAGCCCGGATTACGATTTGGGCGAGCTTGACCTTTCCGAAGAAGAAGCTGCGGCTTCCGACGAAAACTATGTCCGCAAGGTACTTCAGAATGTTAAAGAAGAGCTTGCTACGGCCGCGGCGCAAAGAGAGGCGGAAAAAGAGCGTCTTCTTGAGGAAAATCGCGAAAGCGGCGGGAGCGGCGCTGTCGAAATCACCGAAGAGATACAATATACCGAGACTTACGAGTCCTCTGAGCCGGTTTATTTTATCGATGAATCTGCCGAAGAAGGTTTAGCCGAAGATCCGGCAGAGCTTTATTCCGATGCCTCGCCGGAGGATGAACTTATTGATTCGGACGACTTAAAGGGGTCCGGAAGCGATGATGTCGAGGAGGCTCACACCAACGGAGTTATCCTCGAGCTTAACCGTCGTTTTAGCGGAATCAACTCTGAGTCTGATGATAATACCGACCGGGATAAAGACGGCGGCAATGTCAATGTTCCGGAAAATTGATTTGGGTTCCGATGATACCGGTCGCTTCATTAGCTTTAACCTTATATTTAAAAGATAAATATGCGTCTGCCCGGAACGTGAAATTGAGCCGGGCAAAACGTTTTTGAGAGGAAGATATTTTTTATGGCAAAGGACTATACCCGGACGCTTAATCTGCCGAAGACTTCATTCCCGATGAGGGCGAACCTTCCGCAGCGCGAACCGGCAACACTCAAAAAGTGGAACGATGAAAATCTGTATCATACGCTGATGGAAAAGAATGCCGACAAGCCGACGTTCATACTTCATGACGGTCCGCCGTATGCCAACGGCGATATCCATATCGGTACCGCCATGAATAAGATAATCAAGGACATCATCGTCCGCTACAAAAACATGACCGGTTTCAGATCCCCCTATGTTCCGGGCTGGGACTGCCACGGTCTTCCCATCGAATCGGCTATCCTGAAGAACAGTAAGATCGATCGCGACAAAATAAGTGTTCCGGAGTTTCGCGACAAATGCCGCGACTTCGCGTCAAATTTTATCGACAAGCAGCGGATTTCTTTCCGCCGTCTCGGCGTAATCGGCGACTGGGAAAATCCTTATATAACGATGACCCCCGAGTTTGAAGCGATTCAGATAAAGGTGTTCGGCGCCATGTGCCGCGAGGGTATCATTTATCGCGGTTTCAAAAATGTATATTGGTGTCCGACCGACGAGACCGCTCTTGCCGAGGCAGAGGTCGAGTATGCGGATGATCCTTGCAACTCCGTTTATGTCCGCTTCAGGATTCATGACGACAAAGGACTTTTGGCTCAATTCGGCGATCTTGAAAAGATGTATTTCGTCATCTGGACAACTACTCCCTGGACACTTCCGGGCAACCTCGCCATCTGCCTCAACGCTGAGCTTGATTACTCGCTTCTGAAGCTTGAGGACGGCACTATATATATCGTCGCGAAAGATCTGGCAAAAGACTTCGCCGAGATAACCGGTATCGGAAGCTACGAGACCGTCGCTGTTTTCAAAGGCTCGGAGCTTGAGCTTCTTACGGCGTATCATCCCTTCCTTGACCGCGATTCAGTAATCATAAACGGCGACCATGTCACCCTCGACGCCGGTACCGGCTGCGTACATACCGCTCCCGGCTTCGGCGCGGACGACTTTGAAATCTGCAAGAAATACGACGACTCCGGCAGAGCCGAGATTGGAGTTGTGGTTCCGGTCGACGAAAAGGGATATCAGACTTCCGAAGCCGGAAAATATGCCGGTCTCCGTTATGATAAGTCGAACGAAGCGATAATAAAGGACCTCAGGGAATCCGGCGACCTTATTTTCGCCGAGACGATGACCCACCAGTATCCGCACTGCTGGCGCTGTAAAAATCCCATTATCTATCGCTCCACCGAGCAGTGGTTCGCCTCCGTCGAAAAGCTGAAAGAAGCCGCCGTCGCCGCCTGCCACGACATCAGATGGCATCCCGAATGGGGGAAGGAGCGGATGATCGCGATGATAGAAGAACGTTCCGACTGGTGCATCAGCCGCCAGCGCAACTGGGGTGTTCCGATCCCGATATTCTACTGCAAAAACTGTGAAAAGCCGATAATAAACGACGAAACAATAGATAAAGTAAGCGATATCTTCCGCGCTGAGGGCTCAAACGCCTGGTTTAAGCGCAGCGCCGCGGAGCTTATTCCGGACGGGCTTAAATGCCCCGACTGCGGATGCGGGGAATTCGAAAAAGAAACGGATATAATGGACGTCTGGTTCGACTCCGGTTCTTCTCATGCCGCTGTGCTTGAACAACGCCCCGATCTTGCTTCTCCCGCCGATATCTATCTTGAGGGCGGCGACCAATATCGCGGCTGGTTCCAGTCGTCGATGCTGACTTCGATAGCTACTCGCGGCCGCGCTCCGTACAGGCAGATTATAACTCACGGCTGGACGGTCGACGGCGAAGGAAAAGCGATGCACAAGTCGCTCGGCAACGCGATAGCTCCGGAGGAAGTAATCAAGGACTGGGGCGCGGATATCCTCCGCCTCTGGGTCGCATCCGTCGATTATACCCAGGACGCCCGTATTTCAAAGGAGATACTCGTTCAGCTGTCCGACGCCTACCGCAAGATCCGCAACACCGTCCGTATTCTTCTCGCCAATTTGGGAGATTTCGATCCGGACAAAGATATGCTGCCCCTCTCAGAGCTTCATGACATCGACAAATGGGCGCTGTCAAGGCTTTCCCGTCTTTTAAAAGATTGCCGCGCCGCATATGAGCGCTATGAATTCCATTATGTCTATCATTATGTCACAAACTTCGTTACGATTGATCTCTCGAAGCTTTATGTCGATATAACCAAAGACAGGCTCTATGTAGAGCGAAGCGATTCCAAAGAACGCCGCGCTGCCCAGACAGCGATGTTTATCATACTTGACACCCTGACTAAGCTGATCTCACCGCTGCTTGCCTACACCTCCGAGGAAATCTGGCAGATGATGCCGCATAAATCCGAAGACGACCGCCGCTCTGTGCTTCTTAATGATATTCCCGAATATGAAAGCCTCGGTTTTGAGATAATTGAAGAAAATTATAACCGCCTCTTTTACCTTCGCGACAATGTTATGAAGTCGCTTGAAGAAGCGAGAGCCAAGTCGATGATAGGCAAGTCGCTCGAAGCCAGAATAGATATAACCGCGTCCGGAGAACAGTATGAGATACTCAAGCAGTTTGAAAACCGCTTGCCGCTGATTTTCATTGTTTCCGAAGCCTTCCTTAAAAAAGGAGCTGACGGAGAAGAGATTAAGGTTGAAGTATCTTTCTCGAAGGGAAAAAAGTGCGACCGCTGTTGGATGCACACCTTTGACGGCGAAAACACCGTTTCCGAAGACGAAAACGGCGAAGAGACGGCAGGATATCTCTGCTCCCGCTGCGCCGCAATCGTTCGTGATATCGAAGCCAACGCCTGATTTATACGCCTGTTGATTTATGGCCGGACTGAATAATTCGGTTCGGCCAGAACCTTATATAAATATTTATTGATTATGCCACAAAAAAACACGGATGTAAAATCAGAAAAGTCCGGCAAAACAGATGTTGCGGGACTTCTTGTCTGGCTGCTTACCTCCGTTTTCGTCGTAATTGCCGACCAGCTTTCAAAATGGCTGGTGGTTAAATATATAAAGCCTCTTCCGGACGGAATAAATGTCATTCCCGGTCTTTATGATTTCCGATATATAGAAAACACCGGCGCTGCGTTCGGAATACTTTCCGATCACCGTTGGATTCATACCGCGGTGTCCACCGTAGCGATAACCGGCATCGTTATATATTTAATTATCAAGCGCAAAGATCGTCGTTCGGGATGGATTAACGCCGCCGCAGGTATGATAATCGGCGGGGGCGTCGGCAACCTGATAGACCGCTATATGCAAGGTTATGTGGTGGATTTTATCGAAACAAAATTCATGAAATTCGCTATATTCAATGTCGCCGATTCCTTCGTTACCGTCGGGACGGCGATACTTGCGGTTTGTCTCATTGCCGCCGAGATACGCGAGGAAAAAAACCGGCAGGCGGCGAAGACCGAACCCAAGCCAAAAGAACCGGAAAACAGCCATGTATGAAGATCCGGATATTTTTACAGATGACGACGATATATCTGATACGACAAAATATCTCCCCGGAACGGGCGGCAGTTTTGAAATCGTATTTGAAGCCGAAGACGCCGGCGCAAGGCTTGACGCATCCGTCTCAAAGCGCGCCTGCATAACGCGCAGCGCGGCTCAAAGAGCTATTGAAGCGGGCGGCGCCGTCAGGGACGGCAAAGCGCTTAAAAAGAATTACCGCGTTTCCGAGGGCGAGACTATAACCTTCACCCTTCCTCCGCTTGAATCCGCCGACATCGAACCGGAAGATATCCCGCTCGACATCATATATGAAGACGACAGCCTGATCGTGGTAAACAAGCCGAAAGGCATGGTTGTTCACCCCGGTCCCGGGCATTTTTCCGGCACCCTTGTATCGGCGCTGCTCTGGCATTGTTCAAGAGAAGGCTCCGGACTTTCCGGTATCGGAGGGGTAATCCGTCCGGGTATCGTTCACAGGATAGACGCCGACACCTCCGGCTTGCTTGTAGCGGCGAAAACCGACGCGGCTCATCAGAGTCTTGCCGGTCAGATAAAAGATCGTTCGGCTAAAAGAGTTTATGAAGCTCTGATTTCCGGCGATATGAAAAACGAAGAGGGAGTTATTGACGCGCCTATCGGCCGTCATCCCACCGATCGGATAAAGATGGCGGTGATAACCGACGACAGGTATTTTTCCCGCCCCGCAGTAACACATTGGAAGGCGCTTGAGCATTTTCGGGGTTATTGTCATATAGAGTGCCGCCTCGAAACCGGCCGCACCCATCAGATTAGAGTCCACATGAACCATATAAACCACCATCTGCTTTGCAATCCGCTTTACGGAATGAAAGGAGCATCGGCTCAGCTTGAAAGAAGATATTCCGAGCTTTGCCGGGGGCAATGCCTCTGCGCCCGGGTACTCGGATTCAACCATCCTTTGACAGGCGAGTATATGGAGTTTAAAGCGCCCCTGCCTGATTATTTCGAAGAGATGAGAGAAATATTGCGAAAACAGTGAGATTATACTTATGAAGAAACTTATCGTGTCGGATGTTGATGGCACTTTTATCGATTACGACGAAAATCTGATTCACGCAAATGTCGAGGCGGTCAAACGCTTTTGCGACGCAGGAAACTATTTTACCTTTGCGACGGGACGTTTTACCGACACTTTAGGCGAAATGGTTCCCGGCTATGAGAAGCTGATGAACGTTCCGGGGATATTTTCAAACGGCGCGTATCTCTCATGGCCGGACGGCAAAGAAAAACTTTATCCGAATTATCTTGACGGCAAATCCAATCTCGGAATTGTCCGTCAGATCGAAAACCGCTGGCCGACCGTCAATATCCGCTTCACAAACGACGACGGAATAACCTGGACTCGCGAAATTCCGGATACGGAAATTGATACCGACCGCCCCTGGCATAAAGTGGTAGTCATAGACGATCCGGAAATTCTGCTTGAAATTCGGAGCTTTCTTGAATCGGAATACAATTCGTTGTTCCGTTTTATGAAATCGAGCGAGAGACTGTTTGAATGGCAGAACAGTCTCGCCGGCAAGGGGGCGATGATTCCGAGGCTTAAGGAATGGATAAAAGAAAACTTAGGCCATGACTGCATCGCTTACTGCGTCGGAGACTATGAAAACGACCTTGAAATGCTGGAAGCGGCCGACGTTGCCTGCTGTCCTTCAAATGCTATTGAATCTATTAAGAAAATATCCGATATCGAACTTTGCGACTGCCGTGACGGCTGCATTGCCGATCTCGTAAGCCGCCTGCTTAAATAAAAACCATTCAGGAGGGAAATCATATGTCCGAACTTATCATTAAAAACGGTTATGTCTATAATACCCCGGCTCGCCGGTTTTTCAAAGGAAATATCCGGATAAGCGACGGCGTCATCGAGGCGATTGACGAAATCTGCTGCTGTGATTGCGGCGTCGAAGTAATCGATGCTTCGGGAAAATATATTATTCCGGGAATGGTCGATGTCCATACGCACGGCCGCGCAAACGCCGACTTCACCCATGCGACAGAGGAACAGGGACTTGCGATGGCAAAGTCATACGCCGAAGCCGGAACGACTACCATCTTTGCTACCCCCGCTTCCGCGCCTTATCCCGAAATGCTTGAAGCGACAAAAAACGCCGCTGCTGCGGCAAAGAAGACCCGCGGCGTCGGCGCGAACATCGACGGTGTTCATATCGAAGGCAGATATCTCAGCCTTGAAAAACGCGGAGCGCACGCTCCCGAGCTGCTCGCCATGCCGGATAACGAAGAACTTGAAGGACTTACCGAAGCCATCGGAGATATCGCCAAGAGAATCACCGTTGCGCCCGAGCTGCCCGGCGGAGAAGAGTTTGTTCGCCTTGCGGTAAAACACGGCTATTCCGTCTCGATAGGCCACTCAAACACCACCTATGAGCAGGCGCTCGAAGCGCTTTCCTGGGGCGTCAACAGCTTTACGCACACCTTCAATGCCATGCGCGGTCTGCATCACCGCGAACCGGGTACCGTCGGCGCGGCGCTTACCTGCGACGACGCATACTGCGAAGTAATTCCGGACGGATTCCACTTAAATCCCGCCATAGTTCGCCTCATTTATCTTGCGAAGGATAAAGATCACCTCTGCCTTATCACCGACTCGATGATGGCTACCGGCTGTTCCGACGGCGTATACTCGATCGCCGGACTTCCGGTTTATGTTAAAGACGGACTTGCGCGCGAAGAGGACGGCACGATATCCGGCTCAACTCTTAACCTTCTTGACGGCGTCTTCCGCTTCATGGAATTCTGTGGCATCAGCCTTGAAGAAGCGATCCCATACGCGACAAAAAATCCCGCCGTTATGACCGGGATATACGGACACACCGGCTCCCTTACCGCCGGAAAGCGCGCCGATATCGTTATTTTAAGCGAAGACCGGCGGACTATTAAAGGGGTTTACGCTGCCGGATATAAAATTAAATGACTCAAGTAACTCAAAGCAGCTATATCTTTAAACCAATATCCGAAACAAAGCGCAGCCGTCTCTACGCTGCGGCGGTTCTCAATTCGGGACGGGTTTTAGGCTCGGCGTGGTTTTCGCTTCTGACAGCGGTAATTTTAGTTGGCGCCTTGTCGGTTGCGGCTGTAAAGCTGCCCGCCCTTGCCTTTGAAGTTGCCGCGTCGGTTCTCGGCTTTGATCCTATTCTGCCGGGACCTCTCTTTACCGCAGTCAAAACGGCTGTCTGCGCCCTTTCCTTTGCTCTTTTGGCTCTGCCGGGCTGGGCAGGCGCGTATCTTCTTGCCGACAGGCTGCGAATGAGACACGAATACCGCCGGTTACATAACATCGAAGCGATGGAGAACCCTTCTCCGCTGATTATTTTCAGCGTATACCGACCGAAAAGATATCTGCGGGCGTTGGTTTCGTCGCTTTCCTCGGCGGTTATCTACTGCCTGCCGCCGGCGCTTATTCCGACTGCTTATTATTTAGGAAGGCATGTCGGCTGGGCAAGTCCGCGTCCGTTTGACGTAATCTTTGTCATTTTGATCAACGGCGGCGGAATCTGCTGCGCCGTTCTGCTATGCCGGCTGTTGTCCCGTATATCCCTTGTTCCGCGACTGCTGCTCGAAAGAAAAATCGATCCTTTTGCCGCGATACGAATGTCGTACAAACTGATGCAAGGCAACGCCCGCGCGTCTTTCCGGCTTACTATAAGTTTTACCGGATGGGCGTTGCTTACATTCGTCAGCTGCGGCATTTCCGCGGCGTGGTCCCTGCCGTTGTTTATGACGGCAAGAGCAGGATATGAATACAATCTTACCGGCAAGAACATCCTTTTTGATCTCGGGCTTTAACTTAAAAACAGGAGACTGTAATGGAAAAACCTAAATTTTATATAACTACGGCGATACCCTACGCTTCGTCAAAGCCGCATTTCGGGAACACATATGAAGTCATCATGGCAGACGCCGTCGCCCGTTACAAACGGCTCTGCGGCTATGACGTTTTCTTCATGACCGGCACCGACGAGCACGGAAAGAAGATCGAAGACGCCGCCGCCAATGCAGGCGTAACTCCGAAAGAGTATGCCGACAACATTACCGGCAAGCTCCGCGAAGTCTGGGACAAGATGAACACAAGCTATGACTACTTCATAAGGACGACAGATGAATATCATATAAAATCGGTTCAGGGCATCTTCAAAAAGCTGTATGAACAGGGCGACATCTACAAAAGCGTCTATGAAGGCTGGTACTGCACTCCCGACGAATCTTTTTACACCGACTCTCAATTAATTGACGGCAAATGCCCCGACTGCGGCCGCGAGGTGACCCGCGCAAACGAAGAAGCTTATTTCTTTAAAATGAGCAAATACGCGCCGCGGCTTATACAGCATATAAGGGATAATCCCGGCTTCATTCAGCCGGAGAGCCGCGAGAAGGAGATGCTGAACAACTTCCTCCTCCCCGGTCTCCACGATCTCTGCGTGACCCGCTCTTCCTTCGACTGGGGCGTACCGGTTCCGTTTGATACAAAGCACGTCATCTATGTCTGGATTGACGCGCTTTCCAACTACATCACCGGTCTCGGCTATGATCCGTATAACGAGGAGCAGCCGGAGCTGTTCAAAAAATACTGGCCCTGCGACTGCCATGTCATCGGCAAAGATATAGTCAGATTCCATACGATTTACTGGCCGATAGTCCTTATGGCGCTTGATCTGCCGCTGCCGAAGAAGATATTCGGCCACCCTTGGTTCCTCTTCGGTCAGGATAAGATGTCAAAATCCCGCGGCAATATCATTTACGCCGACGAGCTGGCGGAGGTGTTCGGCGTTGACGGCGTGCGGTGGTACGCGCTGTCCGAAATGCCCTACGGCACCGACGGCTCCATTACATACGAAAGCGTAATCTTAAGATACAATACCGACCTCGCAAATATTTTAGGCAACCTTGTCTCCCGCACCATCGCGATGAATAAAAAATACTTCGGTGCAGTTGTTCAGCAGCCGGAAGATACATCCGACCCGACAGACGAAACTTTAAAGCAGACGGCAGTCGAAACGGTGACAAAATATCGCGCTCTTATGGACGATTACAGAATTGCCGACGCCTGCGACGCCATTATTGATATGCTTTCCGTCGCAAACAAATACATCGACCTCAACACCCCTTGGATACTTGCGAAAGACCCGGCAAACAACGTCCGTCTCGGAACCGTCATGTATAATCTGCTTGAAGTCATCCGATTTGCCGCTATCCTTATCACTCCCGCGATGCCGCAGACGGCGGAGAAGATTTTCGCTCAGCTCGGTATTTCCTCTGAAAATCAGGATTATTCGACGCTGGACAGCTTCGGCGGTCTTGCCCCCGGAGTCATCAACGGCGAATCGGAGACTCTGTTCATGCGCATCGACGGCGAGAAGCTGATGGCTGAGCTTGAAGCGAAGCGGCAAGCCGAGATGAAAACGAAAGAAGCCGCCGAAGCCGAGCGGCTGGCGCAGGCGGGACTTGCAAAAATAAGCTACGACGATTTTATGAAGACAGAACTGCGTACGGCGCAGGTAGCCGCGTGCGAGCCGGTCAAAAAGGCAAAAAAACTGCTTAAATTGACCCTTGATCTGGGCTATGAGCAGCGGACGGTCGTTTCCGGAATAGCTCCGTGGTATAAGCCGGAAGATCTTATAGGCAAAAAAATCGTCATGGTCGCGAACCTTGAGCCGGCGGTTATCTGCGGCGTCGAAAGCAACGGCATGATTCTTGCGTCCGGCGAAGACGAAGTAAAAGTCGTCTTCCTTGACTCGGAAACCCCGCTGGGGCAGCGCGTCAGATAATTCGATGATCGACGTCCACTGCCACTATCACGACAGCCGCTTCGACAGCTATTCCGACGAAGAAGGCGCCGATTCGCGGGATTCGCTGATAAAACGCCTCGCAAAATCCGGGATTATCCTTATCGAAAACGGCACAAACCTCAAGACAAACGAGGAGGCTTTGAACCTTGCCGCCCGGCATGACAATATGTACGCTGCCGTCGGTATCTACCCCGGAGAGAGCGATATCCCGCCCGAAGATGAAGACGCCGTGTTGGAGCGGCTCGAAGAACAGCTGCTCTCCCCGAAAGTCGTCGCCGTCGGCGAGATAGGACTTGACTACTACTGGGATGAGCCTGACCGCGAAATACAGAAGCGCTGGTTCGGACTGATGCTGGATCTTGCCGAAAAACACGACCTTCCGGTCGAGATTCACAACCGCGAGTCCCACGGCGACATGGTTGAGATACTCAGCCAAAGGAAAAACTCACGGGGACTCATGCATTGCTTCTCTGGCAGCGCCGAGACCGCTCGTCAGCTCACCTCCATGGGTTGGCATATCAGCTTCGGCGGAAGCGTTACCTTTAAAAACGCAAAGAAAACGGCAGCGGCGGCAGCCGTAGTGCCGGACGATCTGTTGCTTATCGAAACCGACTGCCCGTATATGGCGCCGATGCCGCACAGAGGGAAGACCAACCGCTCCGACTGGATGAAATATACCGTTGAACGGCTTGCCGAAATACGCGGGCAATCACCGGAGCGGATAGTTGAGATCACCACCCGCAACGCAAAAAAACTATTCAAAATATAAAACAAAAAAATATGACTGTAACATATGAAGTCGGCGACGGTCTATATATTAATATGACCAATCGCTGCTCAAACGCCTGTACCTTCTGCGTCCGAGTAATAAAAGACGGCGTTGGCGCATCAAGCGTAGGCGACCGTCTTTACGGCGCAGAGGGCAGCCTTTGGCTTGAGCGCGAGCCGTCCCTTGATGAAATTATAGCCGAAATAAAAAGCCGCGATCTTACAAAATACTCAGAGCTGGTCTTCTGCGGCTACGGCGAGCCGACATATCGGCTTTACGATATGATAAAAGCGGCGGAATTTGTAAAGACAATAAGCGATATTCCTATAAGAGTAAATACAAACGGCAACGCCTCGCTTATAAACGGCATTACGGTTGAAGAAGCCGCAAAGCTGTTTTACGGCCGCTTTGATATTGTTTCGATTTCGCTCAACACCTCAACCTCCGAGGCTTATGTCAAAGTCTGCCGCTCTGTATTCGGAGAAGCGGCTTGGCATAACCTTTTGGAGTTCGGCGCCGCGGTCTCGAAATACGTTCCGAAAGTTATTTATTCGGTAGTTCGCGCAACCGACCCCGACGAAGACTTAGAACTCTGCCGTCGGCTAGCAGAGAGCCACGGAGGAGAGCTGAGAATCCGCGAACCGCTGTAACGAAGAAAATATAAAAAAAGGACGGAGGGTTTTCTCCGTCCCGAAATCAAAAAAGACGGCAAATCCGTCTTTTATGATATGAATTGTATCCAGATATTTGATCTGAGCGGATTATTTTGTCCGAACAGACTTATAAATCCGAAAAGACCGTCCTTACGCTCTGTTGAGCTTAAGGGTGATGCTGCTCTTTTTGCGGGCAGCGGCCTGCGGGGTGATTATCCCGTTTGAAGCGGCCTGATCCAGATGCTTTACAGCTGACTTATATGCGCTTTCAAGAGCTGCCTTGTCGCCTGCTTCAAGAGCGGCGTCATACTTCTTCAACTCGGTTTTGAGAGCCGATCTTTTCATTTTATTCTGAAGAGTCTTTTTTGCGGCAATTTTAACGCGCTTCTTAGAGGATTTTATATTAGGCAATGCGTTTCACCTCCTGCCTTGATTATTTCCGTCTCACCTATATATAATACCACATCCAATGTTTTTTTTCAAGCGCATATCAAAAATTTCACATTTAAATTTTTTGTAAAATTCGCCTGACAGGCGTTTTGCGACTATTTTTTCTGTTGACATTACGCTGAAAATATGGTATAATAATTTACTATTTGCGGCGTTCCGAACACTTTCGGTCGCCCGGTGAACCCTTTGTTTTATAAGGCTATAAAGCAGAATTCGGATAAAAAACCTCAAAAAAATAACTGTTAGACGCGCCTATGCCGCGTGTCTGAAACCGCACACCTTCTTCTCCTTAGCCGGACGTAACCAGCGTGCCGGGGGGCGGAAGAAAGGAGCGTTTCGGACGCCGACACCGGCGTTTTTCGCGGTTATGGGGTATTTCTGTTTTTTACGGCGCAAGCTGTTTCTTTTCTAAATTCTCTTTAATACATCAACGCTGTCTGTTTATTCAAATGTTGCGGTCGTGTTTCGGCTTTGCCGGATAATTGACCGCGGAGGAGTGATATTATTTAATGATCAAGCCATGCATGTTCGGCAAAACGGTTCGGATGAATTTCGCCCGTTACGACGAAATTTTTGATATGCCCGATCTGGTCGAGATTCAGAAAGGCTCTTATCAATGGTTCCTCGAAAAAGGATTGAGAGAGGTCCTGCGCGACGTATCGCCGATCACCGATTACAGCGGCAATTACAGCATTGAGTTTGTCGATTACTACCTTGACTCCGAAAATCCGAAGTATCCGGAGGAGGAGAGCAAGGAGCGCGATGTCAATTACGCGGCGCCGCTGCGGGTAAAAGTCCGTCTTTATAATAAACAGTCGGGCGAAGTGATCGAGCGCGATATTTTCATGGGCGATTTTCCGCTTATGACAAAAAAAGGCACCTTCATCATCAACGGCGCCGAGCGCGTTATCGTTTCGCAGATCGTTCGTTCCCCGGGCGCCTATTATTCGGTCGAGATCGATAAGACCGGTCGGCATATATATTCGGCGCAGGTTATCCCTTATTGCGGCGCGTGGATTGAATATGAAACCGACACCAACGAACAGTTTTCGGTGCGTATTGACAAAAACCGTAAAATACCGATAACCGTTCTCATCCGCGCTCTCGGTATCGGCGCCGACGAAGAGATTATAAAATATTTCGGCGAGGACAGCCGTCTTATCGCTACCATGGAAAACGACGACATGGTAAAGAGAGCCGCCGAGAAAAATGAAACTCCCGAGAACGAAGCGCTGAAGGAAATCTTCAGCCGGATTCGTCCGGGAGAACCGCCGATTGTCGAATCAGCTCAGCAGCTTATAAATAATATGTTCTTCGATCCGAAGAGATATGACCTTGCTGCCGTCGGCCGGTTCAAGTTCAATAAAAAACTTTCCCTTTCCGCTCGTTTGACCGGTCATACCATCAGCCGCCCGCTTGTCAATTCTTATACCGGCGAGCTTTTGTATGACTCTGACACCGTCATGAGCGAGGAGATGGCAATAAAAGTCGAAGACTGCGGTATCAACGAGGCGTGGATCTATGCCGATAACGATTCCGAGGTAAAAATTTTCGGCAACGGTATGGCTCATCCTCTCGGCCTCGTCGGAGACGATCTCTCCGATATCGGTCTCAAGCCAACGGATAAGGTAAAGATCGGGTTGCTCCTGGAGCTTTATGAAAGATACGGCTCCGATATGAGCGAGTTCAAAAAGGCGGTAGCCCTCCGCATAAGCGAGCTCATGCCGAAGCATATCACAAAAGACGACATCTTCGCATCAATAAACTATTTTGTAAACCTTTCCCGCGGCGTCGGAAATATCGATGACATAGACCACTTAGGCAACCGCCGTCTTCGCTCTGTCGGAGAACTGCTCCAGAATCAGATGCGGATAGGCTTTGCCCGTATGGATAAGAATGTCAGAGAACGCATGATGGTGCTTGATTCGGAAACCATCACTCCGGAGTCGCTTATCAATATCCGTCCGGTTGTTACTTCAATAAGGGAGTTTTTCGGTTCTTCGCCTCTGTCTCAGTTTATGGACCAGAATAACCCCCTCGCCGAGCTGACGCATAAGCGCCGTATCTCGGCTCTCGGTCCGGGAGGTCTTTCCCGCGATCGCGCTTCGTTTGAAGTCCGCGACGTTCATTACACCCATTACGGCCGTATGTGTCCGATAGAGACGCCGGAAGGCCCCAACATAGGACTTATCTCATATCTTGCCACATACGCCCGAGTCAACGAATACGGCTTTATAATGACTCCCTACCGCAGAGTTGACAAAGAAACCGGCATTGTAACGAAAGAAGTCCATTATCTGACTGCCGAAGAAGAAGAACGCTACATTTTGGTTCAGGCAAACGAGCCGCTCACTCCGGAACATACCTTTGTAAACGACAGGGTAACCGTCCGCCGTAAGGGAGATATAGTTGAGGTCGCAAAGACGGAAGTCGACTATATGGACGTTTCGCCCGAGATGGTTGTTTCGGTTGCGACAGCGATGATCCCCTTCCTTGAAAACGACGACAACTCGCGCGCTCTGATGGGCTCCAACATGCAAAAGCAGGCGGTTCCGCTCATGGTTACCGAACAACCGATAGTCGGTACCGGCGTTGAATATAAAGCCGCCCTCGATTCGGGCGTTGTGGTAATTGCAAAAGAAGCCGGAACGGTAGTATCCGTTACGGCAAACGATATCACCATCCGCAACGATGAAGGCAGAAAGACCGTATATCATCTAATAAAATTCAAACGCTCAAATCAGGGAACCTGTATAAATCAGCGCCCCATAGTAGTTATAGGTGATTATGTCGAAGCGGGACAAGTCATTGCCGACGGTCCTGCCACTTCCCAGGGTGAGATATCGCTCGGAAAGAACGTCCTTATCGGCTTCATGACATGGGAAGGCTATAACTTCGAGGACGCCGTTCTGCTCAACGAAAATCTTGTCAGGGACGATATCTATACATCAATCCATATCGAAGAATATTCCCACGAAGCCAGAGACACCAAACTCGGACCGGAGGAAATTACCCGCGAAATCCCCAATGTCGGTGAAGACGCGCTTAAGGACCTTTCCCACGAGGGAATCATCCGCATGGGCACCGAAGTCCGCGCCGGAGATATTCTCGTCGGTAAAGTTACCCCAAAAGGGGAAACCGAACTCACCGCCGAGGAACGTCTGCTACGCGCAATCTTCGGGGAAAAGGCAAGAGAAGTCCGCGACACCTCCCTTCGTCTTCCGCACGGCGAATCCGGCATAGTTGTCGACATCAAAGTTTTCAGCCGCGAGAACGGCGACGAGCTTTCTCCCGGCGTCAACAAAGAAGTAAAAGTATATGTCGCGCAGAAGCGTAAAATAAGCGTCGGCGACAAGATGGCGGGACGCCACGGAAACAAAGGCGTTGTTTCCCGCATCCTTCCGCAGGAAGATATGCCGTTCCTGGCTGACGGTACCCCTCTTGACATTGTGTTAAACCCGATGGGCGTTCCGTCCCGAATGAATATCGGTCAGGTGCTTGAGGTTCACTTAGGATACGCAGCAAAGAAACTCGGCTGGAAGGTAATGTCACCGGTATTCGACGGAGCAAACGAGCACGACATCACCAAGTGTATGCTTGAAGCGGGTATTCCCGCCAACGGCAAGCAGATTCTGTATGACGGCCGCACCGGCGAGCCGTTCGACAACCCGGTAACAGTCGGCATAATGTATTATCTCAAGCTCCACCATCTTGTTGACGACAAGATTCACGCCCGTTCCACCGGACCTTACTCGCTTGTAACTCAGCAGCCGCTGGGAGGCAAAGCGCAGTTCGGCGGTCAGCGTTTCGGAGAGATGGAAGTCTGGGCGCTTGAGGCATACGGCGCGGCTTACACTCTTCAGGAGATACTCACGGTAAAGTCCGACGACGTGAACGGACGCACCAAGACCTTCGAAGCTATTGTCAAGGGTCAGAACGTTCCTACTCCGGGAGTGCCGGAATCTTTCAAGGTGCTTGTAAAAGAGCTTCAGTCGCTCTCGCTTGACGTAAGGGTGCTTGACCGCGAAGGATACGAAATCACCCTTTCATCTCTCGCAGATGAAGAAATGGCAAATATCCCCAATTATATCGAGTCTTCGCGCGACGGCGCGCAGGACGACTCGGCTGAAGCGGACTATGCCGACCGCGAAAATGAGCTTGCCGAAGCGATGGGGGCAAAAGCTTCGGCGCCCGTATCTGCTCCCGATGGATTTGACGAAGTTGACGAGCGTTTTGTCGATGACAATATCGCGTCCGACGATTATGAAGATGAGAGCCGTTCCGACTCTGACGATGAACCGCTCGAAGTCTATGAGGACAACTCCTCTGATGATACCGACGATTCATATGAGGACAACTCGGATTACGGCGACGAAAACTGACGGGGAAAGGATAAGCTTTGGAACACAATATGTTTGATTCTATTAAAATCGGTTTGGCTTCTCCGGAGATGATCCGTTCCTGGTCATACGGGGAAGTCCGCAAACCTGAAACAATAAATTATCGTACCCTTAAGCCGGAGCGCGACGGACTTTTCTGCGAGCGTATCTTCGGTCCGACAAAAGACTGGGAATGCCTCTGCGGAAAATACAAGCGAGTTCGCTATAAAGGCAAAATCTGCGAAAAATGCGGCGTTGAAGTAACCTCAAAGAAAGTACGCCGTGAGCGCATGGGTCATATCGATCTTGCCGCGCCGGTTTCTCACATCTGGTATTTTCGCGCCATACCCTCAAGGATGGGGCTTCTGCTCGATATCTCTCCGAGAGTGCTTGAGAGGGTGCTTTATTTCGCGCAGTATATCGTTATAGATCCCGGCGATACCCCGCTTGAGAAGCATCAGGCGTTCGATGAGCGGGAATTTCGGATGTATTACGAAAGATACGAGGATAGCTTCCGCGTCGGCATGGGCGCCGAAGCGATAAAAGAGCTGCTTTCGCAGATAGATATACCGGCGCTTTCAAAGAAGCTTCAAAATGATCTTCTTGAAGCCACCGGTCAGAAAAAGCTTCGTATAATAAAAAGACTTGAGGTTGTCGAAGCCTTCCGCAGATCCGGAAACAAGCCGGAATGGATGATTCTGGATGTCATTCCGGTTATTCCTCCGAAACTCCGCCCGATGGTACAGCTTGACGGCGGCCGCTTCGCCTCGTCTGATTTAAACGACCTTTACCGTCGTGTCATCAATCGCAACAACCGTCTTCACCGCCTGCTTGATCTCCGCGCTCCCGATATAATCATACGCAACGAAAAACGTATGCTGCAGGAAGCCGTTGACGCGCTTATCGACAACGGTCGCCGCGGCAAGCCGGTTACCGGTCCGAACAACCGCCCGCTGAAATCTCTCTCCGAGATGCTCAGGGGAAAACAGGGACGCTTCCGCCAGAATCTGCTCGGAAAGCGAGTCGACTATTCCGGTCGTTCGGTTATAGTGGTAGGTCCGGATCTTAAGTTCTATCAGTGCGGTCTGCCGAAGGAAATGGCGCTTGAGCTGTTCAAACCTTTTGTTATGAAGCGGCTGGTGGAATCTCAGAAAGCTTCCAATATAAAAGACGCAAAGAAGAAGGTCGAAAGAGTCGATCCGGCGGTCTGGGACGCTCTTGAAGTCGTAATAAAGGAGCATCCGGTGCTTTTAAACCGCGCTCCTACCCTCCACCGTCTTTCGATTCAGGCTTTTGAGCCGGTACTTGTTGAAGGTAAAGCCATAAAATTGCATCCCCTCGTCTGTACCGCTTTCAACGCCGACTTTGACGGCGACCAGATGCCGGTCCATGTACCGCTCTCCGCCGAGGCGCAGGCAGAGGCTCGTTTCCTCATGCTTTCGGCAAATAACCTGCTTAAACCCGCTGACGGCCGCGCAGTTACCATCCCGTCTCAGGACATGGTACTCGGTTCCTATTACCTTACAATAAGCCGCCCGGGCGAGGTTGGAGAGGGAAAGGTATTCCGCGATTACGACGAAGCCTGTATGGCTTATGATCAGCGTCTTATCGGTCTGCATGCGCCGATAAAGGTGCGCCGGACCATGGTAATCGACGGAGTTGAATATTCCGGTATTATCGACGCAACGATGGGACAGTTGATTTTCAACTACAATATCCCGCAGGATTTAGGTTTCGTCGATCGCACCGATCCGGAACGCCGGCTCGACCTTGAGATAACCGAACCGGCAACCATGAAGCTGTTGGCGGAAGTAATCGACCGCTGCATCAAGCACAAGGGAGTATCAACGACAGTCGAAGTACTCGACAAAGTCAAAGCGACCGGTTATAAATACTGCACCCTCGCTGCAATTTCAATCTCGATCGCAGACATTACCATTCCTCCGGAAAAACACAGCCTTATCGAAAAAAGCGAAAAAGAAGTAGATAAGATATATGAGCAGTATCAGAACGGTCTTCTCGACGAGGGGGAGCGCTATAACAACGTAATCAAGGAATGGGAAAAAACCACCGATGCGATAACAACCGCGCTCCAGAATCATTTCAATAAATACAATCCCATCAAGATGATGGCCGACTCCGGCGCGCGAGGAAGCATGACGCAGATGCGTCAGCTCGCCGGTATGCGCGGACTTATGTATACCGCGACCGGTAAGACCATCGAAATACCGATAAAATCCAACTTCCGCGAAGGGCTGAAGATACTCGAATACTTCACCGCAGCGCGCGGCGCTCGTAAGGCGCTTTCCGATACGGCGCTCAAGACGGCGGACTCAGGTTATCTTACAAGACGTCTCGTGGACGTGTCGCAGGAGGTAATTGTTCGCGAGGAGGATTGCGGTACCGTTGAAGGACTCGATATTGAGGAACTCATCGATGAAGCCGATAACAAAACGATTATCGAAAGTTTCCGCAACAGGATTTCCGGACGCTATGTTTTAGGCGATGTAATCGATCCCAATACCGGCGAAGTCATTATCCCGGACGGCACCCTCTGTACTCCCGAACTTGCCGCAAAGGCTGAGAAAGCCGGCGTTACCCGCGCAAAGGTAAGATCGATACTTTACTGCAAATCTCGCAACGGCGTCTGCGCCCATTGCTACGGCTCTGACCTTGCGACCGGCAAAGCCATAAATATGGGCGAGGCGGTCGGCATCATAGCCGCTCAGTCCATCGGCGAGCCGGGCACACAGCTGACATTGCGTAACTTCCATACCGGCGGCGTTGCCGGAAAGGATATCACTCAGGGTCTTCCCCGCGTCGAAGAAGTCTTCGAAGCGCGGCGTCCGAAGCACAACGCCCTTATGGCGGATATAGCCGGTGTCGTAAGCATAGAGGAGATAAAAAAGACCCGTACGATAGTCATCACAAACGAAGAAACAGGCGAAACGGTCAATATCCCGACAATTTACGACATGATACTGTTGGTAAAAGAAGGCGATTATGTCGAAAAGGGTCAGGCGCTTACCGAAGGTCAGCTTTATCCGGCTGATATACTTCGCATTAACGGTCTTGAGGCGGTATATGAATATATAATCAAAGAAGTTCAGAAGGTTTACGCAAGCCAGTCTATCGGCATCAACGACCGCCATATTGAAGTCATTGCCCGCCAGATGACAAGGAAAGTCAGAATAGAATCATCAGGCGACACCGATATGCTTGTCGGCTCAACCGTCAATATAAACGAATACAACGATTCGAATGCCGCCATAGCTTTCCGCAATGAGTCGGGAGAGGTACGCGAAGACGGAGAACCGCTCAAGGAAGCCGTCGGTTCGCGTATCCTGCTTGGTATTACCAAAGCTGCGCTGATGACCGAATCCTTCCTCTCCGCCGCGTCATTCCAGGAGACGACAAAGGTACTTACCGAAGCCGCTATCCACGGCAAGGTAGACAACTTGCTCGGCTTAAAAGAAAACGTCATAATAGGCAAGCTTATCCCGGCCGGAACCGGTATGGAATACTACAGAAATATCGAGGTCGAAAAGGTAGACTCAATGATGAATCTGTCGGACGAGTTCGAAGAATGAAAGTTCTAAGTTATTGCCTTACAGACAGATGTCGCCGAAACGAAGGCGCCGATGCTTTATGCGTGTGAGAAAAGCCGCGTAATCATTGATTGTCTTCTGTGAAATTAATGTAAATCTTTGGGCTATTGCTTGACAAATGCCCGCTAAAAGTGTTATAATACAGTGTATGTTATCGGCTCGCGGCAGCGGGAGTTCGCCTTCCGCTGCCGAACAAGCCTGTAATATAAACAGCAAATCCCGTAACACGCATTATTTGAAGAAGGAGGTTGAATTAATGCCAACTTTTAACCAGCTGGTTAGACAAGGACGCCAGAAACCGGTCTATAAGTCGAAGTCGCTCGCTTTGCAGCAGGGCTTCAACTCGCTTACCAACCGTATGACTGACACAAGATCACCGCAAAAGCGCGGCGTATGCACCATGGTCGGCACCAGAGGACCGAAAAAGCCTAACTCCGCCATGCGTAAAATCGCCCGTGTGCGTCTTACCAACGGCATAGAAGCGACAGTTTATATCCCGGGAATCGGGCATAATCTTCAGGAGCACTCCGTCGTAATGATTCGCGGCGGCCGTGTTCGTGACGTCCCCGGTGTCCGCTACCATATCATTCGCGGAATGCTCGACGCTCAGGGCGTTCAGGGACGGATGCAGAGCCGCTCCAAATACGGAGTCAAGCGTCCGAAAGCCGCGAAGAAATAATCAGCGGTATCAGTGAATACGGCAAAGCGCCGCAGATTCACATTTTCGATGTTAAAACAAAGTGGTTTCCCGATTTAATTAGTGCGTTGTTACATTGCATATAAAAACGGGACGCTCTGCATACATCGACGGAAGTAAAATTTCGAGTACCTGTGATCTCATCAATAATTAATGAAGGAGGGAATACGATATGCCGAGAAGAGGTAAAATCTCGAAAAGAGAAGTTCTGCCGGATCCCGTGTATAATTCTCAGTTGGTCACAAGACTGGTAAACAAAGTTATGTACGACGGCAAGAAGGGCATAGCTCAGAAGATCGTTTACGAAGCTTTCAACGAAGTTGAAGCAAAGAGCGGTAAAAACGCTCTCGAAGCTTTCCAGGCTGCCCTTGAAAACGTAATGCCGGCTCTGGAAGTAAAGGCTCGCCGAGTAGGCGGCGCCAACTACCAGGTTCCGATGGAAGTCCGTCCGGATCGCCGTCAGACACTCGGACTCCGCTGGCTCACCGATTTCGCGCGTCAGCGCTCCGAACGAACAATGTCCGGGCGTCTTGCCGCAGAAATTCTTGACGCTATGAACAGCACCGGCGGTGCAGTCAAGAGAAAAGAAGAAATGCACAGAATGGCCGAGGCGAACAAGGCCTTCGCGCATTACAGATATTGAGTTTTCTCAATTTCTGATTAAAACAGCACAACAGAAAGAAAGCGAAAGATGCCAAGAGAATATCCGCTGGAAACTTACCGCAACATCGGTATAATGGCACATATCGATGCCGGAAAAACAACTACGACCGAACGTATCCTGTTCTACACCGGACAGGTTCACAAAATGGGCGAAGTTCATGACGGCGCAGCCACCATGGACTGGATGGAAGAAGAGCAGGAGCGCGGCATAACCATAACTTCCGCAGCTACCACCTGCTATTGGAAAGATCACCGGATCAATATCATCGACACTCCCGGACACGTTGACTTCACCGTTGAAGTCGAGCGCTCACTGCGAGTCCTTGACGGAGCCGTCTGCGTGCTCTGCGCCAAAGGCGGCGTTGAACCCCAGTCTGAAACGGTATGGCGTCAGGCCGACCAGTTCAAGGTTCCCCGTATGGCATATGTCAACAAAATGGACATTATGGGAGCGAACTTCCTTCGCGTTGTCGACATGATGCGCGAGCGTCTTAAGACAAATCCGGTTCCGATTCAGCTTCCCATCGGGAAAGAGGAAGATTTCAGAGGAATTATCGACCTCATTCAGATGAACGCCGTCATCTATTACGACGATTTAGGCAAGGATATGAAGGTCGAGCCGATCCCGGAGGATATGCTTGAAGAAGCGAAACGTTACCGCGCAAGTTTGGTCGAAATCGTATCTGAAAACGATGAGTTGCTTTTCGAAAAATATTGCGCCGGCGAAGAGCCGACGATAGAAGAGCTCAAAGCCGCCATACGCAAGGAAACGATAGCCTCAAAGATAGTACCGGTTGTCTGCGGCACTTCATACCGCAACAAAGGCGTTCAGAAGCTGCTCGACGCGATGATTGACTACATGCCGTCTCCCCTCGATATCCCGCCGGTCATCGGTACCGATCCGGATACAGGTGAGGAGATAACGCGTCTGTCAAGCGACGAACAACCCTTTTCCGCTCTTGCGTTTAAGATAATGACCGACCCTTATGTCGGACGTCTCTGTTTCTTCAGAGTTTATTCCGGTTCGATATCAGCCGGTGATACAATCTTTAATTCATCCAAGAACAAGAACGAGCGCGCCGGAAGAATACTTCTTATGCATTCAAACGAGCGCACCGATATCGAAACGGTATATGCCGGCGATATCGCAGCTCTTGTCTCAACCAAAAATACCACGACCGGCGATACTTTCTGCGATGAAAAATCACCAATAGTTCTTGAGTCGATGGTATTTCCGGAACCGGTCATCCGCGTCGCGATAGAGCCGAAGACCAAAGCAGGTCAGGAAAAGATGGATGTAGCTCTCGGCAAGTTAGCCGAAGAGGATCCCACTTTTAAGGCTTATACCGATCAGGAGACCGGACAGACCATAATAGCCGGCATGGGCGAGCTTCATCTTCAGATTATCGTCGAGAGACTTCTCCGCGAATTTAAGGTTGAAGCCAACGTCGGAAGACCTCAGGTTTCTTACAGAGAAACGATTCGTCGTTCCGCCGAATCCAACTCGAAATATGTGCGTCAGTCCGGCGGCAAAGGTCAATACGGTCATGCGATTATTACAATCGAGCCGAATCCCGACAAAGGCTATGAGTTTGTCGACAAGGTTGTCGGCGGCGATATACCTAAGGAATTTATCCCGTCTGTTGACGAGGGTGTCCGCGGCGCAATGCTGTCAGGTGTCATCGCTGGCTACAACGTAGTTGACGTAAAGGTGACCTTAACCGGCGGTTCTTACCATGAAGTCGACTCGTCTGAAAACGCTTTCAAGATAGCCGGTTCAATGGCATTCAAGGAAGCAATGCAGAAAGCCGATCCGGTTCTTATCGAGCCGATAATGAAGGTTGTCGTGATTACTCCCGACGACTATATGGGCGAGGTCATCGGCGATCTTAACTCTCGCCGCGGCCGCATCGATACGATGGAGGCCATATCCGGCGGACAACAGATAACCTGTCACGTTCCGCTCTCCGAGATGTTCGGATATGCAACCGAGCTCCGTTCCTGCACACAGGGACGCGGCGTATACTCAATGGAACCCTCCACTTTCCAGGAGGTTCCCAAATCCGTTATGGAAAATATCATGGGCGAACGCAGATAAGCATCTGCCCCGATATAAAATATCTTATATACAGTAATTTAATTACCTAACAAAAAGAAATAAATTACCGGAGGAATTTAACCATGGCAAAGCAACATTTCGAACGCACCAGGCCTCACGTTAACATCGGTACCATCGGTCACGTCGACCATGGTAAAACCACCCTGACCGCTGCTATCACCAAAGTACTCTCTATGGGTGACGATCAAGTTAAGGCTCTTCGTTATGACCAGATCGATAAGGCTCCCGAAGAGAAGGCCCGTGGAATCACAATCAACACCACCCACGTCGAGTATGAGACTGAAAATCGTCACTATGCTCACGTTGACTGCCCCGGCCACGCCGACTACATCAAAAACATGATTACCGGCGCAGCTCAGATGGACGGCGCTATCCTCGTCGTCGCTGCTTCCGACGGTCCGCTGCAGCAGACCCGCGAGCACGTTCTGCTCGCCCGTCAGGTAAACGTTCCGGCTATCGTCGTTTTCCTTAACAAGGTTGACCTTGTTGACGACGAAGAGCTCATCGACCTCGTTGAGATGGAAGTCCGCGATCTGCTCTCCGCTTATGATTACGACGGCGACAACGCTCCTATAGTCCGCGGCTCCGCCCGTGAAGCTCTGCTCGCCACCGAGACGGATCCGAACGCCGATGTTTATTCTGCTATCCGCGAACTTATGGCTGAAGTCGACGAATTCATCCCGACTCCCGCACGTAAGACCGACATGCCTTTCCTTATGCCCGTTGAGGACGTATTCTCCATCTCCGGCCGCGGCACCGTCGCTACCGGCAGAGTTGAGCGCGGTACCGTAAAAGTCGGCGACCCGATCGAAATCGTCGGAATTCGTCCCGAATCCAGATCTTCCGTTGTAACCGGCGTTGAGATGTTCCGCAAGATCCTCGACTACGCCGAGGCAGGCGATAACGTCGGAATCCTTCTCCGCGGCGTTGCCAAGACCGATATCGAGCGCGGTCAGGTCATCTGCAAACCCGGCACAATCAAGCCGTATACCAAGTTCGTCGGTCACGTTTACGTTCTTACCGAAAAGGAAGGTGGCCGTTCCAAGCCTTTCTTCGACGGTTATCGTCCGCAGTTCTATTTCAGAACCACCGACGTTACCGGAACCATCTCTCTTCCTGAGGGCACCGAAATGGCAAGACCCGGCGACGACGTTGACATTACCGTTCAGCTGATCTCCCCGATCGCCATGCAGCCTCAGCTCCGCTTCGCCATCCGCGAAGGCGGCCGCACCATCGGCTCCGGCCTCGTTACCGAGATTATCGAATAATTCGATATTTAAAACTGAATAATCGTATGCCTGGCGGGGCTTTATAGCTCCGCCGGCCGACTTTGAGGGTGGTGTGATTCCACACCGGCGGTATAGTCCGTTAACTGAATTTAGCTATCAACTTTAACACAGTTGAGTTGACAGCTTAATTCCAGCCGACAGGGTGAGATTCCCTGACCGACGGTTCCCGATTGGGAGATTTGATTCCGGTTTACCGGGATGAAATCAAAGTCCGGATGAAAAAGATCGACGATATATAGCCTAACCGCTATGCAATAACGCTGTCCCTTCAGTCAAAATAGAAGGGACGTTTTTTTGCAAAAAAGCGTTGATCTCTCAAATCAGTCTTGTTTTTATGATTTTGAGAGGTTACAAATGAAAGAAAAATATTCCGCCGGCGAAAATCCGGCTTCTGACAAAAACAAAATTTATGTCCGTTACATCGCGGTTACCGGAATTCTTTCCGCCGCTGCCTTTGCGCTTCAGCTGATTGAAATTCCGCTTCCGATGCTTATCCCTTCCTTTATAAAGTTTGACTTTTCCGATCTGCCGGCTTTGATAGGCGCCTTTTCTTTAGGACCTGTCTGCGGCGTTATGATCCAGTTTCTAAAAAATCTGCTTCACGCTTCGGTTTCAACCACTTCCTTTGTGGGCGAACTTTCAAATTTTCTTTTGGGTTCCGTATTTGTAGGTTCTGCCGGTATCATATACAAGTTTAAGAAAACAAAGAAGGGGGCTGTCATCGCTGCATTTGCCGGAGCTCTGCTGATGGCAGCCGCCGCATTGCCTTTGAACTACTTTATTGTATATCCGTTCTATTACAACTTTATTCCGGAGAAAACAATACTTGCCGCATATCAGGCTATACTTCCGGGTATGAAGAGCATATTCCAGAGTCTTATCTGCTTCAACGTCCCGTTTACTTTTGCAAAAGGAGTCGCCGATGCGGTGGTGACCTTTATTATCTATAAAAGAATTTCTCCGTTGCTAAAAGGAAAAACAGACCGCGAAAAAACCCGTCATACTGAAGATTAAAGCGATAAAACAAATTCCCGCGTCCGACTCTTTTTGTCGGCGAGGCGTAAATAATGGTAATCGTCCTTGACTGTGAGTTTATTTAAAAACATTCTTTGGGTCTTTTTTATATCGATGCTTCCGGTTGTCGAACTAAGAGGAGCAATCCCCGTCGGAGCAGCGCTCGGTCTCCATTGGCATCTCTCTTTTGTATTGAGCATCCTGGGGAATATGCTTCCTATACCCTTCATACTTATTTTCATGAAGCGTGTTCTCAAATGGATGAAGTCTACAAAGAGATTAAAAGGAATCGCCGAAAGAATAGAAAATCATGCGATAAAAAAGAGCAGTCTCGTCGGAAATATTGAAGCGCTGGGCCTGATTATTTTTATCGCGATTCCGCTGCCCGGAACCGGGGCATGGACGGGAGCTATGATAGCTTCATTTTTAAATATGAAACTCCGCCATGCTTTCTTCTGTATATTAATAGGAGTTATATTAGCCGGTTTCATAGTTACGGGACTTACCTATGGCTTCGCCGCCCTGATATCATAAAAACGATAACTCCGCCCTTATTTTCAAAGGGCGGAGTTATTTCTTTATTGCGGATATATATTTCAGCCGATAATTGCGGCAGTTTCGGCGATCGACGCGCCTGCCTGAACCGCTTTTGTGACGGGGACTACCTTGTCAGCGCCGATTATAACAGCGCCGACGAGATGACCGCCGGTAAAGTAATACTTTTCGTAAATGCCTCTTGCGCCGTCTCGGCTTTCAAGGGTGCGGTAACTTCTTTTCTCATCGAAACCGTTATCGCCTATTGAGAATAGTGAAGTATCAAAGCCGCTGAAGCTGACCGGACCGCCGGAAGCTTCATATTTAAGTTCATCTCCGACCGCGTTTGCTCCGGCGACTTCACCCTGGGAAGCAGCCTGGCTCCAAAGCGCATAATTAACTCCGTTGAATTCCGCGCAATCGCCGGCAGCGAATATGTCGGACGCAGAGGTTCTCATGAACTCGTCGACAGTTACTCCGCGTCCGCAGTCGATTCCCGCTTCTTTTGCTATCGCAGCCGCAGCGCGAACTCCGGTCGAAATAATAAGCAGATCGCAGGGGAAGACTCTGCCGTCTTCAAGCAATACGCCGAGAATCTTATTTCCTTCGGAAGGTTTATCGGTATCAAATAAATTTGTGTTAAATATAGTGTTTATCAGCTTCGCTCCGTATTCCTTTGCGTCGGCTAATATATCAGAGATGGCGGCGGCAACATTTACGCCGGTCTCTATTCTAACCTCTTTTGATTCAATTACCTTTTTCAGGATTTCGGAAGCGCTCTCGTCAAGCTGACGCGGCATCAGCCGGGGCATCGTTTCAAGAACGGTAACGTCAAGTTTTGCTAATTTCAACTGCCACGCAGCCTCAAGTCCGAGCACTCCTCCGCCGATAACAACCGCCTTTTTGGCGCCGTTTTCAATAGCTTCTCGAACCTTAGCCGCATCGTCAATGCTGCGTATTGAAATAACATTATCGAGAATAGCGCCGTCTTTGTAAAGTCCGGCAATCGGCGGGATAAAGTTCTCGGCGCCGAGAGCATAGATAAGCTTGTCGTAGCTGAATTTGGCTCCGTCGTCAAGCTCGATGGTTTTATTCTCGGTATCGATTCTCTTAACCGTTTTTTCCAGCAGCGGAACGATATCGTTGTCTTTATACCATTTTTCCGGCTCGATTCCGAGCTGATCGGCGGTAAAGCTCGCCAAAAGGGTTTTTGTCAGCATAGGACGGTAATACGGCAGGTATTTCTCGCGGCTGATCATAATTATCCGGGCTTTTTTCGAACGGGCGCGCGCCGCCTTCGCGGCGGCCAATGCAGCCTCGCCTCCGCCGATTATCGTGATCATCTGTTCTTTATCGGACACAAACCCGGAAATATTGTCGTCAGCTTCGATGAAATTTGATTTATCGGCGCCGCATACGGGACAAACGGTAATTGAAGCGTCAAATATATCCCCGCAGATAAGGCATTTTACAAGTTTGCGTTCCCCTTTGGCTTTGCGGTCGTTTTCCTTGTTGTAAAGAGCGCAGCCGAAGTCGTAACCGTATTCGTAAGCGTCAAGCAGGTCGTTTTCGGTCGGCTTGAAGCGGACGCGGAAGCCGTCAAGCACTTTTAAGCGAAGCTGCTTCAGCCGTTCGGTAATGTTAGGCACTCCCTCGCCTGTCCAGCCGTAAGAACCGAACGCCGCCGCAGTCTTGCCCTTATGGGTAGCGGCAAACATCGAGGTTGCAATGTCCCAGATAGGCTTGAGCGCTTCTCCGACTATGGTAGGAGTACCGAGCAGGAATCCGTCAGCTTCGGCAATGGCAGCGGAAGCGGCGTCCATAAGATCGGGACGACCGGTCAGATCAAAGGTTTCAACATCCGCGCCGGCGTCCTTTATGCCGGCTCCGATTCGCTCGGCAAGCTGCCCTGTATATCCGTAAGCGGTAACATATGTAATGACAGCTTTCTTCCGTTCGGATTTCGGCGCTTCCTGCATCCATTCGTCATACCATGCAAGGATGCCGTCTTTGCCCTCGTCAAGCACCGGACCGTGGCCGGGACAGATCATCGCAATATCCATACCCCTTACCTTCTTAACGGCGTTTGCAAGATACGGGCGCTTGAACGGTCCCAATATATTATCGAAATAGTATTTTGTGGCTCGCTTGTATCCATCGCAGTCGGTTACGCGGCTGACAAGCACTTCGTCGAAACTGTAGTGCGAACCGAAGCAGTCGCAGGAAAAGAGCAGCTTTTCTTCAACGGCATAAGTAAACATTGTGTCCGGCCAGTGAAGGTTTGGCAGGATCATAAATTTCAGCGTAACACCGCCGAGGTCAAGCGTCTGTCCGTCTTTTGCCTGAAGGGTATTGAGCGGTCGGTTGGCTATCTGTCCAAGAAAGCCGATTGCCGCCGTCGTCGCGATGATTTTGACATCGGGATTCAACTCGCAGAACTTTTCAATAGCGCCGCTGTGATCCGGTTCGGTGTGATTGACTATCAGGTAATCGATTTTTGTAACGCCGATAAGCTCGTTTACCTTTTCAAGCCAGTCGTCGGAAAAACAAGCCTTTGAAGCGTCAATAAGCGCGGTCGTGTTGTCGCCCTTAATAAGATATGAGTTGTAAGTAGTACCGAACTCGGTGTGCATTATTATGTCAAAGGTGCGCAGGTCGGGGTCAAGAACACCGCACCAATATACGCGATCGGTCAACTTTAAGGTACGCATATATAATCTCCTTGATTAGTGTAATATCGGTTTAAAAAAACGGGACGAGCGCAGCTTATCATGCAGTAAAATTTAATGCGCGGCGGAAAAAATAAAATTCCGA
Source organism: Clostridiales bacterium (assembly GCA_012800735.1). Lineage (GTDB taxonomy): Bacteria > Bacillota > Clostridia > Oscillospirales > CAG-272 > JAAZGC01. The sequence goes on along the minus strand of JAAZIU010000013.1, from coordinate 246,889 downwards.
GCATATTTTTTCTGCTTTGTGATAACTGACATCTCGTCCGAAAGTTTTAGAATTTTTTCAGCTTATACCTGACATCAACGTCAGCCGAGAAAATATCCTGATATGCGGCGATCTCACAGTTTTTGCTGCTTATGAGCGCCTTGGTTCCTTCCTCGCTCTTGCGGCTGCTGCCGGAGGCGGAGATAAAGTAAAGCTCAACGGCTTTGCCGCTTGGCAGAGCTGCTATCATATTATTGAAAGCCGGCGCCGGATATCCTGCCCATATAGGGCAGCAGAATATGATTTTTTCATAAGCCCAGAGGTCGGGAAGAGCGTTTTCGGCTTCTATCGGCATCCTGTTGCGGGCGTCAGCGCATCCTTTGAACAGCGCGCTGAGCAGATCGGGGCGTTTGCGGTCTTTTATCCGATAAAGATCGGCGTCGCTGTCGTGTGCGAGCTTGTTGGCAAAACTGCCGGTCGTACCCGACCAGGAATAATAGACGATTGCGGTTTTTTTGCTGTATTCAACAGTTGGCATCAGATTCCCTCCGTTGCGTATGACAGGGATGGCGTTTCGCGCCCTTATGGTTTATATAATATACACTATAAATTTTACCATAATAATATGAACGTTTCAACTTTTACGGTTAATTGCCGAAACTGTTTATGAAAAAGTTTTATGAATTTTTCATCACCCCGTAAAGAAAGTTAAAAAAACGAGTCTGCTCTTATCAGCTGAGCAGGCTCGTATAAATCATAACTCAGTTTTTCTCAAGATACGTTGCATTGAGCTTATCAAGCGCTTTCTCGGCGCTCTTTTGCATCTTCGCCCATTCGGACATGAAGTCGCTTGAATTATTTGTTATAAGGTTTCGGTAAATCATGCCGGCGTTTGAGAGGCTGGCGTAATAAACGAAAGCGAACTCGGTTGCTATCGAGTCATGGATAATATCTATTATCTGAGCCGAAAGCTCATCGCGCACATATTTGACTTTGAGAGCGGTTTCATAGTAGGTCGGCGTCAGTGTTTTCCAGGTTTCCGAGCTCATCGCTTCAAGAACCGCGCCGGTTTCATCCGGATGAGCGCAGCAAAGCGGCACCACCCCGAAGTTCTGTGTGTCATGAACGAGAGAACGGTAATTCTCTTGCGTATCGTCAAGTTTCGGATACGGAACCATACCGAAATCATCTTCCATATCGCGGAAAATCTCTGATGTACCGATGCTTGAGTTTCCGAGCATAAGCGAATTGCCGTTTTTGAAGATCGGAGTCGCTTTGTCGGTGTCTATCTTGCTGATATAGCTGCCTTCATTCCAGAACACGGCGTTTATAAGGTCGGCCGCTTTGAGCTGGCGTTCGGTACCCATCGTAAACGTCATCGTACCGTCATCTCCGCGCTCGGTCATGCGGATATCGGTAGCGAAGGCGAAAGCGTCGGAGCTGGAATAGGTGACATAAGTGGCAAAACCGTACTGATCTTCTTCGTCAAACACGGTATTGCCGTTCAGATCGCGGTACATTCCCTTAACAAGCTCCGCCATCCTTTCGAGCGTCCAGTTTCCTTCGAGGGCGACATTGTAAAGATCGTCAGGATTACCTAACTGGTTTTCATACAGAGTTTTGTTGAAATAAAGCACCCTCGTTCCGCGCAGCATATCGATGAAATAATCTCCGACGAGGAAGAAGCGCTTGTCTGCGCCGATAGATATTTCATCCATGTATCCGTTCCACCACCACGGCTGGTCGAAATCGATATACGGCAAATCGAAGACGTTATAAAAAACTCCTTCGGTCGCCTGCTGAACGAGACCGAACTGCGCGCCGGTGAAATAATCATATGTGCTGTCGCCGGCCATAACGAATTTGTTAACGACGTTTCCGATTTCATAATAGGCTGTGTCCGTCAGATTGTACTTGATATTAACATTGAGCCGCTCAAAAACCTTTTCGTTTCTCTCCATAACGGCGTCTTCGACAAGATCTCCGCTCGGTTCCTCAGCACCCATTATGAAGTCGGTGTTGTTGAAAGTCTTGCAGCAATAGACACCGATAGTCACCCCGCCGAGGTCGATATCTTCGGGCAGACTGTCTTTATATCCGGAACGGTCGTTCGGGTCGGTTGTTACTTCGGCGACGGTTTCGGTTTCTGCTGCAGAAGTTTCGGCTGTCGTTTTGCCTTCATCGCCGCATCCCGAAATCATCGGCAGCGCGATAGCGGCAGCCAAAAGCAAAGCAAGGAACATTTTTGTTTTTTTCATGTAATACCCCCTGTCAGTTTAATACCTCGCAAATAATAGTATACCACAAAAACACTCAAAACGCAATAAAATATTTTATAAAAAATGCTCTTTTCTGCGGTAACTGCGGAAAAGAGCACTAAGGCTATAAAATCAATAGTTTTCAAGATAAGCAGCAATAAGCGTGTCAAGCTTCTTTTCGGCGCTCTTTTCCATCTTTGCCCATTCTGACATAAAGTCATTGGAATTTTTCGTTACGAGGTTGCGATAAATCATGCCGGCATTCGCAAGACTGGCATAATAAACATAGGCGAATTCGGTCGAGATCGAATCATAAATAATATCTATCATCTGAGCCGAAATCTCATCGCGGACATATTTGACTTTGAGAGCGGTTTCATAATAGTTCGGCGTCAGCATTTTCCAGCTTTCGGAACTCATCGCCTCGATAACCGCGCCTGTTTCTTCCGGATGAGCGCAGCAGAGCGGCAACACCCCGAAACTTTTTGTGTCATGAACGAGAGAACGATAATTCTCCTGAGTTTCGTCAAACTTCGGAAACGGGAGCATACCAAAATCGTTATCCATGTCGCGGAGTTCCTCCGAGGTGCTTATCATTGCGTTTCCATACATAAGAGATTTGCCGCTTTTGAAGTTCAATATTGCCTTATCGGTATCTGTTTTATTGATATAGGCGCCTTCGTTCCAGAATACGGCGTTGATAAGCTCGGTTGCTTTAATTTGGCGTTCGGTACCCATCGTAAATTTCATTGTTCCGTCATCTTCGCGTTCGGTCATGCGTATATCCGTACCGATAGCAAAGGGATCGGTGCTGGCCAGGGCATGAAATGCGACAAAACCATACTGATCTTCCTCGTCGAACTCGGTGTTTCCGTTAAGGTCCCGGTATAATCCTTTAACAAGCTCTGCCATTTTTTCAAGTGTCCATTTGCCTTCGAGCGTAATGTTGTAAAGATCGTCCGGATTTCCTATCTGGTTTTCGTACAGGTTTTTGTTGAAAATAAGTACCCTCGTGCCGCGCAGCACATCGATGAAGTAATCTCCGACAAGGAAGAAGCGCTTGTCCGAGCCTATCGAGATTTCATCCATGTATCCGTTCCACCACCATGGCTGATCGAAATCGATATACGGCAGCTCTAAGACATTATAATAAATACCTTTGGTCGCCTGCGCGACGAGACCGAATTGCTGACCGACAAAATAATCGTATGTGGTGTCATCGGCCATGACGAATTTGTTTACGACCGAGCCTATTTGATTGTAAGCGGTATCCGTCAGATTGTAATTGATATTGACATTGAGACGTTCAAACACCTTTTCGTTTCTCTCCATTACGGTGTCTTCCACAATATCTCCGCTCGGTTCCTCAGCCCCCATTATAAAGTCGGTGTCGCCGGAAGTTTTTACGCAATATACGCCTAACGTTATCCCGCCGAGATCGATGTCTTCGGGTAGGCTGTCTTGATATCCGGAACGGTCATTCGGATCGGTTGTTACTTCGGCGACGGTTTCGGTCTCCGTTGCCGAAGATTCAACTACCGTCTCGGCGGTTTCTCCGCATCCGGAAATTAACGGAAGCATAATGGCAGCAGCCAAAAGCAGCGCAAGTAGTATTTTTGTGTTTTTCATATACCCCCCTGATATTTTAATATTCTGAAAACATTATAACATAAAATCAGTCAAAATGCAATAAAGATAATAATAAAGAGGTTCTGCGGCAGTATCGCCGCAGAACACCTTAAGGTTATAAAATCAATTATTCACGATATAAGCTTCATAAAGTTTTTCGAGTTTGTTTTCGGCTCCGTTCTGTATCTTTGCCCATTCGGAGGCGAAATCGTTGGACTTTTTCTGAGTAAGCGTCCGGAAGATTTTTCCGGCATTATCCAGCTTCGAGGCATAGACATAAGCGAATTCTGTCGTGATTGAGTCGCGTATTATGTCAATCATCTGAGCCGACACGTTGTCGCGCACATATTTTATCTTCAGCGCGGTTTCGTACCATGCCGGAATTACATATTTCCAGCTTTCCGAATTCATCGCTTCCAAAACCGCGCCGGTCTGTTCGGGATGCGCGCAGTTGATCGGAACAACACCGATAGAAGCGCAGTCGTGAACGACAGTTCGGTAATTCTCCTGAAGCTCATCCAACTTCGGATACGGCAGAATCCCATACTCGTCCTCCATTTCGCGGAGAACGTATGTGCTGCCGAGAGTATTGTTGCCGAGCATCAGAGCCCGTCCGCCTCTGAACATATCAACGGTTATGTTTTCCTCCTGAAGATGAACATAGCTGCCTTGATTCCAGAATATCTTGTTTATCAATTCGGCGGCTTTAATCTGTCGCTCGGTTCCCATTGTAAATTGCAGCGTGCCGTTATTATCTCGTTCCGTCAGATGAATATCCGTCGCAAAGGCAAATGCGTCGGTGCTGGAGGAAGCGTAATAGGTTACAAAGCCGAACTGATCGTCGACCGTGACGGCGCCGTCGCCGTTGAGATCGCTGTAACAGCTCTTAACAAGCTGTTCCATTGCGTCCATGGTCCAGTTGCCTTCAAGCGCCTTGGCATATATTTCGTCAGGATTGCCGATAATGTTTTCATACATGGTTTTATTAATAAACAAAACCATTGCGACATATAACATATGAGCAGTGTAATCGCCGAAAAAGAAGAACCTTTTATCGTTTCCGATGGCTATTTCGTCCATGTAGCTGTTGCACCACCACGGCTGACTCAAATCTATATACGGAAGATTGAGGAAGTTATAGTAGATGCCGTCGACTACGGTTGTTATAAGCCCGAACTGCTGCGCAACGGCGTAATCATATGTATTGTCTCCTGCCAGGACGAATTTCTTGATTTCGTTTCCGGTACCGTCATATGAAACATTTGAGACAATTATGTTTAATTTCACATTCAATCGCTGGGAAACAGCCTCGTTCCGTTCATATATCGTGTCCTGAACAATCTCGCCGCTCAACTCCTCCGGCCCTTCGATAAATTTACCGCCGAATGAGGCAGAAGAGAGAACTCCGATGGTCATCCCGCCGAAATCCAGATCCTCCGGAAGACTGTCTTTGTATCCGGAACGGTCGTTAGGATCGGTGGTGACTTCGACTGTGTTTTCGGTTTTTAATGCGGAAGTTTCGGCTTCCGTCTTGCTGGCCGTATCGCCGCATCCGGATATCAGCGGAAGCGCAATGGCAAATACCAGAAGCAGAGAAAGCAGTCTTTTTGCGTATTTCATATCATACCCCCCGTATATTTTATTGTTGTATAAATATTATATCATAAGATTATTCAAAACACAACTAAAAATAAAATAAAAAAAGGCGCGGAAGCAGTCGCCGCGCCAAAAAGATTTAAAATCAATAGTTTTCAAGATACGCCGCGATAAGTTTTTCGAGCTTCTTTTCTGCGCTTTTCTGCATCTTAGTCCACGCGGAGGCGAAGTCGCTGGTTTTTTTTGTTACGAGAGTCCGGTAAATCATTCCCGCGTCGCTGAGCTTTGAATAATAAACATAGGCAAATTCGGTCGAAACCGAATCGTGGATTATGTCGACCATCTGAGCCGAAATATTGTCCCGGACATATTTTATCTTCAGCGCGGTTTCATACCACGCCGGAACGACATATTTCCAGCTCTCCGAGCTCATCGCTTCCAGAACCGCGCCGGTTTCTTCGGGATGCGCGCAGTTGACGGGAATTACCCCGATCGACGCACAGTCATGGACGACGGTCCTGTAATTCTCCTGAAGCTCGTCCAGCTTCGGATAAGGAAGAATTCCGAACTCATCTTCCATGTCGCGAAGGGAAGCGGCTCCGCCGAGTACCTGGTTACCGAGGAACAGTACCTTTCCACCGGTAAACATATCCCAGGTTATATCCCCATCCTTCTGGTGGATATAGCTTCCTTCGTTCCAGAAAATTTTATTGATCATATCGGCCGCTTTGATCTGCCGTTCGGTTCCCATAGTGAAATACGGAGTGCCGTCTTCGTTCCGCGAGGTCAAATGAATGTCTGTCGCAAAAGAGAATGCGTCGGTGCTGGAATAGGCATAATAAGTCGCAAAGCCGAATCGGTCTTCCGAATTTACTTCGCTGTCTCCGTTCAAATCGCTGTAACACACTTTAACGAGCTGATCCATCGATTCCAACGTCCAGTTGCCTTCGAGAGCCTTGGCATAAAGGTCATCTGGATTTCCGATGACATTCTCATATAAAGTCTTGTTTAAAAACAGAACCATTGCGACATATAACATATGTGTTGTGTAATCTCCGAAAAAGAAGAATTTCTTGTCGCTGCCGATGGCGATTTCATCCATGTAGCTGTTGCACCACCATGGCTGATCAAGATCAATATAGGGCAGGTCGAGAAAATTGTAGTAAATGCCGTCTTCGACGGTGGATATAAGACCGAACTGCTGCGCAACGGCGTAATCATATGTAGTGTCGCCCGCCATGATAAGCTTTTTCAGCTCATTGCCGGGAGCGTTGTATGATACATCGGAAGCCAGAATATTCAGTTTTATATTCAGACGTTCGGAAACTGCCCGGTTTCTTTCGTATATTGCGTCATCAACTATTTCGCCGGTCAATTCCTCCGGACCTTCGATAAATCTCCCCCCGTATGAAGCGCCGGAAAAAACCCCGATGGTCATCCCGCCGAAATCGAGATCCGCCGGCAGATTGTCCTTATAGCCGGAACGGTCGTTCGGATCGGTGGTGACTTCCGCGACGGTTTCCGCTTCCGCCGCGGAAGATTCGATATCCGCCTTACCGGTATCCCCGCAACCGGATACAACCGGAAATAAAATAGCGGCTGCAAGAAAAAGAGAAAGCAGTTTTTTGCAAATCGACATAAAAATATCCTCCGTTCAAAAATTAACATTTTATAAATCAATTATATCGCAACATGTTGAAAAAATCAAGAATTTATTCAAAGAAATCGTAAAGAAAAACATACTTTATCCCGTATTTAACTTTAACACAATTTTACATAAAAAACACTTGCGTTAAGACAATTTTACCTTGAATAATCCTGTATTTTATAGTATAATAAATATGTAGTCAAAATCAACGAAAGGTTTCATATGCCTGAAAGAAAACATAACAACCCCGCTGCTCCGAGACGCGCCCGCCGGAACATTTCATTTGTTGATAAAACTTCGGCGGCTACGGACATCTCGCCGCAGCCTCAAAAAGAATCCTCCCCTGACCTCCGGAATACCCGCCGTCTGCCAAACATATCTGCCTCAGTCGCTCAAAGACCGAACATCAACTCAACTCGAGAATTTACCAGGGTTACGACGATAAAGCGTATGGGTGACACTCAGCAGTTCCGTCTGCCCGCGGGTTCTGTATCCCGTCTGAGGCGCGATCCCGGCGCGGTTTACATGAATACCGCAAATTACAACCGCACCCTTCAGTTTGCCCCGATATACAGAAACGCAGACGCTGAAAACCGTTCCGTCCGACTTGTTAACGCTACGGGAGGTAATAATTTTAGCTCCGGCAGGAGGGAAGGTATGTCGGGGGAGACATCCGCTTATATTCCGATACAACAGATGACAGCAGGAGCTGCCAAATACAGAACCGTAAACAATAATCCTGTTTATTCGCCCGGAAAAAAGTCTTCCGCGCCGCGTAAAGAGGAAAAGGTATCTGCGCTGCCGCTTGTGCTGAGTATTATTTCGGCCGTGTTGATTTTGACTGCGGCGGTTATAATGGCGTTCAGATTTTTCGGAAACCGCGAGAACAGCGGCGCGGATGCCGAAAACATCACGGAAGCTTATACCACCGCTCCGACCGATACCGTTATACTTGAAAATGAAGCTTCATCCGGCAATATCGAAATCACTGAAGAACTTACCGCTGTATTAGCCGAAGACGAACCCGACTGAGTGAAGTTAATGAGGTGCTAAAAATGGCAAAACTTGAAAAAACACTGACCGGAAACATTGAAGAGATTGCCGAAAACATCAAAGAATCTATACTCAAAGTAAGCTATACCGCTACTTTTATAGATTCATGCAGTTACGGGAACGACAGCTGCCGCTGTACCGTAATGGTCTTTGAGAGATACAGTTGGATGGGCGCCAATCGCGCAACTATCACAATAACGCTGTTTTCCGAAGGCGATGATTCGGTTAAGCTTACTGCAATAGCCTCGGGCGGCGCCCAGGGCACCACCAAATTAAACACCTACGGAGACGAGAAGATTATCAAAGAGCTTGATAAGATTTTGTAAGAAAACGAATCAAAACAGGACAAGACGTACGTTATAAAACTTCGGACGAATTAAAATCACGGAAGAACTTACCGATGTAATAGCCGAACACAAAAACGATTGAGCGAAATTAACGAGGCGCTTAACATGGCAAAGCTCGAAAAAACACTGACAGGAAACATAGAACAGATCGCCTCTCATATCATGCAAGGCATCCTCGGCGGCAGTATCAGCGCTACTCTTGAAGATTCAAGCAGATTTTACGGCGCCGACGGCTCCCGCTGCATAGTTATGGTCTTCGAAAGATACAGTTGGCTTGGCGGCAATCGCTTAAGTCTCAATATCACTCTGTTCTCTCAGAGCGGCGGTCCCGTTATGCTTTCCGCGATCGCTTCGGGCGGCAGCCAGGCAATGTTTATTAAGTTCAACACTTTCGGCGAAGAAGCCTTTTTGGCAAAGCTCGAAGAACTGCTGTGATATATAAACACCTTACATTCCGACACATTAGACTTATGAACTAAAAGTATATTCGTTACAAAACCAGTTATAATTAATCGCAAGATAAAAACAGACAATCGGAGGATTATATGTCATTTACGATTGCTTTTACAGGCGACATTTGCTTCCATGATCAGCCTGAAGCAGATTTTGAATACTCGAAAAAGATTCTTGCCGACGTAATGCCGGTATTTGAATCAGCCGATCTCGTCGCGATGAATCTTGAAAACCCGCTCGCGCCCGAGGGAATGGGCGAACCGATACCGAAAGCCGGTCCGAATCTCATAGGCGGCGAGCAGACTATCGGCTTCCTTCTTGCCGCCGGCTGCGGATTTGCCGATCTTGCAAATAACCACACCGGAGACTTCGGAGCGGAACCGCTATATAACACTCTTCGGCTGCTTGATGAAAACGGGATCGGTTACGCCGGCGCCGGCAAAAACCTGGACGAGGCGTATAAAGCGTTCAGAATAACGAAAAATGGTATATCGCTGTCCATCGTATGCGTCTGTGAAAACGAATTCGGAGTAGCTGAAGCAGATAAACCCGGAACCGCGGGCTTTGAAATAGGAAGACTGACGGAGAGACTTGTCGAGGAGAGGGAGATATCTGACTTCGTTGTCGTTATGATACACGGCGGCAACGAGCATAACCCGCTGCCGTCGCCGATGGCGCGCTCGCGCTACCGGCTTTTCACCGAGCTTGGCGCCGACGCAGTCATAGGCGGTCATCCGCATTGTCCGCAGGGAATTGAATATTACAAAGGCAAGCCCATTGTATACAGCACCGGCAACTTTCTCTTCAAAGACTTCGGAGAAGTCGATGCAGCGTGGACGCTGGGCTATATCGCAAAGCTGACGCTCAACAAAGGCGAGTCTCCGAAAGTCGAAGCGATACCTTACCGTTTTGAATCGGACGGTTCCGCAATCAATCTTCTGAAAGGCGAAGAATACGAGATCTTCATGCGGCATCTCGACAAAATATCGGCTATAATCCCGGATGACAGGGCGCTGCATGATTACTTCGACGGCTGGTGCTGGCTCCACCGCGATTTTCTTCTCCAGGCGACGCCGGGCAAGGAGATGCTTGAGTTTGACGGGCATTACCATAACGCCTATCTCGTTTATAATCGCCTTATCTGCGAGGCGCACCTTGAGATTTGCCGCCGTCTGACTTATATAGCCTTTTATCCCGGATTGAGGGAACGCGCCGCAAGCTTTGTCGAGAAAATCAAAAAGCTTGCCGATATAGGGCTTTGATATTCCGATTAGAAATCCGCCGAATAACCGGTAAATTGACTCTCTGAAACGAACTGATTATCAACCGGATTTAACTTTAAACTTCCTTAATTAAATTAACAATAATGTAACTCAACCGCAATATAGTGTTAACACTATATTGCGGTTGAGTGCTATAATCAGAATATAAGGTGTTATATTTCCGCTTATTTTACGGAAATATGCCATATGTAACAACCATATTTAAGGAGGAATTGTTATGAAACGCATGTTTAAACCGTTTTCATTGCTTGTCACTTTTCTCCTCTTATTCATGATAATAGCGGCGGCCGCGTCTTGCGGGGATAAGGACAAGGCGCCCGTTTTCGAGGAGATGCAGTCAGAACGTATTGCCGCTTTCTACGGCGATGCGGGGCTGATTTTTCCGGGATCGAAATATATCTGCTATGCTTATGAGAAGACTGACTTCGAAGCAATCTGTAAAGCCGTTACCACGGAAGATTATCAGAAAAAACTCGAAGCCTTCTACACTCAGATTGACTTTAAAGACTTAACGCTTGACCCCGGCCGGATCGACGAGCTTCTCGAAGCGCATGTGGACGGTGTCGCCTATGATGATCCCGTTTATGTCTGTGACCTGAGATTATCCGATAAGGAAATTGTTTTACTAGACACGATTTTCGCCGAAGTATTCGGGCTGGAAGTTGACACAACCGAAGCCGCGCCCGCCGGCTGAGAACACGGCAAGGATTATTTTCCCTTTAATCGTTACGAAAGTCTGCCATATATAACCATATTTAAGGAGGAATTACCATGAAACGCAACGTTAAGTTACTTTCATTGCTTGTTGTATTTATTCTCTTAGTTGCGGCGGCTGTATCTTGCGGGGAAAAGGACAAGGCGCCCGTTTTCGAGGAGCTGAAATCGGAGCGTATCGCCGCATACTACGGCGATGCGGGGTTGATTGTTCCGGGGTCACAATTTGTCTGCCGCGCCTATGAGAAAGCCGACTTTGAGCTGATTTGCGAATATATAGAATCGGAGGATGACCTGCGCAAGTTCAAAGCGTTTTATCTGCTGATCGACTTTAACGAACCGCTTCTCAGTCCGGAAGGGCTTGCCGAAGCCCGCATGGTGTATGAGGGGATTGTCACCGATGATAATCCCACGTATATCTTAGACCCGTTTGCATCCGAGCCCGAGATTCAAGAGTTCGACAATATTCTCGCAAAAGTATACGGTCTTACGATCGACCCGGCATCCACGGTTCCGCTCGCCGATACCGTAGCAGTAGGCTGACGCCGAATGAAACACAAATACGGGAGCTGCAGCAAACTCAGATATTGTTGCAGCTCCCGTATTGTTGGTGGCAGATTAAAAAATGACGCGGTGAAATACATTAAATTCTATGCAGTTGGCGGAATTTCATCGGCGAAAGAGCAAATGCCTCTCTGAAACACTTTGAAAAATAGAATTGGTTGTCAAATCCGCACAAAGCCGCAACTTCAGCTATTGAACGATCGGTGTTAACAATAAGTTCTTTTGCATTTGAAAGACGCGTCATTCTGAGATATTCAATGGGATTCATTCCGGTTGCGGCGTTGAAGCGGTGGCTGAAATTGACATGAGACATCCCGGAGGCTTTTGCCAGAGCGGCTATTTTGATAGGAGAGCTGTAATCATTTTCTATTGTTTCTATTGCGGCGTTGATTGCCTCGTCGTCAACCGAGGTATCGCCGAATAATATAGTAAAAATAAGGTCGCGAAAAATATGCTGCATCGGCAGCGTCGGCGCTTCTCCGGACATCGTTTTAAGCTTTGCGATATCAACTTTCGCCCGCTCAACGTTTTGAATCCCCGCGACACCGCAGGGATAAAAAGACGCTTCCTGCATCGCAGCGTCGCTTTTATTCCATTTGAGTCGGAGAAAGAGAAATTCTGCCGGTTCGATAATGTCTCTTTCATACTGCTTGCCGGGCGGGAAAAAAACAACTCCGCCGCTTTCGGCAGCTCCGGTCTGGCCGTCCACAGTGACGCTGATTTTTCCGGAACAGACAAGCACGGCGCTCCATTCCGAATCTGAGCCGCTGTTTTTGACAAATACGGTGCGGCTGCATCTTGCGATGCTCAGTACTTCGGGGAGCGGAATTGAATCATATTTGCGCATCGAGGCGTTTCCTCCAATTAACAGTATATATTATTATAAAATATATATTTAGTTTTGTCAATAAGAATTGGATTAAAGTTGTTCAAAAAACGAACAAGTTGAGTTTTTCTGTGTGAATAACCAAATATATACATCTAATTTTGTGCATAATTATTTCGTTTCGGCTGTTGAAATACCGTTTCGTTGGCCTTGCCGTATCTAATCTTTTCCTCACTTTTTACATATAAAGGTGGAATAATTCAGACGAAGGTGGTATAATATATATTAATAATCTTAATAACGGAGATAAATCAGTGTCACTTTTTGACAAGCTTGACGAAGCTGAAATAAAATATAAAAGCATACTTGAAATGCTTTCCGAACCATCGGCGGCGTCGGATATAGAAAATTATAAACGGCTTCATATCGACAGAAAAGCGCTTGAGCCGGTAATCGAAAAATACCGGGAATATAAAATATATAAAGAGCATCTCAGCGAAGCCGAGGAGCTGCTCGCATCGGACGAAACAGACGAAGAGATTCGCCTTCTTGCTCAGATGGAGCTTGATGAGACCCGACCGAAAGCCGAAACCTGCAAAGAAGAGCTAAAAATCCTGCTGCTTCCGAAGGATGAGGACGACGACCGTTCGGTTGTGATGGAAATTCGCGCCGGAGCCGGAGGAGAGGAAGCGGCGCTTTTCGCCGCCGTTCTTTTTCGTATGTACAGCATGTATGCAATGTCAATGGGCTATAGCTTGGATATCACCGACGCAAACGAAACCGAACTGGGCGGCTATAAAGAGATAATATTCACAGTCGAGGGGGAAGGCGCCTATTCAAGGCTTAAATTCGAGTCAGGAGTGCATAGGGTGCAGCGGGTGCCTCAAACAGAAGCTCAGGGAAGGATACAGACCTCCACAGCGACGGTGGCGGTGCTGCCTCAGGCAGAAGATGTCGAGATTGAAGTCCGTCCCGAAGAAATAAAAATGGAGACGATAAAGAGCACCGGCGCCGGAGGACAGCATGTAAACAAAACCGAATCGGCGGTAAGACTTACCTATCTTCCTACGGGAATGGTCGTTGAGTGTCAGGAGGAGCGCAGCCAGTTCAAAAACCGCGATAAAGCCATGAAGCTGCTAAAAACCCGCCTTCTTGACATAAAGCGCACCGAAGCTCACGAGAAGCGCTCAAGCGAGCGCCGCTCTCAGGTAGGTACCGGCGACCGCTCCGAGCGTATCCGCACCTACAATTACCCGCAAAGCCGCGTCACCGATCATCGCATCGGCAGGACCCTTCATTCGCTTGAAGCTTTCCTCAACGGAGATCTTAACGAAATGATAGACGCGCTGACCGCCGCGGATACCGCCGAGAAACTTAAAAACAGCGAATTTTAGATATGAATACCAGGATGATCTACGAACCGGACGAGGAGTCGCTTAAATACGCAGCGAAAGTAATAAGAGACGGCGGGCTGGTAGTTTTCCCGACCGAAACCGTCTACGGTCTCGGCGCCGACGCCTTGAGTTCCGATGCCGCGGAGAAGATATACAAAGCCAAAGGGCGTCCTTCCGACAACCCCTTGATAATCACTCTTCCGTCGGTTGCTGACGTTGAAAAATACGCCTATCCGCCAAAAAGCTTTTACAAGCTTTCTGAAAAATTTCTGCCCGGACCTCTTACCTGTGTTGTGCGTAAGAAAAGCATAATCCCGGACACCGTTTCGGCGGGACTGCCGACGGTAGCGGTAAGAGTTCCGTCAAATCCCATCGCTCAAAAACTTTGCGCCCTGTCGGGTGTTCCGGTTGCCGCCCCGAGCGCAAATCTGTCCGGCAAACCGAGTGTAACCTCATTAAAATCGGCTATCGAAGATATGTACGGCCGCGTCGATGTCATAATTGACGGCGGAGAATCGGAAATCGGACTTGAATCAACCATTGTTTCTCTCGACGGCGATAAGGCAGTTCTGCTGCGCCCCGGCGGAATAACTATAGAAATGCTGAAGGAAGTAATTCCCGACATCGAAATAGGCAGCTCGGTAAAAGAAGAATTCATAGGCAGACCTTCGGCTCCGGGAATGAAATACCGCCATTATGCCCCGGATGCTCCGGTGTATCTGCTCGACGGCAGCGACGCCTCGGTATATGAATGGATAACCGCAAAAGCGGAGGAGCTTGCAGCAGAAGGAAAGAAAGTCGGGGTTTTATGCTGCGATGAAGATACTCCGCTGCTTGCGCTCCCGGGCTCGGTGTCTTTAGGTCCCAGGGGCGACGACGGAGTTCAGGCGCACCGGCTGTTTGAATGTCTGAGATCGTTTAAAGAAGTCGATGTGATTTACGGACGCCTGCCGGAGGACAGCGGTCTCGGGCTTGCGGTGTTGAACCGCCTTCTGAAAGCCGCCGGTTTTCAGATAATAAAACTTTAACAAGTCAGAATAAATATAGTGGAGCTGTTAATTAATGGCAAGAAAAAAAAGCACGGGCGCAAAAAACAAAAAACAGGAAGCGCCGCCGGCGGCAGTTGAAAAACAACCTATCGTCGAAACAATAGAAAAAAACTTCATGCCTTACGCGATGAGCGTAATAGTCGCTCGCGCAATTCCCGAAATCGACGGCTTCAAGCCGTCGCACCGCAAGCTTCTCTACACCATGTATAAAATGGGGCTGCTTACCGGAGCGATGACAAAAAGCGCCAATGTCGTAGGGCAGACGATGCAGCTAAACCCCCACGGCAGCGACGCGATATATGAAACCCTCGTCAGGCTGACAAGGGGAAACGAATCGCTGCTCCATCCTTTCATTGATTCAAAAGGCAGCTTCGGCAAGCATTACAGCTCGGACATGGCTTACGCTGCGCCGAGATATACCATGTGCCGGCTGGATCCTTTCTGCTCGGAGATTTTCGGCGGCATTAATGAAGACGCCGTTGATCTGGTCCCGAATTACGATAACACTACAACGGAACCGGTTCTTTTGCCCACAAGCTTTCCAAATATATTGGTGACGCCCAATGTCGGTATAGCAGTAGGCATGGCATCGAATATCTGCTCTTTTAATCTGGCAGAAACCTGCGACGCCGCGATGCAAATGCTGTTGAACCCGGATACGACGACGGAACAGCTTCTGGACATCCTTCGCGCGCCCGACTTTCCCTGCGGCGGAATCCTTCTCTACGACCGGGGAGAGATGGGGGAGATATACAGAACCGGCCGCGGCAGCTTCCGTGTCCGCGCCAAATATGTATACGACCCGAAAGCAAACTGCATCGACATAATCGAGATACCTTATTCGACATCGATAGAACAGATACTCAAGCGTATTTCCGATCTTGTCAAAGACAACAAACTCAAAGAAATAACCGATTTCCGCGACGAAATCGATCTTGAAGGCTTTAAACTGACCCTCGACCTTCGCCGCGGCGTCGACCCGGATAAGCTTATGCTGAAGCTGTATAAGATGACGACCCTCGAAGACGGATTTGACTGCAACTTCAACGTTCTCATCGACGGCGTTCCGAAAGTTTTGGGTGTCAGGGGACTGCTTGAGGAGTGGATACGCTTCCGTATCGGCTGCGTAAAGCGCCGGCTCAGCTATCAGCTTGATAAAAAGAACGAGCGGCTTCACCTGCTGATAGGTCTCGGAAAGATACTTTTAGATATCGATAAAGCGATTAAAATTATTCGGGAAACAAAACTCGACCGCGAAGTCGTGCCCAATCTGATGAGCGGCTTTTCGATAGACGAAGCGCAGGCGGAATTCGTCGCCGATATCAAGCTGCGGAATATAAACCGCGAATATATTCTTAACCAGATGAAGAATATCGAGACGCTGAAAAAGGAAACCGCCGAGCTTGCCGATATAATCGGTGACGAAAAGAAGCTGAAAAAACATATAATAAAAGAGCTCAGAGAGGTAAAGTCAAAATACGGCAAGCCGCGGCTGACGCAGATAATGTATTCGGAGGATGTCGAAGTATACGACGAATCCGACGAAGAACCGGATGATACCGTATCGCATGTATTTTTCACATCAGAAGGCTATTTCAAGCGGATAAGCGCCGCTTCATTGCGCATGAGCTCGGATCATAAACTCAAAGAAGGAGACAGGATAATATTCAACCGCGAGCTTTCAGGCTCGACGGAGCTTATCTTCATAACCGACCGCGCGCAGGCTTATAAGGCTCAAGTAAACGATTTTGAGCACCAGAAAGCCTCCGAGCTTGGCGACTATATCCCGACCAAATTGGGAATGGACGAGGACGAAAAGGCGCTGTTTATGGCGGCGGTCACCGATTATAAAAAAGATGACTATAATCTCGTGTTCATTTACGAAAACGGCAAAGGCGCCCGTATCCCGATTTCTGCTTATCAAACTCAGCAGAAGCGCCGCAAGCTGCAAAACGCTTACAACGCCGCCTCTCCTCTTGCGGCGGTCATTGCTGAAATTGATAAAGAGCATAAGCCGTCTGAGGTCGACATTTTATTGATTAACTCTCTCGGACGCGGCGCGGTCATAAGTTCCGGACTTATTCCTCAGCTTGCGACCCGTTCTGCCGGCGGCAATAAGCTTCTAAACTTGCGTTCCGGTCAGACGCTTACCGAAGCTACCGATGAATTAAGCCGGTTCGGCGACGTTTCGGCTTTAAAGAGGACAAAGATCCCCGCCGCAACGTCAAAGATCCCCTCTCTTGACGCCGAAATGAGTCAGATCAAAATGTAGCGGACTTATAAAGCTCAAAAATGAAAAAACAGCGCTCCCGTCACATACGGGAGCGCATATTTCTTTATCCTGTCTGCAAAAAATCAGCCTTGAGCCTGCGATTGCACCGCATCGATTGTTTTCTGCATTTCTCCTTCGACCTTGGAGGAGAATTTTGCAGCGATGGATGCCGCGCCGTCGCTTGTTGCGAAAGCGTCGACTATCGAGAACCAGAGGCTTGCCCACTGATAAAGGTCGCAGTTGTCAAGGACGCAGTTTCCGAAAATTATATCCAGCATTTCCTCGGATTCATTGTCGCGGATATATTTGCCGGTAAGACATACGTCGTAGTAAGCCGGACGGACATATTCGCGGGACGCCTCAGCGAGCGCCTGAGCAAAGAAAGCCGAGCGCTCCGGCGACGAGGCGGAGATCGGAATAACGACCGGGCTGATGCACCAGCTGTCCATGAACTGGATATAGCTTTCCTGGTCTTCGTTCCATTTCGGCAGCGGAAGCACGCCTAAGTCGGTTTCGGAGTCGCGGAGGAAGGTGAGTTTGTCCATTACCTCGGTATAGAAGAGGGAGCGGCCGCCGTGGAATACGTTGAGTCCTTCCTCAACCGTACCTAATCTGTAAACCTCGGTGCTCTTCATCATAGACTGTATCCAGTCAAAGACTTCGATAGAGCGGTCGGTGCCGAATCTGAGATAAGGTGTTCCGGTATCATCGATCGGGGTAAGTACTTCTCCGGCGCCGTAGTAGAAGACGATACCGGATATGGTTGACTGCCAGACCATTCCCCACTGGTCGTTAAGATCCATGGTGGAGTCGCCGTTTAAGTCGGCGGAAACGGCGTGGCTCATGGTGTCAAATACGGTAAGCGTCCATTTGCCGTCTTTTACAGTCGCGTATGGGTCGTCAAGCTGATATTTCTGAACGAGCGATTTGTTGAACATTATCGCCCGGACTGCGGAGAAAAGGTTGGTGCTGATATCTCCGGCAGCATAATAGCGGCGGCCGAGAATGGCGAGAGTGTCGTTGAACATCCGGTTCCAGCAGTCGGCGTTGAAGTCAAAATAGGGAAGCGGTCCGAGGTCGCAAAGCAGTCCTTTCTGGCAGAATGTTCCGGCTTCTCTTCCCATGGGAAAGGCAACGTCATAAACCGATTCTCCCGCCATGACTATGTTTGTGAAGTCAGGCATATATGTGCTGCCGGATTCGACGGCTTTAACCGTAAAACCATAGGTGTCGGTAAGATACTGGTTTCTGAGATATGTGGCGTCGTTCAGAGCCTCGCCGTTCTGCTCCTCTGTGTAAATATCCTTTGCACCCCAATCCTCAGAGCGGATATACGCGACGAACTCATATCCGTCAAGTCCGAGTTCCGCTTTGATTTCCGGAGTAAACTCGGCGGCAAGACCGGTTTCGGGCGCGGCAGCTTCGTTGCCCGCCGCGCCGCCGGACGGTGCGTTTGTATCAGCCGGAGAGCCTTTGCCACCGCAGCCGACAAGAGAAACCAAAGTTATGACGGCGATTGCCGCTGCCAGCAATAGCGCAGATATTTTACTGGGTTTCATTTGTTTCACCTCTTTTTGTTTGATTTATATTTTATTGTGGCAAAAAGCTGTCAAGGAGATTGGCATTGTTGCGGAACAGCTCACCGCAGCCGTCAAATCCGACAATGTTTTCGCAGCGCAATCCCTTGATGACTCCCGAGAGGCTGACGGCATAGATTGCGCGGGAATATACATTCCTGACGGTTATATCGCAGGTTTCCCCTTCTTCGGAATGCCGCGAGCCGTAAAGATGAGCGTCGCCGATGCGTACCGAGTGTTCGCCGCGATCCATATAAGGGCTGTTTTTTGACGCGTCCATGACTCCGTCGATCAGGATGTTTTTAAGTATCGTCCCGCCCTGATTCAAAAGTCTTATGTTTGAGCAGAAAGAAGCGGTGCAGACATCGCGTATTATGACGTTGTAGATACCGTTTACGCAGCCTTCGGGCAGGTACATCTGTTCAAGCGCGCCGTTAAGAGCTGTCAGCGCCACCGAGTCGTCCTGGGTAAATCCGGTAACGCGGTCTATAATAATATCGTGGCAGCCGCAGCGCAGATCAATGCCGTCGGAATTCTTGATGAGAATATCGCTGTAATTCCCTTTTTCGCGGCTCAAATAGCTGCCTTTGGCGCTGACTGTGGTGCTGTCGGAGCAAAAATCGACGTTGTGTATCTTGCCGCGTCTGCATCCGATAAAATTCATCGCCCACCAGCGCTGATTGATAAGCCGCAGTCCGCTTATCTCAAACCCCTCGACATTAGCCATCAGGATAAGATTGTTTGCGCTTATATGCGGACGACCGTCTTTCAATGAATTACGCTCGCTCAGACCATTGTAAACACCGCCGTCAAGAACCGCGCCTCCCTCTCCGGTTATCGAGATGTCGGTATCCGGGTCGTCCGCGCCGAAACTCAAGTCGCCGCATTTTTCGTTGCGGAAGATATTGCAGAAGGTATTTTCCGCAAGCCTGAGATAACACCGGCGCAGGATGAGATGAAATCCGGACGGAATTATCACCGTTTTCTCGATTTCATATCTTCCCTCGATGACAGCGGAGTTTCCCCCCTCGCTGACCGCTTTGTCGATTTCTTTTTGTATTATCTCTCCGCCGTTTTTAATAAAATTCATGACAAATTCCCCCGTTCGTTTAAGCGCTTCCAGTCGATAAGAGTTTCATTCTGGTTGATATCAAACAATATGTCGATAAGGCTGTGATAATAGGGAACAAAAACTCCGACTCTGATAAGCTCGTGTATCTCTTCTCTGCAAGCCCACCTGACCTCACACACTTCCTCCGGTTGAAGTTTAAGTGTGTTAATATCGCCGTCCCAGCGGACAATGTAAAAATCGTCGAAGCTTTGTCGATAATTCACCGAAAGTCCCGGCCGTTTTCCTTTAAAATCGAGAGTGATTCCGACTTCTTCGGAAAGCTCACGGCTTGCCGCCTGAGCAGAGCTTTCTCCGGCGACCGCGCTGCCGCCCATTGTAATATCCCATAACGACGGCCATAGCTCCTTTTCCGGATGTCGGCGCTGTATAAGCATACGTTCGTCCGATGAAAAGACACAAGCGTGAACGACTAAATGATACTCCCCTTTTTGCAAGCTGCTGCCGCGTTCCGCGACACGCCCGGTAGGGATGCGTTCACTGTCAAGACATTCCCAAAGTTCCATAACAAATCCTTGTAAAATTAACGTCAAATATATTATAACCCAGATTTGTTATTTATATATTTTCGCAATATTAATTTTTCTCTTGACATTCTGCGGTAATAATGTATAATAATATCAGAAGGATTTGTTTTACTTAGGTAAATATGAGGTAAATATAATGAAAAAGAAAAAATACCCGATATACAGCTATCTTTCCGCCTCAGCCGTCCGACCGACGGGATGGCTGTATAAACAGCTCAGAATTCAGGCGGAGGGACTTTCGGGGCATCTGGATCTTATCTGGCCGGATGTCCGTGACTCAAAGTGGATCGGCGGCAACCGCGAAGGCTGGGAGCGCGTTCCCTATTGGCTGGACGGCTTCATTCCGCTGGCTTTCCTGCTCGACGACGACGAATTGAAAGCGCGGGCGAAGAGATATATCGACGCCATTTTTGACGGGCAGGAGGAAGACGGCTGGATTTGCCCCTGTGAAAAGGAAGAGCGCCAAGGTTACGATGTTTGGGCAGCTTTCCTTATCCTGAAAGTGCTCGTAGAATGGCATGAAACGACCGGCGACGAACGAGTCGAACCGGCTGTCGAAAAGGCGCTGCGGCAGCTTTTAGGTCATATAAAGTCGGTCATCATGTTCGGCTGGGCGACATCGAGGTGGTTTGAATGTCTGATACCGATCAACTGGCTTTTCGCAAGAAAACCAGAGCCGTGGCTTGAGGAGATGGCGTTTACGCTGTCGGCATATGGGCTTGACTACGAGCGTCTCTGGCGCGGAACCGATCCCGGAACCGTAGAGCCGGAAAAATATTGGCTGCATCTTTCCCATGTCGTAAACACCGCGATGGCGCTGAAATCGAGAGCGGTTATGTCGCCCTTTACCGGAGAAGATCCGGATAATTTCGCGAAATTCATGTTCAAAAAGCTGAACCGCCTTCACGGTTCGGCAACCGGGCATTTCAGCGGAGACGAATGCCTTTCCGGCACATCGCCGATACGCGGTACCGAGCTTTGCTCGATAGTCGAAGCGATGTACAGCTACGAAGAGCTGATGCGTATCGGCGGCAACGCCTACTGGGGCGACCGGCTTGAAGAAGCCGCTTATAACGACCTTGCGACCGCGATATCGGCTGATATGAACAGCCATCAATACGACAGGATGATAAACCAGGTCAATTGTTCGCCTATCGAAGAAGGCAAACAGCCGTTCAGTTCAAACGGCGGCGGAGCGCATATGTTTGGTCTCGAACCGAATTACGGATGCTGCACCGCAAACTTTAATCAGGGCTGGCCGAAGTTCGCCCGTTCAGCTATAATGAAATACAAAAAAGGCTATGCCGTTGCCGCCCTCTGCCCGGTGAGCATAACCGACAGCTACAAAGGCAAGGATATCAACATCGCGGTTGACACCGAATACCCCTTCCGCGATCAGATTAAGGTTATTGTCGGCGTCTCAAAACCGGTGAAATTCGTTCTTAAAATCAGAGTGCCGGCAAGCGCCGAAAAAGCGCTTTTGATAACTCCGGACGGAAAGACCGAAGTCAATCCGGGCAGCTTTGCAAAGATAGATCGCAAGTGGAAGGATCAGGACACAATCGAGCTTAAACTCAAATTTAAACCGAAGCTTATCCTTCGCCCGAGCGGAATGTACTGCGTCCGCCGCGGACCGCTTTTCTACTCGCTGCCGATAGAGTCTGAGGCTAAAATGCTTGAATACGAAAGCAACGGAGTTGAGCGGAAATTCCCGTTCTGCGACTGGATAATAACTCCGGCGTCCGAATGGGGCTTCGGATTTGCCTCGTCGAAGTTTGAAAAAATGGAACATCCGATGCCGGATGTGCCGTTTGACCGCGAAGATCCGCCTGTCTCACTTGAAACCTGGATGTACCCGCTTGATTGGCGCGAATACAACGGAGTCTGCTCGATATATCCGGAATCGGAAACGCCTATCGGAGAAAAGCGCAGAATTAAGCTTGTGCCGTTCGGCTGCACGACTTTACGAATGACCGAAATGCCGCTTATCAAGCAGGAGCTGGAAAATGAACTTGTTTGACGAAAAGTTTCTTTTTGAATTTAAATACGATGGCAAGAATCTCGACGAATCGGTTGAAAACATCGACGTTTCGGATGAAGGTAAGGTAAAACGCACCGTTTATTCATTCGGCGGCGGGCTTCGGGTTACGACCGAGCTTACCGCCCATTCCGGCGGAGCGTATGAATGGGTAAATCGCTTTGAAAATCTCTCCGACAAGCCGACCGGACTGATTTCGGACATCGACGACGCGTCGGTGTTGCTTCCGCTTCCCTATGAGGAGCCAAGAAGATGGACGGCGTATCTTCCCGACAAGGACAGAGTCACAAAAATCTTTGCGCCGAGCGGCTCGACATGGCGCTGGGACGAATTTTACAGCGATCCCGACAGGATAGAGACCAATGTTTCAAAGGGATATATCTTCACCGGAGAAACCAAGAACTTCGCCACCTCCGGCGGTCGCTCCTCCGAAGCGCAGGCGCCTTTCTTCAATATACATAAAGAAGGTGTCGGATATATAGTTGCCGTCGGCTGGTCGGGACAATGGCGCCTTTCTGTCGCAAGAGAAGCATACGGCGTAAAAATTCGCTGCGGAATTGAAGACGCGGCGTTTCGGCTGATGCCGGGCGAATCTTTCAGGACTGCATCCTTCGTTGTCACGCCGTATGAAGGCAGCGTTCAGGACGGTCAGAATAAATGGCGGAAGCTTGTCCGCGAGGAATTTTCGCTTATCGGAAAGTCGGGACGCGACGCTCACGCGCCGTTCTGTGCAAGCATATGGGGCGGGATGACGACTTCCGGAGTGCTCGACCGCATAAGGATAATAAAGGAAAACAAGCTCCCATTCGAGTATATCTGGATGGACGCCGGCTGGTACGGCACCTCCGACAAACCGTCACCGGATGAATTCGAAGGCGACTGGGGCGGATATACCGGCGACTGGCGGGTGAATATTAATATCCATCCGGACGGTCTTTTGGAAGTAAGACGAGCTATTGCAGACGCAGGAATGAAATTCCTTTTATGGTTTGAACCGGAACGGGTCATTTCCGCAACTCCTATCGCTCAAGAGCATCCGGAATATTTCATAAAATCGCCGCATCAGGGAGATGCAAATCTTCTTCTGAATTTAGGTGACGAAGCCGCCTGGGAATACTGTTTTGAAACTTTGTCTGAAATAATAGAAAAACTCAAAATAAACTGCTTAAGACAGGATTTCAATATATCCCCGCTTTCCTTCTGGCGCTCCGCCGACAGCGATGAGCGAAAGGGAATAACCGAGATCAAATATATAAACGGTTTCTATCGTCTTTGGGACGAGCTGCTTTGCCGATTCCCGCGCCTGCTGATAGATAACTGCGCTTCCGGCGGGCGCAGGATCGACATCGAAACCCTCCGCCGCTCGGTTCCGCTCTGGCGCAGCGACGCCCAATGCCCGGCAAATTATCCGGTCGAACTTGTGCAGGCGCACAACCTGACTTTCCCGTCATGGCTCCCCTGGTCGGGAACCGGCACCGGACGCGGCTACGATACCTATCGCGCCCGCTCTGCCTACACATCCGGACTTACCACCAACTACACCTTCTCCGAGCGCGACAACTTCGGCGACGATCCCGCAAAACTCGAATGGATAAAGAAAATCGGAGAAGAATACCTTTCGCTGCGGCGCTATTTCGACGGTGACTTCTACCCTCTTACAAGCCCGAATGATAAGCCGGACAGCTGGTCCGCCTATCACTATTCGCTTGATTCAACCGGCGAAGGGATGATATTCGCAGCGAGGCGGGAGGAATCCCCGTTTTACGGCGCCGCCTTCCGCCTGTCCGGAATAGAAGCGGATGCGTGGTATTATTTCAAGGATATAGACTCGGGGTCGCTGTATTATTTCGGCGAATATACCGAATACGCGCCGGCGGTCAGTGGGAAATACCTGATAGAACACGGTTTCGAAGCCGCCATAGACACTCCGAGAACGGCTAAGATTTGGACATATTCAAATAGAACCGAATGAAAATCTCAGAAATTTAAGGGTTACGCGAAGAAGCTCAGAAAGTTCTTTAAAAGACAGCCGGGATCGTAAAAGATTCCTGCTGAAAACCTCAATTAATATAAAAAAGCCCCGGCGTTACAGCCGGAGCTTTTGTTTTTCGCTACCATATCATATTAGCATAAATCTTCTGCATCCGCTCATCCGGAAATCGCAGGTCTATGAAGCGCCAGAAGTCATTCGCCGCCTGTATGCCGTCGATTCGCTGCCCCCAGCGCAGGAGAGCGATTACCGAGACAGCCGCGTTGAAAACAAAGAATGCCAGCAGCGCCCAGGTAACTATTTTGCCTGCTTTGTTTGGTATCTTCAGTATCAGCGCCGCAATTCGCGGATAAAGATTTTTAAGCCAGAATACTCCGAGCGCGCCCCAGAAAACCGAATACAGGATACATATCCTTCCGTTAAGGTTAAAAGGATAGTCGGTATAATCCCATGACCGCGAACCAATCACCATTTCCTGCGCCCATGAGCAGACATACTCCACTACCGAACCGATGATCATTCCCGCGGCAAACGGAAGCAGCCGACTGCGATTGCGGTATTTATACAGTCCTGCGGTTATCGCGACCGCTCCGAAACCGTAAACTAAGTTGAACGGTCCGTACACAAGACCGGAACGGCTTTCAAAATATCCCTTGTTGATAAGACACCACAAAAGCTCAATTACCACTCCGACAAAGGAGCCGATATAGAGTATAAGCAGCAGCTTGTATATATTCAGTCCGTGGGCGAAATGGTCTTTCCGCTGTTCTTCAAGGTCAATGTAAGCGTTTGCCGGCGGATGACTGATGAATCTGAACCGCTTTTTGCGGCGGCTTTTCACGAGATCGTTAATCCTCGCGTCGGTTTCATCGGCAATGCGGGCGGATATCATGGCGGCGCGGTGCAGGTTCTCCGATGCGCGGAAATAGGACTGAGACTTCTGCTCAGCTTCTTTCTTGTAAACGGAAGGATCCTTCGACACAGCCATCGCGGTATAAAAAGATTGTAAACTCTCGTTATCTTCGCTGATTTCGTCGAGAGCTTCGACGGAAATCTTTTCGATTGCGGAAATCCGACTTTCTGAGGTCAGAAATCTTTTGGAAGGAGTGGTATTCGGTATTGCAGAATCAACTGTATATTCGAAATCTATATTATTGTCTCCGGATTGCGCTGCGGCGCCTGAAAGGCTTGTTTTATCGGGCAAATTTCTTTTTTTAATGTTTTTCATGATTATTCCTGTTCCCGAGGTGCTTGTATCATGCAATTTTTTATCCTGCGCCGCCTTATGTCGACACGGGCGATGGAATAAATTCCGGATGTCAGCGGCACTCCGATCAGCATCCCCAAAATCCCGCCGAGTCCGCCGCCGATGGTTACCGCAGCTAAAACCCAAAACCCGGGAAGCTTTAACGAGGCGCCGACAACACGCGGATAGATAAGATTGCCTTCAAGCTGCTGAAGCACAATTATAAAAATGATAAATATCAAAGCCTTCATAGGCGATTGAGTTGAAATCATAAACGCTCCGACTCCGGCGCCGATATAAGCGCCGGCTATCGGAATAAGCGCGGTAAAACCTACAAGCGAACCTATCATAGAAGCGTAGGGCAGACGTATGATATACATTCCGATAGTGCAGAGAACGCCGAGAATAACCGCTTCGATACATTGTCCGCTTATAAAGCGTCGGAAGGCTAAGTTTAATTTGTGGAGTATAAAGTGCGCCGAACGGGTACGGATATCGCCGAGATACAGCTTTGAAATCTCTTTAAGAGAATTCAAAATACGATCTTTTCCGTACAGAAGATATATCGAGAACACAAATCCGACAACGGCTGTTATCACAGCCGAGAAAGCTGAAGAAAAGACATTGACGATGGCGCCCATAGTCCCGCCGATGCTGTTCTGCAGAAGCGTCGAATACTTGTTTATCAGCTCATCCCAGTTGATATTAGGCAGCTTGTCGTTTATCTGATTCCAGATTTCAGGGGGGACGTTTTTGGAAAGCCAATCGGTTATATTTGCATAAGCGTCCGGCATTTTCGACGCAAGCAGCTTGATTGAAGCTACAAGCTCGGGAATTATCATGCCGATGATAAGCGCCCCGACAACAATAACCGAAAAATATGCAAGCAACATTGAAACGGGTCTTGCCGCCGCTTTCAGCCATTTTGCTTTTGCCCTTGAAAAAAGCCTTCTCTCATAAGAACTCATGAGAATATTTACCGCATAGGCAATTATCAGCCCGGAAATAATCGGCGTCATAGTCTTGAACAGCAGCTTCGCTCCGCCGACTATCGAACCCCAGTATATAAGTACAAGACAGAAGAGAAGTACGGTTGTACCGAGTTTAAGCGCATATTTGTAATCAAATTTCATGACACATTAAATATATTTTATCAGTCAGAATCGTGTTTTATCTTTATAATATGATATAATAAAACTAAGAACTTGTCAAGACATCGCCGGAAAATTCAATACCTCTGCTTCGTTGTCATTTTATAAAATACGTCTTGAATTCAAAGCACTGCTGTGGTATAATTTTTATGTGATAATAAAAAAAGCACCGGAGGAATTTAAAATGTCGAAAAATAAACGTCCGGAAAATATGGAACGGATAACAACCGAAGCGCTTGCAAAGGTTTTTGTTGATGAGCAGATTGAAGAGGTAAGAGCGCAGATCGGCGACAAAAAGGCGATACTCGCCCTGTCCGGCGGAGTTGATTCGTCGGTAGTCGCGGCGCTGATGATAAAAGCCATCGGAAAGAATCTGATTTGCGTGCATGTAAATCACGGTCTCATGCGCAAAGGCGAGTCGGAAAATGTTGTAAATCTGTTCAGCGGAGAGCTTAATGCAACTCTTATTTACGTAGACGCCTCCGAGCGTTTTCTTTCAAAGCTTGAAGGAGTTTCCGATCCGGAACAAAAACGTAAGATTATAGGCGCAGAATTTATTTCCGTCTTTGCCGAAGAAGCCAAAAAACTGGACGACATCAGTTTCCTCGCCCAGGGCACGATTTATCCCGATATAATCGAAAGCGCCAATGTAAAGTCACACCATAACGTCGGCGGACTTCCCGAGCAGCTCGGTTTTGAATTGGTCGAGCCGATAAAGCTGCTTTATAAGGACGAAGTCAGAGTGGTAGGCAAGGCGCTCGGCTTGCCGGATAATATGGTCTATCGTCAGCCCTTCCCGGGCCCGGGTCTTGCCGTCCGCTGCATCGGCGCAATTACCCGCGACCGCCTCGAAGCGGTCAGAGAGTCCGACGCCATCCTCCGCGAAGAATTCGCTAAAAACGGCCTCGAAGGCAAAGTCTGGCAGTATTTCACCGTTGTCCCCGACGTAAAGTCGACCGGCATAAAAAACAACGCCCGCAGCTTCGAATGGCCGGTAGTCCTCCGCGCCGTCAACACCCGCGACGCGCTGACCGCAACGATAGAGCGCATCCCGTATGAAATTCTGGAGCATATAACCGCAAGGATAACAGCGGAAGTCAAAGGCGTGAACAGAGTGCTGTATGACCTGACCCCGAAGCCGACGGGGACGATTGAGTGGGAATGATGACAAATCATTACTTATCATGTAAAATTAATAATGGTATAATCATGAAAGATAAAAAGAATGTATTAAGAAATGGTATTATAATATTTACCATTTGTCTGATAATTCGTACAATTGAAGTCATATTCATTAGAACGGATGAAACGATATTTGCCGAATGTTTTATTAATAAAGTATTCGGCATAATACTACTATTTATAATATTACATTCTTTAAATTGGAAATGGAAAGATATCGGATTTAAAAAAGAAGGAATGTTAAAAAACATTTTTAAAGGATTTCTTTTATGTTCAACATTTTATGCTTTAGGATTTTTAATTGAATTTATTATTTTAAAATTACAAAATAATCCGGGTCATATAGAATTCTTTGTAACAGGATTCTCATTAACCGGCAATGCTGTTAAATATACAGGCATTGGATTTATACTTATGTGTATATTCTTTAATATAATCAATGTTTGGATGGAAGAAGGATTA
Source organism: Clostridiales bacterium (assembly GCA_012800735.1). Lineage (GTDB taxonomy): Bacteria > Bacillota > Clostridia > Oscillospirales > CAG-272 > JAAZGC01. The sequence goes on along the minus strand of JAAZIU010000013.1, from coordinate 218,522 downwards.
TTCAGAGGATTTTATATTGAATATTTAAATAAGAAATTTAATATAAAGAAATCGATATTTATATCAGCTTTATTGTTCGGTTTATGGCATATAGTAACTCCGTTTAGAAACTTATTGGACGGAGATATGAATTTAGCATCATTTATATTAATGAGTATAGGATATATAGTATTATCTGGAATTATGGGGATTAAATGGGGTTTATTGTATAAGATGACCGGTTCTGTTTGGATGGGACTTGCATATCATTTTTTCAATAATTGCATAATTACAAATTTACTTCATGTTGTTACTTCTACAGGAACAGATGAAATGCAAACAGCACGAGTTATAATAGGCGAATTAACTTCATTTATAGCAGTACTATTATATATGAAAATTAAAAAGATTAATTTCAAAACTTTAGAAGCAAAATGATAATGACAACAAATAAAACTCAATCGCAATGTTAATAAAATCATGATCATTTTTAAAATTTAAAAACACGTTTTAAAGAGTCGAATGACTCTTCAGGTTGAACCACCCGGCCAAACCGGGTGGTTTTTGCTTTGTAAAAAACACGGCGGAGCGTAGAGCTCCGCCGCATCATATATCGAAAAATTTTACTTTCTGAACGCTTTGTCCACCTTGTTGAAGGCATCGGCAGCCTGCTTGATATCCTCGTCCGTCCAGCTCTCGTTGAGGTGGAGGTTGAAGCAGATATCCATGACAGCCTTGGCGTTTGGTATTTCAAAGTCACGGTTATTGCTGCCCTTATATTCCGGAGAGGTCCAGGGGAAGCCCTTCGTGCCGAATGCGCGGCGCTCGACAAACCATGTCATGAGGGAGGGAAGCGCTCCTCTGTAGGCGGGGTTTATCGGCAGTCCTTCCGCGGCGCAGGCGTTGGCGAACTCGTCCTTGGTGCAGCTCATGCCTTCGCCGTTGAAGGTGAGACGCAGGAACCATACGACGGACTCAGCGCCGTCAACAAGCTTCGGAAGCTCAACCGAGGGGGGAAGGAGCTTGCCAAGCTTTTCTGCCACGACTCTTCTGGCGGCGCCGAAGCTTTCAACTTTTTTGAGCTGCTCTCTTCCGATGGATGCGCCGAGCTCATCGAGGTTGCAGTTGATTGCGGCAATCCGGTTTGTGGAGCCGGCGGGAAGACCGAAGGGTTTGCCTCTGTCGGCGACGCCGCGCACCTTATAGTAGTCCTCCTCGGACTTCGTGAACACGATACCGCCCTGACCGCCGGTATTGAAATGTTTGCCGTACATAGTGGAAAACGCTCCGAAACGGCCGAAGGTGCCCACTGGCTGTCCGTCTACTGTGGCAAAATGGGACTGGGCGCAGTCCTCGATTACAGGGATGTTGTGCTTGTCGGCGACAGCCATGATCTTCTTGATGTCGGCAGGTTCGCCGGCGATATGGGCGATAATGATTGCTGCCGTAAGGGGAGTGATAAGCCTTTCGATCTCTTCGGGGCTGACGTTGTAGGTTCCGGGCGTTACATCGGCTACCACGGGGATACAGTTGCACATGAGGATGGGCATCATTCCGCCGGGATCGGTGACGGCGCCTACAATAACTTCGGAAAAAGGTTCGGGATTTATCGCTCTGAGGGATACATAAACGGAGTTTGTACCGCCGTTGACGCCGTCGGCATAGCCGCCGCCCATCTTCTCGGCAAATTCCTTGCAGAGAGCTTCTTCTTCCGGTCCGTTGTAACCTATGTTGGTGCCTGCGGCAATCGCTTCGTCAAAGAGCCTCATGACGGCATTCTTTTCCTTTGCGTCCATTGCGAAACGATTGGGAAACGGCTTTTTTACAGCCTTTTCTCCGCCGTTAATTGCGAGTGTTTCCATTTTATGTATATCCTTTCAAAAATATTTTCGGAATCTTTTTATTTATTATACCATTTTGTATCGGTAAAATCAACATCTATTCAACTTTTATCTTCGCATATTTCACTATTCTGTATCATGACGGCAAAGCACGTCTGACAAACCAAGAAGGGCGGGGTGATTTTTTCACTTTTTACGGCGTATTTCACGGCGTTTAGACTCCTTTCGGCTTATGATATGTCTATTATACACTTAAATATCCCTTATGTCAACAATTTAGAAACAAACATGTGAAAGCAGAATATTTAATACAAAATACTATATGTTTACCGCTTGAAAATAATATAAAACATGATATAATATAAGCATACATATATAACAGTAATGTGACTGCAATGCTTTGCCGTATAACGGAGGATGAAAATGATTAAAATAAAAAACGCCGCTGCCGACTTCATACGTGAGCCTCTTTTAAACCCTTTCGGCTTCAAAGGAGGACTTGTCAGCGAGTTATGGCAAAGCGCGGTTCGCCTTGAAAGCAGTTCATATAAAAGTCTCGGACTGGGTATCCAGAGCGTGCTGTGGTCCGACGCGAAGGTGTTCGCGGAGAACTGCCCCGCCGGAGGCAACGCCGTAATGTTTGCCATGACCTGTCATGCCGCGAAACTTATCAAAGGAAAGACTTTCGAGAATCCGGAGGAACTCCTTGACAGACTTCTGCCCCCTGTGCTGGAGTACGGGAAACTTATTTCCGATTGTCCCTCCATGCGTATGACCTTTGCCCTTAACGCTCTTGTACCCGTCGATCTGGCGGCATGGGTGCTTTATGCAAGGGAGAACAAATTTGACAGCTTTGACGATATAATCCCCGACTATGTCCGCGGCGCAATGAAACACCGCCACGGCGAGCTGTCAAAAATCCCGCTTATCACATACGGTATTGGGCGTGAGGACATCGAAAAAATTCTTTCCGACGGCAGCTTTGTGCTGAAAATAAAAATAGGCTCCGACCCGGAGAGGGACGGAGACGCAAATAAGATGCTTTCTTGGGACAAAAGCCGTTTGAGCCTTATCCATGAGCTGGCGGACAGATACTCAACGGAACACACCGACAGCGGAAAAATCGCATATTATCTCGACGCTAACGGGCGGTATCCAGACAAAGATACGCTGCTGCGGCTCCTTGACCATGCTGATAAAATCGGCGCGCTTGACAGAATAGTGCTTCTTGAGGAGCCCTTTGATGAATTAAACGAGGTTGACGTTCACGACATACCGGTAAGGATTGCCGCAGACGAGAGCGCTCACTGCGCCGCCGATGCGATTCGCCGCATCGAGCTCGGCTACGGCGCCATTGCTCTTAAGCCCATCGCCAAAACCCTGAGTATGTCTTTTCGTATCCTGAATGAGGCTTATAAAAGAAATATTCCCTGCTTCTGCGCCGACCTTACCGTTACGCCGATTATGCTTGAGTGGAATAAAAATTTCGCTTCCAGACTCTCTCCGCTGCCCGGTCTTCGCACCGGCGTGGTGGAGTCAAACGGCGACCAAAACTATGTCCGCTGGGAGGAGTTGTGCTCCTATCATCCCCTCAGGGGCGCAAGCTATATTATCCCCGTGGGAGGTGCTTTCCGACTCGGTTACGAGTTCTACCGTGACAGCGGCGGCATATTCCTTGACAGCGAATACTATAACTCTTTGTTTTAATTTGAACCGACCGGTATTCCGGTTATGCAATTCCTTCGGAATAATTTTATCAAGGTGCAGACGGAATAACAAATAATCGATATTTTTTGATTGAAAGGATGATATTAAAGTGAAAATCGCGATGATTATGTCCAAGAGCGCCCGCAACAGAGTTATTTCCCAAAAGGCTATGGCTTGCTTTTCCTTATTCGGTGAAGTTGCGGTAAATGACACGGAGGACACTTCCCCGGAACAGGTGAAAAAAGTAATAGAAGGAGCGGATATCGCCGTTACCTCCTGGGGCAATACAAATCTCACCGGAGATATCCTCGATTGCGCTCCCGACCTTAAGCTTGTGGTACACGCCGCGGGCAGCATAAAGCCGATTGTCTCGGATGAGCTTTGGGAAAGAGGCATACGTGTAACAGGCTCCCCAAAACCTCTGGGCGAAGGGGTGGCAGAGACGGCTCTGGGGCTTACCATCACAGCTTCAAAGAACGTTTTTGCCCTGTCGAAGAACATCGCGGGCGGCGGCTGGAGCGAGGGAAAGGAGAATATCCGGGAACTTTTTGATCTTACGGTGGGTGTGATCGGCGCCGGATGGGCAGGAAAACATTACATCCGTTTGTTGAACAATTTCAGCGTGGATATCCTCATGTATGACCCCTTTGTTTCAAAAGAAACGGCAAAGGGGCTCGGAGCGGAAAAGGCGGAATTAGAGGAGGTTCTTAAAAAGAGCGATATCCTCTCGATTCATGCTCCCTCAATCCCCGAGACGTATCATATGATAAATAAAGATACATTGAAGCTCATGAAAAGAGACGCGGTGCTGATCAACACCGCCAGAGGCTCAATTATCGACGAGAAGGCGCTTTACGATCACATGGCTGCGGGAGGGCTGAAGTATGCCTGTCTTGATGTGACCGATCCGGAGCCGCCTGCGCCGGATCATCCCCTGAGAAGCCTTCCAAACGTGATATTCACGCCTCACCTTGCGGGGCTTGCCGCTAACGGTTTACAAAAAATAGGACTCCATGCCGCTCAAGAAATCGAAAAATTCCTCAAAGGAGAAAAGCCGGACTGCGAAGTAACGAGAGAAATGCTCGCCACAATGGCGTAATTGTTTGATATTAAAAATCGGGAACAACACATCGAAGTTGTTCCCGATTTTTTAAAGTAATTTTTGATTCTCTTTTCGAGCGAACGAACAATAAAACGCTTTTTGCAGCGGTGTTGAAGAACAACTTTAATTGCTAATATTTTTTTAATCCGTCGGTCGGACACTCACCGGTTTTCATAGTCCGACACTGCCTTTTCAAGTCCTTTCATGACCTTTTCTTCGGCTGCCGCGATGACGGAGGCGAATTTCCCGCCGGCTGAAATAAGTCCGAAGCACAGCGACTTGCTGCCGCCCCAGTCGTTTAAAAATCCAAGGTCGAATGTCTTCGAATTCATGATTATCTCAAGCATTATGGGCGATTGTTCATCCCGAAGTCCTTTGTTTATCAGAACGGTATTGTAATAAGCGGGCGTGACCGTAGTGACCGATGCCGCTGCCATGGCTTCCAGCACGGTCGACGTGGTTTCGTAATCCGTATTGGTTACCGGTATGCTGATGGCAGTCATTCCGTATTCAGTGCCGCTGCACCAGAAGTTTTCCTGTTCTTCGTCGAGTTTGGGCGTCGGGATAATGCCGTAGGGATTTTCCATATCGCGGAAGGTAGTTGTTGCCAAGTCCAGGTGGCCCATAAAGAAAAGCGCCTGGTTATTCATGAACATTGGGTATATATATTCGCTCCAGACGTTATTGGACGCGATGGAATACCAATTTTCCGCGAGAAAAGTTACGTTCTCGTTGCCGTAAATGGCGTGGACCTTTTCGAGGGCAGCGATCATTCTGTCGTTGTTCATTGAAAATACCGGTTTGTCCTCAGCGTCTTTTTCGATGCAGCGCTGCCCCGAGCCGAGAACGGTAAGATAAAAACCGTAATTCTCGCTCAGTATACCCCAGCTGTCCTCCTGATTCATCACGCTGTCGCCGTTGATATCTGCGGCTGTGCTTTGTGCCATCGCCTGCATTTTTTCAAACGTCCATGTCCCGCCGAGAACCGCGTCGTAAGGAGTTTCAAGACCGTAATCCTCGGCGAGCGCTTTATTGAAATAGTAGCACCATGTATACCGGTCATCCATGGTGTTGATTTCCCCCATCGTCAGATACAGTTTTCCGCAGACCGACATCAGCCGGCTGCAGTTCGCATCCCAATAAGGTTGGGTAAGGTCAAGGGCGGCTATCGTATTAAGGTCGGTCAGGTGTCCGGAATTGGCGAGCGAGATATGGCTTGCCAAAGCGATGTTTACAAAGTCGTATACGGCGTCCTGCGCCAGAACCGTTTTCTGCACATGGGACGCGTCGCCTTCCGACCAGGTAAAGTTGACGTTGTATTTTTCCGCTACGCGCTGATTGCGCGCATAGATGGCGTCGTTCAGCGGTTCTCCCGTCGTCTCGGCGGCGCAGATATCGGTATAAATAACATATGCGGCAGCATTACTGCTATACGGTCGGGCCAGAAAATTCAGCGTCAGACCTTCAAGGTCAGGCGCATTTGCCGCCAGAATGTCAAACGGATCCCCTTGCGTGGTTTCGGCGATTACCGAATTAATTTCCTCTGTTTCCGTTCCGCCTGCCGTCTCTGTTTTTTCCGAACAGCTTGCAATCGTAAGGAAGCAGAAAAGTATGAGCAAAACAAAACAGATTATGCGTATCATTTTATTATTCATCGAGCAGCCTCCATCTTTATATCTGTTAAAATAAAATAATGTTGCAATTTCTTCATCTTTCCTTTCAAATTATAGCATAAAAGGAACGCGTTGTCAATTACATATTTTCCGGGAATTGAATATCAAAATATAAACAAAGAAATGTAAATTTTCTATTTTTCAGGGCTTGAAGTATTGACTTTCAGGCAAGCTGTGTTATAATAAAATAGCAGTTTGACAATGATGAAGCGAGTATTGCATAACACTCATTTGCAGAGAGTCGCGGGAGCTGAAAACACGACATTGAGATATGCAGGAAAAACACTTCGGAGTCTGCGGAAGAAAGCCTTGGGGCGATTAGAACCGCACGTTCATCACGTAATGATGCAATTAAGTGGATCGCTTACGCGGTCAATTTGGGTGGTAACGCGGAAGTACGCCTTTCGTCCCATACGGGGGACGAAAGGCTTTTTGTTTTCATTCCCCCCGAAGCTTGTATATCATTTGAATTGGAAAAATAACAATTTCTTTGGAGTATAAAAAACTATGTTGAGAACACACACCTGCAATGAACTCGGTATTGACCATATCGGCCGGAGAGCGACTCTTACCGGCTGGATCGACACCGTCCGCGACCACGGCGGAGTTATTTTTGTAGACCTTCGCGACCATTACGGCGTGACGCAGATAGTATTCAATGACGATTCCATGATCGCGGGAATATCAAAGGAAACCGTCGTTCTCATCGAGGGTATCGTCACCAAAAGAGACGAGGAAACCGTCAACCCCAAGATTAAAACCGGACTCGTCGAGATTCGCGTCGATAAAATCGAGGTGCTCGGTCCCTGCCGGTTCGGTCTCCCCTTTGAGATAGACGCATCTACCCAGACACGCGAGGAGATACGCCTCAAATACCGTTACCTCGACCTGAGAAACCGCAAGATTCACGACAATATCGTTCTGCGCGCTAAGATACTTTCCTATCTCCGCAATCAGATGGAAGCGCTGGGCTTTTTAGAGATTCAGACTCCGATACTCACCGCATCCTCTCCCGAGGGCGCGCGCGATTACCTTGTTCCCAGCCGTAAGCATAAGGGCAAGTTTTACGCTCTGCCCCAAGCCCCCCAGCAGTTCAAACAGCTTCTTATGGTGTCGGGTTTCGATCGCTATTTTCAAATCGCTCCCTGCTTCCGCGACGAGGATGCCCGTCAGGACCGCTCTCCCGGAGAGTTCTATCAGCTTGACTTCGAAATGGCTTTCGCGACGCAGGAAGACGTGTTCGAGGTAGCCGAGACCGTCCTATATAACACCTTTAAGAAGTTTTCACATAAAAAAGTTTCGGAGCCTCCGTTCTTTCGAATGACCTATGCCGACGCTCTGCTCAGGTATGGCTCTGATAAGCCAGACCTCCGCAATCCCTTGATAATTCAGGATCTGACCGATTTCTTCGCTAAACACGAATTTCTTAATGTCAACGGCAGGACAGTACCCTTCAAGAACAAGCTGGTTCGCGGCATTGTCGCAAACTATCTCGTTAAAAAAGACGGAGAGGGCGACGGAAAAAAAGCCTTTGAAAAGGCTGTGGACGCCTACTCCAGAAGCATCGGAATGAGGTTCGGCTGCGGATACATAACACTTGAAGAGGGCGAGTTCAAGGGCCCCATCGCCAAGTTCTTTACCGATGAACAAAAGGCAGAAATCTGCGAGCTTTGCGGAATTAAAGAAGGCGATTCTCTTTTCTTCATTAGCGACAGCCTCTCGGTTATCAATAAGTATGCCGGCGAGATGAGAACCTGGCTCGGCAAAGAGCTGGGACTCATAAAGAACGACTCCTTTGAGTTCTGCTTCATCACCGACTTTCCGATGTATGAACTCAACCCGGAGACCGGAAAGATAGACTTTACTCATAACCCCTTCTCGATGCCTCAGGGAGGAATGGACGCGCTTGTCAATAAGGATCCTCTTGAGATTTTCGCATACCAGTATGATATCGTCTGCAACGGCGTAGAGCTTTCCTCCGGCGCGGTTCGCAATCATGACCCCGACATAATGAAAAAGGCTTTCGAGATAGCTGGCTACGACGAGAGCGTCCTCAAGGCTAAGTTCGGCTCTCTCTACAATGCTTTCGCTTACGGCGCGCCGCCTCACGCAGGCATGGCTCCCGGTGTAGACAGAATGGTAATGCTCATCGCCGAAGAGGAGACTATTCGCGACGTTATCGCATTCCCGCTAAACGGAAACGCGCAGGACCTTATGATGGGCGCTCCGGGCGATGTTACCGAGCAGCAGCTCCGCGAGGTTCACATAAAGGTAAGAGACTGAATCAACCCTGACTACTAAGGAGTCTTTAATATGTATATGGATAGAGAGACTCTTCGCAAACTTGAACTGCTGAATCAGCTCAGGCTTACCGAGGAGCAAAAACACGGCGTTCTCAGGTTTTTCGAGGAGAGAGCCGCCGACGAGGCTTTGCTTGACGCCGTTGATACGGCAGAGGTAAAGCCGATGGTTCATGTTATGCCGATTATGACCGTCGTGCGCGAGGATATCGTTTCACAGCCCTTCTCACGCGAGGATCTTCAGCGCGAAGCCCCCGAAACGGACGAGGGCTATTGGTGCGTTCCCCGCGTAGTTGAATAAGGAGCTGCCGATATGAAATTTTACACGGTTAAAAATCAGGTCCGCGGTGACCGCGTCGTCGTCGCAGACGATATGATACTCACAACCGAACACCCCACCTCTGCCGGTTCCCGCATGCTTGAAGGCTATGTCAGCCTTATCGGCTCCGAGGCGCTCGGGCGTTTAACCGCCTCGGGATATCTTCTCGGCGGAAAGGCGCAGGTGGGCGAATTTGCCATAGACCTCGTAGGAGAGACTTCCAAGGACGGAGCTATATACAATGACGACAAGATTGTCAATGCAGCCGCCTGTATTCTGCTTGAGGACGAGGCAACCGTCGCTCTTACCCTTGACGTCAACGGCTCGGTTCGCCGCGCTGCCGCTCAAAGCGGGCTTTGCAGCATAAAACCCACCTACGGCGCCGTATCACGCTTCGGCACCGTTCCCGTCGCCTGCTCTGGAGAGACCGTCAGCCTTATGGCGCGCAGCGCCGAAGATTGCCGCAATGCGCTGAGTGTTATCAGCGGCTACGACCCCAAGGACGGCACCTCAATTCCCGAATCCATGCGCGCCGAAAAGACCGCCCCGGTAAAGCGCGTCGCGGTTATTTCATCTTTTCTCCGTGACGTTGACGCCGAGGTAAAATCGGCGATAACCGCAGCCGCAGCCGCTCTCACCGCTGCGGGAGTTGAGGTCACAACCGTTGACGACAGCGTTATCCGCGCATCTCGCCCCGCCTGGAATATTCTTATGTGCGCCGAGCTTTGCAATAACGTATCTCGATACGACGGAGTCAGATACGGACACCGCGCCGAGAGTTTCAGCGGAATTGACGAGCTCTATACCAACAGCCGCACCGAAGCTTTCGGCGACTTGCTTAAATCTGCCGTAATCTATGGTTCGGAGACCCTTTCCGAAGATAACTATATGAAGGTATACGACAAGGCGCTCCGCGTAAGAAGAGTTATAGTCGAGGCTTTTGCCGCTCTATTTGAAGAATATGACGCGGTGCTTCTGCCCGCTTGTTCAACGATGGCTTACACCGAGAAGATGCTGAGCGAGACTCCCCGCCTCGTATTCGACGAGAATCTCTACACCGCGCCCGCTTCGATAAGCGGCTTGCCGGCTGCAGTCGCGGGCGGAATACAGCTGATGGGTCCCGCCTTCAGCGAAAACGTGCTGCTTGACACCGCCTCAATAATCGAGAAGGGAGGACAGAAGATATGAGATACGAAACAGTTATCGGACTGGAAGTACATATCGGACTTTCAACAAACTCGAAGGTTTTTTGTTCCTGTTCGGCAGAATCATACGGGGCGGAGCCCAATGTTCACGTTTGCCCCGCCTGCTGCGGCATGCCCGGAATGCTTCCCGTCGTAAACCGCCGCATGGTAGATTTTGGCATGAAAGCCGGAATGATGCTTAACTGCCATATCAACCGAGTTACCACCTTTGATAAAAAATCTTATTACTACCCCGACCTTCCTGCCTCTTACCAGACAACACAGTGGTTCGCTCCTATCGCCGTCAACGGTTTTATGGAGATAGAAACGTCATCCGGCAAAAAGAGAGTTCGCATCAAGCAGATACACATGGAAGAGGACGCGGGCAAGCTTGTCCATGATATAAGGGAAGATACCACTCATATCGACTTCAACCGTTCCAGCGTTCCGCTAATTGAGATAGTAAGTCAGCCCGACCTGTCGAGCGCGGAGGAAGTCGAAGCTTATCTTGACCGCCTCAACATTTTGCTCCGTTTCGCCAAAGTATCCGAATGCGAGATGGCTCACGGTACCATGCGCTGTGATGTTAACTTATCGGTCCGCCCCGAGGGCAGCGACAAGCTTGGAGTTCGTACCGAGATGAAGAATATGAACTCGATCGAAGCCATCAAGCGCGCTATTGAGTACGAGACCGCAAGACATATCGACGCCATCGAAAACGGCGCCGAAGTGCTGATTCAGGAAACTCGCCGCTGGGACGATCTCACCGGTAAGAGCTACGCCATGAGAGACAAGGAGACCGCGGGAGATTACCGTTATTTCCCCGATCCCAACGTTATGCCGGTAGTCATTGACGACGCCTGGTATAATTCGGTCAAAGACTCGCTTCCCGAGTTTCCCGAAGTTAAGAAAAAGCGCTATATAGACGAACTGGGTCTCAGCGATTACGACGCAGATCAGCTTGTCAGGAGTATCGCTCTCTGCGAGTGTTTCGAGTCGGCATATTCGGTATGCAGCAGCGCAAAGGATGCCGTAAACTGGATGACATCCGAGGTAATGAGCGAGCTTAACGCCCGCGATATGACATACGATATGCTTTCTCTGAACGGAGAAGCGCTGGGCAGGCTCATCCTTCTCGTTTCGGACGGAGAAGTCGGACGCGCAAACGGCAGAAAGATTCTTTCCGCCATGTTTGATGACGGAAACATCGACCCCAAGACTTATGCCGAGCAGAACGATATGATAGTTTCCCATGATACCGATCTCATCGAACAAACCGTCCGGACGATAGTTGCCTCCAATCAAAAGGCGGTTGCCGATTATAAGAACGGCAAAGAAAAGGCGTTAATGTCATTGTTCGGACAATGCATGAGGGAACTTAAAGGCAACTGCGATCCGCAGACATTAAAAACCATCCTGACTGAATATATTGCAAGTTTATAATCGGAGTTCTTCTGTTTTCAACAATTCACAGGATAAATGTTAAACATTTATAGCATGGATTCTTGTATGGTTCAGCAATATGAGGAGTTTGATATGATTATGGATGAGAACATATACTGACACAGCAATTTTTTGTTCCATTGTTATATAAGTTTATGTCGAACTGTAATATTGATTCTGAAAACTGAAGGAGGCTAATATATGGAAATCAGTACAATACTAAGTCAAATTGATTTGGGCAGCTACGCAATGCCTGTATTTCAAAGAGGTTATGTTTGGAACAGGGATCAGGTTCGTAAATTAATGAGCTCGCTATATAAGGGATATCCGATTGGTTCATTATTGGTTTGGAACACGGCTACGGATCCCGATATTTCAAAAGGAGACGGTCCTTTAACCCCTGGTAATGTGAATTTGATTCTGGACGGACAGCAGCGTATGACGACCCTTTATGGTATTATACGCGGATACCCTCCGAAATTCTTCGACGGAAATTTGAACTCCTTTACCAATCTTTATTTCAATGTCGAGGATGAAACATTTGAATTTTACATGGCCGGAAAAATGAAATCCGATCGTGCATGGATCAATGTAACTGAATTGATGCAAAAAGGCGCGTCACATTATCTTCAGGAAAAATTACAACACGATTCCGAAAATGTGCCTTTTTGGCTGAATCATATGGCAATTCTTAACCGTCTTGACAGTATAAAAAATATTGACATTCATGTTCAGACGGTATCCGGTGAAGATAAAACGATTGATGTTGTTGTTGAAATATTTAATAATGTTAACAGCGGCGGAACTAAACTCAGCAAAGGAGATTTGGCGCTTGCTAAAATATGCGCTGAATGGCCTGATGCCAGGGAGACTTTAAAAGATATCTTGATACATTTCCAAAAGGCGGGTTATAACTTCACAATGGAATGGTTGTTAAGATGTTTGACGGTATATCTTACCGGACAACCATACTATAATGCGCTCGGACAACACAAGATTGAAGAAATAAAAAAAGCGCTTCCGATTACCGAAAAAATGATCGGTACATGTTTGGATCACATTGGAACCAGACTTGGATTGGATCATGACAGAGTCTTGGGAAGCGTCTTTGCAATCGTGACGATGATCGGTTATATCCGTTACTGCGGAGGTAAGCTCACAGGAAGCAAAGAATGGGATAAACTTCTTTATTGGTATGTGCATGCCTTCCTTTGGGGGCGTTATGCTGGTTCAACGGAAAGTAATCTGGCACAGGATCTGAATGCAATAAACCGCGGTGAAGGTATCGACGGACTCATCAGGCTTCTCAGGCAATCCAGAGGGGACTTAACAATCAGAGCTGAAGATTTCTGGGGATGGAGTACAGGCGCCAGGTTTTATCCGTTGCTTTATTTACTTACAAGAACAAACCATTCTCGCGACTGGGGCACAAACATTGAATTAAGCAACAATCTTTTGGGAAAGAACTCCACACTTGATGTCCATCATATTTTTCCGAAGGACTTGCTGTATAAAGCTGGAAAAACCAAGTCAATCGTTAATGCACTCGCAAATTATGCTTTCTTGACAAAAGAAACAAACATTGAAATATCCAACCGTTCTCCGGAAGAATACCTACCGGTATATATGGAAAGATGTCCAGGTGCAGTGGAAAGCCATTGGATTCCCGTTAATAGGGGTTTGTGGAAGATTGATAACTATGAGCATTTTTTGAGTGAACGCCGTATTTTGTTAGCAAAAGCAGCAAATGACCTTTTGGATTCTCTTTACAGCGGAAAAATAACCGAAGTGAAGTTGTATGATTATTCAACAAAGCAATATGTCAGCGACCGAAGCGAAGAGGATGAAATAGATGATATGTCGTCCTGGATGGCATCTTTTGGTTTGAACGAGGGAACAATAAATCACGAGTTGCTTGATGATGACGGGAATGTCGTTGCAATAATTGATCTTGCGTGGCCGAACGGTGTTCAAAGTGGTTTAAGCGAACCTATAGCACTGTTGTTGAATGAAACAGCCGAGACACAAGCGGAAGTCAGTAAACACGGTTATCGGTATTATACTAGCGTTCAGGAATTGAAAGGATATATTGAGGATACATATCTATTATAATAAGATTTTCTTATGGATAACTATATTAATAGAATCCGTATACTTAGAGATAAAAAAAGGACAAACAGAAGAGATTCTTTTTCTTTATTATATCATAACTGATTTGTTCTGATGAGTATCAGATATATTCGGAAGTATTGCGTTAATCTAACTACAAATAGCCGGGACACTTGAGAACTCTAAGTCTCCGGTGCTGATAGGTCTTGATTATAACGATGTATCATTATGATGTGCCTTATGCATAATGTTCCTGGCAGACATATCAAACTTATTAGTAATAAACAGTGGTAGTATTTGTATCAGACAGTCTATTTGATACTCATACTCATAATGATCTCAATTATTACCCCAAAACCTTTCATTTAATAATTTCTGCACATTATTATTTTAGCATTATTAAATATTTATACTTGCGTTACAGCAATTTGATGTTGTATAATATACAGTACGCTATTACACAGATTAGGAGTGATTATATGGCAAAAAGAATAGTTATAATCGGCGCGGCAGGCCGCGATTTTCACAACTTCAACACCGTTTACAGAAACGATCCCGACTATAAGGTCGTGGCTTTCACCGCCGCCCAGATTCCCGATATAGCCGGTCGCCGCTATCCGGCTGATCTCGCAGGCTCCCTGTATCCTGAAGGGATACCGATTGTCGACCAAAGCGAGCTTGCCGATCTTATCAAAAACGAAAACATCGACGAGTGCATATTCTCATACAGTGACATCCCCTATCAGAAACTCATGAACCTCGGCGCTCTCGTAAATGCCGCCGGCGCCAGCTTTACGCTTCTCAGCCCCAAGGCGTCGATGATTAAAAGCACAAAGCCCGTAATCGCCGTCTGCGCGGTTCGTACCGGATGCGGAAAGAGCCAGACCTCCCGCAAAATCATCGAGATTCTTCATGAAAAAGGTCTGAAAGTCGTCGCCGTGCGCCATCCCATGCCCTACGGCAATCTGAGCGAACAGAAGGTTCAGCGTTTTGCCAAAATAGAAGACCTCAAAAAGCACTCCTGCACCATCGAAGAAATGGAAGAATATGAGCCGCATATCGTCCGCGGAAATGTGATTTACGCGGGCGTCGACTATGAGGCTATTCTCCGCGCCGCCGAAAACGATCCGGATGGCTGCGATGTAATCCTCTGGGACGGCGGAAATAACGACTTCCCTTTCTACACCCCCGATTTGATGGTTACCGTCGCAGACCCGCTTCGCCCCGGCCATGAAGTCTCTTACTATCCCGGCGAAGTCACCCTGAGAATGGCAGACGCCGTGGTGATCAACAAAATCGACAGCGCAAATTACAAAGACATCATTACGGTTCGTGAAAATATAAGAAAAGTAAACCCGAAGGCAACGGTTATCGATGCGGCAAGCACCCTTACCGTCGACGACATCTCCGCCATACGCGGCAAGCGCGTTTTAGTCGTGGAAGACGGTCCGACACTGACTCACGGTGAGATGAAAATCGGCGCCGGCGTCGTCGCGGCGCAGCGTTTCGGCGCGGCAGAACTTGTGGACCCTCGTCCTTACGCCGTAGGTAAGCTTAAAAACACCTTCCAAATCTATCCGGAAATCGGAACGCTGCTTCCGGCTATGGGATACGGCGACGAGCAGATAAGAGACCTCGCCGCAACTATTGACGCCTGCAACTGCGACAGCGTCATCATCGCGACGCCTATCGATTTGAAGCGCGTCATCGACATCAAAAAGCCCACCGTAAAGGTAGAATATCAGCTCCAGGAAATCGGCAAGCCGGACCTCGGAATGGTAATCGGCGATTTCCTGAATAAAATCAAATAATTTCATACGCCGTAATAAAACGGATGGTTATGTTAAACAATCGGGCTCTCTATAACATAGGAGAGCCCTGACTGTTTCATGCATTATTTATAACATAAGGTCTCACTTTTTTATATATCCTAAAAAAATTAGGAATGACTATCAATTAGTATAACATTCCAAGGCGTCATATGATACTGTACTTCAGCAGAACCGGTAACACCAAGCTGGCAGCAGAAAATCTCGCCATATTGATGAAAGAGAAAATTCATAATATTGAACAGGGAACGCCTCCCGAAATATCCGGGCAAGAAACCTTAATATTGGCAGCGCCGTTATACTTTTGGATTCTTCCCGGCTTTGTCATGTCGTATTTGTCGCAGAATCCGGATTTGAGCCGAAAAGAACTGCATGTAGTCATGACCTGCGGCGGAGCTTTGGGTGCTGGAGCCTCACTCATCAAAAGGCAGTTGAATCAGATTGGTTTTGAAAGAATTTTTGTATATCCTTTGATAATGACGACAAACTATATCCCGCTTCATCGGGTACAAAGCCCGGATATAGCCGCAAAAGCGATTCAATCGGCTTTGGCAAGGCTTCCGGAAATTGCGGAAAATATCCGGCAAAAACGCAGCGCCGCCGTTTCTCCTTTGTTGGAACCGGGTTTGCCCGTTGCGCAAGTGATATATGACAGCGCGCGCCGCACCAAACATTTTTATGCGACTTCCCGGTGTATAGGCTGCGGCTTGTGTGAAAGAGATTGTCCGCTCGGTGCAATTCAGCTAAAAAAAGGCTCTCCGGAATGGATAAAACCGCAGTGCACCCTTTGTCTGCGCTGTTTACACCGCTGTCCGACCGGCGCCGTTGAATACGGCAGGTCAACCATAGGTAAAGAGAGATACCGTCCTGAAAAATTTCTGTCGAAAAATCTGCAGGTCGGATTAAGCCAAAAAAAGGATTAATCACGCTAAAAGGCAATTATCTGTCCCGAGTCGTTTCGATTTTCTTCTTTTCGGCATGCTTTAGTCTGCATAAATCTCACCTTTTTCGTCTGATTTCTCCGGGAACGGGTTTCTAAAAAACATATTTTCGGTTTTTTACAGCAAATCGTTGACTACCGGTTGCAGTTATGTTATAATCAATATAGCAAAAAAAATCGGTTTTCAGACTTAAAATCCGTGAAGTCAGGTATTATTCATTAAATGGAGGCAATTATGAAAAAGTTAGTTTTGTTTCTCATTGTTGCTGTTCTGATCGTTATGATCCTCCCCGTTGCAGCTCATGACGAGGTAACCTATGCGGAGTGGGGTACTCCTACGATAGACGCCGTTAAAGAAGATGTCTGGAACAACGCGCAGTCTATTGTCGTCGCTGACGAAGCTAACGGCGATGCTTCAACGCTCGGACAGCAGTCGACAGCCGTCGTATATTCACTTTGGGACGGCGAATTTATTTATTTCTATGCCGTAGTTACCGACCCCACCGTCGACGCGGTGCTGAGAGACGACGCATGGAACCAGGACGCCGTCGGTTTCATGGTCGACTTCGGATATGTACGTGAGCCGGAAGTTTCCTTCCGTGATCTCGGCGATGACTCCTACGCCGGTTATGTTAACGTTCCCGCGGTCAACGGCGACGCTAATTATCCCGAACAGCCGACTATATTCGGCGTTGCCGGTTATTCTGAGAAAGTCACCAGCCAATGCCGCGTTACAGACACCGGTTATGAAATCGAGATAGCCATTCCGCTTCTCTACAAGAATTATGTGCCGGGCGACAAGATCGGCTACGAGATCTTCCTGAACAACGCTATCGGCGAAGGCGACCGTTACGGTTTCTCGGTATGGAACAATCAGGGTGACGGCGCAGGCGGCAACTCCTGGCAGTATTCCTACAACATGGGAACTCTTATCTTCAACCCGAAACTGGAACCGGTTGTCGAAGAAGCGCCCGCGGCGGTTGAGGAAGCCGCGCCGGTCGCAGAAGCCGCACCGGCAGCCGCGCCGGCAGCCGCAGCAGCCGCTCCTCAGACCTCCGACTTCGGAATAATCGCCGTTGTCGCATCTTTGGTCTCTCTCGCAGGCTACGCTGTTTCCAAAAAGCGCAGATAAATAAACCAAAAAACGCAAACTTAAGGCTTCTATTGCTTTTGATCTGAAAAACCGATAATTAATTATTCAAATAAGTTATTGAATCGGTCTTCGCTTAAATAAGGCGTATGATTTCATACAATGACTTTTTAAAGGTACGAGATAAAAAAGCAGACGGTATACGGAGAATTTCTCCATATCGTCTGCTTTTTATTTGTCTTATATGAAAATCCGGTTTAAAAAATTGTCAGGTCATAAAACAATTCCGGCGGCGCGCGCGCCGTTTGAGCCACCGTTTTTATCGGTGAAAGCGAAAGAATAAAACTTTCCGTCAATGTCAAATTTTAAGCGTAAAGGCTTGCCATTAAAAGACGATACATCAACTCCCAGGTCGATGTCGGTGGAGTTGCAGTTAAATTCTTTAGACGAGGCAATAACCGAGCCGTTTTCATCAAGAAGAGTTGCTTTTATCTTTCCGTCTATATTCGCATGAAGAGAAGTTTTGCCGTCAAAAACAATTCTGTGTGTCAGAAGCGAGCCTTCGCCGTTCATTGAGACAAAACCGTCGCGGCGTAATTTGGCAAGTCCCGTTGCGCCGTTGCGGTAAATTCCGTTTGTATACCAGCTTACGTTTTTGTAATTCTCGTCTCCGCCGAAGCCTGTGTAATAAATCCACAGCTCATCTCCGTGAATTATCGCAACGCCGCCCACCGACTGCACATAACCTCTGTCCCACGCGCCTTTGTAAAGGGAAGCGTTGATTATGCTCTCGCGGCAGGGACGGGTAAAGTGAAAACCGTCGCGGCTGTACATCGGGATAAGTTCGGTGATTTTCGGCACTCCGCGGCTCTCGCAGACATCGTTTTCGGGTCCGTACATTATCTGAAACATACCGAGCATTATACTTTCGTAGCCGACAGCGTCGACATTGTAAAGCTGAGGATTAAATCCGATGTATGGATTCGGAAGGTCATCCTTGCCGCACGACAGCCACTTAACCTTTTCTTCCGGTTTCCATATCGCGCCTTTTAGGTAATCGTCACATTCGCGATAACTTCTTGAACGGTTATGCCAGACGTCGCGTATACTGTATACCCACTTTTTGCGGAAAGGGTTGTAGAACATTGTGCTTCTGTCGTAAACGTCACTTGTGAAAGTAAAGTTTTCCCAATGTATGCCGTCGGGGGAAGTCGCAGCTATTCCGGGGTAGTTGCCTCCGGGATTTCTCAGAAACAGCTTGTATCGCTGATTTTTATCGGCGGTATCGTAATCGATAAAGACAGTCGTGGAGTCGGGGCGAAGATAGTCAACTCCGCCCGTTAATTTTCCAAGCTCGAAACCGTCATAAGTCAGGATTTTATTCGTACCTTTTTCAATATCAAGTTCGGGACGCTCCCAGTTTATGCCGTCTTTTGATACCGCATAAGCCATCTGATGAAGCCAGCCCGCTTCATACCACATTTTGAATATCTTATCATCCTCATCGTACCATACGCCGCCGCTTTTCGGGCAGGCAACCGGGGAGATGTGTATTTCCCATTCGGTTTCGGCGTGAAGCACGGGATTTCCCTCATATTTCACGGCTTTGTGATACTCCGGCAAAAGGTCAGTTTTTTCGATGAGAAAATCATCAACGAACAGCTGTCGCCCGACGCTGACATCAATCAGTTCGGGCGGATTTTTAAGATAAGGCGCTTCAGAGTTCGGCTGTTCGTCGAGAGGGAAATTGTCGGGCAGAATTATCCCGTTGTAAAGCTTTTCCATTTCAATAAACCCCTTTCAAAGACACAATGAATATACAGGCTGAGAATCTGGCAGAAATATCAAAAAATAATTGTAAATAGCCCCAAGTATCGGTCGTAAAGTTCTTTGCGCGCTTTCTTTCAGGAAAGCGCCTCGTTTTCCCTCAGCTCATCGGCAGCCCGGATAAGCTCGGAAAGATCGGAGGAATTTTGAAGGACGGAGAATAAGGAGAGGACATATTGCCCGAAGGGGCTTTCGGCTGCGGTTTCTCCGGCAAGAGAGGAAAGGACGGCAGGGGCGTTGGCGACAGCGGTATCAGCGTTATATTCGGCGCCCGCGCTGTCGCGCATATAGCGGTCAAGCGCGCCGGCAGCGCCGGCGGCGATGAATATCGGTTTCCCGCCGGCTTCAAGTACGGATGCGGCGGCTCTGAAGAAGCGGTCGGATGCGGCAAGCTTGCGGGGGATGTCGGCGCCGACACGGGCGCAGGTATCTCGGAGGGCGCAATTTCCGAACCGGCGGATGAGGTCGTTGGTATTATCGTTAAGCTCTTCGAAGGGCTGATTGAAGCGTTTTGCGAGCGCGGCGGCGCTTTCGGTCATAGCCTCGCGAACGATTATCCGTATCTCGGGATCGGCGATAGCTTCACTTATGTAAGTGTAACCGTTTCGCATACCCAGATAGGCGCAGACGGCGTGCCCCATATTGTGAAGATAAAGCTTGCGCTGAATGACGAAATCAAAGGGAGAGATTGGGATGATATTTTTTATATCCGGAATATCTCCGACGAATGCATCGGCATCGCAGGGAAGTATGCCGTAAGCCTCGGCGCGGGCGAGGAGGGGATCGCTTTTTGCTATATCAGGGTCGGGAAGCGGCACCATACGCCCGACAGAGGTTTCGACAAGCCCGACCATGGTAAGCTCCTCCGAGGTGAGCTCTGGTTCAAGCAGGGAGCGGATATAATCGTCGGCGTTCATGAGGTTTTCACAGATTAAAAGGTTGAGCGGCTTCCCCGAACCGCCTTCGCCAAGCCGCAGTTTTATCCCGCCGACAAGGTTGGGTATAATATACTTAAGAGCTTTTGCGCCGACGCAGGTGACGCAGATATCGCAGCCGGCGATCGCGCGCATTGCGGCATCGTGTGAGCTGCCGTTGACGGCGCTTACATTCTTTATAATAATACGCCGGCTGCTCCGGTTGGATACAATCTCCAGCGGATATTCGCCGGATGCGTTGAGAGCGTCAACCAAAGTATCGGACACATCGATAAAAACGATGGCATAACCGCCTTCATACATAAGCTGACCGATAAAACCCCTGCCGATATTTCCGGCGCCGATTATTACAGCCTTATTTGACATAACCCCACATCTCCTGATAACATATAAAACTATTATAGCATATTCGATGGTCAAATGGAAGAGAAATCAAGACATTTTAAGGTAGATTATTTCATAAAAAAGATATGACCTGCAATATGAGCCATATTTTTTCGTGTTGTTTACCTATTGACAAAAAATCACTTGCCCCTTGACTATTCTCCGTTTATCTGTTATTATATAAGGCGAAACGGAGAATAAAGATGCGAATATTCACATGATTAAAAGTATCAAACTAAAGATTTGGAAACTGTTTTAAATAAATAGCTTAAAAAAGCAATGTTCTTTGTTGTTAAAAGTTGGCAATGGTAATACATCGTGCGAATATGAAATATCGTTTCTTATAATCTACAATTTTTTTGGCAGTGGCAGCTAAACTTTAAATACAAACACTTATATCATCTTACAATGAAAACGGTCACAAACAATGAAATACAAAACTTTAGGAAAAACCGGATATAACATCAGTTGCGTGATGTTCGGCGGCGTTATTCTGATGAATGAAAGCGCCGAAGACGCGGTCGAATATGTTGCGCATGCCATTGAAAACGGCGTGAATTACTTTGATATCGCCCCGTCATACGGCAATGCCGAGGAAAGACTCGGGCCGGTATTGCCTCAATACAGGAAACAAATCTATCTCGCGTGCAAGACAACCGAACGCAGCAAAGAGGGATCAAAAAAAGAACTCCTGAATTCTCTGAAAGTGCTGCAGACGGATCATTTTGACATCTATCAGATGCACTCTATGTCAACGCAGGAAGATGTGGATAAGGCTTTTTCATCCGACGGAGTTATCGAAACCATGCTTTGGGCAAAACGCGAAGGGCTTATCCGGGAAATCGGATTCACCACGCATAACGAGGATATCGCCCTGCAATGCATCGATCTTTTTGATTTCGCCACCGTGCTTTTCCCGATGAACTGGGCCATGGGGCTGAATATCGGCTGGGGCAATCGCATTGCCGATAAAATCAGAGAAAAGAATATGGGAATGCTTGCGATGAAAACGCTTGTCGAGCGCATGTGGATCGACGGAGACGATAAAAACCGTTATCCGAAGTCGTGGTGCAAACCGATTTTTGAAGATGATAAGCTTGCGGCCGCGGCAATCAAATATGCTTTTGCCAAGGGCGCATCCTCTATTGTTCCTCCCGGAAATTTCGAGCATTTTGAACATTTGGTAAAGCATATTGACGCCTTTGCGGAAACACCTCTGACAAAAGAAGAACTGGATTATCTGAAAGCAGCCGCGTCGCGCGAAGATATAAAGCAAAACCCGATTTTCAGAGTTTAACATTAGCTTCTTTCTGCCAAAAATAAGCGCAAAATATCGCCGTATCAGCACCCGACCGGGTCTTTTACGGCGATATTCCTGTTTTAATGGGGTATTTCGGAATGTATCAGATATCTGCGACAATCTCGTCCCCGTGTTTTTCCATCCACTCGACGGCGGTATCGTAAGCTTCGTAATCAAGGTCCGCCATGGTGTTTGTGTGCAGTACTACCCCTTCGGCTTCGCCTGTCATAATCATTTCACGGTACCGGTCAAGCTGCCATTTGACGGCGCCGCTTGTCGCCTGTCTGTCTTCGCCGAAATTATAGAGATAACAGCCCAGCATACGGCGGTTGTTCGGGGTAAGCTCCTTGAATATCTCGAACTTATCGTTGATAAGAGGCACGTCCGATTCCTTCCAGGTCCACATGATGATGCCGTCGAAAGGTTCGATGTAGCGGCGGAAATCCTCGTCTTTTGCTTTGTCAAGTCCGAACTCATGGGTATAGAGCACCATCCACATATCAAGCGGGCGAACCTCGTTTTCTTTCAGGCGCGCCTTGATCTTCCAGAGGTTTTCCGGCGGGATTTTTTTATATCCGTCTCCCCTCTGAAAATCGTCGAAGACAACGCAGCCTATATTCGGAAAATCGGCGGCTTCGGCAATAAAAGGCTCTATTATCTCCGGATTCACCCCGGCGTCGTATACCTCCCACCCGACCTGACGCAAAGTCTTGAAGGATTTGTTATACTGCCGGCGGTTGACATCCACCCCGACCGGCACCATGAATGTGTTGCATATGCCAAGATACAGACAGCCCTCCATCGGCGTCATGCGGGATATTCGCATATTGCCGTAAAGATTGTTATAACGCCCTTCGGGATGCCCCCAAAGCCAGAATCTTTCTCTCAGTAACACGTTTTACCTCCGTTCATTGAATGTACCCCCCGTTCGCGCTTTCAGCGGCGTCCGGAAACTTGATGATATTTAGATTATACGTTAAATTCAGAATAAAAACAAGATGAAAATCAAAATTTCGCTAAAAAACGAAATTTTATTTCTCCGCAATCAGACCCGCGCTTTTCATGCCTTCGAAGATAATATCTGCGATAGCCTGCATCCCCTTGTCCGACGGATGAGACGCAACGCCGCTGTGTTCAAACTGTCCGATTGCCTGATAAGTGATATCTCCGTGAAGCGAAGACAGCGACAGCCACACAGCGCCGCCCCGATCGGCAGCATCGCGCATAAGATTTTCCATCGTATTATTCTCCCAGAAAGGACCGACGGCAATCACGGCGCAATCGGTATCTGCGCGGAATCTGCATATCCGTTCTTCATACGCGGCTGCGAACGCCTCCTGCTGCTCCGCAGGGGTGTTTTCGCACATCCTGAAAATCACAACATCCGGCATAAACGCGAGGTCATCGTCAAAGTAGTCGGGCGATATTCCCGCGGGATCCCGCTCGAAATCCGCCACATTCCGTATGCGAATAATCGGATTATATCCGGCTGCCGTCAGCATCGAACACAGCTTATGAACATAATCGTTTTCCTCCGAACTTGCAGCCATTCCCCAGTTGCCCGTCCAGCCGATGTCGGGCGCCGGGGAATGAAGCGTAATGGAATTGCCGAGAAATAAAATCTTCATATCACAATTAATCTCCTTAACAAGCACTTGTGTTTCGGGCTCGGTCAGATTTTCATCCGGCTTATCCGACAGCCGAGACCCGCAGGAAGCCGAAAACATAGTTAATATCGGTAAAAAAACCGAAAGCACGATCGTAATGATTTTTCTCGTTACAATCAACATGATTACCTTTATACCTCGCCGCAGATTCCGGATGCTGATATTTTCCTTATGTATCATTATAACAGATTTTTCCCGTTCTGTCGACAGAATTTGTTTTTTTCTCAAAATTAATCGGCAATTTATCGTGTCATGTAAAAAACAAAAAAACTTACATCCCATGATTGCAATATCTCCCCATCTGTGATATAATCGTGATACAGACAAGGAGTAACTACATGAAAAAGAAAATATTGTTTTCAATTATACTGTTTCTCGCGCTGGCGTTGCTTGCAATGCCGATTCTGACATCCTGCTCAAAATCCGAAAACGGAGAGACGACAAACGAAAGTGAGGCTGATACAGTGGAAACCGCACCGAAAATCACAATTCCCGCAGCCGAATTGACAAAGCGCCCCGCTTCCTACCTTTTGCTGCAAGACACCTCCTATAACGGATACAAAGAGGGCATACGTTCCGGCTGGCGATATGACTGCCGCGGGGGAGTACCCGCCGAAGTTCTGGAGCTGAATTACGGCACCCTGACCGACATAAGCGCCGAATACGGCACCGCTATGATACGCGAATTCAACCGCATAGATTCGGGCATTCTCATGCTTGAGACTTCGGTGTCGCTTACCGGCGGGTTCGACGGCTTTTCGCTGGAGTTCAGAAACGATTCCGATGAGCCGGTTTATAAGCTCGTCACCCGAAACGGCGGCTGGTGCATAGCCACCGACAGCGGCGAGACGCCGCTCGACGGCACCGAGGGGCGTCCGGCATACAGATTCCGCATATACATCGACCTTGACCGCGGCGAAAGCGCCACATATATCGACGACACCCTATTTGACAGCCACCCGCTGCTGAAAACGGGAGACGCCTTAAATATTCTGAATTTCCGCTTCGCTACCGATGAAGCAAGCACCGCCATCGCATCTCCGGGAAAAATCCGTATCACCGCCAACTACGCCCTGAACGAAGACTTCGCTGCTCATCCGGGCGGCAAGCTGTGTTTCGGATGGCAGGGAGAGGGCGCCGCAGCCGACGCGGGCATGCTGAAAGTCAGCTCCGGATATGCCCGGCGTTCTTTCGAGCCGGTGGGAGGCGTCGTTTCGCTGCTTACCGAATTCAACCTTACCCGCGGCCAGGCGATAACCGTTACGGCATCGGCGGGCGGCGAGCCGGTTATATCATTCACTGCCGATAAAACCGCCTTTTATGTCAACGGCAGCGAGATTTACAATCCATATGTTCAAAATCTCTGGTACCGTCTGCGCATGGATATCGACACGGCGAAATCCTCGGCTCTGATTTGGATAAACGGCAGAAAAATCACAGAACTTCCTCTACTTGCCGTGACAAACCACATCGACGGTGTTCGGATAGAGAACGCCGACAGCGTTCCGGTATACTTCGACGGAGTATCGGTGTTCGAGAAGATACTCGCCGACGACTACCCCTCAGCGCCGGTAAAACCTGAAGGTGAAAGCGAATATACCGTCGGAATGAATGTCTGCTCGCTTTGGAAAGAGGGCACTCACTGGGGCTGGAGCTGCGTCTCGGCTTATGAAGACGCCGAGCCTGTGCTGGGTTATTACGATGAAGGCGTGCCGGAGACCGCCGACTGGGAGATAAAATACATGGCAGAGCACGGCATCGACTTCCAGGCGTTCTGCTGGTACGCCACCGCCTCCGACGCCCCCCTGAAAGCCGGACCGCTTGCCGCCCATCTCCACGACGGATATATGTACGCCGAATACAGCGACGACGTGAAATACTGCCTTATCTGGGAATGCCAGAACGCCGCCCGTCCCTCGAATTTCAACTCCTGGCGCGATTATTTCGTTCCCTATCTGCTTGAGTATTATATCAAAGACAGCCGTCACATGGTAATAGATAATCAGCCGGTGCTCTGCGTCTTCGGCGCGGGCAGGCTCAGCGAGACCTTAGGCGGCGAAGCCAATGTCAAAAAGTGCTTTGACTATCTCGAAGACGAGGTGCGCAAGCTGGGATTCGACGGCATGCTCTATCTCTCCTGCGGCTCCGCTTCCGATTCGCTTGCCAAAATGGGCTTTGACGCCGGCTACGCATACAACTGGGGTACCTCGGGCTGTGAAGTCAACACCAATATAAACGGCATACTGAACAGCGCCGCCAACAAGTCGATGTATACCGTCCCCACGATAAGCGTCGGCTTCAACAGCATCCCCTGGCACGGCATCCGCTACCCGATGATGACGGTTGAAGACTATAAAACCGCCCATCTCTGGGTTCGGGACGAGTACCTGCCCAAATACGCAGATAAAAACACTTGGCAGGACAAGTTCGTCATGCTCTCCACCTGGAACGAATACGGCGAAGGCACGTATATCATGCCCTCGGCAGGCAACGGCGGATTCGGCTATCTCGACGTGATCCGCTCCGTTTACGCCGGCGCCGAACCGGATGAGGATATAAACACCATCCCCACCGCCGCTCAAAAGGAACGCATCAATCACCTCTATCCCCAATACCGCCGGTTGCTTCGCAAAACCGGCTACTACTCTGAAAACATTGATGTTTCGACTCTTACTCCGATATTCGAGATTGATTACAGCGTAAAGTCAAAAATATCGGTAGGCAGCGCGCTTAAACCGGTATTCGGCGATGACGGTCTGCGCGGCACCGTCAACGGCGACACGCTGATAATAAAGGACGGCATCAGCGTAAAAGCCTCAGATTCCCCCTACATTCGTGTAACTCTCGACGTGCCCAAAGGCACCGCCTGCGAAGTATTCTACATCACCGACAAGGATAAAAACTGGACCCAGGACAAGAGCGCCCAGTTTACCGCGAACAGAGAGGGCGCCGCCGAATATCTCATCAACATGAGCGAAAAGACTTTGTGGCGGGATACCATAATCGCTTTCCGCGTCGACCCGGGTCAGACGCCTGATGGCGCCGGAGACCCCGAGCGAAACTACTTCCGACTCGTCAAAACTGAATTCCTCAGCTGTCCCGAGCGTCCGTCCCGCACCATATATATAAACGGCCGCGAATGCGAGCTGCAGCTCTGGCCGGAAGTATCGGAGAATGGGGATATCCTCATCTCCTGGGACGGCAAAGCAGCTCTTAACTACCGGCTGAGCGCCTTTGATAGCTGGGATTATGCGACAAAGACCCTCACCATCGAGATGAACGGTCATACCGCAGTATTCACAGTTGGAAAAGACAGCTGGACGCTGGACGGCGAAGAAAGACCGCTTGGTTATCCCCTATACGCCACAGACGGACTGCCGATGCTCCCGCTTGCCGCTCTCTGCGAGGCGGTAGGCTATACCTGTTCGCTTACCGAAAACGGCGAGCTTTCCGTTGACACGCCTTTGAAGGCATATTACGATCATATCGGCGAAAGGGTAAAAGGCCGGTGGGAATTCGACACCCCCGGTGACACCGAAGGCTGGAGTTCCCCTCATATGTCCCTTTCAGTCTCAGCCGGAGGACTAACCGCCGATTCAATATCCGATACCACAGACCCAATCATTGTATATGGCGATGATGTTGACCTCATCGCTTCCGAATACACCGCGCTTGAGGTGCGCTGCCGCTATAAATACGACTCGGCATACGCTCATCATATTTCCGTCTACTTCACCACCGACAGCGACGGTACCATGAGCGAAACGCTGTCGATAAGACTGCCTCTGAGCTCTGCCGACTCGGAGGGTGAATGGGAGACTCTGCGCGCCGATCTGACCGAAATCCCGGCGTGGGAGGGTATTATAAAGCAGCTTCGCTTCGACCCCTTCAACGCGGTAGGAAGCATGGAAATCGACTACATCCGATTTATAAAGGAGTAAAAAAATTGAGCGGCTATAACAATCCCGTTCTTGTCGGCGCGGATCCCTTCGTATTTCTTTACGACGGCGTATATTATCATTACGCCACCGACGCGCCCGACGGTTACTATGTCTATTCTTCAACCGACCTCAAAGAATGGAAAAAACTCGGCTACGGTCTTAAAAAAGGAGACGTAAAGGGGGAAAAATGGTTCTGGGCGCCCGAAATACTCGAAGCCGGCGGAAAATTTTATATGGCTTACACCGCCGATGAGCATCTCGGCATGGCAGTATCCGACAGCCCCGCCGGTCCCTTCGCGCAGAAGGAAAAGCGCTTTATGAGCGAGCGCTGCGCCATCGACGGCGATTTCCTGGTGGACGACGACGGAGCGGTATACCTCTACTACGTCCGCTTCGACGGCGGCAATGTCATCTACGGCACAAGGCTTGCTGACAGCCCCGCCGATCTTGCGCAGAGGGTCGACACCCTCTCAATCGACGACGAAACAAGGCTGCTGGAGGTTGAGGACAAATACCCCTGGGAGACAATAGACGGAAGGGTAGCCGAAGGTCCCTTCGTGCTCAAACACGCATGGAAGTATTATCTCACCTACTCGGCAAACGGTTATACATGCCAAGATTATGCGATAGGATACGCCGTCTCCGACTCTCCCTTAGGCCCCTTCGTAAAGTATGAGAGCAACCCAATCCTCCGCCGAAGCGATAAGCTCGTCGGGATCGGACATCACAGCTTCACTACGTCAAAAGACGGCAAGAAGCTTATCTGCGTTTATCACTGCCACAACTCGCTTGACAGAATTCATCCGCGACTTACCTGCTTCGACGACGCGTATTTTATGGACAGCGTTCTCCATATCGAAGGACCCACCTACGGAAAAGAAGATGATTAAAAGGAATAAAAATTATTCTTTGCAGCCTTGTATTGTCTGCCTTTCACTGATATTTTCCCGCCGTTTCTTTTCCGCGACCGGCGCTGATATTAAAAGTCCCGTAATCACGGGACTTTTTCTCACTTTTCTGAAATAACTCTCTTCTTTATCCGTTTTCCTGACAGTTGCAAAAACCTTTGGAATCTGCATATATATTACTTAATCCTCCCCTGTTCTCTTAACCATTCTATGGTATCCGCCACCGTTTCTCTTAAATCTCTGTTGGTGTAATCCAATTCCTGTCTTGCTTTCTTGTTTGAGAAATTTGAGTTGGAAGTTAATGTGTAAAGAGAATATCTTGTATACAAAGGCGGCTGCCTTAAAATCGCATAATACAATTCCGCCAGAGCAGCCGAACCTTTTGCAAACCACAGCGGCAAAACCGTTTTAATCTTTTTGATGTTTCTGACTTCGCTTACGATATCCAGCAGCTCTTTGATTTCCACATATCTGTTGGACAGAATATAACATTCACCCTTTTTTCCTTTATCGCAGGCGCTTATGATCCCGTCTGCCACATCCCTGACATCCGCAAAATCATATCCGCCTCTTACGCAGGCGGTCAATCTTCCGCCTATAAAATCCACCATTAACTGAGTTGTATGCCCGTTGTTGAAATCATTCGGTCCTATCATTCCCGACGGATGTAATATACAGGCTTCCAGCCCGTTCTTTTCTATCGTTTCCAAAATATATTTTGCGGCTTCGGCTTTTGTTTTGGCATATTGTCCGACAACCTTATCGGGATCAAAATCTTTTGTTTCGGTTATCGTCTCTCCGTCCGGTTTTTCTTCAATTGCGTGAACAGAGCTTACATAGACTAATTTTGCATTTCTTTCCAATGTCTTTTCGGCGATATTCTTGGTGCCGCCTACGTTGACATCATAGACTTTGGGATTATACTTTGTTTTGATATACACAATCGCGGCACAGTGGATCACATATATCTCCGATACGCTTTCGTTTATCTCAAATATTTCGTCCAGCGAATCTTTTATTGTGACGTCTCCTTTATATATTTTGCAATTCAAGCCTTCAAGCGAATTTGTTTTGTCCTGCGGCAGCACCAATGCCCGTATTTCGTTATCCTTATTTTCTGCAAGTTTCCTTACGATGTTGTTGCCCAAAAATCCGGCTGCGCCCGTTACGATATATATCTTTTTCAAAATAATTCCTCCTTGAAAATCAGAAATCCCCGATACCCTTAATCACAGGGTTCTTTCACTTAAATAATATCAGAGAATAAGCGATTAGTCAAGAGGCGAGCAAATTATTTGCTCAAAACCGACGAGTTTTAAAGGTGCATATATAAAAGGGCGATGGATAAAACCACCGCCCTTTGGCAGGTAAATTTTTATTTATCTGAGTTTCCAAAACGCCTCGCTTGCTATGGGAGAGAAGTCCTCGAAATTGAGCCTTACATCACCGGCTTCGGTGCGGAGCAGATACGCTTCAAGATCGGCGAAGAACTGCATGAAGATAGTATGATTGCGCATATGACCCGGACGCAGGAAGTCTTCTTTGACATTCTCAAAGCGTTCCATCAGCGACAGCCGCGCGAGTCTGCGGGCGCCGGCGATTTCAGCGAGCATTGTTTTCTTGTCCTTGCAGAGCTTTCCGTCGCCGTAAAGATCGAACATTTGCAGAAGCGCGAGGTAATCTTCGGTGAGCGTATAATAGTGCGCCGCTTCCCAAGCATATCGACGGGCAAGCTTGACATCGCAGCGGTTATCTTTTGCGATACACAGCCAGATATCTTCGGCCTGATGCGCCATCGCGGCGATTGACAGCATCGCGCGCTCGTAAATCTCGCAATGCGGCAGTATCCTTGTCATCGCCTCGCCGGGGAAGGAACGCGGATACGGCTTGCCGTTATTGACGTAGCTGTAAAAGTAATAAGCAAGGGTGCCGTTCATAAGCGAACAGTTATCGATGCCGAAAGAACCTTCCGCGTATCTTGTATTAGTTGTTCCCATAATGGTATCAAATAGCTTGAGCGCGCGCTCCGCATCGGCGGATAGGGACGGGAATTTCACTTTCGCATACGAGAGAGTCACATCCTCCGTTGAACCTGCGCCTTCGAAGTTCCACGCATAATTCGCCTGCGCGACATGAACGCGGTCATAGCTTAAATCCCACGCAGAATAGCTCTGCATTCCTTCGCAGCCTTCCTCGCGCGCCATCTTGCCTAAGAGATAGGCGTTCTTAAGCGGGTAGAAGACAATATTCCAATGGTAATATCCGTTCCAGGGCTTAACTGTCCGCCGCAGCCCCTGCTCGGGACGGGTCGACTGGAACATCAGCCCCTCCTTGAAGTCGGAGTATGTCCACCAGTCGATGACCGCGACGTCTCTAAGATCGTTTTCGTCTATCGCGCGCATCATCCGTTCGGTCGAGTCTTGATTCATGTCGCCCCATTCGTGACGCACGAGCATGTCGGAATACATATATACGCTTTTCATGCCGCGCTTTTTGAGGTGCTTCATCAGTTTTATAGCGTGGTCGATATACAGCTCTGCCTTTTCGGCGTCCTTACACTTCGGGCAATGGCAGCGCGCGTCGCGGAACTTGAAGATATCTTCGGCGTTGTTCGCAATTCCGCCGTGAACTTCATCAAGCCCCATATGGAAGCTTGTGATGCCGTTGGGCAGGAGGTATCTGTCGATAATCTCATCGTAGATGTCGAACATCATCTCGTAGGTTTTCTCATTGCGGGTGCAGAAGCCGTGGAGGGTGGGGGTTCCGTCCTCTTCTTTAGCGGAGACTTCGGGATACTGCGCCGGAATTAGGGTGTTATGTCCGTAGGAGTTGAACAGCGGGAAGACTTCGACGGCTTTTGTCCTGCCGTAAGCGATGAGCTCGCCGAAAAAGTCCTGTTCGAACATCGGCGGCAGCACTTCTTCATCGACCCATCCGTTCTTTTCCGGCGACCAGTAGCGTTTGACTACCGGCACTTTGAGTTTTGGATACTTATGAATCGGCAGGTAGATATACTCGCTGACGCGGCCGTCATACTGAACGCACCAGCAGCCATAGACGGACACGCAGAGCTGGTTCATCTTCATTTCGGCCATGTTGTCGACGACGGCTTTCCAGTCGTCGAGGGTCATGCAGTTTGAGCCGAAGCGGGATTCCATGAAGTGACCGCGGGTACGGAGCTGAGGCCAATCGAGAATCTCACAGCGCGGGAGTCTGACCTCTCCGGCTTCGAGTTTCGCAATCTGGGAAAAGGTAACTGCGGCGTAATAGAGACCGGCAGCGCCAAAGCCTTCAAGCGTTACGGCGTTCTCGGCGACGGTCAGGCGATAGCCCTGGTCGGTATTTACGATATTGATATTGTCGGGCGCATCAACGAGCTTCAATGTAATCGTAACCGGTCCGTCGGCGCTGCACGCGCAGACGTTTAAAAGCCCGGCGAGCGTATCGCATATAAGAATGTCGGCAGACTTGACGACCGGGTCGCAGGCGCAGGCGTCCGTGATGATACGGAAATTTGCGCGGCCGGGCGAGCCGAGCGGGACGTCTTCTCCGGGGTGACAGGTAAACTTCTGCGGGACGGGAATGATTCTGTCATATATGTTCATAAGCGTACCTCTCGCTATTTAAAATTTTCTTACTTACAGCATCTCTGCGAGCTTAAGCAGCCTTTCTGCCATCTCGTATCCGGCATCCGGCTGAGTCTTTGCGGAACTGCAGATGCGCGCGGGATAAATGCCCTTTTTGTGCAGCTCGCGGATGACGACATAGCCTATGCTGCCGTTGGCGAGATTGGCTGTCATCGTGTATGCGGAGGGTGAACGCTCCTTGAGTATCTTGGCAAACTCAACATAAATCTCACCGGGCATTCCGTAGATCATCAAGTCACCGATCTTCAGCACCTGTACGGTGACGGGGATGGGCTGGGAACCTTCGGCAGCCATGCGTTTTGCCTCCGAAGCGTAGAAGTTATCAATCCTGCCGTCTTCGGGGCGCACGGTTTCGGCCCAGGCGAGGGTGTCAGCGTCGGGAAGGCGGGACGGAATCGTAAAGCGCTCGTCTTTGCCGCCGACAGCTTCATCGTCAGATAGGAAGATCTTCTCATAAGTCTCGCTGACTGCGCCGGCGAGGATGCGACCCATCCGGCGGTAGTAGCCCTTCTCGGAAGAGGTGCCGTGCTCAAAGTCGATATGATTTATATTGCCGGAGAAGCCGTTGACGAACAGCGGCATGAAATCGGCGCCGTAGGTTTTGCGCAGGGTGTCGCGCATCGCACCCGGATAGTCACTGGAAAAGAGCGAAACGCCGCCGACGCTGTCGCAGTGGCAGGCGTAGTTGGCAATCAAACCGTAGGGCGTTCCATCTGCGTTGTCAATGCGAAGCACTCCGACTTCCGGGTCTATCTCTCCGAGCGCGCGCATTCCGGGGACATGGGCGTTGGTTGCATAGGAGCCGTCGGGGAGGATAAAGTCGCGATAGTGCGCGAGGGTATTCTCATAGCCTCTGCCGTATCCGATACGCACAGGGCGCTTATTCTGCGCGGCGTAAACGGCGGCGTCAAACATCCGTGAACCCAAGAAATCAATATAGACGTTGTTTTCATGGACAAAGTCGCCCCAGGTCTCGACCGGACCGCCGTAGTGCGTATGCGTCGCGCAGAGCATAACGGATGACGCGGACATTTCAAGTTTATCGGCGATTTCCGCGCGGGTCTTCATTGCAAGACAATCGGGTATGCCGATTACGTCGCAGGTGACGATTACCGCTTTCTCACCCGCGTCGTTTTCGAAATAAGCGGCAAGGGCATACAGACGCTCAAGGATGCCTTTGGCGGGGCGCAGGTTAAAGTGTCCAGGGATTTCCATTCCCAGCGCGGGGGTGATATCCACTTCATAAAGTCCACAGTATAACATACAAGCGACCTCCTGTCAAAATATAACTCGGTAAATATTATTGTTATTTCTTGCTTGTTTGCATTATATCACATGGATGACAGGCTGTCAAGAACGTAAAGCAATAATGTGTTTATAACTTGAATGATGTCGGGAGAAGCCAAATCAGACTTATGATATTCATCCTAACAATTTTTAAAAAACAACTTTAATAAGATTAAAATTGAATCAGTAATATTAAATAATGTATTTTTATTGACAATATCTTCCATGGCATGTATAATATACATAAATAACTTATATTGATTATTATGTTGCCAATGACTGTGAAAGAGGAAACAAGCATGTTTAAGATAATAGATGCCGGGCAAGCGGCGGAAATGATTAAGGACGGCGACTGCGTCTGCGTCAATGCGTTTTTAGCCCTTTCCAACGCCGAAGAAGTACATAAGGCGATATACGAGCGGTTTATTAAAACCGGCTCACCCAAAAACCTCACGCTGGTTTCCCAGTCCGGTTATGGCTTTTGGGACGAAAACCGGCTGGGCGAACCGTATATCCGCGCGGGCGCAGCAAAGAAACTCATATTCGGTCACTACGGCTGTATGCCCGGAACCAGCAGGCTGGTGCTGCAAAACGAATTGGAAGCTTATAATCTTCCGATGGGGGCAATCTCCCACGCCATAAGAGCACAGGCAGCCGGATTGGCGGGTTACATCTCTAAGGTTGGTTTAGGCATATTTGTCGATCCGCGCGTTGAAGGCCCCGGAGTGAATGAAATCTCCAATGACAACGGCATGGTTCGGGCAGTTACGATTGACGATGATGAATACCTTTACTATAAGCTGCCGAAATTCGACATTGCGATTATTAAAGGCACAACTGTTGATCCGAACGGCAATATCTCGTTTGAAAACGAATGCGTGACGGTGGATGCTCTGTCGGTAGCTCAGGCAACCAAGGCAAACAACGGGAAAGTAATCGTTCAGGTGGATCGTGTCAGTCATGAATTCGGCCGTCCGTGGAATGTTATCGTTCCCGGCATATTGGTGGATGCGGTGGTGGTATGCGAGCCGACCGCTGAAAGCAAGGCTGCGCTGACAATGTCGGGCGATATCCATGTGCCGTTTACCCATATGCAATATTGGTATAAGAGAGTCCATGCGGAGAGGGGAAAGACGCGCAGCCGCAATGACTGCTCTGCCGATATAATCGGGAGACGCGCGGCTCTGGAGCTTAAACGCGGCGATATAGTCAATATAGGGATAGGAATACCGGAGATGGTGGGTAAATACGCATCTGAATCCGGAATTCTCAATTATATCACTCTGACGGTGGAATCAGGCGGAATCGGCGGGTTGCCGGCATCGGGCAGCGCTTTCGGCGCGACGATCGGCGCCGATGCCATATACCATATGTCGATGCAGTTTGACTTCTATGACGGCGGAGGCCTTGATATATGCTTCTTAGGCGCTTTAGAGGTTGACCGCTTCGGCAATGTCAACTCGCATCGCGGACCGGATGCATTCGCTGGAATAGGCGGATTTGCCAACATAGCCTCCGCCGCAAAAACGGTTGTATTCTGTTTGACCTTTAGTACAAAGGGACTCGAGACTGTTGAAAAAGACGGTATGGTTTGTATTAACAGTGAAGGAAGCATTCCGAAATTCAGGAAGGAAATCCGCAGCATAAGCTTTTCTGCGCAGCAGGCGATAAAGAACGGGCAGAGGGTGTTATATGTAACTGAGCGCTGCGTATTTCGGCTGACAGACATCGGGCTGGAATTGATTGAAGTCGCTCCGGGTATCGATATAAAGCGTGATATTCTTGACCGCCTTCCTTTTGATGTATCGATATCGCAACTGAGTAATCAAAGCAACAGTTAAGCGAATAACAGAAGAGTCAAACAACTATCGTAACGAGGTGCTGTAATGTCTTCAAAAAAAGACGACGCTTTGCTTTCGGCAAAGTTTATTTATGAGCCTGTAAAAAATGCCCCCGGCTGCCGGTTTGCAAACCGCAACCGCAATTTCCAAGGCATACCGGGCATAGAAAGAACTTCAAAAGGACGCTTTTTTGTATCATTTTACGGCGGTATGTCCGGCGAGGAAAGCGGGAATTTCGTGGTTTTGCTGAAAGGCGACAGTCACGATGCGGATTTCGGAGAGCCTTACATGGTTGTTGAAGCTCCGACTCCCGAATGCCGTGTTTTCGACCCATGCCTGTGGATTGACGATACCGGCAGACTTTGGCTGTTCTATGCGCAGAGCTATTCATTTTTTGACGGCCGCATCGGTGTATGGGCGGCTGTGTGCGATGATCCCGATGCCGACAAGCCGGTATTTTCGGCGCCGAAACGCATTGCAAACGGCATTATGATGAATAAGCCGGTTATATTGAGTTCCGGCGAGTGGCTTGCCTGCTGTTCGATATGGAATGTCGGTTCTTCGGAATACAATTATCTGCCAGAAGAGCGTTTCTCGAATGTGTATTGTTCAACAGATAAAGGCGAGTCGTTTTCGCTTATCGGTCATACCGATTATAAGGACAGATGCATTGACGAGCATATGATTGTCGAATTGAAGGACGGCAGATTATGGATGCTTATCCGCGCCAAGACCGGCATCGGACAGGGGTTTTCCGATGACAAAGGCTATAATGGTACGATATAGGCGACAGCGGACTCGGCGGTCCCTGCTCACGGTTCCATATCCGGCGCTTGAAAAGCGGCAGGCTTTTGCTTGTCAATCATCATGATTTTGTCGTTCAGGATGAAAACAAAGGTGTTTCCGGGCATGGGCGAAATAATCTGAAAGCCATGCTCTCTGACGACGGCAAAACATGGAAAGGCTTTTTGATGATCGACGAGAGGGAAAATGTGTCTTATCCCGATGTTACCGAAGATGATAAAGGCAATATCTATATAATTTACGACCGGGAAAGATATACCGAGCGTGAAATATTGATGGCAAAAATAACGGAATACGATGTCACGGCGGGAAAGCTTGTAAATCCCGAATCGAAGTTGAGGGTGCTTGTAAATAAAGGCGGAATCTAAGGTTATCACCAAAAAGCGTTAATACTTAACGAGATGACAAAAAAAATGGGCGGCATAAAAGCCGTCCATTTTTTATTTAAACATACTCTTGATTATCATCATGAAATTCCGTGTTCAGTTTCATGCAAAATTTTCTTTTTATAATAAACCAATCCGACCAAATCAGCCAGGACCCAGCCTATGGGTATAGCCATCCAGATTCCGATGACGCCTATCGAACCAAATCCCGACAGTATATTGGCGAGCGCGACCCTCGTACCGAGGGATATGACCGTCAGCACTACCGACATACCCGGTTTTGCAAGCCCGCGATAGATACCGTATAACAAGAATAAAACTCCGATGCCCACATAGAAAGCCCCTTCAATTCTCAGATATCGGATACCCGTCTCGACAACTGCCCCGTGAACGGATGTATCTATAAATAATCCCATTAATTCTCTTGCAAAAACATTGACAAAAACAGACGCCAAAACACAAAAAACGCTTGAAATAACCAGCGCCTGACGGAAGCCGGTTTTTATCCTGTCAAACTTTTTACCGCCGAAATTCTGAGAAACGAAAATCGAAAACGCATTGCCGAAATCCTGAGCCGGAAAATATGCGATCGCGTCAATCTTTACGACTATGGCAAAAGCCGCGCTCACAACCAATCCGAAAGAGTTAACCAACCCCTGAATCATCAGAATGCCCAGGTTCATTATCGACTGCTGAATCGAAGTCAGAACAGAATTAGATAATATATATTTCAAAAGCTCAGGAGCATAGACGATTTCACTTTTAGACGGCAGCAGATTATTAAATTTAGCAAAAAAATAGATACCGGTTCCGAGAGCGGAAAGAATTTGCGAAATTACCGTCGCCCATGCCGCGCCGCCCACTCCCATATCAAACTTTATGATAAAAACCAGATCCAGAACTATATTGGTAACGGCAGATAAACCGACGAAAATCAGCGGTACCACCGAATTCCCGACGCTTCTTAAGAGCGCCGAAAAATAATTCGTGATAAATATCGGGATGATGCCGTATAAGACAACGGTCATGTAGATTTTGGCATATTCCGAAACTTCGGCCGGGATATTCAGCCATATTATCAAGTTGTCGACCAAAAGAAGGGATATGACATTGATGACAACGGCAATTAATGACATAAAGACGAAGGAATTTACCATCCCTTTTTTCAGATCGGTGATTTTTCCTCCGCCGAAAAACTGGGCGAAAACCGCTCCGCTCCCCATGGTCAGACCTATGATTATCGAAGTCAGAAAGACCATAAGACTGTATGAAGACCCTACCGCGGACAAGGCTTCCTCTCCGATGGTATGCCCCACTATCACGGTATCCGCCACATTATACAGCTGCTGCAGAATATTGCCGGCGATCATCGGCAGACTGAAAAGAATCAGAGTTCTGCCGATGTCCCCTTTTGTCAAATCACGTTGTTTGCCCATTATTTATCTCTTAAAACTAATTATTATGTTGTTCTTTTTTAATGTCCTCATTCGGAAAAATACAGCGAAACGGCGCTGTTTTCGTTCCGCTGTATTATTTTAATCAAAAGTCAGCTCCCAGCCGTAACCGGTAAAATCATTCAGGTCAATTCCCAGGGCTGCGACAGCAGAGAGACGGCTCGGAGCTCCGCTGTCGGGTCCGCCGCCGAACATGGCATAAAAACGATGCCAATTTTCGGGAAACTCCGCTCCGGGAAGCCCCTTGATAAATGTCGGGATCATTCCCAGTTTTTCTCTGTACCATCCTACAAGAGATTCGGAAGCGGGCAATGTCGCGACCATGTCTGCGCCTTCGGCAAAAGCGTCATCAATGAGCCGCCGTCCGATCATTGTCGCAATCCCCTGACTTCTGTATTCAGGGTAGGTAGCCATCGCGTAAATATAATAACATTTTTGCCCCCTGGCAACAACCCCCGGCAGGCAGTATCCGGCTGAGATAATAATGTCATCGCAAAGAGCAACACATGCAAAACCCGGCTGGTATAACACCTCAAAAAAAGCGTCGATAAATTTATCGCTGTCGCAAAAGACTGTCTGCCATAACTTTTTAAGTTCGGGTTCGTCACCGGGCAAAGAGCGCCGGAACGAGATTCGGTCACGAATGACTTTCATGACTATTTCTCCTTTACGACATATTTTTTCAGGAGATATTCAGGATAGTAACTAAGCTTTGATTTACGAAGATTTTCCTGTCCCATATCATCTTCGCGATTAATGTAAACAATTTCGGGACGGTCGCCGATAATCTGCTTTGCAAATTCACGGCAGAGCATGGGATATGCGCCGGAATAAGAGTTTAAGGCTTTCTCGAAATGAACGTCGAAAGTGTCGGTGGAGATGCGCTCGCCTACAGCAAACCCGATTATCTGTCCGTCAACCCGAAGCACGCCGCCTTCAAGCTCAAGAGCTTCCCAGTTCTCGAACCCGACGGTGATTGCTTTGTATTCGTCTTTTACCCCGTCGAGTGACTTGTCGATGCCGTCGAGCCATTTCTCGTACAATTCCATACAGTCGGGTATCATATCCGGCGTCAGTCTGACAAAATCCCAGTTGTAGGTCTTTTCAAAGCGGTTACAG
Organism: Clostridiales bacterium; assembly: GCA_012800735.1. GTDB lineage: Bacteria > Bacillota > Clostridia > Oscillospirales > CAG-272 > JAAZGC01. The sequence continues at coordinate 179,506 of JAAZIU010000013.1, read as the reverse complement.
AAATTTCGCTTGGAATGCAGCTTTTTCCCTGCGAAGGTCGAAAGCTTTTCCGCGAGATAAATGTAGTCGAATGCATTTCTTTTCTCGGTGAACTCAAAGCGCCCCGGAAATTCGCTTTCAAGAAGGATGCGCTGGTCTTCGCTGATTCCCCGCATAGAGAAAGCGCAGCCCTTTTGAGCCGAATATTCTTTCATAAAATCGATTGCCGGCTTGAGAGAGCCGGAACCCGCGGGAAAAGCAAAATAAGGGCATTCAACGCTCGGACAACTGCTGACTCTTATATCAATTATCAGTCTGTCTTCAAAAACGGCAATATGCTTTTGGAAGCGGGAATCCCACATAATCATATTTGCGAAGCTGTAATCTGAGCTTCGGCTGTTCTCGGCTCGTAAACGCGATACGATAATATCTTTGTCAGCGATTGAAATCGGACGGAATTCTGTCAAAATTTTCACCTTAATTGTGTTTAATATATATTTGTTGTTATTTTAAAAAATGACGAAAACAGCCTGTCAAACCATATTGCTTGCGCTGCAGTCACTGAACGCAGTTGTATTTCATGTAACTGTACTTTTTTCGTATTGCATTATTATATCACATTACGGTCGGGTTGTCAAGAAAATAGCTTTGAGCTTATCTCATATCGGATGATATGAATTCCAATGTGAATTCATCGATATCATAACTTTTATTCTCTTATTTAGTATTGACATTTGCCGGCTTTTGGGTGTATAATTGATTGGGAAACAAAAATAATTACGGGAGGCGTATATTTTATGGATAAACTCATGTTGTACCTGTCAATTCTGGTGTCGTTGGTGGCGTTTGCTTTCGCCGCCTGGCTGTTTTTATGGGTAAAAAGGCAGCCCTCCGAGAATAAGCTGATCGCTAAAAACGGCGAATTAATACGTCAGGGGGCAAGAACCTTTTTGCGGAAAGAATATACGGTTCTCGCCCGATTTGCGCTTGTCGCGGCAGTATTGATCCTGATATTGTTGCCTTCGCCTATCTGGAAGGGAAATATTTTTGACAACATACTTATGGCTGTGGCGTATCTGATGGGAACCGCATTCTCGGCCATCGCCGGCAAGATAGGTATCGAAGTCGCCACCATAGCTAATGTGAAAGCGGCCGAAGCAGCCAAAAGCGGCATCAAGCCGTCGTTTATGACGGGTTTCCGCGGCGGAGCCGTTATGGGAATGGCAGTCGTCGGCTCCAGTCTGCTCGGGGTAGCCATTGTCTACCTTTTGACCGGTGACGCGACCACCATACTCGGCTTCAGTTTCGGCGCGAGTTCGCTTGCCATGTTCGCCAAGGCGGGCGGAGGCATATTCACCAAGACTGCCGATATCAGCGCCGACCTCGTCGGCAAAGTTGAACTCGGCATACCCGAAGACGACCCGCGCAACCCCGCCGTAATAGCCGATAACGTCGGCGACAATGTCGGAGACGTCGCCGGAATGGGAGCTGACCTTTTCGACTCCAACGTCGCGTCGATGGCGGCGGCGCTCGTGCTTGCCGGCTCTATTGATTCGGCGGTAGGCGGAGTACTCAACGTTTCGATGGTATTCTGCTTTGCGGCTCTCGGACTGCTCGCTTCGGTTATCGGCGTATTGACCGCGCGGATAGGAAAGAAAGGCAATCCTACCAGAGCGCTCAATTCCAGCACTTATGTAACGACCGGCGTTTATATCGCTCTCACTGCGGCGGCGACGGCAATCCTGAAATTCGAATGGCGTATCTGGCTTGCCTGTGTCGTCGGACTTTTGGTCGGAGTTGTCATCGGCATCACTACCGATTATTTTACAGACGACTCCAAAAAGCCCGTCAGGATGGTGGCTAAGGCAAGCGGCACCGGTCCTGCGTTCACCATATTATCCGGTATTTCCTACGGTCTGCTCAGCGTATTTCCCGCCATGATCGGTATCGGCGTGTCGGCGCTCGCTGCGTATAAGCTGTGCGAATCTATTAATCCTGCTTATACCTTCGAATACTCGATGTTCGGAATCTCGATGGCGGCGGTCGGAATGCTCTCGATCGTCGGAATGATTGTCAGCAACGACGCCTACGGCCCGATAGTCGACAACGCCCGCGGACTTGCCGAAATGGGCAACTTAGGCGAGGATGTCATAGCCATAGCCGACGAGCTTGATTCAGCCGGCAACACGGTAAAAGCGGTAACCAAAGGCTTCGCGATATCTGCGGCGGGACTGACCGTGATTTCTTTGCTCGGAGCGTTTATGAGCGAAGTGAACACCGCAGCCGCTGAATTGGGGGTCGAGGGCATTAAAAACTTCGACATAATGAATCCGGTTGTTTTCTTCGGGCTGCTCATCGGCGCGGCTATTCCCGCCGTCTTCTCGGCGATGCTGATGCTCGGTGTTGACAGAAATGCGCAGCGTATGGTCGAAGAAATACACCGGCAATTCCGTGAGATTGTAGGCCTGAAAGAAGGCAAAGAAGGCGTAGAGCCCGAATACGATAAATGCATCATGATAGCCACCACCGGAGCGATGAAGGAGCTTATCCCCGCCGGACTTATGGCAATCGTCAGCACATTGGTAGTAGGATTTATCGGCGGAGTACAGGCAATCGGCGGCTATTTGTGCGGCAATATCATCACCGGACTTTTGTTGGCGCTGTTTATGAGCAATTCGGGCGGACTTTGGGATAATTCCAAGAAATACATCGAGGCAGGCAACGAGGGCGGCAAAGGCTCGCCGGCTCATAAAGCGGCAGTCGTCGGCGATACCGTGGGCGACCCGTTCAAAGATACCGCCGGACCGTCTATCAACACCCAGATTACCGTCGTTTCGTTGGTTGCGTCGTTGATGTCAACCCTTTTCCTTACCCTTTCGATCTTTTAATTGATTTTTATAAGCTTGATTAAACCGCAACGCGCCGGGGGATTAATTTCCTCCGGTTTTTTTAGCTGAATTTAAAATGATATTTCTATTAAATCTAAATTTTCAATGGATTATTGAAAATCACCTTTTGTTATGATATAATAACTTTCACATCTGTCACAAAAAGAATCATAAATAATAATAAACGGATGAAGGTAAAAATAATATGTTGAAAAAGTACGCCAAAAAGTATGCAAAACTTATTGTCGGGCAGCTTTTCTTTGCAAGCATTTGGGTGTTTGCGCAGCTTCTGATACCGCGTTTGATGGTTGATATCATTGACTCCGGAATCATGATAAAGGACATGGGTGCGATTGTCAGCCACGGTCTTGCCATGCTGCTGGCGACGGTTCTTAATATCGTTTCATTGATGATTTCTTTGTTGTTCCTTACAAGAGTGACAGCAGGGATATCAAGAGATTTGAGGTCGGATCTGTTCGGAAAAGTTATCGGCTGGTCAAAAGAGACAAGAACCGGATTTTCCAATTCCACTTTAATCACAAGAACGGTAAACGACGTAAAACAGGTTTCAAATCTTATAGACCTCTCTTTAAGGAAGATTTTCACCCTCACCGTCACCGTTATCGGATCACTGGCAATATCCTTTTCGCTGGACGCAAAACTTGCTTCAATCATTTTAATAATTATTCCAGTAATCTTCTTTGTGGGTCTGTTGCTGACAACAAGGGCGCTTCCCCAATATGCCCGCATACGTAAATCGATCGACCGCATCAATCAGCTTTTCAGAGAAAATATAAGAGGAATCCGGGTTATCAGAGCTTTTAACAAATCGGATTATGAGAAAAGAGAGTTCGAAAAGGCGACAGAAGATGCCTACGAAGCGAATGTCAGGTCAGAATCTACAATGATGTTGCTCAGCCCCCTCATTTTGCTTTTCACCAATATTCTGATTTCACTCATTTTATTAACCGGCGGCGGACGGGCGCAAATTGGTACAATCAAACTCGGCGTTCTCGTCGGTCTCATCGAATATGCGACCATCAGCTTAAGCAATATTCAGCAATTCGCTTCCATCATAACCATTATCCCGAGGTCAAAGGTTTCAATCGACAGAATTTCCGAGGTTTTATCAACAGAGGAGATTCTGAAAATAAAAGAAGACGGTTCGGAATCGTACGAAGAAGGCATCAGTTTCAAGAACGTTGAATTTTGCTATCCGGGTTACCGCAGAGCTGCCTTGAAAAATATCAGTTTTAGTCTAATAAAGGGAGAAACCAAGGCGATAATCGGTTCGACTGGAAGCGGAAAATCAACGGTTATTAAACTCTTGCTGCGCGAATACGACGCCTGTCAGGGACAAATATATCTTAACGGCAGGGACATTCAGTCCCTTTCAAATGAAGAAATCAGCCAAACCGTTACAATCGTTCCTCAAACCGGCTTTTTGTTCTCGGGCAGCATCAGAGAAAACATTCAGACAGGAAAAAAAGACGCTTCCGACGAGGAAATCTGGGAAGTTCTTGATATGGTCCGGATGGGAGATTTTTTCAGGGAATCCCCCGAGGGGCTTGACACTCATATAGCTCAGAACGCGGTGAACTTTTCCGGCGGACAAAAGCAAAGGATCTCGATAGCCCGCGGTCTTATCAGAGAATCGGATTTTTATGTTTTCGACGACTGTTTCTCGGCTCTTGACTATTCAACCGAGAAGAAAGTCCGCGAAGCCATCAAGGAAAAACTGGCGGATCGCGGAGTTTTGGTGGTAGCTCAGCGCGTGGCGACCGTCAGAGACGCGGATGAAATTTTAGTCCTTGAAAACGGAGAAATCATAGACAGGGGGAGCCATAAAGAACTTGCCGAAAATTCGGAAATTTATAAGGAAATTTTAGCTTCGCAATTAAAGTCGGAAGAAGGTGAAATCAGATGAATAAAGAACCTGTTAACAAAGAAGATAAACAGGAAGAAGGACTGCCCGGCGTTTCCAGAGGAGTCGGAGGTGCGGGACGCGTATCCGGGCTTCTGACATCGGGGAGCACAAAAAATGCAAAAGGCACTCTGTTCCGTCTGCTTAAAAACTTAGCCTCATTCAAGTGGCTTTTCATTGCGGCTATCCTGCTGACGTTAGCCGCTTCCGTCGTTCAGATATTGATTCCGAGAAAAATCGGGGAAATAATCAACATCTTTACCGAGGTATTGACCGATAATATTGCTCTCGATTGGGCGGTATTGTGGAAAATATCCGTCACCCTCCTGATTTTATACATCATCAATTTCTTTTCAAATTATATCTCAAATACTTTGATGGTAAAAGTCTCCCAAAGCGTCATAAGATCGCTGAGAAATCAGATGCAGGTAAAATTAAACGCCCTGACCCTGAATTATTTTGACCGCTCGTCGGCGGGAGATATGACTTCATTGCTGAGCAACGACCTTGACAATGTAGCGAACACCCTGCAAAGCGGCTTGACAAGCTCGTTGTCGGCGCTTGTACTGCTTATCGGCGTTGTTATAATGATGATTATTATCAATCCGATACTTGCCTTACTTTCGATGATAGTCATACCGATATCCTATTTTATGGTAAAGTTCCTTATCAAAAAAGCCAAGCCCATCTTTCAGAAAAACGCAAAACTGACAGGCGTTTTCAACGGCAAGATAGAAGAGGCTTATACCGGAGAAGATATCGTAAAACACTACAATATCGGAGAGGATTTGAAATCCGAGCTGTCTTCCCTGAACCAGGACCTGTATGACAGCGAGTGGAAATCGACGCTGGTCTCCTTTGTTACCCGACCCGCAGGCGACCTCATCCTTAACTCAAATTATGTGTTATTGGCAATCTGGGGCGGCAGATATGTCATCAACGGTATCTTGACCTTGGGCGGCTTTCAGGCTTTCCTGCAATACACCCATATGCTCCGGGGTCCGTTCAACCAGGTGCTCGAGATTTTCAACACCATCATGTCGGCGCTGGCTTCGGCGGAAAGAGTTTTCGATTTTTTAGATTCCGAAGAAATCGCCGAATCGGGCGACGACACCATGGACGCTGCCGCCGTCAAAGGAGAAATCGAGTTCGATAAAGTCAATTTCGGATATACCGAAAATCTGCTCTTTAACGGCGTCGATCTTAAAGTAAAACCGGGTGAACAGGTAGCCATTGTCGGCAGAACCGGCGCCGGAAAAACTACTCTCGTCAACCTGCTGATGCGCTTTTACGAAATAAGCGGCGGGAAGATTTATATCGATGGAAAGGACGCAAAAGAATATAAAACCGAGGAGCTTCGCAAAGCATATTCGATGGTTTTGCAGGACACCTGGCTATTTTCCGGCAGTATTCGGGACAACATCGCATTCGGAGCGGATATCTCGGACGAAGAAAATTTGTCGGATGTCGATTTCGAAAGAATCAAAGAGGCGGCTGTATTGGCGCGGGCGGATTCGTTCATCGAGAGCCTGCCTCAGGGTTACGATACCGTTTTGGCCGAAGGCGCGTCCAATCTGAGCCGCGGCGAAATTCAGCTCCTGACGATAGTAAGAGCCATGATTAAAAAAGCCCCGATCATTATCCTCGACGAAGCCACATCTTCGGTTGATACCCGCACGGAAGTGCTGATACAACAGGGACTGAAGCAGCTTGCCGCAAATTCCACCGGTTTCATAATTGCGCACCGTCTCTCCACAATCAAAGACGCCGACCGGATTATTGTCATGGACAGCGGAACTATCGTCGAAGTCGGAACTCATCGCGAACTGCTCGATAAAAACAGCTATTACGCCGAGATGTATTTTGCCGGGCAGGCGTAAGGTGAATAAAACGGATTTCAGCTAACCCTCCGATTTCGGGGGAATCTAACCTTGACTTAAGTCCCGGTATATGGTATAATTCAGAAAAACAATGCCATAAAAAGGAGAACAGCTATGAGTTATCAGCAGTATAATCCCTACACACCCGCGCCCGACCGCTACAACAAGATGATTTACCGCAGAAGCGGCAGAAGCGGCCTTAAGCTTCCGATAATATCTCTCGGCCTCTGGCACAATTTCGGGGATATCACCACCTTCGGCGTGCAGCAGAAGATTCTCCGCGCCGCGTTTGACAACGGCATCACCCACTTCGACCTCGCAAACAACTACGGCCCGCCCGCCGGCGAAGCGGAACGCAACTTCGGAGAACACCTGAAGCGCGACTGGCGCCCCTACCGCGACGAGCTTGTGATCTCTACCAAAGCCGGCTTCGGTATGTGGAGAGGTCCCTACGGCGACCACGGTTCGCGTAAGTACCTCATCGCCAGCCTCGACCAGTCCCTCAGGCGCATGAACCTCGAATATGTCGATATCTTCTATCACCACCGCCCCGACGACGAAACGCCTATCGAAGAGACAATGGGCGCGCTCTATGACATCGTCAAGAGCGGCAAAGCGCTCTACGCCGGCATTTCCAACTACAATCCCGAACAGACAAAACGCGCGATCCGGTGCATGAAAGAAATGGGCATGCATATGCTTATCCATCAGCCGAACTACAATATGTTCAACCGCTCGATTGAAAACGGCTTGACAGACGTTGTCGCCGAAGAAGGCGTCGGCATCATGGCGTTCGCGCCTCTCGCGGGCGGCAGGCTTACCGGCAGATATCTCAACGGCATTCCGGAAGACTCCCGCGCAAGCCACGACCCGCGATTCCTCCGCGCGTCCGACATCAGCGAAGAGCTGCTGAAAACCGTCCGCGCGCTCAACGCCGTAGCTGAAAGACGCGGCCAGACCCTGGCGCAGCTCGCCCTCGTATGGACGCTCCGCGACCCCGTCGTCACCTCCGCGCTCATCGGCGCGTCCAAGCCCGAACAGGTCGTCGAAAACGTCAAAGCGCTTGAAAACATGACCCTGACCGAAGAAGAACTGAACGAAATCGACACGATTCTTGCAAACAGATAAAACTGAAATAAGCTGCCGTCAGCCCGTCCGAAAACGGAGGGCTGACTTGCTTTAACGTTAATGACTCGATAGATTATTTCAAATGTTATAAAAGCTTCCCAACCCGCTTTCCCACCCCCACTCGAGGTACAAACCCATGGACCACCAGGAACTCACAACATATTTCCGTTCATTGGATCGTTCTTTTTTCGTCGGGGACGACATGAAACAATACGCAGGTCTCGACAGACCTCTGCCGATAGGTTATGACCAAACGATTTCCCAGCCAAGTCTGGTACTCGAAATGACAAAGCTTTTAGAACCGGAAAAGGACAGCAAAACGCTGGAAATCGGAACCGGTTCCGGCTTTCAGACAGCCCTCCTCGCCAAAATGTCAATGGAAGTTTATACCGTCGAAAGAATCGGGGAATTGATGAAAAAAGCCAAAGAGAGGCTGAACGCATTGAATTTCTCAAATATCTTTTATAAGACTGGCGACGGCAGCACAGGATGGCAAGAGCATGCGCCCTATGACAGGATTATGGTAACCGCCGCGGCGGGCTCTCTGCCGGATGAATTGGTCGAACAGTTGGCAATCGGCGGCAGGATGGTTATTCCGGTCGGCCCGCCGCATCTGCAGGAGCTAAAGCTTGTCACCAAGACGGATAACGGCGATATCAATATCAGAACAGTTGAACTTGTCAGATTCGTCGAACTGAAAGGGCAGTATGGCTGGAATAACAAGAAGTGAAAGATATCGTAACAAAAAACCGCCAAAATGGCGGTTTTTTATAGAAACAAAATAACCTATAGTAAAATCTACTTTTTAGTACATTCTGATCGAATTGTCAACAAAGCCGTATGAAACATTATTATGGTTTTATGTTAATTGTAATCGATAATAATATTAATCAAGTAAATTTTAATTGACAAAAACTTTTTTGTAACCAAAAGCGTTTTTTATTGACATTTTGTTTTTTTCGTGGTATTATAGATTTATTGAATATTTAGGCGCGATATAAGCGACTCAAACAGACGGTATAAATTCTGTATGATTACGGTGGTTTTTCATGAGCGTACTGGTTACCAAGTTTAAAGAAGTCCTGTCTTCTGTTTTACCGATTGTCGTTATTGTTTTGGGGCTTCACTTTACCATCACTCCGCTGAGTACCGGCGCGATAATTGCTTTCCTTATAGGATCAGTTCTGGTAATTATCGGTCTTACAATTTTTCTTTTTGGCATTGACTTGGGTCTTGAACCCATCGGTCAGGGTATCGGATATACCCTGGCGCATACAAACAGCTACGCAATTATGATCACCGTCAGTCTAATCCTTGGTTTTTTCATCTCATTTGCCGAGCCGGATCTTCATATACTTGCAAAACAGGTGGACAGCGTCACCTCGGGGCAATTTGACAATATTTTCATGGTTGTTGTCGTCTCGATCGGTCTCGGAATTATGATGACCCTCGGTATGCTGCGCATAGTGAAGAGCGTGAGATTGAAGTATGTTTTTACTGCCGCCTATGGTCTGATATTCATTTTGTCTCTTTTCTCGACATCGGATTTTTTAGCGATAGCTTTTGATTCTTCCGGCGCCACAACGGGAGCTATCACGGTTCCTTTTATGCTTGCGCTTGCCGCCGGAGTATCGGCAATGAAAAAAGACAGTAAGATGGGAGAGGCGGACAGCTTCGGACTCGTCGGTATTTCATCTTCAGGCGCGATTCTCGGCGTTCTGACCGCAGGAATTTTCCTGGATATCGGAAAACTTAACGGTAGCCTGCCGGAAGCCAGCGTAGCGGAAGGAAATCTGCTTGAGGTATATGTCTCAAAGCTGACAACCATTGCGTTTGAATCTTTCATGTCTCTTTTGCCGATTGTAGTGATGTATATAGTTTTCCAGATTGTCTCATTCAAACATAACAAAAACAGAGTCTTAATTATCGTACGCGGCGTAATCCTCACATATGTAGGTCTTGTAGTCTTCATGTTAGGCGTCAACGGCGGATTTATGGAAATCGGTGTTACACTCGGCAAAAAACTCGCCTCGATGGATTCGAAAATACCGGTTCTGTTCGTTTCGCTTCTTCTTGGGCTCACCACGGTTCTTGCGGAGCCGGCCGTTATAGTTTTGACGCACCAGGTAGAAAACATCACCGGCGGTTCCGTTAAACGAAAACTCGTGCTCATCTTCCTCTCGGTAGCCGTCGGCATGTCAATCTTTATGTCCGCTTTGCGGATACTTATACCGGGGTTACAGTTGTGGATGTATATTTTGCCGGGCTTTGCTCTGGCGGTTATACTCTCCTATTTTGTTCCCGATTTATTTGTTGGTGTGGCATTTGACGCCGGCGGCGTTGCTTCGGGACCGATGACAGCTACCTTTTCTCTTGCCTTTGTCCAGGGGATTGCTGCGGAGGTGCCAACAGCCGACATGGTATCGGACGGCTTCGGTATGATTGCCATTGTAGCCATGATGCCGATCGTGGCGGTTGAAATACTCGGCGCTCTCTATCAGTTCAAATTACGCAAAGCTTCCGAAAAAACACCGAGTGCCGGTATACCGGTAGGAGGTCACAATGAATAATCAAGAAGGTAATATTATAACAAACAAACCTTTGGTAATAATAACATTGGTTTTGGATGAAGAACAATGCCGGAAATGCGCCAGGATAGTCAAAGAAATTGGTATTCGCGGCGGAATAACAATTATCGGCAAAGGTACGGTTAAAAGTACCATTTTGGATCTGCTCGGAATAAGGAGTCAGAAAAAAGAAATCATCAATTTTTTAATATCAAAAGACAGCTCTGAGGAACTCTGCGATCATTTTACACAGGCTTTGGGGCTGACCGAACCGGGCAAAGGAATTATTTATATAACGCCCGTAATTCTTGCGAGCCTGACGGTAGACGGCAAGCAAGTCGTTGTGAAAACAACGGAGGGCGAGGGAGATAACGCTATGTTCAAAAAAATGACAGTTATTGTAGACCGCGGCATGGCGGGAGATGTCATGGATATCGCGCGTAAAGCGGGCGCCAGAGGCGGTACTATCATGCACGGAAGGGGCACGGGCGCGGAGTATACGGCAACGCTTTTCGGTATGGAAATCGAACCCGAAAAGGAACTGGTCATGATCCTCATGCCGACCGCTCTTGTTGACAAGATAGTAGACGATTTGTTCCGGGAACTTAAGCTGGAGGACCCGGGCAACGGTATCTTGTTTGTGGAGCCTGTTTTGGGAGTACGCGGTCTTTTGGATTTGGAAGAAGACAAGACAAATACCTGAACCAAATAAAATCAAACAATAACACTGCGCATCGGGTTTAAGCCCAAAGCGCAGTGTTGTTTATTTTACAAATATTTATTAAGAAGCCGAAGTATAGAAATATTCACATCTCTGTGTTAAACTATTATTTATAACAAGCACTGTTTTTTATACTTTAATAGCAGATTAAGTTAAATAAAACCGGGAAAAGGGGACGTAATCATGAGCGATACAAAAGATTCAACAAATAAAAGACCTCTTGATACGACCCATATGCAAGAGAAACTGAAGGGCGATAATTTCCCGCAGGACTGGGAAGGTTTTCTTGATGACGATATCCGGAATTTTTTTGATAACCTGCTGAATGAAACTGGTCAAAAAAAAAGTGAGATTATCAGAAAAGCAAACCTTTCCCGTACCTATGGCTATCAGCTTATGGAAGGACGCAGGAGAGGGAAACGCGATTATTATCTGCTGATTGCGCTGGCTATGTCTCTTGACCTTAAAACTACGCAGCGAATGCTGTCGGTGACTCAATGCGGCGCGCTGCACCCTCTTATAAAACGTGACGCCGCCGTTATCTTTGCCATAAATCACGGATATGACAGCGCAAAGACCTATGATTTTATGTGTTCTCTCGGTCTTACCCCTCTTGATGACGGCGCAGACAGCGAATAGGTAATATTACAAAATCATGAATATACTCAATAAAGAGACCAAGACGGCTATACACACAACTATAACTATACCGTTTATGACTGAAAAAAACAAAGCGATAAGAGTATTTGTCGCCCTTCTCATTGTCTTTTGTCTGCTGTTGCCGAGCTGCAGCCGCTCGATAGACATTACTCCTTCAGTCGCTGATATAAGAGAACGTTCGGCAGCGGCTGCTTTCCTTGCGCAGAAAGCAGAGGAGGGAGGCGGTTTTATTGCCGCAGATGATCAAAGAGACAAAGCGTCGGATAACAACGCCTATCTGTATGACAACGCTCTGGCTGTCGTGGTATTGGTATCTGCCGGCGCGCAGGGGTATGCAGAGATGATAGCAGATGCTATCGTATTTGCGCAGGAACATGACCGTACTTTCAGCGACGGAAGACTACGGAACGTCTACATCGCCGGAGATCCCAAAAGTGATTCCGGGCGTTCTATTGCAGCGGGGAAAGTAACGGTGCGTCTGCCCGGTTTCTGGCAGGACGGAAAGTGGCAAGAGGACTCATATACAGTCTCAACCTCCGCCGGAAATATGGCATGGACTGTTCTGGCGCTCTGTGCTGTAGCGAAGAATACGTCAGCGGAAAAACAAGCCGGGTATCTGACGGCGGCGATGAATGCGGCTGATTTTGTTCTTGCCCTTGAATCGGAACACGGCGGATTTACCGCAGGTTATGAGGGATGGGATGACGCGCAGATTAAAGTCACCTATATCTCGACAGAGCATAATATCGACCTTTATGTGGCGTTTACCGCCCTTTACGAAACTATTTCCGGCGTCGATGAATCAAAAGCAATCATTTACAAAGCAGCGGCAGATACCGCAAAAAACTTTATATTTACCATGTATGACAATGAGCTTGGTTGCTTTTATACCGGAACATTGGACGACGGAAAAACGACAAGCGACGGCGTGATACCGCTTGATACGAACAGTCTCGCGGTTCTTGCCTTGGGCGACGAACTTGACGATCCCTATAAGACGCTTGCCTTTGTAGAAGGATGTATGGCGGTAGGAGCCGGCTTTGATTTCAGCGCGGGCGATTTGGACGGAATCTGGAACGAGGGTACGGCGCAGATAGCTGTCTGTTACCATATGCTGAAAAGCGCCGAGAAATACGACGCGGTTATGGATTATCTCAAAACCCAGACCGCAAAAGACGGCAGCGTACCCGCCGCTGACAGGGACGGTGTTTCAACCGGCTTTGTAATTGCCGGCTCGGATATCCTTTGGGAATACAATAACGTGCAGAGTATCAGCGCTACAGGATGGCTTGCCCTTGCGCAGCTTGGCAGAAATCCGTTCAGGTTGGATTTTGAGTGAGAAAAAGCATGAAAGAGCGAGAAAACAAAAGAAGGAGAATTCCCGAATCATTGGGGAACCGGGTGTGCGGCGTCTGGATATATGTTATTGTGCTTGTTTTAGATGCCGCCGTACACGCTGTCCTCTTTTTTTTCTATGGACTGACTATCCAAAGCTTTTATCGCTGTTTCTTATCGTTTTTCTTTTTTATATATCCTCTGCATTATGTAGCCGACGCACTGTGGTCGCTGCGTCCTTCTGTCTGCGGTATTCTTTCGGGAGAGATCCTTGTAAACCGGAAATACTACATGAATACGGCGCGAAAGGAAGTTTTAAGAGAGGAGCTTTTGCCGGTTACCGTCAGCATACCCGTTTACCTCGAAGGCAATGAAATTATATTTGACACAATGCGGCAGGCTTTGTCAGCAGCAAAAAGTTACCGAGATTTCAGCGGCGAGTCGGCTAATGTCGTAGTATCCGACGACGGCATCGCTCCTCTGCTCGGCGGCAGCTGCACGAAAGAAAAAGCCGATGCGCTCATTCATGCTTTAAAGAATGATACATCAGATCTGACTCCCCTCGAAAGAAAAGCGGCGGAACGTATTAAATTTTACAGAACTAATGATATTCCCTTTGTGGTTCGTCCGGCAGAAGGTCGAGCCGGTCATTTCAAGAAGGCATCCAACTTAAATTATACATTGAAGCTCGGAGCTGCCGCTGCGAGCGGCACTCTCGAAGAAGAGATGACAAAAGAACACGGCGCTTTTACAGACGGCTATTGGGAGGGAGATATCACCACCCATGAAGTTATCCTGCTGCTGGACAAAGACTCGGGTGTGAAAGCGGGTATCATCGAAGCTGTCCTTCCGGAATTTGCTGCCGATGATAAACTTGCGTATGTTCAGTGCGCCACAAATGCCGGGAACCTTAAAGAAAACTACTATACCCGCGCAACCGGTCATCATGCCAACAGTCTGTTTCATAATACCTGGCCGTGTAAAGCTTTGCAGGGTTTTTTTGTTCCGCTGGTAGGTCATAACGTGTTTATCAGGAAAAGCCTTCTGGAAAAAAGCGGTTTATGGGCGGAAAACCGGGTTTCCGAAGATTACGATAAGGCGCTCTTCTTCTATGGCATGGGCTACCACGGAAAATATGCTCAGATACATGGCCTTGAATTTACCGAATGCGTCAGCCGTACCTTCACCGAGGAAACCGGCAAACAGCGTCGCTATGCTTACGGTTTATGTGAACTGATTTTTGACGGCACCGTATTTTCCGGCAGAATCCGGGGCTGCGACGTATTTTATATGCTGCTATATTTCTGTTCGCTGATTAACCAGGCGATGCTGCTCCCCTCCGCGCTGCTTGAAAGCTATTTCGGGAATATCCATCTTTTGTGGGCGGGTTTTCTCTTTTGTATGCTTTGTTTTATCATTTTTCCCATGGTAAGAACCCTGGTGATGCGGCGGTGTCTGTCGAAGGAACACCTGGCTGGCATCGGAGACACGCTTATGATAGCCGTCTCCTTTGTCGGGCATTCCTATTCCTCTCTCTCTGGAGCTTGCCGATATCTTGCAAACAAAGTAGCCAAAATCAAAACCCCCTTTCCAACCACTAATGTGGATAAGCTTGGTTACCGCTTTTATGACGGCGTAAAGCTCCTGATTCATTATTTCAAGAAAAACCCTTTTTTTGCCGTTGTCGCTTTCCTTTGCCTGGATAGGGGTATTTTCCTGCTTACGCGTAAAGGTCTTGAACCGGCAACAACTTTTACCTATGGTTATATATTGTTTTGTGCGGTTTTGGTTCCAGTTTTGCTTACGCCGCAACTGTTTGCAGGTCTTTCCCGAAGAACAGTTTTTGCAAAGAGGGAAAAGGAGAGTATGATGAGCTCTAAAAAAGAAAACGATATGAGCGCCGGGCGATCTTCAATCCAAAGCGCAGAATACAGAGATCTTTCCCCCTTTGTTATAGAAAAAGAATCCGCCGATACCTTTGATGACGCTCTCAGGAGCTTTCTTGCCGGTTATCAAAAAACGCTTCAAACTTCTCTTGCGGAAGAAGGAATGCCTGAGGAGCTATTGTCGGATTATATTTTTGAAAGCTGTCTGCGGAAGGATCCGGAAAGCAGAAAAGAGCTATATCTGCTTAAACGAAGAAAAGACGGATTTAAAGCTCTGCTTCGAATCACAAAAAACTATCCTGAAGAAGACGCGCTGGAAGAGGCAAAACTGCTCGGGCGGCTTGATCATCCGGGTGTTCCGAAGGTGCTTTTTTCTTGTGAAAAGGATGAAAAAAGCTATCTTGTCCGGGAATATGCGGAAGGACGCACGCTGCACGAGATCGTAACCGAAAAAGGCTGCCTCTCGGCAGAGGATATATACGGCATTGTGGGCAAACTGGCGGATATCCTCAGCTACCTGCACCGGCAGACGCCGCCCGTCATCCATCGCGATATCAAGCCGCAGAATATCATAGCCGGGACGGACGGCAGCATTCATCTCATCGACTTCGGCATCGCAAGAGAGCACAAGCAGCAGCGCCGGCAGGACACTTCGATTGTATTGACACTCGATTACGCATCTCCCGAGCAATACGGTTTTGAACAGACGACACCGCTGTCGGATATTTATTCCCTCGGCGTGGTTCTGCTCTTTCTTGCCACCGGCAGCACAGTTCGTTCCGACCTTGAAGCGCAGATAGTAAACAACAGCCTCAGAGAACTGATAAGTCAATGCATAGCTTTCAACCCGAAAATGCGGATACAAAGCGCAGATGAGATATCGGAATTCCTTACCCGCAGCAGCCGTAAAGCGCTTCGGAGAAAGCGAAGATTCACAACCGCGGCGGGATTTGCCGCGGCGGCTCTCTGTTTTTCCGTTTTCGCCTATGGTTCGGGATACCTTGTCGGGAGAGGCAGAGCGGAAGCTCTCGCTCACGAGCGGGGTTGTCAGGCGGGATATACCGACGGATACCGCACATCGCCGCAGTTGCCGCGGGATATTACCGCCGAACCCTATGAAAACTCCGCTTTTGACAATATGGCCGTGCCCGGAGGCGCTTTTGCCGCCGAAGGCGAAGGGCTTGTTTTCTATATTTCAGACGAAGGAATACTGAGCATGGTGATAAGCGGGACAAACCCTAAACTTGTCGTCAATGACACAGACGTCCGCGCGCTGAGCTATAAAAACGGCTGGCTCTACTACTCCTCCGGTGATAAAATAATGCAGACCAATATTTACTCATCCGAAAGCGATATACTCTGCGATGACATAAACGGGCAGCTTTTAGTCGCAGATGAGTATTTCTATATTCATACATCGGAGGGAGTCTCTCTTCTTGAAATAAAGACCGGAGAAATGACACCGATTGATGTCCTTTCAAACTGCAAAGTTCTCAAAACTGACGGCGATTATCTGTATTATATCGATAGTGAAGACCGAGCATTGTATTGCTGCGATCTATTAGGAAATAACAGGACAAAGCTTTTTGACGGACACTGCGTAAGCGTAACCCTATCCGGCGGCGATATATTCTGCGCCGCAGAGCAAAACGGCGCCAAGAGAATTCTGCGGATGAATCCGGTAACCGGCGATAAAGAACCGCTGCCCGAGATAAATGCCGACCGGCTGAATTCCGCAGGGGATAGTATCTGCTTTATTGATCTTTCGGACAACAGAATCTGGCGATGTTCTTTTGACGGCCGTATCCGCGAGCGCGTTTCAGCTAACAGAGCCCGGGATTTCAATATTGCCGGCGGTTGGATCTTATACCATAATGAGGATGACGGCGGAAGGCTGTGGTGCGTCCGACTCGACGGTGCAAACGATCACCCGATATCGTCCGGGAGGTGATTTCTATGAAAAAGAAGCTTAAATACCTCCTGAACGGAAAATCAGAGCGCTCGCTTAACGAGATAATAACGGAAAATGGACCCATGCAGCCGCGGGAAATAATTTATATAATAAAAAAACTTTGTTTACTTCCCGAGATTCAAAATTCCGGCGAAGACGGCGGGCGGGAAATTTTTCCTCATCCTGCAAATATCATAATATTTGCGGACGGACATATCAGGGCAGAAGATAATACTGCTCCGCCGAATGCATATCTGCCACCGGAAGTTACGCAGAGAGATATGTTAGTTCCTACCGCGAAGGTGTATGCCATGGGAATACTCATGCTGTATATGGCGACTGGGAAAGAAACAAAAGATGAAATCGATAACCAAAACATCAGCCGCACCCTTCGCTCCCTGATACAGCGCTGCACCGCTTTCGATCCGAATGAACGTTTTCGGGATACAAAAGAGCTGCTTTCGGCTGTCAGACGGGAAACGGGATCCGGGAAAAAAGCATTCACTCTTTTAATTCCGCTATTGTCAGTCTTTTTATTAGCGGCTTTTTTACTCTTTTTCGGGCGGCAAGGATTTCTGCAAGGCAGCTCAGCCGGGGAAGAGACCGGTTACCGTTCGGGTTTTTCGGAAGGATTCAGGCAAGGTTTTTCCGACGCCCCCGGAATAGGTCTGACCCCCGCTTACTTTGACGCCCGAAACGGAAACCTGTCCGGAAACTTCATCCCGGATAACGATCCATTTGCCGTGATAAGCGAAGACGCTGTCTTTTTCTTTACCGGAGAAAATCTCTGCCGTATGGAGCCATATACGCAGGAAGTCGAGATAATCGCACGTTTAAAAGGCGCCGATTCTCTGCAATATCATGCCGGCAGGCTCTATTATCAAAAGGGAGACAATATCTTCCGTATGAATCCAAAAACAGCGAAGGAAGAGGTTGTCTGTGAATCACTCGGAGGAAAGTTCTATATCTTTGAGGATACATTCTATCTTTATGACAGCGCCGGAACCGGATATCTATACAGTATTGATCCCGAAAAGGGAACTCTGACACAGCTCAACGGCGCTATGTCATACAAATGCCTGAATGTCGTCGGGGAAAAACTCTATTACATTTCTCCGGATAACGGCGACTGTCTCTGTCGCAGCGACCTTGACGGAGGAAATCTGAGCGTTATTAGCAGCGGTTCTTATGAAAGCCTTTGTATTTACGATGGCAGCATATACGCTTCAACCGGAGAGGGACTGATCCGCATGGACTTAAACGGAGGGAATCCTATGATCCTCGCATCCCAAATTCTGTATTCTCCTAATGTCTCGGACAGCGGTATCTATTATATTTCCGGTAAGGGAAGAGCTCTCGAATGGATGTCTTCAGATGGCAAAACCCGTTATACGGTATTGACGACCGGAACAGCTTCTTTTAACCTTGCCGGACAGTGGATTTTCTATCAAAATGAGGAAGACTCAGGTTTTCTCTGGCGTGTACATATCAGCGGTAAATACAACACAAAAATCGCAGAATAATATTCCGAAAACCAATATTAAACTTGGCTGCGTTCGGGTAATATACGAACAAGAAAAAAATTATCAAATACAGCAGGTCAAACACAAGTTTCGACCTGCTGTATTTTTATTTGTAAATTATTTTATAATACCTTTAATTGTATGCTCACGGCAGACAACTGCCGTGAAAATTCGGGTTATAATAAAGTAAAGTCAATAACCATAAGAAAATACAAGGAGAGGAATATCATGACACAAAATCTCGAAAACACAAATAACCCGGTAAACGAGAACCGCATCACGGTCATGTCAAAGGCGGGGTTTGCACCGGAACCGAAGCGAAGCTATGCCGGCGACATATGGGGAATAATAGTAAGCATCCTGCTGATAATCGGCGGCGCAAGCGGACAATTCGTTCTGCGCGGCACCAACAGCAGCGCGGCGCTTATAGTTGCGGGTTTCCTTTTCCTTGCCTGGGACATTATTTCGATAATTTATAAGAACAATACCTATAAAAAAACCGAAGCGGAATACTACAACCGAAAAGTCAGAGTTTCAAAGCTTGAGCGCATGGTCAAGGCGGACGGGCTGGTTCTCTCGGTTCCGGTGAACGTTCGCATCGTCTGCGACAAAGGTCTTATGATTCTTGACTACGGTCCCCGCCTGAACGGCACCTCGATGACACGCGACTCAAAACTCGGTGAATACAGCGGCAGCACCTGGTATGTAAGAAATATCCTGACCTTCGAAAACCTTGACCTTACAGCCGTATTTGAAGCCGAATACTATCCCGCCGAGATAGTCATACGTCTTTTCAGCGACAAAAATCTTATCGGCATCGACCTGCCTGGTGGGCTGAATCTGATACCTTACGAAACTCCTCATCAGAATCCTCAGCAGATTCCTGAAAACATTCAGCGGTAAGCTGAATGCCAGATAATAATATTTCCCGGCTTTCCTGACGGAAAAGTTCGGGAAATTAAAAAATATCCTTGATTATCGGCATCTTAAGCTGTATAATATAAACAGATATATGTTTCGTTTTTAACGAATTTAAGCTTACACCCCGTAAAGGAAGGTTTCCCATGATCAAAGCATACAGAGATTACTGGATGGGATATATTGACTTCAAAGGCAGAACCAACGTCGCCGGATACTGGTTTGCCGTGCTTGCCAATTTTCTGGCAACTTTCATTTTATCGTTTATTCTGGGAATATTCGCAGGCTTGTTACAGAATAATCCCGTGCAGACCGTTGCTCCGTATATTACTTCATTTTCGCTTATCTGCGTCTTGCCTTCGCTGGCAATCGTAATTCGCCGCCTCCGCGACGGCGGCAACTCATGGGTAAATATTTTCTGGACGCTCCTGCCGCTGGTCGGCTCAATTATTTTGATAGTAAAACTCTGTCAGCCGTCTGTCGCGCCGGCTTATCCGGAACCTTCGGAAGCGCATAAAGCTGGTAAGAATGACCTCGGGCTTTCCCGCATTCCGGCGGCAATCCTGCTTCTATGGAGCAACTTCGCCTCGATTATGTCTTTTATATATCGCGGAAACATTTTGGCGGCTGATATTACCTGGTGGCTGGCAAGACTTGCCATCTTTGCTCTTGTCATACTTCTTTTTATCGGGAAAAAGAATATAGCTCTTCTTATCCCGCCGGCTGTCTATTTCGTGCTTAGTGTTATCTGGCTGATACGCAATTTCAGCGTATATAACTTTATTTACCTGGCGGCATGGGCGTCGGTGTGCGTTGTCATCGTTTTTTCGACATTAAAATCTATGCCCAAGGGACTTGTTTATCTGCCGGCCGGTCTCATGCTGCTTGGTTATCTCATCTCGCTCGGCGTTTCTGTTTTTCGCGGCAGTTTCTCATTCTTATTTATCATATATTTTGTCAACGAAGTGTTATGGGCGCTGAGTTTTTTCTTCCTCGGAAAATCGCTTGTCGAAGACCCGAAAATAAATCCCGCAGGCGATTCCTATCAATACGGCGCTCAGCCCGGATATCAGCAGCCGATGCAGCCGCAGCCGCAATACCGACCGCAGACTTCCTATAAACCGTCGGCTCCTTATGCTAAGCCTTCCGATTCATATCAGAGAACCGAACCCGGCGTGCTGCTCGTCCGGTTCAATATCGACAAGTTAAACAATCTGAGCGGTTCCTACGGTTTTCAGTCGGGATATCTGATCGGAAAAGCCGTTCCGCCCGCACTTTTGGAAGGAATGGCAATAAGCGACGGCGATTCGGCAGCCACGCTTGCCGGCAGCGAATATGTCTGTGTGGTATCCATTGCTTCAATAAACGGCGCAGTTCTGAGAGATAAAATCGAGCCGCTTATACAGGCAAGTCCGGAGATAAGAGACAACGGAGCTTTCCCGCTGACCCAGGTAGTCAACAGCACGAGAGAACCTTTGGTACTGAACGGCGTGGTGAGAAACGGCAGAATTGAAGGCTCAGGCGGCTGGTGCGCAAGAGGGCTTATGGCTGCATGGCAGGAAGCAGCGGGGAAGCAGTAAATAGAAAATAACAAGCGTAGAAATAACAATTCCGTGGAGGCTGACATGAAAAACAAAAACAGACTGCTTCTTATAATTCTTATACTGTTTTTAACGCTGCTTTTATCCGGCTGCAAGATGTCCGATTATAAAGCGGCGAAGGAGCTTATGTCGGCAGGCGAATATAAGGAGGCGATAACCGTCCTCTTCGTGCTCGGCGAATACAAAGACGCGCCGGCGCTTATCGCCGAATGTGAAAACGAGATTGCATACTCGGAAGCAGGAGCTCTGCTTGTTCGGGACGATTACGAAAACGCGCTTGCTGCTTTCACGGCGCTCGGAAATTTCCGCGATTCCGCCGATAAAGCCGCCGAAGCAAAGCGCGAGCTTGATTACATCGCAGCCGTCGGGTATATGGACAACGGCAGTTACGAAGAAGCGCTGGAACTCCTGCAAACTACCGAAGGTTTATATGATACAGCCGAAAGAATAACCCTTTGTCAGAATGAAATCAACTATGTGGAAGCCGCAAAGCTGTTCGACAGCGGCGACTACCCGGGCGCGCTCAAGCTGTTTTCGCCACTCGGCGATTTCCGCGATGCCAAAGACAAAGCTAAAACCTGTGAAAACGAAATCGCATATTCGGACGGCGTAAAGCTTATGAATGACGGCGATTATTCCGCCGCGCGGGATAAGTTCGTCTCCCTCGGCGATTTCCGCGACGCCGAAGACAAGGCTCAGACCTGCGAAAACGAAATTGTCTATGCCGAAGGCATAAAACTGATGGACTCCGGCGATTTCGCAACCGCATATGAAAAATTCAGATCGCTCTGCGTGACCGACGAGACCTCGGCCAAACAATACCCGGATGAATATAACCAAATGCTGGCCGAACTGCGCGAAATCGGTATGGACGAAGGGGAAATCCAAGCCATACTCTACAATATGTTCGGAGAGACGCTTCTCGGCAACTCGGAAGAGGTGCTCAAAGGCTACCGCGACAGCGGCGAGCTTGCAAAGAAATGCAAGCTGGAAATGATCTACGCCGACGCATCCGCCGCTTACAATAAGAAAGATTATGAAACCGCGTACCCGCTTTTCGCTCAGCTCGGCAGCTTCCGAGACTCCGAGAAAAAAGCCGCCGAATGTTATGATTTGACTATCGGCGCTGAGCTGCGCGCGACCGCTCTCGGCGACGGTGACATTTACGACAGGGCAAACGCTATAAAGCAGCTTGCCGATACCGACCCGAAAACAGCGGCGAAGGGCGCGTATAAACTCATCGGCGAGTTTAACGGCGCAGATGAAAAATGGGACGCCTTCTACGTTCTTCGCTTTGACCGGCTGCTTGAGCTGTGCGACAAACAGGGCTACAAAGATTGCTATGATCTGTTCGCAAAACGCGCGCTCGAGACCGTCAAATATGACGCCGATAAATATTACACCCCCGGACTGACTTCCGTTATGAATACGGCGGGCGCGTCAAAGCTTATGCTGGATAAACTTCTGCCGGTACTCGTCAGCAGCGGCTGCATAAAGAAATTCGCATCGACGGACGAATCGATTTATTACAGCACGGTACAGATTCTTTCGGAAATCTGTCGTTATTTCATCGATAACAACGATTACGACACATTGTCCTCGCTTTTAACCGCGCGTACCGCAGTAAAGGGACTGTATAATAGCTTTGCCGATCCGAATTATTATCTTACTCCGCGATACGCGCTCTCGGATGAGACCGTATACGGCATGACGGAAAGCTATGACGGCTCTGTCCCCGCATTCTCCGGAACCGCCTCTGTCAATACCACCACGGGCAAATACATCGTAATCACCCGGGATATGAACAAAAACGGCAGAACAACACCGTCATCCTGGCAAATCGATTACGGCATTATGTTCGCGCTCGAACCGGAAAATATCCCTGCCAAGACGAGCGACGCTGACTTTATCGTAACGGTCGAAAACACCTGGAGCAAAGGCGATAAGCTGTACAGCGGCGACAAAAGCCTGCAATCATATAACGTGACATCCGAAGTGAAGCTTTACACCGCCGAAGGCAAGCTTATAAGAAACTTAGGCAGCGCTTTCAACTCTACGAGCTTCGTAATGGCATATGAGAATGCGACCGTCTACTACACCGAGCCGGACCGCGCGGGAGCGGCGCAAAAACTGATGCACGGCTGGTTCGGTTATTATAATTGAACCAAGACATAAATACGAAAAAATATCGCTGTATTGACACCGAAAAGTGTTATACAGCGATATTTTATATTTACGAATTTATCCGCGGCTTCCGAGCCGCATCTTGAAATCGTTATATCCGAAATCGGTCAGTTTTGTGAATTTCCCGTCGGCGCTCATTTTGTAAATATCCGGCAAAGGCATACCGTTAAAGGTATTGTTCTTGCAGGTAGTATAAATTGCCATATCGCCGAATACGAGGATATCACCGATTTTCAGTTCATCGGCAAAGCTGTATTCGCCGATAATATCACCGGAAAGACAGGTCGGTCCGGCTAAACGATAGGAATAATTCTTAACTCCGGTCGGATATCCGCCGAGCAGCGGAGGGGTATACGGCATTTCGATAACATCCGGCATATGACATGCAGCGCTCGCATCGAGAATAGCAGTCTTTATCCCGCCGTTTTCAACAATGTCAAGCGCCCGGCTGACGAGATATCCCGCGTTCAGCGCGACGGCTTCGCCCGGCTCAAGATACACGGTCAAATCCCATTTATCCCGCGCATATTTGATGAGTTCTTCCAAAAGCCGCACGTCATAATCTTCTTTTGTGATATGATGCCCGCCGCCCATGTTAAGCCATTTCATGCGCGGAAGCACATCGCCGAAACGCATCTCAACGGCTTTAAGCGTAGTTTCAAGCGCGTCGGAATTCTGCTCGCAAAGAGTGTGGAAATGAAGCCCGTCGAGCATCGGGAGAAGACTGTCCGTCATCTCCCGGCCCCAAACATCGCGGGTAACGCCGAGGCGGCTGCCTCTGGCGCAGGGGTCGTAGATTTCATGGTCGGTCTGGGTAGAACATTCGGGATTTATTCTAAGCCCTACGCTTTTTCCGCGTTCTTTTGCCGCGCCTCCGAACTTTTTCAGCTGATTTATTGAATTAAAGACGATATGATCCGAGTATTTCAGCAGCTCCGGGAATTCGTCGTCGCGGTAAGCGGCGCAGAAAACATGAACTTCGCCGTCCGGCATTTCTTCATAACCGAGTCTCGCTTCAAAAAGCCCGCTCGCTTCGGTTCCGGATATATACCGCGACAAAAGCGGATAGAAATCATAGTTTGAAAAAGCCTTTTGCGCAAGCAGTATCTTGCAGCCGGTGTTCTCAATAACCGATGAAAGAATTTCGGCGTTTGATATCAGCCTTGCTTCATCAATAACATAACAAGGCGTCTTGATATCGGCAAAGTATTCGGGCAGCAGTTTACCGGACAATCCTTTAAAAACGCTGTTTGTCATTAATCCACCAGAACGGGATTATAGCATTCCCTTCGGGGCAGACCGTATTTGTCAAGCGCGTCAAGGAAAGGATCAGGGTTAAATTCCTCGACCGTGTAAACGCCTTTTTTGTCCCACTTGCCGGTAAGGAGCATCAGCGCGCCGCACATTGCGGGAACGCCGGTGGT
Source organism: Clostridiales bacterium (assembly GCA_012800735.1). Classification (GTDB taxonomy): domain Bacteria; phylum Bacillota; class Clostridia; order Oscillospirales; family CAG-272; genus JAAZGC01. The sequence continues at coordinate 154,937 of JAAZIU010000013.1, read as the reverse complement.
GTAGCTTATCGCCTGGCTTTTTACCTCTTTGTAGCATTCCTGGTGGTCGCAGACGTTGTAGATGTAATACGTCTTGTCTTTGCCATCTTTTTTGCCGGTGAAGATGCAGCCGATATTTGTCTTTCCGTGCGTGCGCGGCCCGAGGCTCGCGGGGTCGGGAAGCAGCGCCTTTAGGAATTTGATCGGCACTATCTGTTGTCCCTCGAATTCGATAGGCGTGGTAGAGAGCATCCCGACATTTTCAAGGCAGCGCATGTGCGTAAGATAGCTATGTCCGAAGGTCATAAAGAAACGGATTCTCTTAACTTCGGGGATGTTTATCGCCAGAGATTCAAGCTCCTCGTGGTGAAGAAGGTACATATCCTTTTTTCCGACGCACTCGAAGTCATATTCCCGCTTGATGCTCATCGCCGGAACTTCGACCCATTTTCCGTTTTCAATGTAGCTTCCGGGCGCGGAAACTTCGCGGAGGTTGATTTCGGGATTAAAATTCGTCGCAAAGGGATATCCGTGGTCACCGCCGTTGCAGTCGAGTATATCTATCGTATCGATGGTATCGAACTCATGTTTTTTCGCATACGCGCAGTAAGCCTGGGTAACGCCGGGGTCAAAACCGCAGCCTAAGAGCGCCGTAAGTCCTGCTTTTTCGAACTTTTCGCGATACGCCCATTGCCAACTGTAATCGAAATACGCCGAGAATCCCTCCTCCTCGCACCTTTTTTCGTAAATTGCCCTCCATTCAGGATCGTCGGTGTTTTCCGGCTCATAGTTTGCGGTATCCATGTAATTGACGCCGCAGGCAAGGCAGGCGTCCATGATAGTCAGATTCTGATACGGAAGCGCGATATGCATGACAAGGTCGGGCTTGTATGAATTTATAAGATCGATCAGCTCCTGCAAATTATCCGCATCCACCTGCGCCGTGCTGATTTTTGTCGAGGTCGTACCCTTCAATTCTGCCGCAAGCTCGTCGCACTTGGATTTTGTGCGGCTTGCGATGCAAAGCTCGGTGAAAACGTCATCGACCTGACAGCATTTTCTAATAGCCACATTCGCGACTCCGCCGCATCCGATTACTAAAACTCTGCTCATATCTTCATTCTCCTTGTTTTTAATCTTGATTTCAAATTCTTTTATTTATAAATCGCCAGAAGCATCTCTCTGACTGTTTTACAAGCCAAAGCGGTTGACGCGCCGCTTAAGTCTATCATCGGCGCAAGCTCGTTTACGTCGGCTCCGACTATATTCGTTCTGCTGACGGTCAAAACAGCATCAAGCAACTCTAAAAAACTAACCCCGCCCGCTTCGGGAGTTCCCGTTCCGCAAAACACGGACGGGTCAAGGCAGTCAAGATCAACCGTCAGATAAACCGGCGTTTTATCTCTGATAAGCTTTTCCGTCAATTCGCAAAGCCCGTCAAAGCCGAATTTATGCATATTCGTGTGCTTTTTTGCAAATTCAAACTCCGCCTTTTCTCCGCTCCTGATGCAGAACTGATGTATCTTTCCGTCACCAAGAAGCTCATGACACCGCCGCATAACGCAGGCGTGGCTCAGTTTGGCGCCGAGATAATCATCCCGAAGGTCGGCGTGAGCGTCAAATTGAATGATATGCAAATTCGGGTACTTCCTCAAAACCGCCCTGATAGCTCCGAGCATTACAAGATGTTCGCCGCCTATCAGAAAGGGCATTTTGCCGTCATCAAGAATTTCCCCGACTTTGCTCTCGATATCGCAAAGCGCCGATTCCGCGGAGCCGAAGCAAAGTTCCAGGTCTCCGCCGTCAAAAATGCTCGTTTCGGTTAAATCTTTGTCCTGATAAGGACTGTATGTCTCTATCCCGGAACTTTCGTGTCGAATGGCTGCAGAACCGAATCTTGCGCCGGGACGGAAACTCGTCGTCGAATCGAAAGGCGCGCCGAATAAAACTATTTTGGCGTCCTCATATTCGCCGTCGCAGCCGATAAAGGTTTCAACGTTTTTCTTCAATTCTCAACCTCTTCCAACATTTTTTCAAGATATGCCGGCAGATAAAAGGAGCCTATATGTAAATTCGGCGTGTAATATTTCGTGCTCAGATGCAGACTGCGCCACCGTTCTTTGTCAAAATCATTGATTGGATGATATTTCTTGCTCGCGAAGCCGAACAGCCAATATCCCGCTGCGTATGTCGGGATATGCGCCTGATAAACGCGGCTTATCGGAAAAGTGTTTACAATCCTCTTATGGCTTCGCTGCATTGCGTCGGCGTCATGCTTGTAAAAGGGACTTCCTTGCTGATTCACCATTATTCCGTCTTCGCGCAGCGCGTTATAACAAATTCCGTAAAATTCTCTTGTGAAATACCCTTCTGACGGACCGAAAGGGTCATTTGAATCTACGATGATCAAATCGTATTCGTCCTTGCACCGCCTGATAAAACGAAGCGCGTTGTCGAAATAAATATGCACTCTGCTGTCATCAAGCTTGGAGGCATTTTCCGGCAGATAAGCGCGGCAGGCTTCTATAACCTGTCCGTCCATTTCGACAAGGTCGATGCGCTTCACACAGTCGTACCTTGTAAGTTCCTTCACGACGCCGCCGTCGCCCGCGCCGATTACCAGAATATCTTCAACATTCGGGTGAACCGACATCGGTATATGCGTAATCATTTCGTCATAAATAAATTCATCGCGTTCGGTGAGCATTACATTTCCGTCAAGAGCCAATACCCGCCCGAATTCCGGCGTTTCGAATATATCGATCTGCTGATATTCGCTTCTGCTTGAATAAAGGTGCCTTGTTACTCTCAGACTGTGTTTTACATCGGGCGCGTGGCATTCGCTGAACCATAAATCCATTATACGAATTCTCCTCCTACCAGAATGTTCAGATGCTCTATTTTGGGGTCTTCGGGACCTGTCATCGAGCATCCCTTCGCTTTTGCGTAGTTTATATATTCAAGTATCTCTTTTGTTATCCGCTCACCTGGAGCAAGTATCGGAATTCCCGGAGGATAGCACATGACAAATTCGCTGCAGACATATCCGGCGCTATCGCCTATCGGGATGCTTTTTTTATCGGCGTAAAACGCCTTCTGCGGACTGATTACAACCTCGGGGTCTATATATTCCTGACTCAGAAGCCCGTGGGGATCCTTCATATATCGTCTTCTTATCTCGGCAAGCGCGCTGACAAGCCGCTCCATATCCTGCATCCGGTCGCCGATGGAAAGATACGCCAGAATATTGCCGATGTCTCCGAACTCTATCTGGATATCGTATTCATCGCGCAGAATATCGTAAACTTCGATTCCGGCAAGACCGATATCCCTCGTGTGTATACTCAATTTTGTCGGGTCAAAATCAAATATCGAGTCGCCGTTGTTAAGCTCGCTGCCGTAGGCGTAATACCCCCCTATCGCATTGATTTCCTCTCTCGCATAATCTGCCATTTCTATGACTTTGCGGAAAATGTTTTTCCCGCGCAGAGCGAGGTTTCTCCTGCTGATATCAAGGCTTGACATCAAAAGATAGCTTCCGGATGTCGTCTGAGTAAGGTTGATTATCTGCCGCACATGACCGGCGTTCACGTTTTCACCTATCAGAAGCAGGCTTGACTGCGTCAGACTGCCTCCGCTTTTGTGCATCGATACCGCCGCCATGTCCGCGCCGGCTTCCATCGCGGAAAAAGGCATGTTGTCTCCGAAGTAAAAATGCGTTCCGTGAGCTTCGTCTACAAGGCAGAGCATTCCGGCTTCATGAGCCATTTTAACGATGGCGCGGAGGTCGCTGCAGATTCCGTAGTAAGTCGGATTATTCACAAAGACTGCGACGGCGTCGGGGTTTTCCACAATCGCTTTTTTGACCAGATCGCGGCTCATGCCGAGCGAAATTCCGAGTCTTACGTCAACGTCGGGATTTACATAAACGGGTATAGCTCCGCAGAGCACCAGCGAGTTAATCACGCTTCGGTGAACGTTTCGCGGCATAATTATCTTGTCGCCCCGCTTGCAGCAGGAAAGCACCATGCTCTGCACCGAGCTTGTCGTGCCTCCCACCATTAAAAATGCGTGCGCCGCGCCGAACGCGTCGGCGGCAAGCAGTTCGGCTTCATGTATGACGGACACCGGATGACAAAGGTTATCCAGCGGCTTCATGCTGTTGACGTCGATGCTTACGCACTTTTCGCCCAAGAATGCCGTAAGTTCGGGATTGCCTTTTCCGTGCTTGTGCCCGGGAACATCGAAAGGAACGACCCGCATATCCCGAAACTTTTCCAGCGCCTCATAAATCGGAGCCCGCGACTGGTCTAAAAATTCTCTTTCCATATAACACCTCCAAAAACAAAAAAGCAAGCCGTGGTTACACAACTTGCGTTAAATATCAGAATACGGTTTTGTCGATTATCGCCGGCATATCAAGGAAAAATCCGCATATCCGAGCGAAACAAAAAAACAAAAACATGATATCAGGCACACAGAGTCTATATAGCAACAATACTCTTACTACTCTTATTGACCATTTCACAAGTTTGCGTAAATTACGCATTCGGTTATAAAGTAACCAACTTATAAAACTGAGCTTTTAACTCAATCAATAAAGCGGCAAACCGCTGATCGGCAGTGGACCCGGCTGTCCGTGTGGCCTTGACTCCGAAAGAGTGGTCCGGTAAAAATCGCCTGAGACTCTGATAGGTTATATCAGTATGTCTGCATACATATTGTTTTATACAAATATAAAAACAAAAGTATTATACCATAATTCCGAAAGAAAGTCAATGACTATACGAAGATTTTACAAAAGGGGCAAGTTTTGTGTTGTTATATGATTTTTATATAAAAAAGCAAAAAATATGTTGAAAATCGAGTGAGAATTTGGTATAATTATAGCAAGTAATATGAAGAATAAGAGCAAAACTATTAGTAAAATTTAATTCGGAATTATTGTTGTTGGAAATTCAAGGAGTATTAAAATGAAATTAGATGTCTTGTCTGAATCGGTATTAACTAAATTGTTTACTCCTAATAAGTCTAATCCGAACTATATTCATGGAAGAGAAAGCACCACTATAGAGTATAAGGAATCATACAATCATGGTAGTATGGCAAGATATTTTAAAACAATGGCAGCCTTTGCTAATACAGAAGGTGGTTATATTATATTTGGAATAGGGGATAGCCCGAGAGAATTCTTGGGATTGTCAGATAAGTCGAGAAATCTATTTGATAACATTAAGATTGAAGAGTTCACATATAATCTAAATGAATATTTCCAGCCAGAGATCAAATGGCAACATGTACTTTTCGATTATAGAAATAGAAGCTATGGGATAATATACACTTTTCCATTGACTAATAAGCCTTGTATTTGTTCCAAGATGTATGATTTTAAAGACGATAGAAAATATTCACTAGAAGAGGGCGATATATACTACCGATATAGAGGTCGTAGTCAGAAAATTAAATATGCTGAATTAAGGAACATTTTCATTCAAGCTGCTGAACAAGAATCTCAAAAATGGAGAAATCTAATAGAGCAAACAGCCAAGATTGGTATTTCAAATGCTTCATTATTGAATCTAAATACTGGGGAAATGAATATAGATAATTCCACGATTCTAATGGATAAAGAATTGGTTGAAAAAATCAATTTTATTAAAGAAGGGAGATTTGTGGAAAAAAGAGGAGCTCCTACCCTTAAACTTATTGGTGAAATTAAAAACATTAATACATTCGATGGCAAAAAAATAAATGGGGTTGTTTTTACTACTCCGAGACTGCGTGCCATTGAACAAGAAGACATAGTAAAGGCTTTTTTAAAGAATACTAGGGTTGAAGCGCCTTTGGAATTCATTAAAGTAATTGTTAATTGTTCGAGTGGATTCCAACCAATTTATTTCTATATAAAACAATCGCAAAGTGAAGTCGAAGATATTATTGATGATATAAACGATAATGGGAAAATAACTAAAACAAAAAAAATGATAATTCAAAGGTTAAGTGGAAGAAGAGAAGAACAGCAAACTGCTCAAAAGAACGATAGTGAATCTTCTCAGAGTAAATACAAATATTTGCAAAAATGGATTGATAAGCAATTGGACGATATTATAGTAGAGCTTAACAGCGATAATCAGGACTGTTGGTTTCTACAATCTTTTTTAATGTTAGACTCAAAAGTTATAATTGAAAATTCGGAATACTACAAGAATATCTTATTTGACCTCTATGAAAATAAATATAAACAAGCTTCTTCTAAGGTATCCGACTATTTTAGAAGAGTTTTGTGTCGGTTAGATGAGGTTCTCTATTTTGAACAAAACAACTAACATATGTTGTAATATATGCAAATCCCTAGGCTTTCGGTTTTATTAAATAAAACAAACTACTTATAAGGCACAAAATCAAATTTGTATAAATAAATACCCCCCAACTCCCCCGCCTCTCAAAAAGTCGACGGGGGAAAACCATGCAGCCAAATCCCAAAGAAAGGAGCGCCCCAATGTTAGAGATTAAAGGAAAAGTAAGCACCGCGATATGCTATGCGTCGGTCGTCGAAGAAGAAGCTATCGAGCAAATCCGCAGAATGTGCGACCACGACTTCACAAGCGGTTCGAAGATACGGATAATGCCGGACGTCCACGCCGGAAAAGGCTGTACCATCGGCACAACCATGACTATTGTCGATAAAGTAGTCCCCAACATTGTCGGCGTCGATATCGGCTGCGGGATGTATACCGTTGAGCTCGGCAATATAGAAATTGACTGCGCCGCGGTCGATGCGGTCGCCAACTTCATTCCCAGCGGCAGAAATGTCTGGGACAGCCGGCAAGAGCGCTTCGATCTCACCGAATTCCGCTGTTACCGGAATCTTAAGCAGACACAGCGCCTTGAAAGAAGCCTCGGCACTCTCGGCGGCGGCAATCACTTTATCGAAATCGGCGCCGCGTCGGACGGCAATAAATACTTAGTCGTCCATTCCGGCAGCCGCAATCTGGGAACGCAGGTCGCCGAGTACTACCAGCGGCTGGCTGTTGACCTGCATTCGGGAAAGGCCGAGTTTTTCGAAAAGAAAGAGGAAATGATCCGCGCCTATAAAGAACAGGGACGCCGCAAGGAGCTTAACGCCGCCCTGAAAGCCATGGAAAAGGAATGGAAAACGAAGAAGCCGGATATCCCGGCAGACCTCTGCTATCTCTACGGCAGCTATATGGACGAATATATGCACGACGTCGAGCTTTGTCAGAAGTTCGCAAAGCGCAGCCGCGAAAAAATGGCGGAGCTTATCCTCGAGCGAACCGGCATGACGGCGCTGTCCGCCTTCCATACCACCCATAATTATATAAACACCGATGAGATGATTCTCCGCAAAGGCGCCATCGCCGCGCATAAAGGTCAGCTTGTGCTTATCCCGCTCAATATGAGGGACGGAAGCATCCTTGCAAGAGGGAAGGGCAATCCCGAATGGAATTATTCCGCCCCGCACGGCGCCGGCCGGATTATGTCAAGAACAAGGGCAAAAGAGGTTCTCGATATGGATGAGTATAAGGAATCGATGTCCGGAATCTATACGACGTCCATAAATAAGAGAACATTGGACGAAGCCCCGATGGCGTATAAATCGTTTGACGATATAATAGACGACATCCGCGAGTCGGTCGATATAATCGACATTTTGAAACCGATATACAATTTCAAGGCGGCGGAATAATTATCATCCTCTTCGCAAAATAAACAACACACGGCTGTCGCGGCAGCCGTGTGTTTTCGATGGATTGAAAAATCCGCGCCGATAACTCGACGCGGAAGAAAAGATGCGATCTTATCTCTTTTTCTTCGAAATTGCGTAGCCTGCACCGGATATTATCGCCGCGACAACGGCAATAACGCCGACGTCAAAGGTCTGAGGAGCGGCCTGCGCGGGAGCTGCGGCTTCTGCTACCGGAGCGGCAGCTTCAGCCGCCGGAGCTTCTGCCTCGGCAGCCGGTTCGGCTGCGGGGTCTGCTTCGATAACTATTTCGGGCGCGGCTTCGCCGAGGGTGGCTACGAACCACTTCGTTCCGGTGTTGTTGGGGTCGGTTTCATAACCGCAGAGCTGAACCGACTGAGTGGGTTCGGGATCGTCGGTGGACATTTCCATAACCCTCTGCGCGGTAACGAATTCATAACCCTTTTCGATCTTGGTTCCGGCGGGCGTGTTGAATTCCCAGAGAACCGCGACTTCGTAAACGGTGGTGCCGGTGTCCTTGTCGTGAACTACCGCGTAAGCCTGGCAGTAATCGCCGCCGTTTTCGTTCAAGACATCTCCGCCGACAACGGATTCGACCTTCTCGTTGAAGAAGTAAACCGAGCCGTCGTCACAGAGCGCGAACCAATATTTGCAGGTGTCACCTAAATCATCTGACTCAAGATTGGTCTGGATGTCAAAACGCATAGAGTCGCCCTTCCAGGGGTTGTCGCCCGGGTTGGAGGGGTTTGCATGATCGGCGTCTTTTACGACGCAGCAGAAGTAAAAGCACTTCTCGTCCCATCTGTAGTACCCCTTGATGTCCTCGGTGTTGTGGGAAGGATCATCCTGACGGGTGACATAATCTCCGTAAGAATCGTTGTCGATGTGAACAAGAGGCTCTCCCCATCCTTCGAAAGGATCAAACACGCCGTCGATAACAGGAGTGTTTTCTCCTACCTTCGGGATCGTGATCGTTGCGATACGCGGAGGAAGCGCGAAGCTCTGCACGGCAAGCATTGCCGCAAGAAGCGCGATCAGTAAAAATGGTGCAATTTTCTTCATTGTAAACTCTCCTTTTTCCTGAATAAATATACATCCGGTATCTTATACCGGTGATGAAAGAATTTTAACATATATTAACGATGACTACAATAACATTTTGTAAACTGAACGTAAACTGTGCTTGCGACAACAAGTTTATTGATGTTGCGTAATTTTAATAATATCTGACAATCAGTTTTGATGCAAGATAGCTTAACAAAACAGGCGGAAGTTAAATTTAATTGACAAAAACTTATAAACAATGTATAATTAAACAAAATATCACATTTGGAGAAAAACAAACATGAACACACCGTATTATTCCGGAATCATAACAAACTATGTCTGCACCGCCGCCTGCCGCCATTGTATGTTCGGCTCCTCCCCGTCATGCCCGAAAGACTTCATCACATCCGACGAAGCCGAAAGAACAGCCGCGCTGCTGAGAGAAGCGGGAACCACATCCGTTCACATCGGCGGAGGAGAGCCTTTCATGAACTTCACCGCTCTTCTGACGCTGATAGAAGCGCTGAATCGGCACAACATCGCCGTTGACTATATAGAAACAAACGCATTCTGGGCAAAGGACGATGGTATCGTAAAAAAACGCCTCAAAGAGCTTTCAAAGCGCGGCGTCACTTCGGTGATGATCTCCGCCGATCCTTTTCACATCGAATATGTCCCCCTTAACCGCGTGATCAATCTGGCGCGGCATCTGAACGAAGAAGGCTTTGATTACTTCATCTGGCAGGAGCGTTTTCTCCGCCGTCTTTTAAAGCTTGAGCATAACCGCACATACAACCGCAAAGAGCTTGAAGGAATATTAGGTAAAAACTACGTCGCCGACACCGCCCGCGAATACGGCGTCGGCATGAACGGACGCGCCCTCGCGATTGCAAGTGAGATATACAAAAAACAGTCCTATAAGGCGTTTTTGAACTCTCCCCCCTGTCGGGACATCATGCGTCCGCAGCATTGCCACTTTGATTTATACGGCAATGCCATTCCCGCCGGCTGCCCGGGACTTTCGATTGATACACAGGAATATCTCTATGAAAATATTCCGGAGAAAAAATACCCCGTCATAGCGCTTCTTGTGAAAAAAGGAGTCGGCGCGCTGTATTCCTACGCCGCGGAACGCGGATTTGTACCGGATGATGGCGGCTACCCGACAAAATGCGCCTTCTGCTACGCGCTCCGGTCGTATCTCATCAAAAACGCGCCGTCCGATGACCTTTCCCCCGCCTGCTTTTATGAGAATATCGATAAAACTCTTTCCGAAGAAGAGGATTCATGACAGAATGAGTTTCTCTTGTTTTATCTCTGATTTATCATTGACAAACAGTTGCTTTTATTTTATAATATTTAATAAGTAGTCAACATTACAATATAATTTAGGAGGAACTCAGCCCGTGCTATAATCACCGCATGAGCTGATAAAAGTCATGGAAAAGAATAATAACGCACAGTCGGAATTCCTTCACACCTGGCGGGACGGAGATAAGTTGTATCTCTGGATGCAGCTGCTCGGATTCGACGTAACGCAGCCGGACTACGGAGTCGGCGAGCTGCTGACACGAATGAAAATGAAGCCGCACGCGGTCATGCTGTTCGTATTCCATCCGGATATATTCCATCTTCACGGCGGAATGGATGAAGAAGTAGTCTTCCCGCCGGATTTCTGCGCGTCATACGGCTGCGCGCGAAATCATATTCGCTATCGCCAGACCTGGACGAATTACCACCTTCGCGGACTTGTCAGCTCCCTCCGCGAGCATAACATTGACGCATATCTAAGCATAATGGGCCGCAGTATGCGCGACTACTACCATGAAGAGTGGCTGACCGACAACAAAGCAATATATGTAAACGGTGAAAGAAACTCTATTTTCATGAATGTGCTGAAACGCCTTGACGACGGCAGCTATTACGAGGATTTCTTTGTAAAAAAATGCCGTGAAGCCGTAAAAGATTATGGGCTTGCCGGCGTTCATCTGTCCGACTGCTTCTGCCCCGTTCCCGGAAGCTGTTCATCTCGCGATTATTCGGCTGATTATGTCGATCAATTCGTAACTCACGCAGGTCTTGAGCTGCCGGAAGATATCGCCGCAGGCATGGATTCCGACTCGTCCGAACAGCAAAACGCCCGCCGTACCTGGATTTGGGGGGAGCATCGCGAGAGTTGGATAAGGTTTTCGGCATGGCGCTGGAACGGCTTTCTCAAAAAACTCTGCGCCTCTCTTGCCGAAATCAACGCAAAAGTCTCGATTTTAGGAGCATATCTTACCGACCCGTTTGAAACTCTCTATGTCGTCGGAATGGATCTGCCCGCGCTTATCGAAGCGGGAGTTGACAGCGTAACGCTTAATGTCCTGCCGGACAGCGTCCGCGGTCCCGGTCAACCCGAACTTTTTCACAAGCTTGTTTCCATGGTGCCGCTGATGGGCGCGCATATAGGCTCAGAACACCTGCTTACCATGATAGGCGTCAAGGACTCGACGGAGGAATACGATGTGCTGGCGCACCGTCCGGCAAGTCTCGAGCGCACGACATACAGGATGCTCGGCTATCAGATGCTGAAAAGCGGCGAACCGATAAAAAGAGCCGCGTCCGGTCTTTTAGTCTGCCTTGCCGACGGAGTTACGGCAGATCAGTGGAAGACGCTGCGCGGCTGGTTTGAATATGCATACAGCCATGATGTGACGGAGATATCCGGACCGATGATCCTCTGGTCGGAAACGGCGCATAATAATCTTCTGCCCGAGTATATCGCCACCCGCCGCTGGTCGCCGCATAAATATCTGACCGAACTCAGCCGTTACGGGCTTGTTATCAGCGGAGTTACAAAGCCCGAATCTCTCGACGGGCTTAAAAATCCCCTGTTCGTGCCGAATTACGACCTTTTGGGTGAAAGCGAAAAGCAGTCGGTGCGCGAATACAATGGCGCTGTCGTCGGCACCGTTCCGGCGGATTTCGACTGGACAAACGAGCCGCTTTGTCCGCAGTATAAACTCACCGATAAAGACGTTCGCTATCCGCAGCAGCTCTTTGCGGTTATCCCGGATAATATACTAAATTCATCCGCCGCTGAAACCGATTTGTTTGCCGGTTTGGACTCATATCCCGATAAACCGGATACCCGCGCCGAATATCAGGGCGACCTTAAATGGGTGCCGGAGAACTACACTCCCTTCCCAAGGGTCAAGGGCGATTTCCTCGATTTCGGCGATATCCTCTATTTTAGTAAAATTTCTCTTGGCTTCCTCGAAGCTTTAAAAGAAATCTTTATAAGGCTGCAAAAACAGACAGACCCGCTGACAGTCAACCTGCCGTATACGCTCATGCGCCGAAGTGACGGCAGCTATCTGCTCTATGTCTATAATCCCTACGCGGAATACTACAACGACCTTCACGTTCAGTCGCGGTATCCAATCCGCAAAGTCACGAACATTACCGACTTTCCGATACTGCCGGCAAAATACGCCATTGAAGAAAAACTTGATTATGTCGCAAGATATGAAGAGGATTTCCCCTTTTCCAAAAAGCGCGTGGAATTCTTCAATAAAGTCGCGCCCGACGGCGTAGCTGTTTTCAAGATAGAACTCGATGGGGTCTGAGTAATTACAATCCGTCTGACAACGGATTTCAGAAACACATTGCTGCCTCGTAAAAAGCGTGTTACGGATAAGTCTGCTTCGTCAAGTAGCAAGTAAAACGGCGGGTGCAACCGTCCGTTGCGAAAGTTCAAGGTTCGCTTGGTAGTATGCAACCGCCGTTTCGGCTATAATATAGTCACGAAAAGCCGAAAAAGCAGATTTAAAATGAGGTGAAAATTATGATCTTAGCAGACAAAATCATTGAACTGCGTAAACAAAACAACTGGTCGCAGGAGGAGCTTGCCGAAAAGTTAGGCGTAAGCAGACAGGCGATTTCAAAATGGGAAGGCGCGCAAAGCACGCCCGATCTGGAACGGATTATCGCAATGAGCAATCTCTTCGGTGTCAGCACCGACTATCTTGTAAAAGATGAGATCGAAACCAAAGTCATCCCGGAAGAGACGGAAGAATCCGGAAGTCTCCTTCGCAAGTTAAGCATGGAAGAAGCAAACGCATTTCTCAGTGCCAAATCACGGAGCGCAAAACCGATCGCTTTCGGGGTCTGGCTTTGTATCATGTCGGTTATCCCGCCGATTCTTTCGGGAATCTGGAGCGATAAGTTTTTTGCCGAGCCGCTCGGTTTTATCATTTCCGCGCTTATCATTGCCGGCGCGGTCGCTTTGTTTCTTCTGAACGCATTCAAGCTCAAAAGTTTTGAATGGATGGATAAAGAACCTTTTGAAACGGCATACGGAATAGACGGCATGGTTAAAGAACGGCTTCAGCATTTTATGCCGAAATTCGCCATACACATTGTAATCGGCGTCGTGCTTTGCATTTTTGCGTTAATTGCCTTTGTAGCTTCAGATTTTTTGCCGGAATTGATTGAGGTTGAAAAAAATGCCGTAATTTCCGTCGGCATGGCAATCATAGCGATCGCCGTTTATCTCTTTGTCAGCGCCGGTATCATTCGGGGAGCTTATTCCACGCTGCTGCAGGAAAATGATTATCATCCCGACAAAAAAGCGTTGGTAAAAAAGATAAAGCCGATCATAGGCATCTATTGGCTTGTTGCAACCGCCGCTTACCTGGCGTATAGCTTTATCACTATGGACTGGCAGCGGAGCTGGATCATCTGGCCGGTAGCGGGTGTTCTTTTCGGCGCTTTGTATATCGTATTGGAGTTAATTTACAGAAAAAAATCAGATATATAAAAGGGAAGTGATTCGGAATAATCGATATAGGCGATAATTCGCCGGGTTCGTAAAATACCCCAAAAGATGAATATTTTTGAACACCAAAACATCTTGACATCTAAAACCCGAAGTGGTATAATTAAAATGTCAGGCTGATACCAATGTTGCAATTTTATTATGATCATTTATTTATTGCCGTCTTTACTGCTGTGTTATAAGCATCTGAAAAGGCAGCAATAACGTCAGTTTATATCACCGGAGCCCAAAGGCTCCTTTTTAGCGTTTTTCGGAAAGGAGGAGTTTCATGCGCCGAAAATTAACCGCGCTTTTCGCGGCTCTCATCCTGCTGTTTTCCTCCTGCGGCGAAAACCGAGCGGTCGAAATCGAAATCAGCCCGATAGAACCGGCTATAACAGCCATAGCTGCAAACGATTCGGAATCTGAAACTTTTCCTGTTGCTTCGGGAGAAAATAAAGAAGAATTCGCCGAAGCTGAAAATATACCGTCGCCTCCTGCCGAATCCGTTTTATCCGAAATTCCCGAAACAACCTTTGATATAGTGACCGAAGCTGTGACAGAGGAAACTGCAGCTTCAAAAAATACGGCCAACAACACGGTTTTAGTTGCTGACGCCATTACTTCCAACGACTCTCTTTCCTCCCTCCCCGAAGACGAAGCGGCGGGAGAGCTTATTATAAATCATTCAACCGGAAAGTATCATCTATATTCGGACTGTCCCTACGCTGCTAAAATATCCGAAGGAAACCGGCAGGCGCGCAGGATAAGCGAGTCTGCCATTCAAAAATACGGTTATATCGTTTGTTCGTGGTGTCATAAGCATTCGCAGGATGCAGAAGAAGCAGCTCAAACCCCGCCGTTGTCGGAGGCAGCCGAACCAGTCTCTGACACCTTGCCCGAAACAACGGCGAAACAAGAGGAGATAACATCATCCCCGGAAAAAATCCCGCCGTCTCAGTCACCGGAAGAAGCGGTCGTCGCGGGTTATGCGGCGGACACATCCGGCGCAGCGGCGGATGCGCTTAACCGTCTGGCTGTCGGAAACATAAAGGTTATAGTTAATATCAGCACCGGAAAATATCACACCGCCGACTGCTCTTATTCCGCCAAAATCAAGGACGAAAACCGTTGGGAGGGAACTGTTGCCGACCTTGCTGCGCTTGAAGCGTTGGGCTATGTAAAATGCGAATACTGCAGGCGCGCGGAGACACCGGAGCAAGCCCCGCAACCCGTAGTTCAGCCGGAAGAAACGGTTCCCGAACCCTCAGCCGAAGAAAATATCGAAAAAAGCAACAAGATTACGGTAATATTAAATACTTCAACAATGTGCCTGCATATAAGCTCAAACTGCCACGCTGCGAAAAAAATCAAGGATGAAAACCGATTGGTTGTCGAGCTTGATGACATACAGGGAATTTATGAGCTGTTGGCGCAGGGATACAGCGCCTGCGGCATATGCGCAAAACAATATAAAAATTGACAAAAAAGCCGCGGTTTTACCGCGGCAGGCTTTATGATATGGCTTTTTTGAGCGCTGACATCAGCTCGTCAAAATCCTCAAACGCCGGAATATCCGGATTGTCTGCTTTTATTTTCTCTGTCGATTTGAACAAGAACCCGGATTTTCCGGCGCGGATCATCGCAAGGTCGTTGTAGCTGTCTCCTACGGCTATCGTGTCGAATCCTACCGATTGCAGCGCTTTGACGGTAGAAAATTTGCTGTCCTTCGTGCGCATTTTGTAACCGGTGATTTCACCGTCCGGAGCGACTTCAAGCGAGTTGCAGAAAATCGTCGGTCTTCCTAATTTTTCTATTAGCGGCGCGGCGAACTGTGTGAACGTATCGCTTAAAATCACTACCTGAGCGAGAGTGCGCAGCTCGTCGAGGAACTCAACGGCGCCTTCAAGCGGGTCAATGGTTCTAATTACATTTTGAATTTCCGAAAGTCCGAGACCGCGCTCTTTGAGTATTCCGATCCTCCAGCGCATAAGCTTGTCGTAATCCGGTTCGTCGCGGGTGGTGCGCCGCAGCTCGGGAATACCGCTCGCTTCGGAAAATGCGATCCAGATCTCCGGCACCAAAACTCCCTCAAGGTCAAGACAGAAGATATGCATTTAATTTATTTTCCTTTATAATAAAATTTATAACGGTCGTCCGGCGATTTCCGCGTTCGGCGCAACCTTGAATATTATACCAGAAACCGTCTTAAAATGCAACAGCACCGAAGGAATTTTTGATAAATCAATAATTTTGGGCATATGACGCATATTTTTCGTAGATGTTTGTTTATATCCAGTTTCAATTTCGGTGGTATTATATTATAAGTCTTTTATTGAAAGGAAAACAAATGGATATTCAAAAGCCGATAGTCGATCTCAAAAGCGGTGACGACGTCGAAAGCTATTATATATTAAAAGATGCCGCTGTTCGCACCTCATCTTCCGGAAAACCTTATTTTGCGGGAAACATCGCTGACAGAACCGGACAGATGGATATTAAGATGTGGGACTATGCAGGTCCGCTCACAGCGTCCGATTCCGGAAAGGTTGTTAAACTTCGCGGCAAAGTCTCCGAATATCAGGGATCGCTTCAGATGATCGCCTCTCAGCTCAGTTTAACGGAAGAGGGAGATAACTACGATCGCTCCGCCCTGACGGAAACCGCCCCGATAGATATAGATGCCTCCGAAGAAGAAATCCGCGCCCTTATAAATTCGATGAACGATATCGAATATCGTTCCCTTGCCGAGTTTATTTTCGAAAGACAGGTATCGGCTCTTCGCGTCATTCCGGCGGCAAAGAGCGTTCACCACGCTTTCCCCGGCGGTCTTTTAATGCATACGCTGAATATGCTTCGCATCGCAGATTTTCTCGCGGGACTCTATTCGTCATTCGTGGACAGAGATCTTTTGCTTTGCGGAACGCTGCTTCACGACCTGGCAAAGCAGGCGGAATATTCCATCTCCGACCTCGGGCTTGTATCGGAATATACTCTGGAAGGACATCTTATCGGCCATCCGGTTCTGGGAGCGGAGGAGATAGAGAAAGCTGCCGCAGAACTCGGCGTAAGCGCCGAAAAAACGATTCTTGTAAAGCATATGCTGCTTTCGCATCATGGTAAATTGGAATTCGGCGCGGCGGTGCTTCCCATGACGGTGGAAGCGGAACTTTTGTCTTTGATAGATCTGACCGACAGCCGCCTCGAGATATATAGGACAACTCTTGAGTCGATAGAACCCCGTACCTTCAGTCAGAGGGTATTTGCGCTCGACAAAAAAATATATCGGCACAGATAACAGATACAGATAGAGGAAAGAAATGGCTGATGAATTCGTTTACTTTCATGATGTTAAATATTATGAAACAGATCAGATGAGAATTGTCCATCATTCAAATTACATAAGATGGATGGAGGAAGCGCGGTGCGCCTGGCTTTCCGACGTCGGATTCGGACTTGAAACTTTCGAGGCTGCCGGCGTGGTATCTCCGGTAGTTTCGTTATCAGTCAAATACTTAAAACCCGCTGTCTTTCCGGAACGGGTAAAGGTAATTGTAAAATTGATCCTTGCAACCGGAGTTCGGATGAAGATTTCGTATAAAATGATAAGCGGCGGCAAAGAAGTTTTCGAGGGAGAATCAGAACATTGCTTTACCCGAATCGAAGGCGGAATAGTGAATATAAAGCGCGATTTTCCCGAGTTTTACAATATTCTCCGCTCAAATCTTGAAGCCGGTGAAAACTAAGACACGGATAAGGGCGGGAAATCAATTAAAAATGTTAATAATTATACATGAATTTTACCTTGAAATCAGAATAAATATAAGTTATAATTAGTTGTTGTTTTATGTGTGGCTGCGATATGACCGCGCCCGAACGATTTCAGGAGGGACTTTACAAAAATGGATAAAAAGGAGCGCCGAGTCGGCACTGTTTCCAGGGGGATACGCTGTCCGATAATCCGCGAAGGAGACGATCTTGCCGAGCTTGTGCCAAAAGCCGTACTTGAGGCTGCGGAAATCGAAGGATTCGAACTCCGGGATCGCGACGTCATTGCGATGACTGAGTCGATAGTAGCCCGCGCTCAAGGCAATTACGCTTCGGTCGAAGATATAGCGATAGATGTGAAGAAAAAAACCGGTGGCGATACAGTAGGCGTGATTTTCCCGATACTTTCCCGCAACCGTTTCGCCGTCTGTCTTCGCGGAATGGCTAAGGCTGCCAAAAAGATTGTGCTGATGCTTTCATATCCCTCAGACGAGGTCGGAAACGAACTTGTAACCCTTGACATGATTGACGAATCCGGGGTAAATCCATACAGCGATGTTCTTACGCTTGAGCGTTACCGCGAACTTTTCGGCGTAGTCCCGCATGAATTCACCGGAGTCGATTACGTCGGTTATTACGAAGACATTATAAAAGAAAGCGGAGCCGAGTGCGAGATTATTTTTGCGAACCGTCCGAAAACGATACTTGACTACACCGACGTTGTCATCACCTGCGACGTTCATACCCGCGCCCGTACAAAACGTATTCTCAGGGAAGCCGGAGCAAGGATTGTACTCGGTCTTGACGATATTTTGACCGAACCTGTAAACGGCAGCGGATATAACGAAAACTACGGTCTTTTAGGTTCAAATAAAGCGACGGAGGACAGCGTAAAGCTTTTCCCGCGCAGCTGTCAGCCGATTGTCGAGGAAATTCAGCGCAAGATAGCCGAAGCGACCGGCAAGCACGTCGAGGTAATGGTTTACGGCGACGGCGCTTTCAAAGATCCGAAAGGCAAAATATGGGAGCTGGCAGATCCGGTGGTTTCCCCCGCTTTTACCGAGGGGCTTATAGGAACTCCCAACGAGATAAAACTCAAATATCTCGCCGACAACGATTTTAAGGATCTTAAGGGCGAAGCGCTTAAAGAAGCGATTTCCGAAAGCATTAAATCAAAAGACAGCTTGCTGAAAGGCAGCATGGCAACTCAGGGAACCACCCCGCGTCAGCTTGCTGACCTTATCGGCTCTCTTTGCGACCTTACCAGCGGCAGCGGCGATAAGGGAACACCGGTAGTGCTGATACAGGGATATTTCGACAACTTCACGAATTGAATTGATTTGTCAGAAGAATATAAGATAATACGGAAAAATTATGTTGCCCGCGGATCTTAATGATCCGCGGCTTTTTATTGGATTTGCAAGCAAGTACCGGCATTTTACGGACAACGTAATGACGAAGGAAGCTTTTGGCATAAAGCAGTTATTTTTTCAAAAGGATTGACAATTATTTTATTATAAGATATAATATAAACAGAAATGAGTCTGCCCGATTGTATTACTGAAACAAAAAGGCTGAGATTCGTTACGCGCAAAAATACCGAGATAAACCCAAATTCAGGGGGACTTTTATCAGCTGTGAAAACTTCTCTTAAAAACAGAAAGGACAAAAACAAATGAGAAAAAACAAAAAGATTTTGCTTGCGATTCTAATGGCCGCGGCGATGCTATTCAACTGCGCCGCAGCCGTTTTCGCCGGCAGCGAGGATGACTTTGTCGAGTATGTCACTCCTTATGCCTTTGCGCTTTCCTCCGGACTCGCCGGATACACCGACTATGAAAAAATCGACCTCAGCGACCCCACGCTGCTTTGGTATGTTATCACCTCATACTGGCAGTGGATCTATGAAAACGAAGGCGTTGATTATCTGACAAAAGATCAGGTTTCGGCAGCCCAGGAAGTCTTCAATCCCGGCTTCAAGTTTATCGCTCCGACCGGCGACATGATCGAATACGGTGATGTCGTCATCGAAAAGAAAGACGGAACCGAGATATACAGATTCCCGTACAGACAGTCATATATCGATGAATACAACGGCTCCGATGAAGAAGATTTCGAGATCTATTATTCCGATGACAATGAAGTCGAAGCGTATTATTTTGTGCTGTTCAACGATGAAGAAGGAAGTTATTATTGCTACGACTTTATTTTTGAGTTCAAGGCAAACAGACGCTCCACATCAAGAATGAGCACCGCTCTCCGTCCCAAGTATATTTTGTCTGGGATGGAATTGCCTTCGTATGACATCGAATATGATATCGACGAGATCGCCGAAGCGAACCGTGTCTCGAATCTGCTCGAAAAATACGACAACATATTCTACCATCTCGAATATGACGACGGCACGATAAGAGATTCATTTTATCTTAATTACAACGGCGAACGCGCTTTTATCGCTTATACCGGCGAGCTTGAAGAAGACTATTATGACTCCTCCTATAGCGCTCATTACAATGGCTTCGACTTCTATGAAGATGAAGAAGGCAAGATTATGGTCAACTCCTCTCTCCTTGAAGAAGATGACTATGATTTCTTCGATTATTCATTGGTAGATGACCGCTGCGACGAAGAAGTCAATTATTCGGGAGAATCCGCCGAAAAATATCATTTCAGCTCTTATAACGAATTTTATGAAAACGGTTACGGCGAATTCAACAGCGACACTTATATAATGGACCGCGAGACATTAGAAATCACAGAAAACTCATACTATTACAGCTATTACTATGACCCCGCCGAAGATGACGAAGATGACGAGGGTACCTACGACTCTATTTCCGGCACCATCTATACTTATTACGACGAGATAGACAACGAAGACCCGATCTTCGCTCCATTTGCAGAATGGGGAAAGAAACTCCGCATAGTGACTGTGCAGATCGGCGAATATAACGACGACGGCAAGCTTGAATTCACCCGCCACATTGTCAAGGTTCCGAAACCCTGGGAATATCTGCCGTATGAAGCCTTTTATGGCTATTACTCGGTATTCATGGATAAGGCCGGAACAAAAGAATACGCATATCCCGGTCATAACAAAAACTATACGATCTATCTTATTCCCGTTGAAGAACCGGGCGTAGGCTGATAAATCGGCATATAACAACGTTCATAACTGAAGGAGTGAGCTCTCTGTGGAAAAATATCCGATAGGTTTCTGGAACTATACCGGAACAGGCGATCTTAAGAATAAGGACGTCATTGACTGGAAAGATCTCGGAATGAGCTTTGCGATGAGTCCGGAATACAATCCGGCTCATTCAAAAAAGCAGGATATGATAGATATACTTGACGCCTGCGAAGAAAACGGACTTAAAGCTATCATCTGCGATTCCCGAGCCAGGTGGTACGGTGCTTCGGAAAATCCGGACGAATACCGGAACCGCTTTACCGATGCTTACGAGGATTTCGGGCGTCATCCGGCAACTATCGGTTTTCATATCGGCGACGAACCGTCGAGAGAAATCGACTTTAAGTCCTGCATAACGGCGAATAAAATACAGCTCGAAATCGCCCCGGAGCTCACCCCGTTCATCAACTTCCTGCCTTACTGGCGCGGAATCGAGCAGTCGATACTCCATTTCGATACCTTCTCGGAGTGGGCGGCTCATATGGCGAATAACGGCAAATTTAAAATGCTCTGCTATGACTGCTATACCCAGATGAATCCGGAGGAAGAAGGCACAGACCGTTTTTTCCTCAACCTGAAGTATTATTCCGACGCCGCGAAAGCCGCAAATCTCCCGCTTTGGACGACGCTGCTTTCTGTCGGCCATTACCGCTACCGCGAACCTGACGAAGATGACCTGCGCTGGCAGCTCAGCGCGGCCGCAGCCTGCGGATGCAAGGGAATCCTCTGGTTCTTCATCTATATGCGCGCGCCGATGTCAAACTATCGCGTATCGCCTATCGACGAATTCGGCGAGAGGACAAGAACATTTGAATCTCTCTCCCGCGTAAACCGCCATTTCCTGCACCGCTTCGGCGATTTCTTCCGCGACGCCTCTCTTAAAGGCACATGGATGACCGGCAAGACCTACGGCGGATACAAAGAGTTCAAAAGCGGCGAAATTCCCGGCGTAACTGCGGTAGAAAGTCCTTACGGTAATCCGGGCATTATCTCCCACTTTGAGCTTGACGGCAAAAATTATATCGCCGTTGTAAATAATACCCCCTTTGAAAGCGGCGCTTTCAAGATTATTTACGGCAAAGAAATTAAAACCGTAAATCGCCTCGCTTGGAACGGTTTTGTCAATACCAAACATTATGACGGCGACGCTTTTTACAGCGAAAATGACGGCATAATCACCTCGGGCGACTGGTGCGCCCCGGGTCAGATGAATGTCTATCAGTTTGAATAATACCAATATTACCGCTAACCGCGTATGGAACTCGTTTCCATGCGCGGTAAAATTTTGTTTCAAAAGAGTTATCCATCTATGTGTCTTTTTGTCGATGTTTAACATTGACACACCTCGGCTTTTCTGTTAGAATATAAGCGGTGTTTTCCGTCTGAAACGGAATATTCGAGTTTGAAATATGGTATCAACAATATGAAAGTAGTACTTCAAAACCTCACAAAAATATACCCCAACCGAAACCGCAGAATCAAAAAAGACGTCGTTGCGGTAAGCGATTTCACCTTTGAAATCCCGGACGGCAAGCTTGTCGGGTTGTTAGGTCCGTCCGGCTGCGGTAAGAGCACTACGCTGAACCTGATAAGCGGCCTTGAAAAGCCTACATCCGGCAGGATATTCTTCGGTGATGACGACGTCACCGACCTGCCCCCGGAAAACCGCGGCGTCGGGCTGGTATTCCAGAATTACGCCCTCTACCCACATATGACCGTTCTCGAAAACATAGTCTTCCCGCTTGAAAATCTCAAAGGCAAAGACAAATTGACAAGGGAACAGATGAAAGCAAAGGCGTATAACGCGGCAAAACTTGTGCAGATAGACGAACTTATGGATCGCCGTCCCTCCGAGTTATCGGGAGGACAGCAGCAGCGTGTTGCCATTGCCCGTGCGCTCGTCAAGACGCCCCGGGTACTGCTTCTCGACGAGCCGCTTTCAAACCTGGACGCCCGCCTCCGCCTTCAAACGCGTGAGGAGATTCGCCGAATCCAGCGAACCACCGGCATAACCACCGTCTTTGTCACCCACGACCAGGAAGAGGCGATGAGCATCTCCGACCTTATCATAGTCATGAAGAACGGAGTTGTCAATCAAATAGGCCGCCCGCAGGAAGTTTACGACGATCCGGTGAATCTCTTTGTCGCTAAATTCTTAGGAACTCCTCCGATAAATGTCTTCGACGGCGAAATCATCTCGGGAAAACTTCATATCGGAGGGGAAGCAGTACTCGAAACTCCCGGCGTCAAGGATATGCCGATATACGCGGCCGTCCGCCCCGAAGGCTTTCTGCCCGACGACGCAGGTCCGCTCAAATGCAGCCTTTCGAGAGTCGAAGTCATGGGAAGGGATATAAGCGTTGTGTCGACTCATCCGGCTTTCGAAGGAGAAGTCATCCGCTCGATAATCAGCGCAGAAAATGCAGCGGATATTTCAAAACCCGAAGTCCGATTTTCGCTGAAACCGGCAAAAACTCATCTTTTCAACCGGGACGACGAAAAACGGATTTACTTCAGCATATGAGGTGCGGCTATGGAAAAGAAAAATATAAAAGGCTGGCTGTATCTTCTGCCGGCGGCGCTTTTTATCGGAGCATTTCTGGTATATCCGCTGATAGATGTAATTATCTATTCGTTCGAAGAAGGCTATAACTCGGCGTCGCAGACCTTTTTCGGCTACGGCTTTTATAATTTCGGCTATGTGCTCCGCGACCGGTATTTCCTGTCGGCGCTGAAAAACACCTTTATCCTCGTTATAATCACCGTCCCGGTATCGACCGGGCTCGCTCTGTTTATATCGGTGCTGCTCAGCTCAATAAAAAAGCTGCGCGAGCTGTTTCAGACTATATATTTCCTGCCCTACGTCACCAACACTCTTGCGGTAGGGCTTGTCTTCATGATACTGTTCAACAAAACTCCCTATTCCGACGGTCTTGTCAATGTTCTTGTTAAAGCCTTAGGCGGCACCGCCATAGATTTCATCAACGGCCCTTACTGGGCGAAAATGCTTGTCAACTGCGTCTATACAATCTGGATTGTGCTGCCTTTCAAAATTCTGATACTGACATCGGCTCTGGCGTCGGTAAAACAGGATTACTACAAAGCCGCGCAGGTCGACGGAACCGGCCGCTTCCGTATCTTTTATAAAATAACGCTGCCGATGATATCCCCGACGATCTTTTATCTCGTGATAACCGGCTTCATCGGCGCTTTTAAAGCGTACAGCGATCAGGTCGCGCTTTTCGGCGTCAATCTCAACGCCGCCGGTATGAACACCATCGTCGGCTATGTTTACGATATGCTTTACGGCGACAGCGGAGGATATCCGTCTTACGCCTCCGCCGCGGCGCTGATACTGTTTGCGATTGTGCTGACAATTACCGTCATCAATCTTCTTGTCAGCTCCAAGCATGTGTTTTACGACTGAGGTGCGCCATGTCTAAAAACTATGATTACGAAAAAATCGAGAAAAACGTCCGTCTGAAAAATCGTCTTCGTGACGGCGCTATATATTCGGTGCTCGTTTTCTGGGCGCTTGTGGTGCTGTTCCCCTTTTACTGGATGGTACTCACCTCGTTCAAAAGCTATTCGAGCTACAACTCGGAATATATTCCGAAGTTTTACGCAACAAACCCGACTCTGCAGAACTATATCGACGCCTTCACGGCTGTCCCGCTTGCGAAGTATGTGTTTAATACCGTGATTTTCACCGTCTGCACGACGGCGCTGATGCTTGCCGTCATTATCCTCGCCGCCTTTGCCTTTGCAAGACTCGATTTCCCCGGCAAGAACGCGGTCTTTACCTTCTTTCTGGCGCTGATGATGATTCCCGCCGAGCTTGTTATTATCACCAATTTCGTAACGATAACTGATTTAGGACTGCGCAATACCTTTACCGGTCTCATCCTCCCTTCGGTTGTCTCGGTATTCTATATCTATCTTCTTAAAGAAAATTTCAGCCAGATTCCCGACGAGCTGTATAAAGCCGCGAAAGTCGACGGCACATCCGATTTTCGATATCTTTACAGAGTAGTGCTGCCGATCTGTCAGCCGACGCTTGTGACCGTCACCATATTGAAAGTAATTGAGTGCTGGAACTCCTATGTATGGCCGCGGCTGATAACAGACGACCCCGCATATTTCCTCGTCTCAA
This sequence comes from Clostridiales bacterium, assembly GCA_012800735.1. Lineage (GTDB taxonomy): Bacteria > Bacillota > Clostridia > Oscillospirales > CAG-272 > JAAZGC01. The sequence goes on along the minus strand of JAAZIU010000013.1, from coordinate 130,273 downwards.
ACGGCATACAGGAAATCCGCGAAAACGGCTTCGGCCGAGAAAACATCCCGGCGATGATGGCGGCGGTAGTCGTAATTTCAGTTCCCCTGATAGTGCTTTTCCTCCTGAACCGCAAAAAGATTATGTCCGGCGTATCAAGAGGAGGCTTAAAAGGATGAAACCGAAGCATAATTTCGCCGCGCTTGTCTGCGCCGCGCTGACAGCGGCTTCTCTTTTCTCCTGCCACGGCTCACGCGGTCTGCCGGAATTTGCAATTCCCGAAAGCTTTGATACATCAAGACAGCATGAAATCACCTTCTGGGCAAAAAACGACACGAATATAAACCAGACGAGGATATACGAAAAAGCGCTTTCCGACTTTGAAGCAATTTACCCGAACATCAAAGTAAATATGCGGCTCTACACCGACTACGGCAAGATATACAACGACGTAATCACCAACATAGCCACGAACACTACTCCGGATGTCTGCATAACCTATCCCGATCATATCGCGACATATCTGACCGGCGAAAACACCGTAGTGCCGTTGGATAAGCTTGCAAGCGACCCGAAATACGGTCTCGGCGGTTCGGAAATCAAATTCGATTCGCCTTCTAAAGACGAAATCATCCCTCAGTTTCTCTCCGAATGTAAGATAGAGGGAATACTTTACGCCCTTCCTTTTATGCGTTCGACCGAAGCTTGCTATATCAATAAAACCTTTGTCGAAAACTTAGGTTACGAGCTGCCCGAAACGCTCAGCTGGGATTTTGTCTGGGAAGTCTCCGAAGCGGCGGCAAAACAGGACGCCGACGGCAATTACCTGCTGAACGGTCAAAAAGTCATGATTCCGTTTATCTATAAATCGACCGACAATATGATGATTCAGCTCCTTTGCCAGAGCGGCGGCGGGTATTCCGACGAAAACGGCAATATATCCCTGTTTAACGACACTACAAAAGATATCCTGCTGACCGTATCCGAACACGTCAAAACCGGCGCATTCTCGACTTTCAAAATCTCAAGCTATCCCGCAAACTTCCTGAACGCGGGGCAGTGCGTGTTTGCCATCGATTCGACCGCCGGTTCGACATGGATGGGATCCGAAGCTCCGCTCTCGGATATCGCCGAAGACAAATTCGTCAAGTTTGAAACCGCTGTAATGCCGATACCTCAGCTTGACGCCGACAATCCCAGGATGATCTCGCAGGGGCCCTCCGTCTGCGTTTTCAATAAAGCCGATCCGCAGCGGGTGTTGGCGTCCTGGCTTTTTGTGCAATACCTGCTGTCAAACGAAGTCCAGATCGCATATTCCAAAACCGAAGGTTATGTCCCTGTCACCGAAAAGGCGCAGGATTCGGAGGAATATATAGATTATCTATCAAGGGCGGGGGAGGATACAAACGAGTATTACAAGGTTAAAATCGACGCGGTAAAACTGCTGCTCGCCAATATTGACAACACCTTCGTGACCCCGGTGTTCAACGGCTCGGCTTCGCTGCGGAACGCCGCCGGGCAGTTGATTGAAAATACCGCAAAATCGGTGCGGCGCGGCGAGACTGTTGATGACGAATATATAGAAAATCTTTATTCGTCGGTCACATCGCTTTACAGACTCGACAGCTTAAACGAGGATTATGCGACGGGCAGGGAATTCACCGAAGGACTTCCCGCAGCGTCAAAAGCGCTGCTCATTTGTCTTGCCGCCGCATGGGTCGGGATACTGGTTTATTTGGCAAAAGAAGCGTTTAAAAAACGCTGAAAATGCAAAATATGCGTAAAATTAGCCCGGCTTGTCTTGACTTTCGCCCACTATTATGGTATAATAAGATGGTTTTAGTGTTACATTTTCCAATAAAAAGGAGTTTATCATGAAAAAATTAATCGCTGTTCTTATGGCGCTTGTCATGTTGTTCGCCTTTTCCGCATGCGGCAAAGATGCCGCCGAGACACCGGATGTCAAAGGCGAAGGCGTCATGACATACGCCGAGTATATCGCCGCGCCTCTCGATTCCGAGGTGGTCGTGGAGACCTACGTCCAAGCGAAGCAGTCCTGGTGGGAAGATAAAGCCACCGTTTATTCTCAGGATAAAGACGGAGCTTATTTCCTTTATAACATGGCATGCTCTCAGGACGATTACGCAAAACTTACCCAAGGCACAAAGATCAAGGTAACCGGCTTTAAAGCCGAATGGGCAGGCGAAATTGAAATAATCGACGCTACATTCGAAATCCTTGAAGGCAATTATATCGCCCCCGCTTTCGATATTACCGAGATATTGGGCACAGATGACCTTATTAACCATCAGAACAAGTTTGTTTCCTTTAAGGGAATGACCGTTGAATCGATAAAAGACGCCGACGGCAACGACGTCGCCTTCCTTTACAACTGGGACGGCTCCGGCTCCGACGGCGACGACCTTTACTTCAACGCCTCCGTTAACGGCAACCCTTATTTGTTCACCGTTGAATCCTATCTTTGCGATAACACCACCGCCGTATATTCCGCAGTAAAGAATCTCAATATCGGCGACAAAATCGACATGGAAGGCTTCCTCTATTGGTATGAGGGCGTCAACCCGCACATCATCTCAGTTACCCCGGCGCAATAAAGCAGTACTTTTAGCAAACGCCGGTTAATACTTCCGGTTGCAAATGAAGTTTTAACCGGTGATATCAAATTGCGGCGACTGAGCTTTTACTATAAGGAATACAAAAATGGTTGATTTGTGTTCCTTCATATGCAGAATTTTTACAAACTCTGTATTTTGAAGCTCAGTCGCTTTTTTAATGTTACAATCAATTTATCATTGTGATAATTTTTGGGTTTTATTTTATTAGAAGATTAAAATTTAGGAAGGTTTTTAATAATGAAAATGAATAAGAGAATAAACATGTCGCGAGTATTTTTGGTACTCATTTTGCTGATATCAATAGCGATGCAGGTTTATATGCCGGCTGTGGCAGAGGGAGCCGTTCCTCCTGCATCGAATGAACTTGAACAAGATTTGTCAGACGACGATAACGCCCCCTCAACTGCGGAATCGGATAACACAGGGAACACAGAATCGCAGACGGGGGAACAAACACAAAACTCCGAAACAACAGACGCTGAAACTACCGATACTTCGTCTGAGCAAATTACGGACGATAACGTATCGGATGAAGCGGAACTTAACGACGCCGACTTATGGCTTGAAATTTCCCTTGTCGTTGTATCGGGTGAGCCGGCGGAATTCAAGGCGGATCTTCCGTTTGCCGAATTCTCTCACGCGGTGATAGACGACATCTTTGAGTTGATTTTGGATACCGACTATACCGTAAAGGAAGGCAGCACGGTTATAACTCTGCTCCCGCAATATACAAGCGGTCTGTCTGTAGGAACACATAAGCTGACCCTCTTTTTTGTCGGCGAAACTGCAGAAACGAGAGCGCTCAGTACTGTTTTTGAATCTGTGACCGCTGAGAATGAAAATCTCCCGATGCTGATGGGGCTTGATTTAAATTCAACCGCAATTTTTCTTAACGGTATCGGCGGCGATGACGCTAATGACGGCAGCACGAAAGAGACCGCAGTCAAAACTTTTGCCAAAGCAAAAGAACTGGCGGCAGCGCACCCAAATGTTACCACTATTTTTGTAACAGGTACCGTCACGATTACAGGAGAAGTCTCTCTCGAAGGCACAAACGCCGTTTTAAAACGCGAAGCTTTGACTAAAGGATATCTGCTCCGGGTAGCATCCGGCACCGAAGCCACTCTTAAAAATATCACCGTTGACGGAAATTCCGAGTTTGCATCCGGCGCCGACAGCGCCCTGATTAATTGCCAGGGTACGCTAAATATCGAAGACGGCGCGGTACTGCAAAACAACCATATTGCTTCAAGAACAGCCAGCATAAGAAAGGGCGGCGGGGCTGTTTATTGTAATGGCAACAGGTGCACCGTGAATATGACCGGCGGCATTATACAGAACAATACAGCCATGTGGGGCGGCGGTTTTTTTGTTAAAGATAACGCAAAGCTCAACATGTCCGGCGGCATCATTCAAAACAATCAAGTTATTAACGGACCTACGCCCTTGAACGACGCCGCTGCCGGCGGAGGCGTTTGCGTCTATGACGGCGGAACATTTAATCTCAGCGGTGGACTTATTCAGAATAACAGCGCCGAAGAAGTAGGCGGCGGTATCAGCATTGGAACCATAGAGGCAAGTTCCGGCAACAACTACCTTATTATGACCGGCGGAACTGTTGACGGCAACAGCTCCGGCGCGACCGGCGGCGGTATCTTCATACAAGCTGCCTATGGCAACAGAGTTTCCAAAGCAACCATAACCGCAGGATATATAACAAACAACAAAATGCTAGGTTGCGGCACCACAAATTATATGTTTGGTGGTGGCGGTATTTATGTAAACGGCTATGATGCTGAAGGTTACAAGAATGGCGAACTTTTCCTTGAAAACGTTGTAGTAACCGATAACGAAGCCGAGATAGCCGGCGGCGGTTACGCAGGATGCCCGATAAGCAACACGAAAATCTACCTGACGGACGGCGGAGCTATATACCAGAATAGCGCTTCTTCCGCAAAGGATATCTATCTTTATAGCGCGACAATCGGTTTTGGCGCGCACGGCGGCAATCCCAACTATTTCATCTCAAACACAATGCTCGGCGGAGCGCCCTACCACTGGAAAGATGAAAGCGGCGCCGAAGTTCCGCTGAACAAACTCGTCGGCACATTAATGGGAGAAGGAGTTGCTCTCGAACTCCATACCGACGAAACCGGCAATGCAAATACGCAAAACCTGGCAAAGGTATTTATTACCGGAAACTATTCCGCAACCCGCGGAGGCGGTATCGGCACCAACGGCAATGTAACAATCGGAAAAGTTGATCCGACGGTTGAGCTTCAAGTCAAAAAGATATGGGATGATGATAATGACTTGAATGGAATCCGTCCCGAATCAATTATAGTTGAACTCTGGCGTAAAACAAGCGGCGGCGCGGATGAGCCGATATACATAGGCTGTGAAACCGCAACTCCCGATGCTTCCGGCGAATGGACGTTTACTTTTACTAATTTGTCGAAGTATGACGGACAAGGAAACGAATACGAATACAGCGTCAGAGAAAGAAAAATTTCCGGATATGCAGCCGTTATATCGGGAGATATGACAGCAGGTTATGAAATCAAAAACTCTCTCGAACCTGACACGGTTGATGTCGAAGGTAAGAAGACTTGGGCGGACAACAATAACCGTGACGGCATAAGACCGACAAGCATAACTATTCGCCTTCTGAAAAATGATATTGAAATCTACTCCAAAACAGTTACCGAAGCCGACGGATGGAAATGGTCATTTACCGATTTGCCCGCAACCGAAAATGGCGTTGAAATTAAATATACCATTTCAGAGGATCCCGTTTTCGATTACAAAACCGTAATATCCGGCTACGATGTTACAAACATCTACACACCGAGCAGGATAGACATACCGGTAACAAAAGTCTGGGTTGATTCAAATAACCGGTCGGGTTTAAGACCGAGCAGCATCATAGTAAGACTTTTAGCGGATAATTTCGAAACAGGCGCAAGGCTCATACTAAATCAGGACAATAATTGGTCAGGAATTTTCACTGACCTGCACGAATATAAAGACGGCGTCAAAATAGTCTATACCGTTAAGGAAGATTCGGTGGATTATTACGATTCCGCGATATCCGGCAATGCGGAACATAGATTTGTGGTAACCAATTATCATAACCCGCCCCCGCCTCCGGAGACAACAACTCCGGAAATGACGGAACCTCCGGAGACAACATCGCCTCCGGAAACGACATCACCCCCCGAAACGACATCACCTCCAGAGATAACCGAACTCCCGGAAACGACCGAACCGCCGGTAATAACTGAATCTCCGGAAACTACCGAGCCGCTGGCAACAACAGAAACCTCGGAAACGATTAAACTTATAGAAACAGAACTTACTCCGCCACCGATGCCCCCTTCGAATTCGACCGAAGTGCACGCTCCGCAAACCGGCAACAATAACAAACTGCTCTTGCGGGCAGGTTTGATCATTTTGTCCGCCGGGGTGTTGATCGTAATCTTCGCAAACAAGAAAAAGGAGTTCAATTAATCAGATAAATCCGTTTCACTATCTCTTACCCTAATGTATGAGGACAAAAGCAATGAAAAAACGCAGATCCATTTCGTTTTGTTTGGCTCTTTTACTCCTGGTCTCTTTATTTACTCCGATCGCCGTATATGCGGCGGAACCGAGACCGACTACTTTTATACCTTCATCGGTTGTCGGCAAGAATGTCAGCGATACTATGTATGTCCCGTCTCCGGAGTATATTTATCAAAATGCCTCGATGGCGGGAGAAAACGAATTAATCCTTACCGACAAACTTGCCGCCAGTGGCTATGCCCGTTCGAGTGAAAAGTATAACCTTATCGAAAATGATATGCTTTGGGCATTCAATTATTACGCGCCTTCAAACGCCATATCCAATGAAGGTATGGACGGCGGTTTTGCATTTGTTCTCCACAACGATCCTAATTTCATTCCCGAAAAGGACGGAGATTACGGTGCGTTGGGTATATATGCCTCTCCCAAAAATATGGGAATCAAAAACGCGGTAGCCATAGAGTTTGACAATGTTAACTACTCTAAGGCGTATATAGGAAGTGTCGGTTGGAAAAGAACATATGACGATGTTTTGTCATATCCTGACCTGACGCCTCATATCGCGATCACCGACCCTCAGGGAATATCGATGATGAATGTCAATATTCCGCATGAGGCGATCAGCCCTCTGTCAGAACCGATCTGGAACGGTTCGATAAATACCGTTCGGATTTCCTGGCTCCTTACCGGCGGAGCTGATACACCGCTCGACAAGACGGATAACACCTATACTCTGAAATACGAATATTTTCGGGGCGCTTCAACTTTTACCGGAACCCCTACCGCTGTCGGAAGCAAGAACTACAGCTATTACGATGTAATTGATCTTTTCGGCGGAGAAGAAGCCTACTTCGCGCTTTCCGGTTCAACCGGCACGGTAAGAAGAAAGCAGACAATTTCTTTCCCGATGGTTTGGAGATATATAATCAACTACTATCTCCAGCGCGCCGATGGTACACATACAAATATCCCTGTTCCCACAATACCGCGGAGAATAGGCAACCTTCCGTCGGGACCGCACGATTTCGTTACACTCCCGATCCCGACATCGGATATATACGTATTTGATCCGTCGCAAAGCACGGCGGTCTATATAGCGCCGAACGATGAAACAAATATATTTACCTTCTATTACATAGACGACGCGCCGGAGATTCACGGAGTAACCCCGGTTACCATTTCGGTAGGCGACACCTTCGATTACCTGGCGGGTATCACCGCCACCGACGACGAAGACGGAGAAATCACCGATATCAGCGTATCCGGAACGGTAAATACACATCTGGGCGGCGTATACACTCTTACTTACAGCGTAACCGACTACGCCGGAAATGTTACGACAGTTGACAGGGTGATTACCGTTCGTTCAATGAGCGATACTTACAATCCGACCGTCAAAGATGAAAATGTTCCATACGGCGGCGTCGTTGATCTTCTCGACAATATCACAAACAAAAACCAGCTGCCTTCGAACATTACGGTAGCCGATATAACCTCCCCGGCAATCGATACCACCATCCCCGGTCCGACCACCGGTAAAATTACCGTAACATACCCGGACGGTTCTGTTGATGTTGTTGTTGTCCCTGTTATTGTAGGACCGAAACCGGCGAATCTGATCTATGATCCGGAAGTTGCCGATGAAATTGTTGAATACGGCATGACATATGATCTTACCGACAATGTCAGCAACATCGATTATCTCCCTCCCGGCACCACGGTTACCGACACGACCGGCACCACCTTTAGCACCACCGTTCCGGGTACATATTACGGTGAGATTACCATAACATATCCGGACAACTCAACTGATGTTAAAACAGTAACCATCATTGTAAAGCCGCAGCCGCAGAATGATGAATACGAGCCCATTGTTGAAGATGAAACGGTTCCTTACGGCGGTGTTATAAACCTGAAAGATAATGTAACCAACTTAGGCGAACTTCCTTCAGGCACCGAAGTAACCGATACAACCCCCTTCATTATCGAAACAACCGTTTCCGGCGACTATCAGGGTCAGATTACCGTAACATACCCCGACGGCACTGCCGATGTCAAAACCGTAAAAATAACGGTGTTACCGCAGCCGCACAATGAAAAATACAACCCGGTTGCCATTCCTGAGCAGATTCCGTTTGAGGGTACATATGATTTGTCCGATAATATCGACCCGGCTTCAATCCCGTTAGATGCGATTGTAACTGATATTACCCCTGCCGGAACAATCACAACCGGTGTAGAAGGAACATATACCGGCACCGTTTTGGTGTCTTATACCGACGGCACATCTGAAGAAGTCAGTATCCCCGTCACGGTAGGAGCGCAGCCTCTGAATCAGATTTACCAGCCGCAGGTCAAAGATGAAATCGTTGAATACGGCGCCGCATCATATGATTTAACTGACAACGTAATCAACAAAAGCACATTCCCTCAGAATGGATATACTATAACTGAAGTCACCTTCGAATATAACCCGCAGGGGATAGACACTTCCGTTTCCGGTACTCAAGAAGGTTGGATCAGAGTAACTTATACCGGAGATGATACATACGATGATGTTAAAGTTAATGTAATTGTAAAACCTCAGCCTCTGAATCAGCAATATACCCCTGAAGTCGTAAATGAAATCGTCGAATACGGCGGCACCATAAATCTGAAAGACAATGTCACCAATCTTGCCGACCTTCCCGAAGGCACGGAAGTATACGACACTACACAAACCCCGATTGATACCACATCCTCCGGCCAACACCCCGCTCAGATTACCGTTGTTTACCCCGACGGAAGCAAGGATGTAATAAATATAAACGTCACGGTAAAACCTCAGCCTCTGAATCAAATATACGACCCTGTTGTTTCCGAAGAAATCGTTGAATACGGCGCCGCATCATATGATATAACGAACAACGTTTCTTTCACAACGCTGCCTGCACATGATGTAACGGTAACCGACACGACCGGCAAAACTTTTGACACCACCGAACCCGGCACTTATTACGGTCAGGTAACCGTAACTTATTCCGACGGTTCGCAAGATGTAAAACAGGTAAAAATCACGATTAAACCGCAGCCTCATAATCAGATATACAATCCGAAGGTCATTTCGGAAGAAACCGTCGAATACGGCAGCGAATTGATTCTGACCGATAACGTCATCAACCTGACCGAGCTTCCCGACGGTACCGAAGTCACCGACACCACCGAAACCCCTATCAATACAAGCGAATCCGGCACCTATACCGGCCAGATTACGGTAAAATATCCGGATGATACCACCGATGTATTTCAGATATCCGTCACGGTAAAACCTCAGCCTCATAACGAAGAATATCAACCTACCGTTTCGGATGAAAACGTTGCTTTCGGCGGCGTCATAGACCTTACCGATAATGTTTACAATATACTCGAACTTCCTCCCAACACTATAGTAAAAGACACCACCAAACCCGCAATCGATACAAGCAGCAATCCCGACGGCGCTACTTACGTAGGTCAGATTACGGTAACTTATCCCGACGGCACAAAAGATGTTGTCAATGTAAACATTAACGTGGCGAAACAGCCGCATAATGAGAGATACGAACCTGCCGTAAAGGCTGAAATCGTACCGTATGGCGAAGCTATTGACCTAAGCGACAACATCACCAACTATAACATATTACCCCAACCCAATACGGTAAGCTATAGCAATAACATCCCGTCTATCGACACAACGGTTCCCGGCACCTATGAAGCTCAAATAACCGTAACTTATCCCGACAACACATCCGATACGGTTCCGGTGACTATCATCGTAGAAAATCCGATGAGCTATTACTATAATCCTATCGTTGAGCCGGAGAACGTTCAGCATAACGGGACAATAAATCTGTTAAACAATATCACAAACGTAGACGAACTTCCTCAAGATATTATCGTAGAAGATACCACTTTCCCGGAGATTGACACGAGCGAGCCCGGTCTCCACTCCGGTCAGATTACCATAAAGTATTCAGACGGATCCACCGAAGTAATTGATATACCCGTTTCGGTCGGCGACGCGCCGATGCTGAATGAGCTTTATCAACCGGAAGCTCGTGACGAAATTGTCGAATGCGGCTGTCCCGTTGATCTTATGGATAATATCACAAACTGGGATCACCTTCCTGCAGATACCGAGATAACCGATACAAACGCATCGGATATTGATCACGATACCCCCGGTAATTATACAGGTATCATAACAGTAACTTATTCTGACGGCAGTACCGATACAATTAATGTGAATGTCACTATTTTACCCCAGAAACTGAATGATATTTACGATCCGGTCTCGATACCCGAGAATGTCGGATACGGCGAGCCGGTTGTTCTTGATGAAAGCAATATTGCTAACTATGATGAACTAGAGGCCTACATCGATAATGTAACTTCCGAACCGGAGATCGACTCCACCATCCCCGGCACTCATATAGGTCAGATAATTATTAAATATACCGACGGATCCATAGACAAAATCCCGGTGACCGTCACCGTAGGCAAACAGCCTCATAATGATGAATACGAGCCGGTGGTAATTCCCGAAACCGTTCCGTTCGGCGGGACAATAGACTTCAACGACAATATCACCAACTGGGGCGATCTTCCCGAAGGAACAACGGTAACAAACCCGGTAGTCGATACCACCTCTGCCGGAACCCATAATGTAAATGTCTATGTAAATTATCCCGACGGCACCGTCGATATAATACCCACTACCGTAACGGTACAAGATCAGCCTCATAATGAAAAATACGAGCCTCAGGTTGTTCCCGAGACCGTTCCGTTTGGCGGTACGATAGATTTAACCGATAATGTTATAAACTTAGACGATCTTCCTCTCAATACCAAGGTAACGGATACCACCTTCCCGATAATCGATACCACCGTCTCCGGCACCTATACCGGCGAGATAACGATAACTTATCCCGACGGAACGATTGATATAATATCCGTAACCGTCACGGTATCAAAATCTCAGAGTGAAAGCATCGAACCGATAGTTGTTCCCGAAAATATTATGATCGGCGGGACAATCGACTTGACTGATAATGTCATAAATTTGGGCGACCTTCCTCCGAATACAACGGTAACCGATACAACTCCTGTTCCGATTAATACAAGTAAACCCGGTGTCTACTACGGTCAGATTACCATAATTTATCCGGACGGTTCAAAAGATGTCAAGACCGTGACCGTTATTGTAACGGCGCCGCAGATTAATCCCCCGACTCAGGATCAGCTCTACGAACCGATTGTTGAGGAAGAATTTGTCCAGCAAGGCGGCACCGTCAATCTTACTGACAATGTACTCAACTTAGACAAACTGCCTGCCGGAACCAGGGTAACCGATACCTCCAAAAACCCGATTGACACAAATTATCCCGGCATATATACAGGCGAGATTACGATAACCTATCCCGACGGCAGCGTCGATGTTGTGACTGTACTCATCAAGGTAGACTCGATAACTCTCCCGGAAGCCCGTGAGCCGGAACCTAAGCCCGAACCCAAGCCCGAGCCTAAGCCGGAACCCGCTGATGAACCTGAATCCTCTTATTATCAGCTGACATATGTATCCAACGGCGGAACTTACTATGAAACAGAGTTCTACGATTACGGAAAAGTTGTCAGCCTGGATAAGACCCCTATCCGCGCAGGATACGCATTCAACGGCTGGTATGCCGACAAAGAACTTACAATAAAGATTACCGAAGTCACTATTAACGGCAATAAGACAGTATATGCCGGTTGGGTTGAAAGATCCGATATATATATTCCCGGAGACCTCAACAGTATAGACCACATAGCATATGTCCGCGGTTATTCGGACGGAACCGTTAAACCCAACAATATAGTAACCCGCGCCGAGACGGCGACAATGCTCTATCGTCTGCTTACGGATAAAAAGCGCGCCGAGATCAATACCACAGCAAACACCTTCAATGATGTTCCGGCCGATGCCTGGTTCAACGAAGCGGTATCCACTATGGCTAACGGCGGATATATCACCGGTTATGACGACGGCAGCTTCGGAGGAGAGCGCAATATCTCCAGAGCGGAGTTTGTTACCATGCTGGTTCGCTTTGTCGGAGTCAAAGAGGCTGAATGCAGCTTTACCGACATACCCAAAGATCACTGGGCTTATGACTATATTGCCACGGCGATTGCGGCAGGCTGGATTTCCGGCTATACAGACAACACCTTCAAGCCGAATCAGTCCATCACCCGCGCGGAAGCCATGACGATTATCAACCGTGTTCTAAACCGCGGCGTAAACGAAGAAAGCGAACTGCTCAACTTCAAAACCTTCCCGGATAACCTCCCCGGCGAGTGGTATTATTACGAGGTAATCGAAGCAACCAACAGCCATATCTACATTGGAACCAGACCTTCCGAAGATTGGATCGATATTTTCGATTAAATCAGAATCCGTTGGCTGTATATTTCACAAATAACCCAAAAGGGATGCTTTCCATCTGCGAAAAGCATCCCTGTTTGTAACAAATTAATTATCAGACATTTAATCCCAATAAAATTCAACCTGTCCGAGCACCGGACAGGTTGAACTGTTTTTGTTTCCTAAATTCCTTTGAAGGCTTTTACCGCCTCGGCAATATCGGGCGCTTTGAAAACCGCCGAACCGGCGACAATGACATTCGCTCCGGCGTCGGTAACGGTTTTTAAATTTGCAAGCGTTATTCCGCCGTCTACTTCAAGGTCGATATTTCGCCCGGAAGCCTCAATAAGCTTTCTTGCCGCGCGGATATTGTCCAATGTCGACGGAATGAACGACTGTCCGCCGAATCCCGGCTCAACCGTCATAATAAGTATCTGGTCGGCAAAATCGGTAAATTCCGAAAGCACATCCGGCTTGGTGTCGGGTTTTATTGTTATTCCGGCTTTTACGCCTTTCTTCTTGATATATTTTACAACAAAGAGCGGGTCAAAGCAGCTCTCGTAATGAACGGTGATGATATCGGCGCCGGCGTCAATGAAATCGTCGACATATCTTATCGGGTCCCTAATCATGAGATGAACATCGAAAACAGCCTCCGACGAGCTGCGGATAGCTTTTATAACGGGAGCTCCGAAGCTGATATTAGGAACGAAATCGCCGTCCATAACATCAAGATGAAGATATTCCGCCCCGGCTTTGTAAACCTCCGCGGCAGCCTCTCCGAGGCGGGAGAAATCCGCTGCGAGAACAGACGGAGAAAGCTTTATATTCATATCAACGCCCCCCCTTTTGCTTTGAGCTTTCCGGCTTTTTATAAAGCAGGCAGACCGCCCGGGCCGCTATTGCCTCTCCGCGGCCGATAATGCCGATATGTTCTCCGGTTGTAGCCTTAATGTTCACCTGATCTTTTCCGCAGCGGTAGACAGATGCTAACTTTTCTTCCATCGCATCCTTGTATTTTAACAGTTTCGGCGCCTGCGCCTGAATTGTGCAGTCGATGTTGCCTATCATATATCCGGCTTCATCCATCATGCGGAAGGTGCTCTCGGCAAGCTCAATGCTTGATATATCCGAATAATCGGGGTCGGTATCGGGGAAGTGAAGCCCGATATCGCCGAGTCCCAATGCTCCGATGACGGCGTTCATCACGGCATGAGTAAGGCAGTCGGCGTCGCTGTGGCCATAAAGCCCGCACTCGTATTCTATCTCGACGCCGCCGAGTATCAGCCTGCGCCCCATACTCAGCCGGTGAAGGTCATACCCCTCGCCTATTCTGAACGGCAGGGAAGATTTTAAGAATTCGTTCATGTAAGCTCCGACGGCTCAAAAGCCTTTATGTTTGTAATTATTCTTCCGATTTTAGTTTTTCAGCTTTTAAATGATCGGTTCGATAACGCAGTATTGCTTCCGCGATATAAATATCATCGGGAGTTGTAAGCTTAATATTTTCATAACCGCAGTCGACCATCTTAATTTTAAAACCAATATGTTCCGCAAGCATGCAGTCGTCGGTGACCTCGTATTTTTCGTCCCGAGCGATATAAGCTCCGGCGCGTAGTATGTCGGCTTTGAAAATCTGCGGTGTCTGCGCGTGCCAAAGGTGTTTCCGGTCAACGGTTTTAACAATAAAACCGTATGAATCTACCTGCTTGAAGGTGTCCTTTGAGTGGCATCCGGCAGCGGCGCTTCCGTGGATTTTCGCGGCATTGAGTACTTTTTCGATCATATCCGGGGTAACAAGACAGCGGCATCCGTCGTGCACGGCGATGAAATCCGCATCGTCGGATACGTTTTTAAGCCCCTCGAACATCGAGCGCTGGCGAGTTGTGCTGCCCTTTACTACCTTAGATATCTTTAAAAAACCGAATTTTGAGATAAACTCCGAATATTTCGAGATTTCCTCCTCGCGGGCGACTACAACTATTTCGGTTATCGAAGGGCAGTTCTCAAACTGCATTATCGTCCTTACGATCACCGGAATCCCGGCGATGTCAGTCATCTGCTTAGTTGTTGCAGGAGCGGCGGGATCTACAATTCCGGATTCGCTGACATGCATCCTTGTTCCGTTTCCCGCGGCAAGTATTATAACCGATGTAAAATCCTCGCGCGGTTTGAAAATTCCGCCCAAAGCGTCCTTGAAACTGCTCATTTATATCTCCGTTGATGCGATAATTATTGCAAAACGATAAATCATTATTGAAATACAATGATAATTATATCACATACAGCTGAAAATAACAGTTTTATAGATTACCGTCAGGTAAATAATCCGTTAATTTACTCACCTAACTAATATCACTTTCGACAGAGAGTATAAAAAAGCTTCAGGAAGCGTAAATCGCTCCCTGAAGCGATAATTTTATTTATAACCCATACCGATATCAAAAGCTTTTATGTTGTTTTCCATAAGTTCGGCTTTTGATGCGGGAATGGAAGCGCGCATACTCTCAAGAAATTCGTCGCGGGTGAAGAGCCTGGTTGCTGCGACTACTTTTCCGAGCATGATTACATTTGCTCCGCCCTGAAGATCGTTGTCTTCGGCAAGTTTGGTTGCGGGAATGTAATAACCGGATATGTCATCGCGCCAGCTTATCTTGTTGACAAGCGTCGAGTCGACGAACATCGTTCCGCGGCTCTGTACCAGCGGTTCGAATTTATCGAACGAAGGAAGGTTAAACACCACGGCATAGTTCGGATTTGTAACGATGGGAGAACCGATCTCCTCATCCGAAATGATTACCGAACAGTTGCAGGTGCCTCCGCGCATCTCGGGTCCGTAAGACGGCAGCCATGATACATTGTAGCCCTTTGCCATACCGCAGGATGCCAGCTGTCTGCCGGCGAAGAGAATACCCTGTCCGCCGAATCCGGCTAAAATAAAAGATTTTGTCATTTTGCTTCATCCTCTCCTGTAATATCTTTGTAAACCCCAAGCGGGTAGTGCGGAATCATATCGGTGCGAATCCAGTCAAGCGCCTCTTTCGGCGTCATACCCCAGTTGGTGGGGCAGGTGGATAAAACTTCTACGATAGAAAAGCCTTTTTTGTCGATCTGTGTCTGGAATGCCTTCTTTATCGCTCTTTTTGCTTCGTTGATGTGAGGAACCGTATCGACTGCGACGCGGGCGCAGTATGCGGTTCCGTCAAGCGTCGCCATAAGTTCGCAGACGCGGATCGGATTGCCTTGAATCTCTTTCTTGCGTCCGTAGGGCGAAGTAGTCGTCTTCTGTCCCAAAAGCGAAGTCGGCGCCATCTGACCGCCGGTCATGCCGTATATCGCGTTATTTATAAAGATAATCGTTATGTTCTCTCCGCGGGCGCCGACATGAACCGTTTCGGCGGTACCGATAGCGATAAGGTCGCCGTCTCCCTGATAGGTGAAAACAACATTGTCGGGAAGCACCCGCTTTACGCCGGTAGCAACAGCCGGAGCGCGTCCGTGCGCAGCCTCAATCATGTCGCAGTTGAAATAGTTATACGCAAATACCGAGCAGCCGACCGGAGCAATTCCGATAGTCTTTCCTTCTACGCCGAGGTCATCGATCGCCTGAGCTACGAGACGGTGGACTATACCGTGGGTGCAGCCGGGGCAGTAATGCGTCGGCACATCGCAGAGCGCCTTTGGTCTCTGGAAAACAATCTTGCTCATTATCTGGCACCTCCTTCGCTTTCTATCGCTTTAAGCACATCACCCGGGGAGGGCATCATACCGCCGGTGCGTCCGAAGAAACAAACCGGCTTTTTGGATTCGATAGAAACTTTAACATCATCTACCATCTGTCCCATGTTGAGCTCAACCACAAGGAATTTCTTTGCCTGATCGGCAAGCGCCAGGAGCTGCTTTTTGGGATACGGCCAGAGGGTTATCGGACGGAAAAGTCCGGCTTTTATCCCTTTCTGACGAGCCATTCCGACGGCAGTTTTGCAGATACGGGATGTTATGCCGTAGGAAACCAGGATAATGTCCGCGTCTTCCGTCATATAATTTTCATAACGGATTTCATTCGCTTCGATCTGCTCATATCTTTTGTAGCGCTCAAGTACCGTCTTTTCAAGTTCATCCGGCTGGATGTAAAGCGAGTTTATGATATTGCGCTTTCTCTTAAATTCGTGACCGTTCGCCGCCCATGGTTTTTCGGGGAGAACAGCCTGTCCTTCCGGGGCAAGCTCCACCGGCTCCATCATCTGACCTAAAGCGCCGTCGGCGAGCAGCATTACGGGGGTACGATATTTATCGCCTATATCAAAAGCGAGTCCGGTAAAATCCGCCAGTTCCTGTACCGAAGAGGGCGCCAGCACCGGTACCTGCGAATCGCCGTGCCCCAGCGCTTTTGTCGCCTGATAATAATCCTGCTGCGACGGCTGAATTGAGCCGAGACCCGGTGAGCCGCGCTGAATATTTACGATAAGGCAGGGAAGATCCGAGCCTATAATATATGAAATTCCCTCGCATTTCAGAGAGATTCCGGGAGAGCTTGAGCTTGTCATAGCCCTTGCTCCGGCGGAGGCGGCGCCAAGCACCATGTTAATTGCGGCAACTTCGCTTTCAGCCTGGAGACATACTCCGCCGACCTTCGGCATCCTTTTTGCCATATATTCGGCTATCTCTGTCTGAGGAGTAATGGGATATCCGAAATAATGCAGGCAGCCGTGGCGGATCGCAGATTCGGCGATAGCCTCGTTGCCTTTCATCAGGACTTTAGCCATATATAATCATTCCTTCCTGTGAGTTATTGTACTGCATCAGACGTCTTTTTCAACGGTGATAACCGTATCGGGGCAAATTACCGCGCACATCGCGCAGGCAATGCATTTTTCCTGATCGGTAATCCGAGCAGGGTGATAGCCCTTCGAGTTTAAATCTTCGCCCAGCTCAAGTATTTTTTTGGGACATACGCTGACGCAGAGTCCGCACCCCTTGCACCGTTCGACATTAAATGTAACCTTGTTCATCAGCTAAAAACCAGCCTTTCGATTGAGGATTGCTTTATATGAGTGCCGAAATACGGCAGACATGCATAATTATTCGCCGGTTACTCCCGGCTCTTTCCACAGATACCTTGTTTCATCAGTCATTTGCAGCAGCGATCCGATACCGTCAAAATTGCCGCTTTCAAGCATTGTGGCGCTGAACGCGAGCGGAAGAGAGGTGATGGAGCAAATCTGTTTTATGTATTCCGAAGACCGGATAAGCGTATCCGGTTCAGTCGCCTCTCCGATATTGCTGTTGTTGACAATCGCGGTCACGCGCAGCCTTGATGCCGACTCAATATCGGAAAGCAGCATAGCCGCGTCTTCGGCTGACGAGGTGAGCGGACGATACATCGAAACGACATACAGCATTTCGTATCCGCTTTCGATTATCTGCGGCGAGAACATTCCCAGCGGTGTTGCGCCTAAATCATCGCCGCCGACATCAAATATTGCCAAAGCGCCGGGGTTTTCGTCTTTGAAAACAGAATATATTTCCGGCGGGAGGGTAGGCATATCGATATTGGTATTCGCGTAT
Source organism: Clostridiales bacterium (assembly GCA_012800735.1). GTDB lineage: Bacteria > Bacillota > Clostridia > Oscillospirales > CAG-272 > JAAZGC01. The sequence continues at coordinate 112,108 of JAAZIU010000013.1, read as the reverse complement.
TCAGGTATTATCGTCTTTATTCCGGCGCGCTCAAGCGAGATGCGGTTGTCGGCGGCGCGAAAATAGGGATTAACCGTATCAAAGTCGATAAGCGTTATCTTTCCGCCGCTTTTTGCAAATCTTTTTGCAAGATTTACCGCGATATTTGTCTTCCCGCTGCCGAAATGTCCGGTAATTATCAGCAGCTTTTTTGATGGCTGCCAGTTGAATCTCATTGTTTTCATAACGGCTTCCTAAATAATAATCATGTATATTATACCATGTACCCCGCATCTTTTAAAGACATTTTTGTAAATTCACAAGGAAAATAATTTTCATTAATTAACACAATAGGGTTTGAAATATCTTCCGTCATGTGGTATAATTAACTCTGTATTGAAATAGAAAAGTGTTTTTGCATTCGGCGGGAATGCTTTATTTAAAATGCCGCCTTATAGAAGCTGCGGTGCGGTGAGGGCTATGGATGGATTAAGCGCGCCCTTCTCCTCTCTGTGGGAGACTTTTTCAGATGCTGTATCGGCGATCACAATCAAAGATATTATCGATATTTTGATCGTTGCGATATTGTTTTATTATATCATTCGTTTCATGAGCGACCGGCGCGCCGGCAAACTTGCCGTCGGAGTCGTCTTTCTTCTGATAGTTCAGGGATTGGCAACGCTGTTCGGTCTCGTCGCGCTTAAATTTATCATGGAACGGGTTTTCCAGATGGGCGTCCTTGCGATTATAGTCCTTTTTCAGCCGGAGCTGCGGACAATGCTGGAAAACATGGGCGGAGATTCGCTCAGAGGGCTGAAAAATATCCGTCGGGATTTTATGGCGGACAAAAAGATAGTCGATTCGATTTGTCAGGCGATCTCAAATCTGTCGCTGAAAAAGACCGGCGCTTTAGTGGTAATAGAACGCTCGACAAGATTAGGCGACGTAATAAGATCCGGAACGGTTATAAACGCCGACCTCGAGCCTTATCTGCTCGAAAACATCTTTTACGACAAAGCTCCGCTGCATGACGGCGCCGTGATAATCCGCGACGGCAGGATTCACGCTGCGGGCTGTCTGTTGCCGCTGTCGACCAATACCGATATTATAAAAGATTTAGGCACAAGGCACCGCGCGGCTATCGGCATGACCGAAAACAGCGACGCCGTAGTGCTGGTGGTTTCGGAGGAAACGGGAAATATCAGCATCGCGCTGGGAGGGCGTCTGAAGCGCAACTACGATTACGCCTCGCTCAGCTCCGAGCTGGAAGCAATTTTAATGGAAACCGCGCCTAAGAAACCCGTACCGGCAAAAGCATCCAAGAAAAACGATAAAAAGAAAGATAAGTCATAAATCTCCGCGCGGCGGCAGAGAAGAGGGAGGGCGCCGATGTTTGATAAGTTTCGCGCTGCGGCGACAAGCCCGGAGGGATACCGTTTCGAATCGACAGCTGAGGAAAACGGCGATTATAAAGTAAAAAAGCGTTCCCGCATTACAAATATATTTTTTATGGCAGTCAGCCTCGTTCTTGCATTTATTCTCTGGCTGTATGCCATCAGCACCGGCACTCAGGTGGTGACCAGCGCAATTAAAGCCGTTCCCATTACAATTGAGGGCGGCGGTTCAACGCTTTCCGTCTATAACGCATTGAACAGCACCGTTGATGTAACAATAGAAGGAACCAAAAGCGAGCTTAAAAATGTCAGCCCCGCGGATGTAACCGCATGGGTCGACATCAGCGGTATAAATACAGCCGGGACATATACCCTCAACGTCAATGTAAGCGTCCCGGACGGAGTATGGGTGGCAGAACAGTCGGTCTCGACCATGAAGCTGCGCCTTGACAACCGCTCAACGACTACGGTGCCGGTAAAAGCCTACATCAATTCTTTTATGATAGACAGCGGCGGAGAGATAGGCAGCTCTGAAATGACTTATGATATCACCGAGACTGTCGTCACCGGGCCGGAGTCGGTTTTGGCGCAGATATCCGAAGCGCGGCTGCAGGTTTCGCTCGGAAAGGTATCAAATTCACAGACTTATACCGGGGTTTTGGAGCTTGTTGATTCAGACGGAAAAACTCTCAGAGATCCCTCGCTCACCATTAATCCGGCGAATGCAACCGTTACCATACCGGTGTATTTCAAGAAAACGGTTCCGCTGAAACTCAACTATCGTTACGGCTATTTCAACCGAGACACCGTAGATGTGACCATTAATCCGGAAACCATTACCATAAAAGGCGAAACGGAAGATCTTGATGCTGTAAATGAGTTGAACCTAAGTGTTATCGATGAAACCAAGGTAACAACCGATACTGTTTTCCAGAGGATAGTAATGCCGGAAGGCATTACTAACGTAAGCGGGATCGAGGAGGCTGTCGTCAGCTTCAAATTCAAGAATACCTCGGAAAAAACACTCGTTGTGAACAACATTGCAGTAAATGCTCCGGATGGACTTGGCTATGAGCTGCTTGCAGACAGTATTAATGTAACAATCAGAGGCGATAAGCAGTTTATTTCATATATTACTCCGAAGGATATCACGGCGTCGGTCAATTTAAGTTTTCTTGAAGGCTCTTCCGGCGAAACCTCTGTTCCGGTTTTGGTAACCGTAACTGATTCTTATAAAAAGAAAGTTTATCCGGTAGGCGATTATAAAATATCCGTGAGAGTAAATTGACGGTTTTAATTTGAATATCGGCGTTCGGCAAAAAATGCCGGATCATTTAAAAGACACCTGTCTTTACGGGTGTTTTTCCTGCATAATAATAACTGAATGGAGTATATATTTTGACACAGCAAGCCATCGTTAAAAGCGTTGCCGGCAACACCGCGAAAGTTGTTGTCCTGAGGGCGGATGCCTGCGGTCACTGCGCAGAAAAATCATTCTGCCTGGGCTGCGCCAAAACAATAACCGCGGTTGTGAAAAATGACATCGGCGCCCACCCCGGAGATAAGGTCACGCTGGAATCATCCTCAAAGCACATCCTGCTTTATTCCTTCCTTGCCTTTCTGCTCCCGATAATCGCCGGTATCGCGGCGTATATCATAACATCTGCTGTCTGGGATAAATCGGCGGCAGCTTTTGTAACGGTCGGCGTTTTTCTTGCGGTGTTCGCGCTGACTCTTATTATAACAAGGCTGTTTTCATCAAAAGACCTTGAGATTCATATAGTGCAGATCGACCGCATGGGACCATACGATAAAGACGGCAGCCTCTCCGAAAGCGCGGTGAGGCGGATATGACGGATGCTTTCATTGAACTGCTTGACCCTCGTATTGAATACGGCGAGGAAATAGACGCGCTTTCTCAGGATCTCGGGATAACCGCCGTAACGGCGTCGCTTCTCTGGAACCGCGGAATGAGAACATCGGAGGAATGCAGCCGTTTTCTCAAAAAAGAAGTCGAGATTTTTCACGACGCTTACCTTTTAGCCGATATGGAGAAAGCGGTTGACCGGATTCTCAAAGCAAAAGAAGATCGCGAAAAGGTGGTTATTTACGGCGACTACGACGTTGACGGCGTCACGGCGACAAGTACCCTTTGTATGTATCTCAGGGATAAAGGGATTGACGTAAGTTACTATATCCCCAATCGCGAAGGCGAGGGATACGGAATCAATCTCTCTGCTCTGGACAGCCTTATATCCGAAGGAAACCGCTTGATGATAACCGTTGACACCGGTATAACCGCCGCGGATGAAGTCGAATACGCGCGAAAAAATGGACTTGATGTCATAATAACCGATCACCACGAATGCGGCCTGTCGGATGACGGACAAATGCTTCTTCCCGATGCCTGCGCAGTTATCAACCCCCGGCGCAGCGATTGTGTTTATCCTTTTAAAGAGTTGGCGGGAGTAGGGGTTGTGTTCAAGCTGCTCTGCGCAATCGAGCAGAAACTGAATGATCTTGCCGGTCTGCGGGAGAATTACATAAGAAACGTCATAATGCGCTACGGAGATCTTATCGCAATAGGCACCGTTGCAGACGTCATGCCGCTTATCGACGAAAACCGTCTGATTGTTTCGGTAGGCATGGCGCTGACCGATAAAAACCCGCGTCCCGGAGTGGCGGCTCTATTGGATATAGCTCAGGGCGGTCCCGATAAAAATAAGACTAAAAAGACTCGGCGCCGCAGGAAGATGACCTCTTCGACCATCGGTTATACGATAGCGCCGCGGATTAATGCCGCCGGCCGCATCGCTTCCGCTAAGAGGGCGGTTGAGCTGTTTTTAACCGATGAGGAATTTGAGGCTCAGGCGATAGCCTCGGAGCTTTGTGAAATAAACCGGCAGCGTCAGCTCCTTGAGAACAAGATAGCCGAGCAAGTACAGCAGATTATTGAGGCGGAATTCGATTTTGAACGCGATCTTGTTATCGTGCTTGAAGATGACAGTTGGCACCAGGGAGTTATCGGTATCGTTGCGTCGCGCATCACCGAAAGGTACAACCTTCCGGCTATTCTGATAAGCTTCGACGGCGAAATCGGAAAGGGCTCCGGACGCGGCATTAAGGGCTTAAATCTTGTTGATGCGCTGAACAGCTGCTCCGACTGTCTTATTAGGTTCGGAGGCCATGAGCTTGCCGCGGGTCTTTCGATCGAACGCGGCAGAATAGCGGAATTCAAACAGCGGATAAACGATTACGCAAGAGCGAATCTTAACCTCTCGGATCTTACGACCCGCACAACCGTTGACTGTGAGCTTCGCGCCGAAGATTTGAATCTTTCCCAGGCAAACGAACTGTACCTGCTTGAACCCTACGGCGTTGCAAACCCGACTCCGGTCTTTGTTGTCAGGGACGCCGCGATTATCGAGAAAACTCCGATAGGTTCAAACCGCCATACCCGACTGACTGTCGAGAAGGACGGAGTGCGGTTTGTCGCGGTTTATTTCGGAATTGCGGCGGAGGAGCTTGATTTTTTCACGGGCGATCATGCCGATATAATTTTTAATCTTGATGTCAACGATTTCATGAACATACAGTCGGTTCAGCTTATAGTTCGTCAGATGTATCCCTGCCGGAAGTATCTTTCTGAGCTTGATCGCCAGCGCGAAATATATAAAACAATTTTAGACAACCCCCGCTCGGAGTATCTCCGCGGTATTGACATTAACTCATTTATCCCGCTGCGCGAGGATTTTGTCGCCGTTTATGTGTATATCAGAAGGGAGTTCCGCTTCGGTCGCAATCGACTTTCAATACGCTCAATTGAGCGCAATATCGGCGCTCCGTGCTATACCAAAGTTCGATTTATAATCGATATCCTGTCCGAAACCGGCGTCATTGCCGCCTCTCCGGTGGAAACATCCGAACCAGAGGGCGGCTCCGAATACTTTGACTTCACTATTAATAACGTAAGCACTAAAATCAGTCTTGAGCGATCGGATATATATAAAAAACTGCTGGAACTGAGATAGAGTTTGTTTTACCTGCTTAACCGCCGGAATCAATCCGGTATGAATTGGTAAGTTTTATGAATGACCAACAATACACCCCAATCTCAAATCTGCTGCAGATGCTTGTTCGAACCGGGAAAAATTACGATCTCGGCAAGATAAGAAAGGCATATGATTTTGCAGCGGAGCTTCATAAGGGACAATACCGTAAAAGCGGAGAAGAATATATCTACCATCCAATAGCGGTAGCCGAGATTGTAGCTTCGCTCGAACTCGATACCGATTCAATCTGCGCCGCTCTTCTTCACGATACCGTCGAAGACTGCGAGGGCAAGGTAGATATAGAGCAAATTCGAAAAGGCTTCGGTTCGGAAGTGGCGTCTCTTGTCGACGGGCTTACAAAGCTGGTAACGGTACCGTTTGAGGATAAAGAGGAGCAGCAGGTCGAGAATCTGCGCAAGATGTTCCTCGCAATGTCGAAGGATATCCGCGTTATTTTCATAAAGCTTTGCGACAGGCTGCATAATATGCGCACCCTTGACGCAAAGACCGAGCATAAGCGCCGTCAGACCGCGCTTGAAACGATGCATGTTTACGCTCCTCTGGCGCACAGGCTCGGTATGCAGCGTATCCGTCAGGAACTTGAGATGCTCTCTCTTTCCTACCTCGATCCGATAGGCTTTAACGAGATAAAAAGCGATATCGAGAAGCGATACGGCAAAAACCGCGATTTCCTTGAAAAAGCTCGCCTTTCCATCGCCGATAAGCTGACCGAACACGGCATAAAGTTTTCTCTGGAGGGAAGGGTTAAAACGGTATATTCAATCTACCGCAAGATGTATGTCCAGAATAAAAGCTTTGATGAGATATACGATTTTTACGCCCTCCGCATAATAGTCGACGCCGAGCCGGAATGTTATATTGTTTTGGGCGCGATACACGATATGTTCAAATTCATGCCGGGACGCTTCAAAGACTATATCTCGACTCCGAAGGCAAATAACTACCGGTCATTGCATACCACCGTCATCGGCCGGGACGGTATTCCTTTTGAGGTGCAAATCCGTACATGGGAGATGCAGCAGATAGCCGAATACGGTATTGCAGCGCATTGGAAATACAAATCCGGCGAAAATGCCAGAGATGTCGTAGACAAGAAGCTTGAATGGATTTCCAAACTTGTCGAAAACGAAAGCGAGACCCGCGATCCGGATGAATTCATCAACGCGCTTAAAGTTGATATCTTCCAGGACGAGGTCTTTGTTTTCACGCCGAAGAGTGACGTAATCCCCTTGCCTGCAGGCTCGACGGTAATTGACTTCGCTTACGCCATCCACTCTCAGATTGGCAACCGGATGGTCGGAGCGAAGATCAACGGCAACATAGTTCCCATCGACCGTGTCGTAAAAAACGGCGAGATAGTCGAGATTCTGACATCGCAAAGTTCAAAAGGTCCCAGCCGCGATTGGCTGAAAATAGTAAAAACAGGCGAAGCGCGGACAAAGATCCGGCAGTGGTTCAAAAAGGAAGCTCGCCCTGATAATATAATCATAGGCAAAGGTGAGATCGACAAGGTTTTCCGCCGTTTCAACTATATTCTGACCGAGCCCCAGCGCACGGAAATCTTAACTAAGGTAGCAAAGCGCCTCGGAGTTAACGGTTCGATCGACGATCTTTACAATGCCGTCGGCTACGGCGGAATATCCGGCACCAGGCTCAGCGCGAAGATCCGCGACGAATACGACAAATACATCAAATCGGGAGTCGATCAGTCGACCCTTATACCTCAATTTCCGACTAAGCCGAAGCCGCAGAAGTCAAGAAGCGGAATTATTGTCAACGGAATTGAGGGCGGCGGCTCTATTGAGGTGAAAATCGCCCGCTGCTGCAATCCGATACCCGGCGATCCGATCGTCGGTTTCATGACTAAAGGTCACGGTCTGAGTGTTCATAATGTGAGTTGCCCGAACCTGAAACAGAACCGTCAGGCGCCGGACGCTGCGGAACGTTTCGTTTCCGTCAGTTGGGACGCATCGATGAAGCCGGATTGGTACACGGTTACGCTTCAGATAAACGCGAAGCACAGCACAGCCCTTCTTGCGAAGGTAGCGACATTGCTTGAAGAGATGAAGGTAGCGATTTCGGGTATAAATATGCCGAAAACAAACGACGGCAATGTGCGGATAGACATCGCTTTAAGCGTGAGAGACGTCTCGAACGCAACAAATATAGTTAACCGAATCAAGTCGATTTCGGGAGTTTATGAAGTGACAAGAACCATGAGCGGGAGAAAAAATGAAGGCAGTAATACAGAGGGTTAAAAAGGCTTCCGTTGAAATAGACGGAAAGATCGCCGGCAGTATCGGTCTTGGTTTTCTTGTGCTTTTGGGAGTAGCGGGGACGGACACCGAAGCCGAATGCGACGCCCTTGCGGGTAAGGTTGCGAGGCTGAGGATTTTTGAAGATGACGGCGGCAAAATGAACCTGGCGCTTGCCGATGTCGGCGGCTCGGTTCTTGTCATATCGAATTTTACCCTCTGCGCTGATTGCTCGCGCGGAAACCGACCGGATTTTTTCGGCGCAATGCGTCCGGAGGGAGCAAAGAAACTTTATAAGCGGTTTATGGAGCAGCTCGAAAAATACGAACTGCGCGTTGAGCGAGGCGAATTCGGAGCCGATATGAAGGTGTCGCTGATAAACGACGGTCCGGTAACCATAATAATTGACTCCGACAACCTTAAAATTAAAAGTAAAGGAGCGGAAAGTTCGCGATGATCCTTGAGTTAACCGGAAATTCCGGCGTTAACAGAAACTACGTTCAGACGCTTTGTATGGTTTTCTTCCCCGGCGCGAAGTTCCCGCCGGATGAGCAGCCCTCAGCCGATACCCCGGTAGTAAAGGTCCAGTCGGATGTAAACGAAGAAAAGAACGAAGCATATGCCCGCGTCGAAATTCATTATAAAGGCAAGACCACCCGCAAAATCAGCCGCTCCACGCTTGACGGAGGACATGCCGGCAGAGAAAGAAACATTAAAATATCGGTAGGCACCGCTTTTTTTGAAGCGGGACGGGCATTTTTCGGCTATACGCCGCCGTGGGGGATGCTGACGGGAGTCAGACCATCCAAGCTCGCCGCCGAATTTATAATGCAGGGCATGGAGCGGGACAAGATACGAACCCTTATGAACGAGGAATATTTTGTCAATCCGAAAAAAGCGGCGCTTGCAACCAACGTGGCTTTTCGAGAACACGAAATACTCCGTTCCTCGGGTGACCAGAGCCGCAGCTGTTCTGTATATATAAGCGTTCCGTTTTGTCCGTCGCGATGCGCGTATTGTTCTTTCGTTTCCTATTCAACACCGAGACTGCTGTCGCTGATACCGGAATATGTAAGCCGTCTCTGCCGCGACATGAAGCGGCTTTCCGACGTTATAAATCAGTTTGGATTACGGATACGCACCGTTTATATAGGCGGCGGGACCCCGACCGTTTTGACGTCAGGACAGCTTGACGCCTTGCTTGAGACCGCAAAACGCTGCTTTGTTTTTGACGATATAGAGGAATTTTCGATTGAAGCGGGCAGACCGGATACAATAACCGAAGAAAAGCTCAGAATTGCTCGCGAATACGGCGTCGACCGCATATCGATAAATCCGCAGACGCTGTCCGACGATCTTCTTTCGGAAATAGGCCGCAATCATACGGTAAAACAGTTTTATGAAGCGTATGAGACGGCGCAAAAAGCCGGTTTCAGAACGATAAACACCGATGTAATCTGCGGTTTGCCGGGAGATAATTTTTACAATTTTTCAAATACCGTAGAAAAGATACTTGATTTAAGACCCCAGAACATCACCTACCACACCTTCTGTGTAAAGCGTTCGTCGGAATTTCTCAGCTGGGGCGGAAAGCTTTTCGACAGAGAAGGCGGGGACGTAGGCCAATGCGTCGATTACGCTCAGCTCAAATCGGAATCTTCCGGCTATCTGCCTTATTATATGTACCGACAGAAAAACACAGTCGGAAACTACGAAAACACCGGCTATTCGCTTGAAGGTTACGAGGGCAGATATAATATATACATCATGGAGGAAATCCACAGTATATTCGCCGCCGGAGCGGGAGCCGTTACCAAGCTTATAGATCAGAGCCGCGGCGGCAAGATCGCCGGATTCGGTCATGTAAGGGAAAGAACGGGTAAACCGCCGATAAAGCGGGTATTCATGCCGAAATATCCGTATGAATATCTTTCGATGGATGAAAACTCCCCGCAATTTATGCGATATTACGACGAGATAACGGAGTTTCTGAACCCGGAAAAAACCGAAGACTGAAAATTGCAAAAACCCCGATCGAGGAAATGAAATGAAAGACATGATGACCCCCGCCGGCTTTGAAGATTATAAAGCCAGCGCCGATTATATAGAATCAATAGCCGGGAGAGCCGATACCGCCGTAATTTTAGGCAGCGGTCTCGACGCCTTCGCCAAAGCGGCGGAAGATGCCAAAATTATTCCATATCGCGAGATTCCGGGATTTCCCGTCTCAACGGTATGGTATCAGAAAGGCGAGCTTAGCTGCGGCAAAATCGCCGGACGCAATACATATATAATGAATGGCCGCTTCCACTGGTACGAAGGCTGGGAGATGTGGCAGGCGGCTTATCCCGTCGGCGTCTTCAAGTTGTTGGGAGTCAAGAATCTAATCGTCACAAACGCCGCCGGAGGCATTTTGCCGACTTATCGACCTGGGGATTTGGTACTTGTGAGGGATCAGATAAAACTCGCCTCGGATACCCCCTGCCGCGGCCGCAATGTCGAAGAACTCGGTCCGCGTTTCTTTGATATGCAGCAGGTTTTCAGCTCCCGTCTTGCCTCTCTCGCTCTTGAAGCAGCCAAAAATGCTGATGTAACGCTTATCGATAACGGCGTTTACGGATATATGAGCGGTCCGCAGTATGAAACACCGGCGGAGATCCGTATGCTCGGACTTTTGGGCGCAACCCTTGTCGGAATGTCAACCGTAGCCGAAGTGATTCAGGCGGCGCATTGCGGTATTGAGGCGCTTGTAATATCCTGCGTCACCAATATGGCGGCCGGAGTTTCCGGCGCCGTTCCGGACGACGCGGAGGTGCTGCGAACCGGCGCGAAAGCCGCGTCAGGACTCGGGGAAATTATAAAAGGCGTCATAGCAAGCCTGTGAATTCATGTGATTTCAAAGGAAGATAAAATGCCAAAGCTGTTATTTGACCGACCGTATGTATACGGCTGCGGAGAAAAATACGTCGCTGTCGAGGATGGTTTTATCGCATATATCGGCAGCGAGCGCCCAGATAAACTGTTTGACCGGGTGATAAGCGGAAAAAACCGCCTTATGCTGCCCGGGCTTTATAACCTTCATACCCATGCCGCGATGACCCTTTTCCGCGGTTACGGCGAGGAACTACCGCTCTCCCGCTGGCTCAACGAGCGGATTTTTCCCGCCGAAGAGCTTCTGACTCCGGAGAGGGTATATGTCGCCTCAAAGTTTGCCTGCGCCGAGATGATAAAAAACGGCATCGTCTCCTTTTCCGACATGTACTTTTTCTGTGATGAGACGGCAAAAGCCGTCCTTGAAAGCGGAATGAAAGCGAATATCTCAAGGAGCATCGTCAGTTTCGACCCCGAATCCGACCCCGCCAAAGACGACAGAGTTAAGGAAGCCTTAAGGCTTTACGATGAATATAACGGCGAAGGCAGCGGCCGCCTCCGAGTCGACCTCTCGCTCCACGCCGAGTATACCAACACCGAGCGGATGTGCTGCCATCTTGCGGGAGAAGCCAAAAGCCGCGGCGCGGTGATGCATATCCATCTTTCGGAAACCGAAGACGAGCATAAAGCCTGTCTTGAACGGCATAATATGACTCCGGCGGAGTTTATGCGCTTCTGCGGAGTTTTTGATAATCCAACCGTCGCGGCGCATTGCGTCTTTGTAACGGACGGAGATATAGAAATATTCAAAAACACCGGCGTAACCGTCGCGCACAATCCGGTGTCGAATCTCAAATTAGGTTCCGGAATAGCGCCGCTGAATAAATTCCTCGATTCAGGCGTAAATGTCGCGCTTGGCACCGACGGCGCCGCGTCGAACAACACCCTTGACATAATGAAAGAAATGTATGTCGCGGCAATCCTTCATAAAGGCGCCGCCCGCCGCGCCGATATCATAAGCGCCGAGACTGTCATAAAAATGGCGACGGAAAACGGAGCCTCGGCGCAGCGCCGCGACGGCTGCGGAGTTATCGCGGAGGGAAATAAAGCTGATCTGATCCTCATCGACACAGACACCCTGAACAATATTCCGTCGTTTGATCCGGCCTACACCGCGGTATACAGCGCAAACAGCTCGGATGTTCGGATGACCGTCTGCGACGGCGAGATACTTTACGAAAACGGCGAATTTACAAAAATCGATATTGAGCGGATAAAGGCTGATATGAAGAAGATATCCGAAGATTATTTCAAATGAGGAGGAAACGTTTATGACGGCTGACAAAAACCCTTCGGCAATTAAAGCCCGTCATGCAAAAGGCGTGGCGTCAAGCCAGAAAAAGCTGTTTTTCTCCGGCGTGCTTATTCTTACATTTTCAAACATCGTAATAAAGATAATCGGTCTGCTTTTCAAGATACCGATAACTAATATTATCGGCGACGAGGGAATGGGCTACTTCAACCTGACATATGTAATTTATGTCTGGTTTTATCAGATTTCAACTTCGGGACTGCCGACTGCGGTTTCGCTTCTGACGTCGGAAAGCCGCGCAAAGGGAAATATTCGCGAGGTCAGACGGATTTTCCGGATATCTCTGATTCTTTTTATTGTCATCGGACTCGTCGGAATGCTTATCATGATGATAGGCTCCGGGATGTTTGCCCGTATGATGGCGTCTCCGGAGATAGACTGGTGCATTATTGCGATCGCTCCGACGCTTTTCTTTATCTGCATTTCCTCAAGCATCCGCGGTTATTTCCAGGGCTATCAGAATATGTTCCCGACCGCCGTCTCTCAGCTTATCGAAGCCCTCGGAAAGATGATTTTAGGTATCCTGTTCGCCGCATACGGAATAAAAGCCGGCTTTCCCCTGCCGACGGTTGCGGCTTTGGCTATTTCCGGTCTGACGATAGGCGCCTTCGGCGGCATGGTCTTTCTTGTTATTTCCCGCCTGGATTTCAAAGACACCGTTTATGACGCGGAATATCTGACTCCCCACAGCAGCTCCATGCCGATGCAGTCGCCGAAGCAGCTTTTAACCTCTCTTGCGGTGATTGCGATTCCGATTACCCTGGCGGCTTCCATGCCTTCGCTCACCTCGCTGCTTGACGCTGCAATAATAGTCAGATGTCTTGAAAGCGCCGGCTTCATTCACACGGAAGCCGTTGAGATATACGGCAACTATACCTCCGAAGCTATCCCGATGTTTAACCTGCCTCCCGTACTAATATATCCTATCTCTTATTCGCTTATCCCGCTCCTGACGGCTTCGATTTCCTCCCGCGATAAGGAAGGTTCGGAACAGATGGCGCGGGCTGCGATACGGGCGGTATTTATCATAATAGCTCCCTGCGCGCTCGGAATGGCGGCTATGTCAGAGCCGATTTTGAAGATGTTCTACCGCGCATCCTCGGCGGAGCAGGCGGCGCCGCTGCTGACCTTGCTTGCTCCCGCCGCGATGTTCGTGGGTCTTTTGTCGATAACAAACGCAATTCTCCAATCATACGGCTTTGAGCGAAAACCGATAATCTCAATGGTGCTGGGTTCGGTGGTAAAACTGATATTATCCGCCGTCCTTGTAAGCCAACATTCGATCGGCATAAAAGGCGCTCCGATAGGAACCTTTATTTGTTATCTTACTATCGCCGCCTGTAATTTCTATTTTCTTAAGAAACATGTCGGAATGTCGATGAAGATACTTGTTTCGCTTATAAAGCCGTTTATCGCCGCCGCTGTCTGCGCCGTTTCAGCGGTGTTGATACATCGCGTTCTATACGCTTTGCATCCGGGCAGAATCGCGGCGCTCGCCGCCATCTTCTGCGCCGCAGTCGTATACTTTGTCGCAATACTCCTCATGAAGACAATAACAAAAGAAGAACTCGAATTGATGCCTAAGGGCAAAAAAATTTACGCTTTGCTGAAAAAGGCCAATCTGGTGGTATAAATCAAATGACAAACGAAGAAATGAACAAAAGAAAACAGCAGTTAGCGGCTAAAAGCAGATACGGAATAGACGATCTGCTTATGATAATGAAACTGCTGCGCGCTCCGGGCGGCTGCCCGTGGGACCGGGTGCAGACCCATAAATCCATCCGAAACGATATGCTTGAGGAAGCATACGAAGCTGCTGACGCGATAGATTCCGGGGATTCCGAGCATCTGCGCGAAGAGCTGGGCGACGTGTTGCTCCAAGTGGTCTTTCATGCCGCAATCTCCGAGGATGACGGCGACTTTTGTTTTGACGACGTAGTAAATGATATCTGCGCGAAGCTCGTTCTACGCCATCCCCATGTGTTCGGAGAAGTTTCGGTAGACGGAGTCGAAGGCGTTCTTTCAAATTGGGACGCTATCAAACAGAAAAGCCACGGCAATGAGACACTACACGAAGCTCTCGACGACGTGTCACGGACGCTGCCTTCGCTAATGCGAGCCGCCAAGCTTTCCCGTAAGGTTGACAAAGCCGGTAAGCTTCCTCATAAACCGGAACTCAACCGCTACGATGACATAGCCGAAGATGAGCTTGAATACAAAATCGGCGAAGATCTTTTCTGCGCCGCGGCCGCCGCCCGCCGCCGGGGAGTTGAGCCGGAGCAAGCGCTTTATGAAGCCTGCGAAAGGTTTATTAACTCGAAAAAGCCGGAATAACCGCTTTTGAAGTAATTTTTCCTGAAAAAAAGCGAAAAAAAGCGAAAAAATCTCGTTTTTTTGCAAGAAAATCTAAGAAACCTATTGCCAAACGGCGCAAAAAATGATATACTATTATAAAGCAAGCCGCAGGGCTCGTTAATTTTATATTATTTTCAATATATGAAAGGTGAAACCCATCATGATTACCAAATCCAATATCGTTGAAACTGTAGCTGCGAAGACCGGTCTTAAAAAGAAGGACTCGGAAGCTGCCGTCAACGAAACCATCGCCGCCATCGCCGCAGCACTTGCTAACGGTGAAAAGGTTCAGATTACCGGCTTCGGAGCATTCGAAGTCAAAGAGCGTGCCGCCCGCATCGGCCGTAACCCTCAGTCAGGCGAGAACATCGAAATTCCCGCTTCTAAGCGCGTTTCCTTTTCCGCCGGCAAGAACCTTAAGGAAAGCGTTAACAAGTAATTTTCCTGCGCAAGACGAAATATCGTCTCCGCCGCTCAGCGCGGGCAAACCGTTTCTTGGCGGCGGAGCGATATGAGTTTTTCAGATGCGATTAGATAAGTACTTAAAGGTATCGAGAATAATAAAACGCCGCACCGTCGCGAACGACGCCTGCGACAACGACCATGTCACCGTTAACGGCCGCCCCGCAAAAGCTTCTTATGACGTAAAAGAGGGCGACATAATCGAAATCCGTTTTGGTTCGCGTTCTTTAAAGGTGAAGGTGGTTGATGTGAGGGAGCATGCCCTTAAAGCGAATGCTTCGTCAATGTATGAGGTTATCGGCTGAGAGGTATTTTGTATGGCTGATAAGCTTCAAAAAAAGGCAAAAAATGAAAACACTTCCAGTCCGGCCTGGCAGAACGTCTTTGTGCGAACCGCTGCGCTGGCTTTTATCTGTTTTTGCCTTGGTATGATAGTCAATCTTCAGTTTAAGTCAAACGACCTTGTCGATGAAATAGCCGAGCTTGAAGCTCAGGTAAAGGTTTATGAGGACGATGTCGAAGAGCTGTCGGATCAGCTTGCCCGCCCTTATGACGACGAATATATAAAGAATGTAGCCAGAGAAAAACTCGGGCTTCGTATGCCGGACGAGATTATCTTTTATAACGAGCTTATAAAGTAAAGCCCGGTATTTTATATTTCTCTGTTTTTTTAACGAGCGCAATAATTTTTATAAGATGCAGGAATATCAAACTTGAATAAAGACAGAGACTCCCGAAATAAGCTGATATCAGCAACTGAATATCATACTGTATGATTCCGCGGCGACATCATACAGTATCTTGTTTTTGATATATCTGAAAAACTCGGATTTTTAAATAATAACCGTAGGAGCAGCAAGATATGACGATTACAAATGTTAAGATATACGCCATGGAAGGCGAGGAAAGCATAATCAACCGCGGCTGGCTCAGCTTCGAAAATGGTAAGATAACCGCGCTGGGCGAGGGAGATTACACAGGCGGCGGAGAAGTCGTTGACGGCAACGGCGCCGGACTTTATCCGGGCTTTATCGACGGACACTCTCATATCGGCGTCATAGAAGACGGTCTTGTTTTCGAAGGTTCCGACGTCAATGAAATGACCGATCCGATAACTCCGTTCTTGCGCGGCATTGACTCGATAAATCCGATGGATCGCTGTTTTGAGGAGGCTTATAATGCCGGAGTAACCTGCGTGGCTGCCGGTCCCGGCTCCGCAAACCCGATAGGCGGTCAGTTTGCCGCCGTTAAAACATACGGACGTCGCGTCGACGATATGATCGTAAAGGCGCCGGTATCCATGAAATTTGCGATGGGTGAAAATCCGAAACGGGTATATCACGGCAAAAGCCGTACCCCCGAAACAAGAATGGCTACCGCGGCGCTGATCCGCGAAGCGCTTATAAAAGCAAAGAAATATTCTGAAAAAGAAGCGCCGGAATTTGATTTCAAATGCGAAGCTTTAACTCCGGTTGTAAAGGGAGAGCTTACCGCCCACATTCACGCTCACCGCGCCGACGATATTTTCACTGCGATAAGGATAAGCCGTGAATTCGGACTCAGATATGTAATCGTCCACTGTACCGAAGGTCACCTTATAGCCGACGCCCTGGCAGCCGAAGGCGTAAGGGCTTTTGTCGGTCCGAATTTAAGCGACCGTTCCAAACCTGAACTAAAAAACTCCACCTTTGAAAACGCCTGCATTCTCGATGCAGCCGGTGTGTTGATAGGCATTACCGTCGACCACCCCGTTACCCCCCTTAACTACCTGCCAATCTGCGCCGGTCTTGCAAGAAAACAGGGGCTGAAGCCCTATTCGGCGCTGGCTGCGATAACCATAAATCCGGCAAAGATACTTGAAATAGACGACCGCGTAGGTTCACTCAAGCCCGGCAAGGACGCCGACTTCTCCCTGATATCCGGAGATCCGCTTGAGGTAAGCTCAAAGGTGGAAAAAGTCTGGATAAACGGCAGAGAAGTTAAATAAACTAAAATAATAGTAAAAAACAAAAAAGCGGGAACCGAAGTTCTCCGCCCGAAAGAATAATAAGGCTTTGAAAAATAACAAACTCAAGTCGGTTGTATTGATCCTTTTAATGCTTTTGTGCGTCGCGGCAATAGGAGTCGCGGCTTATTACGGTCGACTTTATATAAAAGATGCGGAATCGTTTGAAAGCTACCGGGGAAGGTCGGACGAAGTCGTCGATTCGCTTAACTCAAAGCTTGAATCAAGCGGAAGCGAAATCGCAAGACTTGAAGACGAGATAAGCCGCCTCAAGGAAGAACAGGCAGCGTTGCAGTCAAACATTTCCCGACTGACGGATGAATCCGCCAAAAAGTCGGAGACAATACAGAGCCTTGAAGAACAGCTCGGTGCGCTTTCCGAAAGAAACCGTGAGCTTGCCCGACAAATAAAAGAAAAGGAAGCGAGGATCGAAGAGCTGTGCGCGCAGCTAAGACTCGCGCAGGACAACCTTGAAAAGTTGAAAGAGCTTTATGAGGAAGTCTCGGTGTATGATATCAACGCTCAATATGAGATCGTCAACGAACTCAATACACTGCTGCGCGAAACTCCGTATTATGAGATAGAGGAAGTGCCGGAGATACCGGAAACGGATGAATACGGCGAGCCGCTGCTCGATGAAGAGGGAAATCCCCAAAAGGTAATTAAAAAGGTTTATTACCGCATTTCGCTCTATTACGAAGATCTTACAAACGGTCATCATTTCAGCTTCGATGCCGATGCCTCGTGGCATACCGCCTCTCTCGTAAAACTCCCTTTCGCCCTCGCGGTTTTTGAAGCTGCTTCCGATTATGCCGAGGAGAATCCGGAAGAATATGAGAAGATGCTGGCAGCGGCTCTGAGATACGAAGAATCAAAGCCGGAAACGCCGCCGCCGCTCAGAACCAAGAAAGACGAAAACGGCGAAACAATAGTGCTTGCCCCTCCGCTGTATAAGGGGACCGACTACCCGTATGATTTTTACAAGGAATTCGCATATCTTGAAAGGGAATCATATCAGTCGGGTTCCGGAAAGATAATTGAGAGAGGGGAAGGGACGGTTTATACTCACAAACAGCTTTTTGAATACCTGCTAAGATTCAGCGACAATGTCGCCTATTACCAACTCAAAGAAGCTTACGGCACGGATATGCATCGGGCGCTGGTAAGACGCCTCGAATGCGGACCGATGTCGTTATCTCTCGCATCGATTTCGGCAAGGGACGGAGGCAAGGTGCTGCGGGCAGTCTATGACTTCATTCAAGCCGGCAGAACCTACTCGGAGTTCATGTATGACTGCATGATCACTTCCGGTCAGTCGGTGATGATAGCGGATGTCGTTGCCCCGACTCCCTGCGCGCATAAATACGGCTGGGATAAGGGTAATTACCATGACGCTGCCATCATATACGACGAGCATCCGTATTTGCTTGTAATTCTCACCGATATGGACACCGGCTCAGCCGAGATAAACGCTTATATACAGTCGATTGTGCGGCAGGTAGTTAAGCTTCACGAAAGCTTTCATATAAAAACAGGCTCCTAAAAGCCTGTTTTTGTTATTCAAGATTTGAGATAATCGGGCAGGAAAGCGCTGTCAATCGTATCGGTTACAAAGCGTTTAAGGGTGTTTATATCGAATGCTCCGTATTTTTGAGAACCGTGAGAAGCGGCAAGTTCGGCAGGGAAGTTTTCCATTTTATAAACCTGAAGTCCGCGCCTTGAACGGTTGTAATAACAAACAATAGGATGAAGCAGGGGATTTTCCACGGTTATAACGCCGTCCTTGCGGACTATATCAAAAGTTATAATTCCTCCGACCATATTTCTTGCGTAAAGCATCGTTGAAATAAAATTTCCCAGTGAGTAAATGACAAGCGTTTTATGTCCCTCGGAATTTTCTTCCCAGACAATGGGCTGAAGCACGTGAGGATGAGTTCCGACGATAACGTCAACGCCGCATTCAACCATTATATCTTTAAAATCAAGCTGATGAGCAGAAGGTTTAAACCAGTCTTCGTTGCCCCAGTGAATTGAACAGATTACAAAGTCGGCTTTATCCCGCGCTATCCCGCATTGACGGCGGATATCTTCTTCGACTATAAGCGGGATTACCGTTGAGCTGCCTTTGCTTAATACCATTCCGTTGGTGCCGTAGGTGTAGGAGAGCAAAGCGATCTTTATCCCGTTTTTCTCGACTACGCGGATATCGTCGTAGTCTTCTTTGTCAAGATATGCTCCGATCAGCGTCACGTCTTTGGTTTTCCAGTAGGCGACGGTGTCAAGAAAACCGCTCTCCCACTTGTCGAGCATATGGTTGTTAGCGATGTTTACAATGTTGAAGCCTAAATCGACCAGCGCGTCCCCCATTTCCTGCGGACCGTTGAAAGTCGGATATCCGGAATATCCATATTTTTCGCCGCCCATCGGACCTTCCTGATTTACATATGCCAGATCAACGCCGGAGATCAGGTCGGCGACATCGTCATACATATGGATAAACTGATATTCAGTGCCGCCGCCGCGGGTAAGCGCGTCCTCGTAGACGTTTGAATGAATAATATTATCGCCGCAGGCAAGAAAAGAAACCTTGGTATCGGGCGGAAGCTGTTTTTCCGGTTGCGCAGCAGCTGCTCCGCCGTCGGCGTCGCCGGGAACTTCACCTTCCGCTGTCTCAATTTCCGCCGGAGGCTGAGTTTCTCCGTAAAGATTCGGCGCGGTTACCGAAGGAGTGAGCATCTGGACGCTTGCGTCACAGGATATTGCCATCACAGATATCAGCAGCAGGGCAAGAAAAGCTGCGTATTTTCTCATAAAACTTTTCTGCATTTTATATTTTCTCCGATTAATTACGTATATGATAATATTATAACTCATATTTATTGATTTGTCGAGAAGAAAGAAAAGAATAATCGGCAACTTTTGCTGAATGAATGTATAATTAACATATCTTGCGGGATTTTTCCGAGATAATATGGTATAATATACTTGTTGGAAGAAAAAATAAAAAAATCAGTGAGGTAAATACCCGGCATATGACAGAAAAAAGCGTCCGCGCGGACAGTCAGGCGCAGATATCGTCGCTGTTCGGAGCTTATGATGCAAATATTAAAATAGTTGAGGAAATATTCAATGTGACCGCAGTTCAGCGTGACTTTACCGACGGCTGCGCGATCGTAATTCAGGGAGAAGACAGCGACTCCACGGCTAAGGCGGCTAAAACGATAACCTATCTCAAAAAGATGCTTAACCTTACCGGCGATATCACCGAACAGTCGGTGTCTTATGTCTCGCAGATAGTAAGCGACGGCAGAGAAAACGAACTCGGCTCTTTTGACGAGGACTGTATCTGCATAACCGATCGGGGGAAGCCTATCAGAGCGAAAACCATCGGGCAGAAAAAATATATCGACGCCATACGTCAGAATACCATTGTGCTCGGAGTCGGACCGGCCGGAACCGGCAAGACCTTTCTTGCCGTCGCAATGGCGGTAACAGCGCTTCGCAACAAGGAAGTTCAGCGGATTATCCTTACCCGTCCCGCCGTCGAAGCGGGAGAGAAACTCGGATTTCTTCCGGGAGACCTTCAGACGAAGATAGAACCTTATCTGCGGCCGCTTTACGACGCGCTTTATGAGCTGATGGGAACCGAGAACTATCAGAAGAGCGTCGAACGAGGCGTTATTGAAATAGCCCCGCTTGCCTATATGCGCGGGCGCACCTTGAACGACAGTTTCATTATACTTGACGAAGCTCAGAATACAACGCCGGAGCAGATGAAAATGTTTCTTACCCGGCTCGGATATAATTCAAAAGCGGTCGTTACCGGCGATATAACCCAGACTGACCTGCCGGACGGCACAAGCAGCGGTCTTGTCGAAGCGGTCGGGGTATTGAACGGAATTAACGGGATATCGATACACTATTTTGATGACAGGGACGTTGTCCGTCACCGGCTGGTACAAAAGATCATTTTAGCGTACGACAGATACGAAAAAGAAAAGAAAGCCGGCTTAAATACCGTAAGCGGCAGGAGCGGACGATATGGCAAAAGACCCCCACGACATATATTTAAGAAACACACAGAAGAAGCTGATACTCACCCCGGCGCAGAGGGCGTTGATAAAGAGGGCGGTAAAGGCGACTCTTAAAAGCGAAGACTGGCAGGGGCGCGCCGAAGTTTCGATTACAGTTGTCGACGACGAGCAGATAAAAGAGCTTAACGCAGCCCACCGCGGCATCGACAGCCCGACAGATGTTTTGAGCTTCCCCTTAAACGATGGAGATGATATCGGAGAGGAGCTCGGTGACATAGTAATCTCAATGGAGCGCGCCGATATTCAGGCGAAGGAATACGGCCATTCGCTCGACCGCGAGCTTGCCTTTTTAACGGTTCATTCCACCCTGCATCTTTTAGGTTATGATCATATGATCGAAGAAGAGGAAAAGGAAATGTTCGATCGTCAGGAGAAAATCCTGATTTCAATGGGTATACCGAGATAAAACGAAAAATCAGTTCCTTTCCGGGTGACTTTAAACGTTTGTTAAAACATCTTGAAAAAATAGCATTTATATGTTATAATTATAGCGACAGTAAAAGTATGAAACGAGACAGTGGTCAGGGCGAGATTTCTTGGGAGGACTTATATAGCCGAAATGTCCGATATTGATATAATTGATATAAATGACGGCGGATACGCCGGTGAAATAGATACGGATATAATAACTTTAAACGAATCATCGATAAAGCCGGAGGATATGAGGACCGGCTTTATCGCCATTGTCGGACGTCCGAACGTCGGCAAATCAACGCTGCTTAACACCCTGCTCGGTGAGAAGGTAGCCATAGTTTCTAAAAAGCCTCAAACGACCCGCAATCGCATTACCGGTATTTTGACCCTGGGCTGCGATCAGTTCGTTTTCCTTGATACGCCGGGAATGCACAAGCCGAAAACAAAACTCGGGAATTATATGGTAAAATCCGTCCGCTCCGCGATAGGCGACACCGACGCCGCGATTCTTGTTGTAGAACCGGGCGGAAAGCCGGGTGATATAGAGCTGGGTATAATTGAGAGACTTAAGAGCAACAACACCCCCGCGATTCTTGCGATAAATAAAACTGATAAATCAACCGCCGCTGCGATAGGACAGACGATAACCGATTACGCGCCGAAATACGATTTTAAATCGGTTGTTCCGATTTCGGCGAAAAACAATCTCGGCGTCGATATAATTTTAAAAGAATGCCGCGCCTTTATGAAGCCGGAACCGTGGCACTTCCCGGAAGACGAGATGACCGATCAGCCGGAAAGGCAGATTGTGGCGGAGGTTATCCGCGAAAAACTGCTGCGCCTCCTGAATGAAGAGATACCTCACGGAATCGCCGTCGTAATCGAGAAATTCGAAGAATCTCCGTCTATAATCCGAATCGCGGCTGAAATATACTGCGAAAGAGAATCGCATAAAGCTATCATAATCGGAAAAAACGGCGAGATGCTTAAAAGAGTAGGCAGTTACGCCCGCGAGGATTTGGAGAATTTCTTCGGCTGTCAGATATATCTGAATCTCTGGGTCAAGGTCAAAACCCGCTGGCGCGACGACATCTCGACCCTAAGAAATTTCGGATACAACGATAAAGACGAATTTTAAGCGCCATGTCGGCAAAAAAGTCTTTTCCCTGCTTCGGGCTTATATTGCGGGAAACTCCAGTAAAAGACGCAGATAAATACCTGACCGTAATGTCCGACAATCGCGGCAAAATCTCCGTTTACGCATACGGCGCGAGGGCCTGGAAGAACACTATTTTCGGCGCCGCTCAGCTGGGAGTTTACAGCGAGATGCTGATTGAGCAGAAAGGCGATTTTCTGACTCTGAAGGAAGCTTCGATACTTGATTCTTTTTCCAATATCCGGACCGACCTTGTAAAATCCGCGCTGATGCAGTATCTCTGCGACCTTACCTGCGAAGTGTCGCCGGAGGAAGTTCGCGAAACGGGAACAATGTCGCTTATTTTAAACGCGCTCTGGTGCCTTTCAAATACCGATAAGGATCACCGACTGATAAAAGGGGCTTTTGAGCTTAGGCTTATGTGCGAAGCCGGTTTTCAGCCGCAGCTTGCCGCATGCGACGGCTGCGGTGCGGCAGATATCAACAAAGTCGCGTATTTCGATATGGAAAACGGCTCGGTAATCTGTCCCGACTGCTATTCAACCCTTGAACTGAATCAGCTTTATTTCGAAGACGGACGCTCAAAACCGATAAAAGCCGTATCACCCGCCGTTTTGGAAGCGATGAGATTTATTACTTCGATTGACGGAAAAAAAGTATTTTCCTTCCGCATCGACGAAGCTTTGTTCCCGCAGTTTTCGACAGTTTGCGAAAGCTACTCTCTTTATCATGTCGACCGGAGCTTCAAAACGCTGGAATTTTACAAAAACTGCGCTTTATAGCGTAATAAACTTATAATTAAAAACAGGATGAATATATAAATGGCAGCTTTCGATAAAGCCATAATATCGCTTGAATTCAATCTCGTGCTTGAGATGCTTGCCGACTGCGCGCAGACCGAGGGCGCGAGGAATCTGATACGTCAGCTTCGCCCTTCAACCGATGCGGTCCGCATCAGATACATGCTTGAGCAGACAAGCGATGCGAAGAAACTTTCGGCGATCAAAGGAACTCCGCCGCTTTCCGGTGTAAGAGACGTCACCGATTCGCTTTCAAGAGCGGTTAAAGACAGCGCCCTCAACACCCGCGAACTGCTTGATATCGCGTCTCTTTTGAGTATAACGCGGCGGCTGAAAAATTATTTAACCGACGGCAGCGAATTTGAAACAACGCTCGACGAGCTGTTCGCCCGTCTTATTCCGTTAAGATTTCTTGAAGACCATATAAACCGGGTAATCGTCGCGGAAGACATGATATCCGACGACGCCTCTCCCGAACTGTCCGATATCCGCCGAAAGATGAGAAATGCCGCGGGCAAGGTAAAAGAGAACTTGCAAAGATACACCGGCGGCGCTTATTCAAAATACCTTCAGGAAAATATCGTCACCCTGCGCAACGGCAGATACGTCATCCCGGTGCGCTCCGAATACAAAAACGAGATAAAAGGTCTGATCCACGACACCTCCGCCTCCGGCGCGACGGTATTCATCGAACCGATGGGCGTTGTTGACGCTAACAACGAACTCAAAGAGCTGGAAAGCCGCGAAAAGCACGAAATAGAGCGAATTTTAGCGGAATTGAGCGCGGAATGCGCCGAAAATGAGAGTCAGATCAACCTGAATTATTATAACATCACTCAGATCGCCTTTATCTTTGCCAAGGCCGAATTTTCCTACCGCCTTGCGGCGGACGCGCCAAATGTTACCGAAGAGCGCCGCATCGAGCTTTACTCCGCCCGCCACCCGCTTATAGACAAAAATAAAGTAGTACCGGTAAATATCACCATCGGCGACGGCTATGATACCTTAGTCATAACCGGACCAAACACCGGCGGAAAAACAGTAGCTCTTAAAACAATCGGACTTTTTGAGCTTATGGCGCAGTCGGGACTTCATATTCCGGCATCCGACGCCTCGGTCGTCTGCGTTTTCGACGACATTTTAGCCGATATCGGCGACGAGCAGTCTATCGAGCAGTCGCTATCGACGTTCTCCGGGCATATGGTGAATATCATCGATATCCTCGGCAAGTGCAATGAGCGTACCCTCGCTCTTTTCGACGAACTCGGCGCGGGAACCGACCCGATCGAAGGAGCAGCCCTGGCTGAGGCGATACTTGTCGACGTAAGAGAACGTCGTTCAATGTGCGCCGCGACCACTCATTACGCCGAACTGAAAGCCTACGCTCTCGAAACCGAAGGAGTGACTAACGCAAGCTGCGAATTCGACGTTGAAACACTTAAACCGACATATAAGCTTATAATAGGCACCCCCGGCAAGTCAAACGCCTTTGCGATCGCAGAGAAGCTGGGTATACATACAAGTATTATAGAACGTGCGAAATCACTGATTTCCTCCGATTCCAAGCGCTTCGAATATGTAATCGAAAAACTCGAAGCCTCAAGGATCGAGATGGAAAGACAGCGGGAAGCCGCCGCTTCAGCGCGCAGAGAATACGAAAAATTCAAAGCCGAATCGGAAAAGCGTATCCGGGAAAAAGAAGAAAGCTACGAAAAAGAACTTGAGCGCAGCCGGCGCCAGGCGCATAAGATACTTTCATCGGCGCAGCGCACCTCCGATATGGTACTCGGAGAGCTTGAGCGGCTGAAACGCGAAAAGGAATCGGAACGCTTCGCCGCCGAGCTTGAAGAAGGCAGGAGAGCCATCCGCTCTGCTCTTCGAGAGACGGAGGACATTGTCAATCCCGCAAGGGAAAGGACGGCGGATGACTATGTCCTTTCGCGTCCGCTCAAAAAGGGCGACGAGGTTATATTAATCAACATCGGCACAAAAGGCGTAGTCACCGAAGAGCCGGGAGAAGACGGTATCGTTTCGGTACGCGCCGGAATAATAAATACCAAAACAAGCGAAAAAAATCTTATGCTCGCCTCTGACGCCGAGGAATACGGGTGGATCGATACTTCAAAGAAAAAGAAGAAAAAAGCAGTTTCCGACTATAAATTAAGTGTAGTTCGGGATTTCAAAATGGAGCTTGATCTCAGGGGCATGACCGGAGAAGAGGGCTGGTCGGCGGCGGATAAATATCTCGACGAAGCCCGCATCGCGTCCGTAGGCAGCGTAACTCTGATCCACGGCAAGGGAACCGGCGCTTTAAAAAAGGCGATCTGGCAATACCTGAAAAGCGATTCGAGGGTAAAATCCTTCCGCCCCGGAGTATACGGCGAGGGGGACAGCGGAGTCACCGTAGTTGAGCTTAAATAAATTCAGTCAAAATTATTTAGGAGATAAGAAAATGGCTATTTATCTTGGAGCGCAGCTTTATACCGTGCGTGATTTCATGAGAGACGAAACGGCTTTCGCGGCGACGCTTAAAAGAATCGCCGGAATCGGATACAAGTATATTCAGGTATCCGGCGCGGGCGACGTTTCGGCTCAGTGCATCAAAGACGAGGCGGAAAGAAACGCCCTCGGGGTAGTGCTTACCCATACCGACCCAAAACGCATAAGAGACGACACAGACAAAGTCATCGCCGACCATGATCTGTTTTCCTGCAAAGGAATAGGCGTCGGCGGGATGGGCGGCGGATATGCCTTTGACGCCGACGGAATCGATCGCTTCACGTCCGACATGGCGCCGGCTGTCGAAAAGATCAAGGCGGCAGGCAAGGTCTTCCTCTATCACAACCACCGCAACGAATTCACAAAAATCGACGGCAGATACGCGATAGAGCGGATGCTTGACAACACCGATCCGGAAGGCTTCAAGCTGACTTTGGATATATTCTGGGCGGCTTACAGCGGCATTGACTGCGCCGATTTCATCCGCAGATATCATGACCGCATATATTGCACCCACCTGAAGGATATCGCAATCCGCGGCGGCGAAGCCGTCATGACCGAGGTGCTTGAAGGCAATATCAATTTCGACCCCGTCATCGATATGTGCAAGAAATACGGAATTGAGTGGCATCTCGTCGAGCAGGACGATACCTACGGCCGCGACCCCTTTGAGTCTTTAAAAATAAGCTACGATAACCTTACCGAAAGATACGATTTCAGATAGGAGACAAAAAATGGCAACTTTTGAACTGGCCGCGTTTGCGGACGAATATTCACAGAATTTCGATGAGCAGATAAAGGGGCTTTTGGAAAACGAAATATACTGCATGGAGATCCGCGGCGTTAACGGCCGCAATATCGACTCGGTTTCCTGCGATGAGGCGGTCGAGCTCAGAAAGAAGCTCAGCGCAAACGGCATCCGGGTTTCTTCCGTCGGCTCTCCGCTCGGAAAGATAGATCTGAAAGACGATTTTGCTCAGCACCTCGAAAAAGAAAAGCATATAATCGAGCTTGCGCACATCTTTGACTGCGACAGAATTCGGATGTTCAGCTTCTATCACGAAGGTAAGACTGCGGAAGAAGCGCGGTCTGAAGTAATGTACCGTCTCGGAGAGATGCTAAAGTTGACCGAAGGCGAAAATGTCGTCCTCTGCCATGAAAACGAGCGCGGAATTTACGGCGACACTCCGGAACGCTGCCTTGATATCCAGAAGCAGTTTGATACAAAGATTAAACTCATTTTTGACCACGCTAACTTCGTCTGCGTCGACTGCCAGCCTTATCCCTACGCTTTCAATATTTTAAAGGATTATATCTATTATTTCCATATCAAAGACGCGACCGCGTCAAAGCGCATGGCTCGCGCAGGCCACGGCGTCGGCCGCTTTGTCGAGACCTTCAGAGATATCAATAAATACGACAAGCACTATATTCTAACCGTCGAGCCGCATCTTCAGGTCTTTGAGGGACTTGCCGAGCTTGAAGGAAAGGGCGGTAAGCTGATAAACGACCAGTATCCCTCCCGCGAATCCGCTTTCAAAGCAGCCTGTGACGCGATAAAGGCGGTTCTTCAAAAAGCCGCAGGCTGACATAAACTCAGATAAACTATATCGGAGGTGTTTGTTTTGTCAAGTTATAAAATGCTCGCAATAGACCTCGGAGCGTCGAGCGGCCGCGGCATTATCGGTCGTTTCGACGGAGAGCGGCTTACGCTTGAAGAAAATCATCGTTTTAAGAATGAACCGGTAAACGTAGCCGGAACCTTCAGCTGGGACGTTCTGCGGATATTCCACGAGATTAAGGCATCGATAAACAAATGCGCCGTTTCTGACGACAGGGACATAGGCACGATAGCCATAGACACCTGGGGAGTTGATTACGGCTTGCTCGATAAAAACGGAAAGCTGCTGGCGAATCCGACTCACTACCGGGACATCCGGACGGACGGCATTCAGCCCTACGCTTTTAATATCGTGCCGAAAGAAGACATCTACGGCATAACCGGCATCCAGTTTATGAACCTTAACACGCTGTTCCAGATTCTCTGCGAAATGAGGGACAGCCCCGACCGTTTCCGTATCGCGGACAAGCTGTTGTTCATGCCGGATCTGCTTAACTATTTTCTTACCGGCGTGATGAAAACCGAATATACAATAGCTTCGACCGGCGCCATACTCGACGCTTCAACCCGGGATTATGCGTGGGACATGCTGGATAAATTCGGCATTCCGAGGAGCATATTCACCCCGCTTGCGCAGCCGGCAACCGAAGTAGGTCCGCTTTCGAAGCAGGTATTGGGCGACGTCGGTGATATCAATGCGAAAGTCGTTCACGCTGCCGCTCATGATACCGCATCCGCTGTAATCGCCGTTCCGGCAAAGGGAGACAGTTTCGTTTATATCTCCTCCGGCACCTGGTCGCTGATGGGAACCGAGCTGAAACAGCCGATAATATCCGCCGACAGCTTTAAATACGACTTCACAAACGAAGGCGGCATAAACGGCACGACAAGATTCCTGAAAAACATCATGGGCATGTGGCTCAAAGAAGAATCCAAGCGTCAATGGGCGCGGGAAGGCAAGGAATTTACCCACGACGAGCTTTCCGACGCCGCTCTTGCTTCAAAGCCGCTGCAGTCAATTATCAATCCCGACGACGGCATATTCAGTCCTCCCGGCGATATGCCCGAACGCATTCGCGAATACTGCAAAAAGACAGGGCAGCATGTTCCGGAAAACGAAGGCGAAATTGTCCGCTGTATCTTTGATTCGCTCGCCCTGCGCTACCGCTGGACGGTGAATTGCATAGACGAGCTGATGGGACATAAGGCGCCGTTTATCAATATAGTAGGCGGTGGAACCAAAGAGACATATCTCTGCCAATTCTGCGCAGACGCTTGCGACCGACCGGTATACGCAGGTCCCACCGAAGCCACCGCCATCGGCAACTTAGTTTCACAGCTTATAGCTGCCGGGGAACTTAAAGATATACCCGAAGCGCGTCATATGATTCGCAACTCCTTTGAAATCAAGGAATATCATCCGAAGGACATTTCTATCTGGGACGAGGGCTACGCCCGTTTCCTCAAGCTGCTTTGATATACGATAAACATCAGATTCAGAAAGGATTTATCCTATGAGCATAAAATCCGCATATGAAATTGCAAAGGAAAGATACGCCGAGCTCGGAATCGATACCGATAAAGCCATAGCCGAAACCGAACAGATTCCGCTTTCGATACACTGCTGGCAGGGGGACGACGTCCGCGGATTTGAAAATCCCGAAGGCGAGCTTTCCGGCGGAATACAGACTACCGGTAATTATCCCGGACGTGCCCGTTCAATAGACGAACTGCGGGCCGACTTCAATAAAATGGCTTCCCTCACTCCCGGAAAGAAGAAGAGAATTTCGCTTCATGCGATTTATCTCGACAGCCCGACAAAGGTAGAGCGCAACAAGATAGAGCCGAAGCATTTCGCTTCCTGGGTCGACTGGGCGAAGCTCCACGGTTACGGTATCGACTTCAACCCGACCTGCTTCTCGCATCCGAAATCCGCTTCCGGCTTCACCCTCTCCGACGCCGACAAGGGCGTCCGCGACTTCTGGATCGAGCACTGCATCGCCTGCCGCAAAATCGGCGAATATTTCGGGAAAGAGTTAAACGACAGGTGCATCCAGAACATCTGGATTCCCGACGGATTCAAGGATATCCCGGTCGATCGATATGCAGCCCGCGCCCGCCTCAAAGACTCGCTCGACAAAATCATGGCGGTCGAGATAGACAAACGCTATGATGTCGAATCGGTCGAATCGAAGCTCTTCGGCATCGGCGCCGAAAGCTGCACCATCGGCTCGCATGAGTTCTATCTCGGCTATGCGGTTGCAAATAATATGCTTCTTACCCTTGACTCAGGTCACTTCCATCCGACCGAGTTTATCTCCGATAAGATAAGCTCTGTCCTGATGTTCCTTCCGGAGATGATGCTCCATGTCTCCCGTCCGGTTCGCTGGGACTCCGACCATGTCGTCATCTTCGACGACGAGCTCCGCGCCATCGCCTCCGAAATCGTCCGCAATAATCTCGAAGATCGCGTATATATAGGACTTGACTACTTCGACGCTTCGATAAACCGCATCGCAGCCTGGACGATAGGAACAAGAAGCATGCAAAAAGCTTTGCTCTATGCAAAACTTGAACCGATAGCTGAGCTCAAGAAGCTTGAGTTTGAAGGCGACTATACCTCTCGTCTTACAATACTCGAAACCATGAAGAGCATGCCGTTCGGCGCGGTATGGGATATGTACTGCGAAAAATCCGGCGTTCCCGTCGGAGCCGCCGTACTGAAAGAAGTCAAGGAATACGAGAAAAACGTAACTTCAAAGCGCGCTTAATTACAAAATATTGCCGAGGAGGACGTATAAATGAAAGAAAGCTTTATTTTCGCCGTAAATACGGTCGTCCCGATATTTGTAATCGTTCTCCTCGGCGGAATACTGAAAAAAATCGGTTTTCTCAAAGACACTTTTTTTGCAGAAAGCGAACGCTTTGTTTTCCGCGTGGCGCTGCCGTCAATGCTATTTCTTAATATGACGAACGCGCGCGGCTCCGTCCGCTTCGACGGAAAGTTTGTCGCTTTCTGCTGTATCGGCGTTACCGCCGCATTTGCCCTACTGTGCCTTATCGTCCCGCTTTTTATCAAGGAAAACGACAAGCGCGGAGCGTTTATTCAAGGGTCTTATCGCTCAAACTTCGCGATTTTAGGCACAACGCTCGCTCACAATATGTTCGGCGAGGCGGGAGTTGTTCAGATAGCGATGGTAATGCCGTTTGCCATAACTCTGTATAATTTTTATGCAGTTACAATACTGTCCATTTTCGCCCCCGCAGATAAGAAGATGACCAAAATGCAGATCGCAAAAAACATCGGCAAAAATATAATCACAAATCCCCTGATAATCTCGGTGCTGTTTGCGCTTGTCTTTCTTATCTTCGAGATTCCTCTGCCGACTTTTGCCAACAAATCGCTGCAATATCTTTCCGATTCATCAATGCCGCTTGCGCTGATGGCGTTAGGCGCGAATTTCAACTTTGATTCAATGAAGGGAAGGTTCCATCTTGCCATTGTCGCGACATTTATAAAAACGGTGCTGCTGGTGTCTGTTGCAGTCGTTGCGGCGGTTATGATCGGTTACAGAGGAGTTGAGCTTGGAATCATATACATCATGTTTTCGGGTCCCGCAGCCGTATCAAGTTATATCATGGCAAAAAACATGGAAAGCGATTACCAGCTTGCCGGGCAGATTTTGCTGCTGTCAACCCTTGTCTGTATTCTGACGCTTTTCTTGGGCGTCTTTCTGCTGAAATACCTGGCGCTGATATGACTGCATAATAAACTTATTGACGAACTAAGTAAAAATAAATAAAGGAGATATTCAACTATGATGAAAAATCTTGAAAAGGAAATCCGCGAACAGCCGGTTACGTTAGCTCAAGTTCGTTCGACAAACGATGCGGCGCTTAAAGCGTTGATAGCTGACATCAAAGCTTACGGTGTTGATAATGTATACATTTCCGCCCGCGGCACATCCGATCACGCCAGCATTTATTTCCAGTATCTTTTGGGAGTATATGTAGGCGTTCCGGCAGCTCTTGCGACTCCCTCGGTGGTAACTGCTTACAACGGTAAACTTAAATTCAAAAACGCGCTCGTAATAGGCGTTTCTCAGTCGGGCGCCGCCGCCGACGCGCTGGAAATCGTCAGACGCGGCAACGAAAGCGGAGCCATAACCGTCGCCGTTACAAATAACCTCGACTCTCCGCTTGCAAAGGAAGCCAAACATCATCTTTACTGCGGCGTCGGTAAAGAGACTTCAATAGCCGCGACAAAGACCTTTACCGCTCAGCTGCTCCTCCTCGGCTATTTCGCCGCTTATTGGGCTGACTGCAAAGAGTTGCTGGACGCGCTTGATAAAGTCCCTGCCGCCGTCGGAACGCTGCTCGATTACCAGCCGGATAAAGTTCTCGAGATGGTGAAGCGCTACCGTTTCCTTGACAACGCTGTTGTACTCGGCCGCGGATATAATTACCCCATCGCTCTTGAAGGCGCTTTGAAGATTCTTGAAACCAACCGCGTCCGCATGAAGGGCTATCCGATCTCCGACTTCCACCACGGACCTATCGCTCAGGTTCACGAAAACGATTTGTCAATAGTTATTGCTGCCAAGGGACCGGTGCTCGGCGACGCTAAAACCATTATAGAAAAGCTTCACGGTGTCGGTTCTGAAGTGCTTATCATTTCCGACGACGAAGAAACCCTCGCGCTTTCAAAATACAACCTAAGGCTCCCGGATATTGATGTCGAAGCTCCCGCCACCCCCGATGTCGTCTCTGTATTCACCGCAGCCGTAACCATGCAGCTTATGGCCTGCAAGCTGACTGATATACGCGACGTCGATCCGGACGCTTCAAAAGTTCTCAACAAAGTTACGATTACCAAATAAAATTATTTATACAACCCCGCCATTCGATTAAATAACTCGGAGGTAACAGTCAATGAACGATCAACTGGTAGGAGAGCTTTCGGTAATAGGGATGCTCGGAAGCGAAGACTTTATCGCAAAAGTCGACGCATATCTCCGCGAATGGAGAGGCAGCGAAAGCTATCTTATCACACCCGAAATGATCCGCTTCGGCACCGGTGAAGGGAAATGCGTGCTGCGAAACACGGTACGCGGGCATGATATTTACATCTTTGCCGATTTCTTTAACTGGGGCGTTACATTCAAAATGTACGGGCAGGATATCCCTATGAGCCCGGACGATCACTTCGCGGATCTTAAACGCATTATAGGCGCGATTATGGGCAAAGCGCGCCGTGTGACGGTTATTATGCCGATGCTGTACGAAGGACGCCAGCACCGCCGTACCCTTCGCGAGTCGCTTGACTGCGCGATGATGCTTCAGGAGCTGGTAAAAATCGGCGTATCCAATATCATCACCTTCGACGCTCATGACGCTCGGGTTCAAAACGCCATTCCCCTTTCCGGTTTTGACGATGTCCGCACGACATATCAGATGATTAAAGCTCTCTTGAACAATGTGCCGGACATCTCCCTCGATTCAAACAACCTGATGGTTATTTCCCCGGACGAGGGCGGCATAGGTCGCTGTATGTATCTTGCGTCAATCCTTGAGCTTGAACTCGGAATGTTCTATAAGCGCCGCGATTATTCGGTAATCAAGAACGGAAAAAACCCGATAGTCGAGCATAAATTCTTAGGCTCGGATGTTCACGGTCACGATATCATCATCGTCGACGATATGATCTCGTCCGGTGAATCGGTGCTTACCATAGCCGCCCACCTTAAGAAAATGGGCGCCCGCCGCGTATTTGCTTTTGTTTCGTTCGGTCTTTTTACTTCAGGTTTGGAGGCTTTCGACAAAGCATATGAAAATAAGATAATAGACAAGATATTCACAACGAACCTTATCTACCGCAATCCGGCGCTTAAAGAGCGCGAATGGTATGTCGAGGTGGATTTGACCAAATATGTCGCTTATATAATCGATACTCTTAACCGCGACAGCACGATATCCAAACTGCTTGACCCGTCTGAGCGCATCAACAAGTTTATCCATAAATGGGAAGAAGAAAAAAATCAGACTAAATTAGACATCTGAATATAAAAAAGAAAAGGAAAAACATCATGATTAATGCCGGACTTATCGGACTCGGCGGCATGGGCCGCGGTCACCTTGAAAATCTCGTTCGAATGAATCGCGAGGGCTATGTATCGCTCAAAGCTGCCTGCGATATCGATCCCGCAAAATTCGCGAATATGGAGTCCACCCTTAATATAAAGGGTGTCGGAGAGTCGCTGTTCGACTTCGATTCCTTCAATCACTATACCTCAATAGACGACATGATAGCAAATGAAAAGCTTGACTTGGTCGTCATCGCGATACCGACATATCTCCACGCCGACGCGGCGATAAAGTGCCTTGATGCCGGAATCAACGTAATGTGCGAAAAGCCGATGTCGCTGACATCCGCAGACTGCGACAGGATGATTGCAGCTGCCGAAAAGAACGGCAGATATCTGATGATTGGTCAGGTGCTTCGTTTCTGGGGCGAATATGAGGTGCTTAAGGCTCTCATTGAAGACGCAAAGACAGACGATCCCGCAAAGAAGACTTATAAGAATATAGATTTAGGCAAACCGCTCTGCGGCTATTTCTTCCGCGGCGGCGCCGTCCCGACGGGAAGCTGGGAAAACTGGTACTGGGACAAAGCGAAGAGCGGCGGCTGCATACAGGATCAGCATATCCACGACGTTGATATGATAAACTGGCTCTTCGGTATGCCTAAGGCGGTTTGTTCCCGCGGCGTCAACCTGCTTAAGTCAAGGGGCTATGATTCCGGCTATGACGCGGTCTCAACCACATATATTTATGACGAAGACATCGTCATCAACTCTCAGGACGACTGGACGATGGACGGTCGCGATTTCTGGATGGAATTCCGCATCAGTTTCGAGCGCGGCACTTTCATCATGGCTTCCAGCAACGGCGGCGTCATGATAAAGAGCCACGACGGCAAGGATCTTACCCCTGAAATAGACACCGAGAACGCCTATTATAAAGAAGTGCTGTATCTTGTGAATCTCATCAAAAATAACGGCGTTAATACCGTCAACCCGCCGACAGACTCCCGCGACACCATTCGCATAGTTGAAGCGGAGGTTAAATCCTGCGACAATAAGGGAACCTTAGTCGAAGTAAAATAAATTATGTAAAAAACAAATGCGCCGGAGAAGCGACTGCCCTCCGGCGCGATTTTTTTCAGAAATGTTCGAATAAACCGTTATCCATCTTGTGAAATGCGCGGAAAAGGTCCGATTTCGGGTTGTGAAGCTCAGCGCCCGGCAGATAGATTATGTTTTCCGGTGTGAACTCGTAATAGCCGTATACAAGCTGCGTCAGCGCTGTGACGGGTAAGGTTATATCAGCCTCCTTGTCTCCGTCAAGCTTTCTGGTTCCGCACTTACCGCCGGAATATTCGACCTGCCAAACACCGTCAAGAGAAGGTAGCAACGGGTCTATACATCGAATTGTGAAGCTGCCCGAATCGTCCGGCCAGCGCCTGGCGTCCATCATAAGCGGAAAATCGGCAACCCTCGCCGCGATATCGGGATAAACGGTATATTTGGTATGGTTGTAGTACCTGAGCGCCATGTCAATCTGAGGAGCCATCGCGGCGTTGTGTATTTTTACCGATTCAAGCTGCCCTTCATACATTCTGAGAAAACCGAGCAGAGCATACATTCCTTTTACCGATATAAAACCGAATTCATACAGATTAAGATTTACCGAAACCATCCGGTTTATGCTGTAATAGTTTTCAATCTGAGTCTGAGCAAAAGCCGTCGGCTCACCGCCGTCATAATATATATAATACTTTTTACCGCTGCCCGGATCGATGGGAAAAGATTCTTTATCGGTTCGGCGGAACATAATGTTCTTATCCTCGGCGAATTTTTCATATATCCGGCAGCAGTCAATCTGCCGCTCTTCGGTGTTGACCGGGACAAAATCCGAGCAGCGCGGAACAAAATCAAGCGTCTGCATCGGAAATTCAAGGATCAGGTGATCGGAAATCCTTTCATATCCGAATTTTCGATAATATGGGAATGAAAACGGATGCAGCATTGAAACCGCCCAGCGCCGCTCCGGTATCTCCGCCATCATTTCATCGAACATTTTGCGGACATAACCGCGCCTGCGATGTTCAACAGGTGTCCCGATACCGCCGACAAGACCGGTTGTGATATAATTTCCCATATAACGACTGGCTTTTGTGTTAACCGACATTGCGCTGACGCAAGTGTCCCCTTCAAAAACCTGCCATCTTTCGCCGATATTGAATTCATCGCGATAATTTACATTTTTCTTTATTTCCATGAAAGTCCTCCGAAAAAATTATTCAATTATATTATATATCCGCCGAACGGATTTGTCAACCGTTTTAGCTTCTTTAAATATAAGACTTGTCTTGAATAAAAGATTCTTTTATGGTATAATGTATGTCAAAGATATGTAAAATGATGCGGTGAAATGATAAATGACAAAAGATGATAATAACCTGAATAACCCAAAGATACAGCACACTCTTGCCGGCAGATCGGAAGAGGATGTAAAGGATTATATAGCGAGTATAAAGTCGCGGCAGCTTCTTGGCGTCGAAAGCTATAAACCATATCCCTACGACAAGGAAAAACTGTTGATATCCGCCATAACGACGGGAAACGCAGAAACTGCCCGCAGATATCTGAATGAAATACTCGGATTCATCTTTTTTACCGGCTCAGAGAACCTTATGACATTAAAGGCAAGAGCGGTAGAACTTACCGTCTTGATCTCAAGAGCCTCGCTTGACGCCGGAGCGGATGAAAGCGAGATTTACAGCCTCTGCCCGAAATTTATAAACCACTTTATTTCACTTGATAATCTCGAAGACATCTGCCGCGCGCTCACATCGATATTAAACCGCTTCATGGAACTTACCTTCAATCGTCCCGATGTCAGGAATATAAGTATAATATCCCGCGCGACCGCTTTTATAGCGGCAAATTATATGCACCCCATAACGCTTAAAGACACCGCCGATCATATCTATATATCCTCTTCCTATCTCAGCAGGATATTCCGCAGCGAGATGGGCGTGCGTTTTTCCGAATATCTGACAAAATATCGTATCGACAAAAGCCGGTTGCTGCTGACAGACCCGGAACTCACGGTATCGGATGTCGCTTCGCTTGTCGGATATACCGATCAGAGCTATTTTAATAAGGTGTTTAAACGAATAACCGGAGTATCTCCGAAAAAATGGCGGCTGTCAAACGGCAATCCTCCTGCAGAAAACAAAGAGTAAACAGCCCGGCAAAAATAAAAAAACGAAATATTTACCTTCAGATATTGAACTTGCAGTTAGTTTCTTGTATAATATTATAAATACCGAAAAACCGCATTTTCGAAAGGGATAAAATTCTATGGCTGAACTCAGATGGAATCCGATGATCCGGGATTGGGTGATAATTGCTTCGCACCGTCAGAATCGCCCCAATATGCCGAAAGACTGGTGTCCTTTCTGTCCCGGAAAGGACAAGAAGGTACCTGAAGATTATGACGTTTACGATTATAATAATGACTTTCCGGCGCTGAGTCAGAATCCTCCCCCGCCTGATGCCCCGTTATTTTGCGAAACCGCTTCAGATATATATAAGGCTGCTCCGAGCTACGGCAAATGCGAGGTAATTCTTTTCTCGCCGGATCATAACGGCAGACTGTGCGACCTTTCCGTGCCGCATATCAGGCGAATCGTTGACCTTTGGAGCGATCGGTTCAATGCATTGGTCGCGGATCCGGAAATCAAATATGTTTTCATCTTTGAAAACCGCGGCGAAATGGTCGGAGTTACCATGCCGCATCCTCACGGTCAGATTTACGGCTATTCCAAGCTTCCGAAGAAGATGGAGCTTGAACTCAGCTCTGCCCGCGAGTTTTACGATAAGGAAGGAAGATGCCTGTTCTGCCGCATAAATGAAGAGGAAAAGAGCTTCGGAGAGCGAATCGTCGCAGAAAACGACTCATTCATCACCTATGTCCCGTTTTTCGCCGACTATGCATACGGTACCTATGTATCCTGCAAGTCGCATAAGAAGACTATCTCTGATTTTACCGATAAGGAGCGCAATGACCTTGCGGATATGATCAAAAAAATCACCGGCGCATACGATCATCTCTTCGCCAATGTCCCCCGTTTCCCGTATATGATGTGCATGCACAACGCTCCGGTAAATACGGAAGACATCGGGGATGTCGACAGCTATTTCCACTGGCACATAGAGTTTTACCCGACCATGC
This sequence comes from Clostridiales bacterium, assembly GCA_012800735.1. Taxonomy (GTDB): domain Bacteria; phylum Bacillota; class Clostridia; order Oscillospirales; family CAG-272; genus JAAZGC01. The sequence goes on along the minus strand of JAAZIU010000013.1, from coordinate 74,456 downwards.
GCGACAGCCAGCGCCAGCAGTTCATGGCGTCGTCGGAAACCGGCGTCTGGGCTCATTGCAACCCAACCGTTCCGGAAGAAAAGGCGGCGGAATTAAGGGAAGCGCTTGAACGGTTCGAAGATATCAACAATTAAAATAAAGAGGCAGGAAAATGAAAATACTGATAACCGGCGGAGCCGGCTACATCGGCTCGCACTGCGCGGAAATTTTTAACGAAAAGGGATATGAAGTAATTGTAGTCGATAACCTTTCCAAAGGCCATGAAGCCGCAGTAGGAAACGCAAAGTTTTATAAGGGGAATGTCGGTGACGAAGCGTTTATGGACAAGGTACTCGGTGAAAATAAGCCGGACGCCGTTATCCATTTCGCCGCCTATTCGCTTGTCGGCGAATCGATGCAGAAACCCTATGAGTATTATAAAAACAATGTTTGCGAGTCGATGAATCTCTTTCATTCGCTCGTCCGCCACGATATAAAGAACGTCGTTTTCAGCTCGACCGCCGCTACCTACGGTCAGCCTGAAGACGGTCTTATTACCGAAGAAACGCCGAACGCTCCCATCAACACCTACGGCGAGACCAAACTTGCCATCGAAAAGATGCTGAAGTGGTATAACAACGCATACGGTCTCAACTTTATCGCCCTTCGATATTTCAACGTCGCAGGAGCTCATCCGAACGGCCATATCGGAGAAGATCACCGCCCGGAAACCCATCTTATTCCGATAGTCCTCCAGTGCGCGCAGGGCAAGCGCGAGCGGATGAAGATTTTCGGGGGAGATTACCCGACAAAAGACGGCACCTGCGTCCGCGACTATATCCATGTCTACGACCTTATCGACGCGCATGAACTTGCGCTGAAACATATGCAGAAAACCGGCGAATGCGGCGTTTATAACTTAGGCACCGGCGGCGGCTATTCGAATTTAGAGATAGTCGAAACCGCAAGAAAGGTAACCGGCGCGCCGATACCGACCGATATCATCGACCGCCGTCCCGGCGACCCGCCGACCCTGGTAGCTTCATCGGAAAACGCCGAAAGAATTTTAGGATGGAAGCGCCGCTACGGAATTGAAGATATAATTTCCCACGCATGGAAGTGGCATTCAACGCATCCGGAAGGTTATAAAAACTGAATATTCAAGGCTCCGGCATCAAGCCGGAGCTGTTTTTTCATCACAAAAAAACAAATGCAACTTTGTAGAGAAATTTATATAAACCTCTTGACAAAGTTGCCCTCTTGTGGTATAATATATTAGCAAAGTCAAAGATAGTCAAAAAAAGGAGGTTAAACCCATGCCGGGAATGCAAAAAAGTATGTATTCACTGATGCTCAGCGACGGCGTAGTCGCGGAGATCGACCGGATAGCAAGTCAGAACGGAGTGAGCCGCTCGGCGTTGGTTGACGGCATACTTGCAGATTATGCGTCGCTGATGACGCCGGAAAAACGAATAGCTAAGATATTCGAACAGCTTGAAGCGTTTATAAGCGGCGACACTTCGGCGCTTTTAGGAGACAGGAGGTCTGAATTCGGCGAAATGCCGGACATCACCCCGTATTTCGTTCCGAATCAGCTAACAATGTCGCTGAAAAGCTCGCTTGAATATAAATACCGCCCGACGATAAGATATGAAGTGCAGATGTATCGCTCCCCCGTGAGAAATAAGGTAGGCGAGCTGAGCGTGATATACAGAACTCAATCTTCGGAGTTGCTCTCCGCCGTTACCGGTTTCTTCCGTCTGTGGCAGCGGCTTGAATCGGCTTATATCACCCCAAGAGAAGGACACGAGATAAGCTGGAGCGCTTCCGGTGGTAAATTTACCAGGGGAATCTATCTCCGCCGCGGCTCGGATTATACAAACGAGCAGATAGGCACCGAAATCGGCGAATACATAAGAATGCTTGATACCATAATGAAGAAATATCTCAGTCAAGGCTATGAAACCGCACGGGAACTGGAAAACGACTATGTTTTTTGCCTCGAACGCGGCATAGGTATGATATAATCGAAAAAGGAGGGAAGAATTATGGATGTTGAAAAATTAACTAAGAAATCAATAGAAGCGATAAAGAACGCCCAATCGTTGGCTTTGGAAAACGATAATATGCAGATAAATCCGGAGCATCTCGCATATGTGCTGATTGACTCGGACGGCGGACTTGTTCCGAATATTCTCACAAAAATGGGGATAGATACAGACGAGCTGCTTGCCGCTATCGACGGCGAAATCAGAAAAATCCCGTCGGTGACCGGCTCCGGCCGCGAACCGGATAAGATATATATAGCGCCGCAAACCGACCGGATACTCAACTCAGCCCAGAAACTGGCGGATAACCAGAAGGACGAATATGTCTCGGTTGAGCATATATTCGAAGCGTTGCTGGACAATCCCACCGACGCGCTGAGCAGAATCTTCCGTAGGTTCAATATAGATAAATCTCGTTTTAATCAGGAGCTCGCCGGAGTCAAATCCGCCCGCGTCACCTCCGACAATCCGGAACAGACTTACGAAGCGCTGGAAAAATACGGCTCCGATCTTGTAGAGCGCGCGAGAGAGGGAAAGCTTGATCCGGTCATCGGGCGCGATGCGGAAATCCGCAATGTTATCCGGATATTAAGCCGCAAAACCAAAAACAACCCGGTACTTATCGGCGAGCCGGGCGTCGGCAAAACCGCCATAGTCGAAGGACTAGCGCAGCGAATTGTCCGCGGCGACGTTCCCGAAGGTCTTAAATCAAAGACGATATTCTCGCTTGACATGGGCGCCCTTATCGCCGGCGCGAAATTCCGCGGCGAATTCGAGGAAAGGCTGAAAGCCGTCTTAAACGAAGTCAAAAAAAGCGACGGAGATATACTGCTCTTCATAGACGAGCTTCATAACATCGTCGGAGCCGGAAGAACCGAAGGTTCGATGGACGCCGGCAACCTGTTGAAACCGATGCTTGCCAGAGGCGAGCTGCACTGTATCGGCGCGACCACTCTTGACGAATATCGTAAGTATATCGAGAAAGATGCCGCTCTCGAGCGGCGGTTCCAACCGGTAATGGTGGATCAGCCGACGGTTGAGGATACTATCTCCATCCTCCGCGGTCTTAAAGAACGCTACGAGATATTCCACGGCGTTCAGATTCATGACAACGCCATCGTCTCAGCCGCGACCCTTTCCGACCGCTATATAACCGACCGTTTCCTGCCGGATAAGGCGATTGATTTAATAGACGAAGCTTGCGCGACCGTCCGTACCGAGATCGACTCAATGCCGTCAGAACTCGACGACATCCGCCGAAAGATCCAGCAGCTTGAAATCGAAGAAACTGCCCTTAAAAAGGAGACCGACACCCTTTCCGTCGAGCGGCGCGAGAAGATAACAGACGAGCTGGCATCATTGCGCGAAGAGTTTGACGAACTTAAATCAAGATGGGACAAAGAAAAGTCCGGCATTGATGAAGTAAAGGAACTCAAAGCTCAGCTTGAAAAGGCAAACGCGGATATGGAAAGCGCGCAGCGCAGCTATGAATATGAAAAAGCCGCGAAACTCCGCTATTCGACCATCCCCGAGCTTGAAAAAAAGCTCGAAGAAGCTCAGCTTAAGGGAGGTGAAAAGCAGGAAAACAAGCTGGTCCGCGATACCGTAACCGACAACGAGGTAGCCGAAGTCGTCGCCCGCTGGACGGGCATACCGGTAACTAAACTTGTCGAATCGGAACGAACAAAACTGCTCCAGCTTCCCAACCAGCTCCATAAGAGAGTTATAGGTCAGAACGAAGCGGTTGAGCTTGTATCGGAAGCGATACTTAGGTCCCGCGCCGGAATCTCCGACCCCAACCGCCCGATAGGCTCTTTCATGTTCTTAGGGCCGACCGGCGTCGGTAAAACCGAGCTTGCAAAGGCTCTTGCCGAAGCGCTGTTTGACGACGAACGCAACATGGTTCGGATAGATATGTCCGAATATATGGAGAAATTCAGCGTTTCACGTCTGATAGGAGCTCCTCCCGGCTATGTCGGCTACGACGAGGGCGGTCAGCTCACCGAAGCGGTCCGCCGCCATCCATACTGCGTAGTGCTGTTCGACGAGATTGAGAAAGCTCATCCCGACGTCTTTAACCTGCTACTTCAGGTTCTGGACGACGGAAGAATCACCGACTCGCAGGGAAGGACTGTTGATTTCAAGAATACGATAATCATCATGACCTCCAACTTAGGCTCGCAGTATCTGCTTGAAGGCATCAACGAGAACGGCGAAATCCGCCAGTCGGCTAAAAACGCCATCGACCAGCTGCTGCATCAGAATTTCCGTCCGGAATTCCTGAATCGCCTCGACGATATCATCTTCTTTAAGCCGCTGACAAGGGAAGACATAAAGCAGATTATCGACCTACTTGAAGCCGGACTTGAAAAGCGTCTCGAAGATAAATCGCTGAAGCTTGTAATAACCGACGAGGCAAAGGATATCATAGTATCAAACGGCTACGACCCCGTTTTCGGAGCCAGACCGCTTAAGCGTTACCTCCAGAGCAAAGTCGAGACAATGATCGCAAAATCTATCCTGAGCCGCGATTACAGCATGGGAGATACGATAACGGTCGACGTCGAAAATGGCTCGCTTGTAATAAAATAACGACAAACACAAATGTCCGGGGAAGATTCCGCTTCCTCGGACAAATTCTATGTATTTGTATAAAGTTTCCGTTCTTTTCCTTGAAAAACGCTCGGATATGTTATATAATAAAGCAGGTATAAAATCACGGGTAAGCCTTTCGGCAAATCCGAAATTCAACGACATTGAAGGTATTGAAAATGAACGATGACTTGAAACAAAAACACCTTGACCGCGCAAAAAACCTCTTCCTCTCCGGCTATAACTGCGCTCAGTCGGTTGTAGGCGCTTATTCCGATGAGCTTGCCGAAATCGGCGTCACCCCGAAAGCGGCGCTGCGTATCGCATCCGGATTCGGCGGCGGCATCGGCCGGCTTCGCCTGACCTGCGGCGCCGTAACCGGAATGGTTGCGGTAACCGGCGCGCTTTACGGCTACGATGATATCTCGAACCCCGAAAATAAAGACAATATTTACGCTATGATACAAAAGCTGGCAGCGCAGTTTAAAGAGCTGCACGGCAGCCTCGACTGCCATGAGCTGCTCAGCGGAATTGAATCCGACACGTCTCCCAAAGCATCCCTGAGGACGGACGAATACTATGAAACTCGCCCCTGCATGCATATCGTCCTCTCGGCGGTGGAAATAATCGACGAAAACATCGAAAGACAGGAAGATAACAAAGACTCCGAATAACGGCACGAAGGAATCAATAGTATAGATATGCCGTCCGGTTTACTCTTTTAATCTCTTTCGCATAACGGCTCTGCCGTCGCTTGAGCCGGTTTTGACAAATCCGCAGTTTTCATACATTTTAATGGGCCCGCGGAAGTCCTCTGATGCGCTGATAAAACATTCGTTTTCATATGCTTCGACAAAATCAAAGCCATCCTTTGCGGCATCTTCGCATACTCGACAGACAAGAGCCGTCGCAACGCCTGTACGCTGATATTCCGGTTTTACAACAAAGCAAAAGATGGGCTTAATTTTCACGTAAGACGGTTCATGTTCAATAGGATAATATCCGCGCAGGTAATCCCGACAGAGGGAACAATTCTCATTGCTGTTGCACCATCCGATTATTTCATCTCCGTCATAAGCAAGATAACCTCGGATATTGCCGTTTTTTACATATTCGATGGCTTTTGCCCGGCGTTCCTCCCGAGTCTCAAACCAGTGACCGGCATCTTTGTATGACTTATCGTCCCGCCAGGTAACGCAGTAGCATTTCATTTCGCCGTGATCGACATCGTGCGGGGTGACATCAAAAAACCGCGCATAATCGTCGGCGAGGTCGGGGGTCAGCGGATATATTTCAATTGACATAAGGGATACCTCATTTAAATATCAATATTCTTATTTGTTTTAAGATGGAACTTGTCCCAAACCATTGTATAATAAAACAATAATTTTGTCAAGATTAATTAATAACGAATCTGAATTAATCCGATAACCGTTAAATCAGGGTCTGTCCGTCTTTTATATCCTGAATATTGAAAAATTCATAAATATAATGTACAATAATAGTGTAGGGTGATTTAATCCAAAGCCGTTTGTTCCTGTATCGGTAACCGATTTTTCGCGATAAAACATATTGCCGACTTATTCGACGTTTTTTACTTCTTACAGGTGATGAAAATGAACCGAAACATTTGCGAGAAAATCCTCTCCCGTCTTACTTCTCCGGAGCCGCGCAAACTCTTTTTAGATACCGACGCGGCTAATGAAATAGACGACCAGTTCGCGATAGCATACGCTATGTGCGCGGATAATATTGAGCTTCTGGGTCTCGGAGCAGCGCCTTTTGTCAACAACAACGCCGACAATCCGGCTCAGGGCATGGAAAAGAGCTATATAGAGATGCGCAGAGTGCGGGACCTAACCTGTCCCGGCTCAAAACTCCCGCTTTACCGCGGAGCCGACGCATATCTAAAGGACAAAAACACGCCCGTCGACTCACCCGCAGCTCGCGCGATTATTGAAGCCGCTCACTCAACCGACGATTATGTGTTCGCCGCGTTTATCGGCTGTTTTACCGACGCCGCCTCGGCTCTGCTCATCGACCCGTCGATAAGCAAAAATCTCGTAATTGTCCTTATCGGAGCAAACGACGCCGACCGCTATCAGAGCGCAAACGATTTCAATCTGCGCCAGGACAGAGCGGCGGCTCAGGTTGTATTTGAAAGCGACTGCCCGGTAATATTGCTTCCCGCCGCCGGCGGCACATCGGTGCTGACAACGACCGTAGGCGAAACGGCGTATTACCTTGAAGACAAGAATATTCCGGTAGGTGATTACCTGTCATATCTTATGCGCCGCGATCATGACTGCCCGAGGGGCAGTTTCAGACCGGCAACTCATATCATATGGGACATCAGCTCTGTCGCTATTCTGCGCGGCAAGGGATTTGTCTCCCCGGAAATCAGAGACGCCCTTTCTGTCGATGACGAAGGGATGTTTATCCCCGCAGAAGGTAAATTCATATATAACAAAAGCTTCGACCGCGACGCCATATTTGAAGATATGTATAAAACAATCGTATCAAAAGCTTACAGAACAGAATGAAAGCCGCATCAAAACGGCGGTTTCAGATATATTAAACCATGGAGGACAACAGAAATGAAGAAGTATGTATGCCAGATATGCGGATATGTATACGACGAAGCGAAGGGCGATCCGGACAACGGCATAGCCCCGGGAACCAAGTTTGAGGATATTCCCGATGACTGGGTATGCCCGGATTGCGGCGTCGGCAAAGATATGTTCGAAGAAGAAAATTAATCCGTTATACAACTGAAAAGGGAACCGCCAAACGGCGGTTTTTCTTTTTCATATCTATTTAAGTCAAGCCTCTTTTATTCGCTGTATTTCATTTCAGCTATATTATGCAAATATAAATCAGTCGTAACACTTTATAAATTATTGACTTTTCGGGCGTATTGTGGTAAAATAATATAGGTTAGCAAAACAATTTAAATGGTTTCAGCCGGAAAGGGTTATACCATGCGCAACTGCAAGTATTGCGGCAAACAGATTGCAGATGACTCCAAGTTCTGCCCGAATTGCGGAGCTGCCTTTGACAACAGCGGAGAAAACCGTAAAAATCCGGAAGTTGATTTTGAAGGACAGGCAAAAGCGATATTTGACACCCCGGATTTGACATCAAAAATGGATCCGGGCGACATCTACTCAAACAAAGCGATGGCTATTTTGTCATATCTCGGTTTCCTGGTTCTGATACCGCTTTTTGCAGCAAAAGATTCCGCATTTGCAAGGTTCCACGCCTCACAGGGGCTTACTCTGTTCATATTTGAAATCGTATTCTCCATCCTGTCCAACCTTGTGCTTGCAATATTCGGTCGGATGTTTATTATAGGTACGATGTTCAGCGTCGTATTTTGGATTATCGGCGTCGCTCTGGTCGGGCTTGCCGTCTTCGGTATAATATCTGCAGCTCAAGGCAAGGCGAAGGAACTTCCCTTTATCGGCTCGATACATATCATCCAATAAAACAAATAAAACAAATCTTTCTGTAAAATATCGAAAAACATGAAGAATTATTTAACTCGCAGCGCCGCAGCATTGCTGGCGCTTACCCTTTTGTGCCTTTCGCTTTTCTCCTGCGGAAAGTCCGACGACATGCCGGACGGAATGAAGCTTGCCTCCGGCGATGCCGTCGATTACATTATGTATGTGCCGCAAAACTGGGTCACCGATATTTCAACCGGCGTGACGACGGCATATGTCTCGGAGAAAGACAGATCGAATGTTTCGCTTACTGCTTTCGATCTCGAAGATCCGAACGAAACAGCGCCCGTCTTCTGGGAAAAATATAAAGATGACTTACTTTTGACCTTCCCGGACGCTGACTTTTTGGAAGAAGACAACACCGTCATAGACGGATCAACCGCAGCGATAAAGCGTGTTTTTACAGCTACCGTGACCGGCGATCCGTATAAATTCGAAATGGTTATTTTCAATCATTTCGGAGCTATGTTTATTTTCACCTATACCGCAGCGCAGGAGAATTTCGATCTGCATCTCGAGGACATCGACAGAATAATTCAGAACATAAAATTAAAATAAGCGCCAATTCGATAACTGATGATATATCTTGACAACAGCTCGACGACGGAATTGTCGCCGGGCGTAAAGCTGCGCATGAATGAAGTTATGGACGACATTTGGGCAAACCCGTCGTCAATTCATGCGGCAGGGATTAAAGCAAACGACTGTGTGCAGCTTGCAAGGCGACAGATACTTAACTCACTCGGAGTTAAGAATATAGGCATTACCGATTTAAATCGCCTTGTATTCACCGGCAGCGGCACCGAGGCGAATAACCTTGCCATTGCCGGCGCCGCATACACCCGCCGCGACGCGCGCTTCCGCCGCAGGATAATAGTAACGGCGGATCAGCATCCTTCGGTGCTTGAACCGATAAATCGCCTAGAGAGCGAAGGTTGTGAAGTTGTAAGACTTTCTACTGCCGGCGGAGAGCTGAATATTGATGAAATCAGAAAGGCAGTCACATCCACCTCTATTCTGATTTCAATAATGCTGGTAAATAACGAGACCGGCGCCGTTTATGACATAAAAAAAGCTTTTGCTGCGGCGAAGGCTGTCAATCCCAATATAATTTGCCATTGTGACGCGATACAAGGTTTCCGAAAACTGAAAGACTTCAATCCGGACTCCTCAGGCTGCGATCTTACCGTCCTTTCGGCTCATAAAATCCATGGTCCGAAAGGGATAGGCGCGCTTTATATTTCAAAAGAAGCCATGAAAGGCCGCAAGCTCACCCCGATGATGCTCGGAGGGGGACAGGAAAACGGAATGCGTTCGGGCACCGAAAATGTCATCGGCATCGCCGGTTTTGCAGAAGCAGCTTCCGAACCTTTCGATCCTGACTACCTGAATGAACTTAGAAAATATCTTATCCTTAATCTTCCGCCACAGATAAGTTATAAGCGCACAAACCAGCCGGCTCCGCACATAGTAAACATAACCCTTCCGGGTATAAAAAGCGAAACCATGCTGCATTACCTCAGCGCAAAGGATATTTATGTTTCCGCGGGATCGGCATGCACGGCGCGGGCAAAGCGAATTTCAAACGCCCTTATCTGCTGGGGAGCAAGCGAGCGGGAAGCCGATTGCTCGCTGCGCATTTCTATCGGCAAAAACAACACAAAAGACGAAATAGACACGCTGACAGCAGCGCTTAATTCCGGGCTTAAAGAGCTTGTAAGAGCATAACAACCGCAAAGGAGGACCCGATATGTCGTGCAGGATTACCGAAGACCGCTACCGTTCAAGCGACGGTAACACCGATATTTTCTACCGTTTTTACCAACCCTCATCTCCTCGCGCAGTTATGCATATTATCCACGGCATGAGCGAGCATATCTACAGATACGACGAGCTGGCGCGATGGCTTTGCGACCAAGGTGTGTCGGTTGTGGGCTCTGACCTTATAGGTCACGGCAAAAGCGCCGCATCCGATGAAGATTTAGGGCATATAGAAGATTACCGAGATCTTTGCGAAGATCAGGCAAAACTTGTAAAGATAGTTCGCGGAAAATACAGAACACTTCCGTATATAATGCTTGGACACAGCATGGGCTCTTTCGTGCTTCGGGATTTTATAAGACAATACGGCGACGACATTGACGGCGCCGTTATCAGCGGCACCGCCGGGAAAAACAAGCTTCTGAGCGCGGCGGTTATTTTGGCGGGAATGATTGTCAGAATAAAGGGAGAAAGACACCGTTCAAAGCTGCTGAACGACCTTTCTCTCGGCTCTTTTTCAAAAGCGTTTGAAGGTCCGACCGGATTTGAATGGCTGACAAAAGACAGCGAAATAGTCAAGAAATATTCGGAAGACAAATACTGCGGCTTCCCGTTTACAGCCGAAGGTTTCAGGCAGGAGTTTCTGCTTATGAAAAATGTTACCGAAGAAGGCTGGGCGGAAAAAGTTCCTTTATCGCTGCCGATATATATCATATCCGGAGCCGATGACCCCGTCGGCGGAAACGGCAAGGGACCGAATGAAGTCTACGATGATTTAAACGAGCGGGAGGTAAACGACCTTAGGATAAAGATTTACTCCGGCGACCGCCATGAAATACTAAACGAGACCGACCGCGAAACGGTATGGAATGATCTCCTGGAATTTATAAAAGACATAACCGAAGGAGTGAACGAAGCGAGAATGTACGGCGCATGGCCTCCGACAGTCGCCTCGGTCGACTCGGTTGCATTTGCCGATTCGATTTACCCGCCGCCGAAGCAAGTCGAAGACACCGACATATGACAGAAAAACGAGTTATCGGAGTCGACTTCGGCGATACCCGCACCGGACTTGCCGTCAGCGACGCATCGGGATTTTTAGCCGGTGGTCTGTGTACCCTTAAGGCCAACGGAATGCGCGATCTGGCAAATAAAATAACAAGATACTGCGATGAATATAACGCAGTTAAAATAGTTATCGGCTGTCCTTACAACATGGACGGCACTCCGGGACCGCGGGCGGAAAAGGCGGGGCGATTCGCCGAGATATTAAGAGAAATTTCCGGGCGCGAGGTTGAGTTATTCGACGAGAGGCTGACAACCGTTTCGGCTTCGGAATATCTCAACGCGACAGATACCCGCGGAAAAAAACGAAAGAGCGTGATAGATACCCTTTCCGCTCAGATAATACTTCAGGACTGGCTTGATCTGCAAAAGCAAAAAAAACAACAAACAGGATAAATAAATGAAGATAACACCGGTAAAAGGCACAAACGATTACCTGCCCGAGGAGGTTGCCCTCCGCGACAGGCTGCAGGATATTATTTTAAAGGCTTACCGCGCATCGGGATATACAAGGATATCCACCCCGATTCTTGAGGATATCGATAACCTTGACAACAGCGACGGCGGCGAAAATCTCGCGCTGATATTCAAGATAATGAAACGCGGAGATAAGTTTATATCAGCAGCGGAGGAGGCAAAAACGGTTTCAGAGCCTTCGGAAAACACTTTCTGCGATCTGGGGCTGAGATACGACCTTACCCTTCCTCTCTCAAGATATTACGCCAACAACCGCGCAAAGCTGCCGCTTCCGTTTAAAGTCATTCAGCTTGACAGGGTTTATCGCGCCGAGCGCCCTCAGAAAGGGCGGATGCGGGAATTCGTTCAGTGCGATATCGATATTATAGGAGATTCCTCCTACACAGCCGAAGTCGATCTTATACTAACGACCGCAAGGGCGCTGAGAGGTATCGGGCTTGACGATTTCACCGTCCGGATAAACGACAGAGTTCTCTTAAAGGCAATCATATCCTCCTGTGGCGTAAGCTCCGAAATGAACGATTCCGTTTGCATAGTCCTTGATAAACTCGACAAAATCGGCTGGGACGGCGTTTGCGCGGAGATGTCGGAAAAGGGAATCGCCGATACGGTTGTAACCGCTCTTAGAGAGCTTATGAGCCGCTCCCCCTTTAACCTTGAAGACGCAGCGGAGGCTGTGTCCGGAGAGACGGCGGATAACCTCAAAAAAATCATAAATGCGGTCAAACGCATCGACCCGGCGCTTGATATCGTTTATGATCCCACTCTTGTCAGAGGTCAGGGCTACTATACCGGAACTGTGTTTGAAATTGTATCGGCTTCGTTCGGCAGCTCGGTTGCCGGCGGAGGCAGATACGACGGACTTATAGGCAAGTTCACCGGTGAAGACACCCCGGCGGTCGGTTTTTCAATCGGTTTTGAGCGAATCTTCTCGATTCTCTCTGCCCGCGGAGATAAAGCTGAAGGCTTGCGTCCGGCTGTGGCTGTGTTTTATGACACTGAAAATCACGAGGAAAGCTTTATCTCGGCAGAGCTGAAAGCAGCGGAATTAAGAGACAGATACGACGTTACGCTTGTCGAAGAGCCATCCAGGAAGAAATTCGGAAGAGCTCTTGAGCGTCTGCGTCAAAGCGGTTATTACGGTTATCTCAAAGAAAACGAATGTGATGTCACTCCTTTTTAATAATAAAATCGGTAAATTGTTTAAGAGAATTTTTATCTGCGGACTGGCAGCAGTTTTATTTGCTTCGGTATTCGGCTGCAGTTCCGTTATTACGGTAAACAAACGCCTTGACGGCACCCCGGTAACAACGATAGAAGTAAACCCGGATATTTATCCTCCGCAGACGACGGAGTCGGAAGAAGCTCCGCAAAACGAGGAAACCGAAGTAACCGAGGCGATGACGCTGCCGGACGGCGCGGAAATCGTAACGCAGCCGGCGCCTCAACCCTTCGGTCAGGTTGTACCGGTAACTCTTCAGGACAATTTTGCGATAGCAAATAAATATCTTGAAGCGTTGACCGCCGATGACTTCGGCGGAGTTGCAGTGACGATAATGACATCCGACGCCTCGATTTTCATGCCGGACAGCGTCGGCGATCCGGTCGATAACGCCCGAATCGAGCGCAACGAGATGGTCGAGGAGAAATACAATACTCGGATAATCGCCATCGACACACCGGTATCCGAGATTTACGCAAATACACGGCTGGCGGTTATGAGCGGCGACTATTACACCGACCTTATCGCTGTGCCTCAAAATTGGCTCGGCAGCTTTGCGATGAGCGGTTTGCTTTTGAATCTTCGCTCGCTTCCGTTTACCAATTACAGCGCGCCCTACTTCGACTCTGCAGCAATGGCTCAGACAACCACTCAGTATAATATCTGGGGGGCATACGGCGACCTGAATGAAAGTCCGAATTATTATTACTGTCTTTATTTCAACAAATCTCTTATTAATACCCTAAGTCTTGAATCGCCTTACGCCCTCGCTTACAACGACGAGTGGACGCAGGATAAATTCAGGGAGTATTGTCTTTCGGCAAAGGCAGCCGGATATTACGGATTCGGCGCGCAGCTTGCAGAAGACGGAATTATAGACGCGCTGTTCGCTTCGTCGGGCGAAAACTTTTTTGCAACGTCGCTCGGACGGATACCGGCGCAGCGGACGGTTACATCAAACGTAACAAAGCTTGTCGAAAGAATGAGACAGCTGATATACAAAGACGGCGTCGCCTTCGACGGCGGCACCGGCTCTTATACCCCCGACGGCGCAAGAACTGCTTTTTACATGGGTAAGCTGCTGTTTTATATCGATCATACATATATGATCTCTGCGTTTTCAGATATGAAGGACGACTGGGGAGTTCTTCCGCTTCCGAAAAATACGGCATCACAGAAGCATTATTACAGTTATGTCGACAGAACGCTTCCGGTTCTCGCAGTTATAAAGAATTCCGCGACGGCAAAAAACGCCGGTCTGTTCTTGCAGGCGGCAAACGCTGCGTCGTATAACTTTATCGAAGATGTCTGGTACGACGAGCTTGCCCGCGATGTTATTCGCGACGGCGATACGCTGAATATGCTGGATATCGTTCTTGCGCGCAATGAAAAGGGTAGAACTTATGTCGACTTTGCCGTTAATTTCGGCGAAGCTTTACCTTATGTCGGCGACGCCGGTTATAAACTTATGCGCTCCTGCGTTAAAACAGGCAGGGACTATGCGGCAGCCGTAAGTGCTACCATGTCGAATGTCGCAGAGATGAACGCCGAAAAATTCGAAACAAGAAGACCGACAACGGCAGAATAAAAAAGCCATACGATAAACGTATGACCTTCATATTTCGAGTTTAACCTGATTGTCGGCAAGATTAAAAATACGCAGTCCGCGTCTTCGCGCGTATGCGACCGCATTTACCGTTCCGCCGCTTTGTTTTTCCAGCCAGCAAATGCAGAAATCGCAGCGGTCGGCCATGAATTCGTTGCGCTTCTGATAGCTCTCCTTTGAGAATTTCGGACAAACATAGAATATCTCGTCAGCAAGTCTTGTGATTACTTCAAATTGCGCTCTGAGCTTCTCGTCTTCCTTGTGCGTATAACCGGGAAAGGGCAGAGCAAGACTCAGCTTAATCTTCGGATTTTCGTATTTTCTTGCGCAGATCATCATTTCGGCAAGCGTATCAAAGCCTTTTGCCCCGCCTATATAAAAATGGTCGATACCGTATTTTATCATATCATCAAGCTGATTTGAAAGAAGACTCCGCGCCTCGGCTGTGGGATAAAAATCTCGGTGTCCGGTGATAAAACAGCTGTAAGCTTTGTCAAAGCATTCGGGCGGTGGCATCTCAAAGACATTGTAAATCCTCGGATGCGGCAGACTGTCCAAAAAATTACCCTCCCCTCGTCCGCGTCATTTGTCAGAATATATTATATGATAAACCCGAGTTTTTGTCAATACCGTCAAGTGAGTAATAAACCTGAAAACTGTCAAACAGAAAATACCCCATGCGCGGGCACGGGGTAAGTTTCAGCGTTTGATTTACCGGTTTTGCCGGACGGCATTGTCCAATCCAATTATTGGGTATCTTCACTTTGGTTAGCGTCTTCGGCGTCAACAGACGCTTCTGCGGCAGACTCTGCCGCAGCGGCGGTTTCCGCTTCAAAAATCGCAACCGCCCCGGTATATGCTTCGATAACCAGTTCCTCAAGCTTTGCCCGAAAATCTGCGTTTATCGGGTGCGCAATGTCGCGATAAGTTCCGTCTGGATTTTTACGGCTCGGCATAACTATAAATAATCTGTCTCTGGCATTGATGACTTTTATATCATGCAGAGCGAGCTGGTTGTCAAAAGTTACCGAAACGATCGCTTTCATCGGACCGTCGTCATTAAATAACTTTCTGACTTTAATATCGGTGATCTCCATTGATATTCCTCCTGAGTTTTAGACCCTGAATTGATTATACTATTTTTTTGTTACGGTATTTAGGATTTTATGGAATATTTTCTTTAATACGAAACAAATAAAGTTTAAAACGTGTTTTTTGATTGTCCTTCTTTTATAAATCAATCCATGTAGATTAAGTTGCTATTGTTTTCGACAGTTTTAAATTACCATAATATTTTTTATATAAAGGTATTACATGATTATATCAAAAAATAATAATATAGATAGAATAATAAACCGAAAATTAGCTGAAGGAAAGCAGCCTAAAGTTTATTTTATAGGTATCGGCGGGGTGTCTGTCTCCTCTCTCGCAGTTGCGTCTATGGAAAGAGGCTTTAAATCAGCCGGAAGCGACAGAAATGAAAGCGACTTGACCGAGATGGTTAAAAGACGCGGAGCTGATGTCAATATCGGTCATGACTGCGAAAATGTCAGGCGCTTTTCCCCGGACCTGCTTGTTTACAGCGCCGCGATTCACAGTGACAATCCCGAGCTTGTTTTCGCGCATAATAACGGCATTCCATGCTTTACCCGCGCAGAATATTTGGGTTATATAATGTCAGATTACAATAACCGCATCGGCGTATCGGGTATGCACGGCAAAAGTACGACTACCGCGCTGCTCTCGCTGCTTTTCATCTCGGCAGGACTTGATCCGACGGTGGAAGTAGGCGCGGCAGTGGCGCAGCTGGGTGGCAACTGCCGCGAAGGCGGCAGGGACTTTTTTATATACGAAGCCTGCGAATATACCGACTCCTTCCTTGCGACTTCTCCTACCGAGGTAATAGTAACTAACATCGAAACAGAGCACCTTGACTATTTTAACGATCTCGATCATATTCTTGAGAGCTTTGCCAAATACATCGGCATGAGCAAAACCGCGGTTGTCAATGCCGACGACCCGAATGTATTGGCTGCAGCCGACGGATATAAAGGCAGACTTGTAACTTTTTCTTTAGGGGAAGATAAATCCGCCGATTACAGAGCCGAAAATATCAAATGGAAAAACGGCTGCGCATCGTTTGATCTCATCGAACGGGGCGAAAAGCTGACATCCTGCGAGCTGTCCGTCGTCGGTACACACAATATATATAACGCCCTGGCAGCGATAGCATCGGCAAGAATAAACGGAGTCGGCGCCGATGTCATCGCTTCGGTTCTGCCTCAGTTCACCGGCTGCGCCCGCCGTTTTGAGAGAATCGGCATTTTGGGCGGCGGCGCCGTAGTTTACGATGATTACGCGCATCATCCGAGCGAGGTTGAAGCGACGCTCGAAGCCGTTTCAAGACTTGGCTTCGATAGGGTGATAACCGTTTTTCAGCCGCACACCTTTTCAAGACTTTCCGATTTTTACGACAGCTTCAAAGAGGTGTTTCTATCAAAAAAAGCCGGAGATGAAGCTATAATTGCCGACATCTATGCCGCAAGGGAAAATGCAGCCGATTTTTCCGTCTCATCCGAACAATTTGCCGCAGATACCGGCAGCAGATATTTAGGCGGCTTTGCCGAAATAGCCGGGTGGCTTGAAGAAAATACAAGGTCAGGCGATCTTGTTATCACAATGGGCGCCGGAGATGTAATAAAACTTCATAAGCTGCTTAAATTCAGATAACATCCGGCGCTATTTAAATAATATCAACAGTATATATAATCCGGGAGGGTCAAACATGTTTATTGATATTCACAGCCACGCTTTCCGCATTACCCCGCCTATCTACCAATTCTGCACTCCGGAGCAGCTTATACGCCGCTATGACGAGATGAAAGTCGATATGGCGGTGCTGCTGCCGGTGGTTAATCCTGAAATATATCTGCCGCAGGCGGTGGAAGACATAATCGAGATGAGCGAAAAATATCCCGATCGCTTCATCCCCTATTGCAACATCGACCCCCGCGCGATGGATAACTCCCCCCACTCTCCCCTTGACAAGCTTCTTGAATACTATAAAGGAAAAGGCTGCAAGGGAGTTGGCGAAATAATGCCCTCAATGGAGCTTATGGACTACCGGGTTCAGAATCTTTTCCGGTGCGCCGAAAAAGTCGGTCTGCCGGTGGTATACGACGGCACCGGTCAGAGAGAGGGCGACTTCGGGCTTTACGACGACCCGGGACTGCCGCAGCTTGAATACTCCTTAATGGCGTTCCCTAACCTTACTATATTCGGACACGGTCCGGTATTTTGGAGTGAAATAGCAAAGCTTGAAACCGTCGGCGAGCGCAGCTTCTTCTTCAAGCCTTTCGGCGGACAGGTGGGACGCCTGCCAAAGACGCCTATCGAAGAAGAGGGCGTTGTTCCGAAGCTCCTGCGCCTCTATCCGAATTTGATGGGCGATCTTTCCGACTTCACCGCCTATAACGCCATCGCCCGCGACGAGAAATACGGTCCGCGCTTCCTTACCGAATTCGAAGACAGGCTTTTCTTCGGCACGGATATGTGCTTTGACGGTATGCCGGTAGAGCTTGACAGCCTGCTCATTTCCTGGGAACAGACGGGAAAGATAAGCAAAACAACCTTCCGCAAGATAGCGTATGATAATGCCGCCCAACTCCTGGGTCTGTGATATGGTGAGGAAATGATAACATCAGCGGATATTTCCTCAGCTCTTGCCGAGCTGGGAGTCAAGGCGGGCGATATCTGCCTCTTTCATTCCTCCTATAAAAGCCTCGGTCCGGTCGACGGCGGCGCTGCGGCGGTAATCGCCGGATTTGAGTCGCTGCTCGGCAAAGAAGGCACCCTTGTCCTCCCCACCCTATGTCAGGTCGACTTCAAAAACTCATATAAAACATGGTATATGGACAAACCCAGCGACGCGGGCTGGCTGACCGAGTATTTTCGCAAGCAGCCTTATGTATACCGTTCAAATCAGGCCACTCACTCGGTGGCGGCGCGTGGGAAATTAGCGTATGAGCTGACATACGAGCACACCGCAGGAAAACCGAGACTCTGTCCGTTCGGAGAATACGCCTTCTGCGACACCTCGCCCTGGTATAAAATGTACGAGCGGAACGCAAAGGTCGTTTTCATCGGCGTAAGTATGATGTATCATACCATGAAGCATATGCTCGAGGGGATGTTTTTAGAAAGCCTGCTAAACGCCGTCCCCGACAAAGCCCGCGCCGACGAATATCGTTCTCGGCTGATGGTATTCGAAAGGTTCGGAGAGGGACTCTGGCCTTTTTACGACGCCGTCGCGATGCAATCGGCGCTTGAAGCAGCCGGTCTTGTGCGCAAAACAGCCTGCGGCAATGCGGAACTGCTCTGCGTCGAAGCCCGCCCGTCATCGGAAGAGACGCTGAGGCAGCTCAATACTGCTCCCGAGCGCTATATCGGTCCGGAGATGCTTGAGTGGATATGTGAAGTGAGAGCGCTTGCCGAAAAGGACAACTAAAATAAACCAATTCCCTCCCATGGCAGAAAAAGACAAATCTGCCGCGGGAGGGAATTTTCATGTCTGTTTTTTATTTGATCGGTTTGCCGTAAAACTAATCAAGCTTGTTTTTTCAGGATAATAACATTCCAGCTTGCCGGCTTCAATACCGCGGTCAGAATCCCGCCGTCAATCGCCGCGTTGTCGGTCTTTGTCGGACGTAACTTTTCATCGTTGAACCAGTTTGTGGCAAGAAGGTCATCGCTTACAAGTTCGGTAGATTCTTTCACTCTGTAACCTTCATATTGTCTCAGATCGCAGGTTACTTCGACATCTTCCGCAAGGTCTTTGTTGACGATGAACAGGGAAATAGTCTCCTTCTCATCGTTCGCAACCGCGGCGGCGTCGAGGATCGGCACATCGGTATAGTTTTTCGCATCGTATTTCGGGCAGTCGATACGAAGGTCAAGCGCAGTTCCGCGGCCGTATTTCGAAGCCTGCGCAAACGGCCAGAAGGTAGTCTGTCTGAACGCTCCGTCTTTATTTGTCATTATCGGCGCAATAACGTTAATAAGCTGAGCAAGGCAGCCGATCTTAACCCGGTCGCAGTTGTTGATAAGGCTGATAAGCATGCCGCCGACCAGAAGCGCGTCTTCGAAGTTGTAATGATCTTCCAGCTGATGCGGGTGCTTAGACCATTTTTCAAAATGAACGTTGTGGCTGTGATACCAGACATTCCATTCGTCGAAGCTGAGCATGATATCCTTGCGGCTGTGCCTTTTTGCCTTGACATAATCGCAGATGGAAATAACGGCCTTGATGAAATCATTGAATCCGACGGTGTTCGCAAGGAATGAGGGGGTGTCTTTCGCCTGATTTCCGTAATAAGTGTGGAGAGATATGTAATCGACGTTGTCATAACATTCGTCAAGCACGGTGACTTCCCATTCGCCGAAGGTCTTCATCCAGAGACCGGAGGAACCGCAGGCGACGAGCTTGATAGAAGGATCGACCCACTTCATCACCTTTGCCGTCTCGTTTGCGACGCGCGCGTATTCATACGCCGTCTTATGACCTATCTGCCAGGGACCGTCCATCTCGTTTCCGAGACACCAGTATTTAATGCCGTGCGGCTCTTTATATCCGTGTTTGATGCGGAGATCGCTCAACGCGGTGCCGGAAGGATGGTTGCAGTATTCGACAAGGCGCCTTGCGTCTTCGGGAGTGCCGGTACCGAGATTGACCGCAACAAGCGGATCGGCTTCGACCTTTTTGCACCAGGTTGCGAATTCGTCGATGCCGAACTGATTGTCCTCGGTGACGCCCCAGGCAAGCTCAAGCCTTGCAGGGCGGCTCTCTTTCGGACCTATCCCGTCTTCCCAGTTGTAGCCGGAAACGAAGTTCCCGCCGGGCCAGCGGATGATCGGCACATCAAGTTCCCGGACAAGGTCGATGACGTCGCAGCGGAAGCCGTCTTCATCGGCAAACTTGCTGTCCGGCTCGTAAATTCCTTCATAAATGCAGCGTCCGAGCTGCTCTGTAAAGGAACCGAAGATGTTTTTGTCAACTTCTCCTTTTATATAGTGCCTGTCGGTAATGATTCTTGCTTTTTTCATTTCAGGACCTCCTGTATTATATGCTTAATGCTTCTTTTTCCGCGTTCAGCCAATGATCGCGGGCGGAAATCATCTTGTCTTCATCGTATATACCGTGAAGGAACATATCCCCGCCGTATCCGATATCATTCAGAAGTTTTGCGCAGTAAGCGAAGTCTACGATACCTTCACCGGTTCCGGTGAACTCAATCCCGTCCCCTTCTTTTATATCCTTTCCGTGAGCGATAACGATATCATGCCCGAACACATCGATCGCGTGCTTTATCGTCGGCCGGACATTTTCTCTGTAAGCTTCGCCTGCGTGGAAAAGGTTTGCAAAATCAATGATCATCTTAAGCCGGGGAGAGCCTATTTCGTCCATAATCTGTCGAGCTTTTTCCGGCGTCGAGATGACATTCGCGGCTTCCGATTCGATGGCGAGGGTCATATCAAGCTTTTCCGCTATATCAACCACCCGTTTCATGCTGTCCGCCATATCGCGCCAGGCGTCGGCGGTGTTGTTTTCCGGGCTGTAGCCCCAGAGGTTTTCGCGGTTTCTCGAACCGCTGCAAAGGGTTATGTATTTTGCGCCCAAAGCCTTGGTAGCTTCGGCAAAGCCGACAAAACGCGCCGCGCCTTCATCTCTGACATTTTTATCGGGATGCGCCATGTTGTAAGTGCCGTTGACCGCTTCAATCGGCAAGCCGTATTTCTCCGAAGCGCGGATAATGGCGTCTATCGCAGCGGGGCTCACGCTCCAGGGGATTTCTATCCTTCCGTCCTCAATGAAATTGCTTTCAATTACCGAAACAAAGCTGAATTGAACGCATTCAAAGCCCCATCCCTTGATTTTCCTGAATATCACATCTGCCGAAGCCGGTTTAACGTCGGTTGTGCAGATACCGCATCTCATATTTTTAATCCTCCGTTCGGTCTTTTTTCATCTGTTATAATTATACCTAAAAAACAGGTAAAAATCAAGCGTTTCCGGATATAAAATCAGGTTTTGCAAGTTTGAATAATAAGTTGACAAGATAATGGAAATGAGTTATAATAAATCATAAGGTAAAATGTAATAAGAGGAGGTATAATCATGTCTCTATACACTTATAAAAGCAGAAGCTATGAACTCTCCTATAACCCGAAAGAGCTGACCCTCGGCGTTTCGACTCCCGGCCGCGTCTGGAGCTGGACAGGGGACTCCTATGTCGAAATTTCCGGCAGCCGCATTTCCCTTGAAGGAAAATACATTTCCTCGTCGGAGCGCAAAACCGGTGTCGGAATTGAATTCAAAGCCGAATACCGCGGCTTCTCCGACAAATGCGATTTAGCCGCCCTATCGCTTATTACCACGGTTTCTGTGAATTTTGAAAGCGAGGAGCTGATATTCGAGTGCAGGCTTGGAAACGAGCCTGACAACGCGGTGCAAAGGATCGCATGGCCAAAAGGCTTCGCATTCGGCGCAGCCGAGGGAGAGGGTTATACCGTGCTTTCCCGTATGCAGGGCAGCATTATTCCGGCAAAATACGAAAAAACAATACACGGTGGTTCCTGGGACGGCATTATCTTTGAGCGCGACAGCTATATGCCGGTCTATGGGCAGGTGGTAAGCTCAAACGGTTATGTC
The DNA here is from genome assembly GCA_012800735.1 of Clostridiales bacterium. Taxonomy (GTDB): domain Bacteria; phylum Bacillota; class Clostridia; order Oscillospirales; family CAG-272; genus JAAZGC01. Next base: position 52,492 of record JAAZIU010000013.1, on the reverse strand, counting down.
ATGATTTATGACACTCCCTATGACGCGCTTTACCATATAGACCACGAACCCGGCGGCGATACCCTTATCCGGCCGATCTGGATACCCGAGATGAATACCATCCGCTATAACCGCCGGATCATCTGTGTCTTCAGAAACGACGGTTCCGGATATGTCGGTCTGATGAAAGAATATCGCAAATATCTTATCGAAAAGGGGATTTTCGTCTCGCTTGAAGAAAAAATCGCCCGCAACAAAAATGTCGCTTATCTTCTTGGCGCCCCGGTGGTGCATACCGGCATAGCGGCGACGATAAGCCCGAAATCTAATTACTATAATAAAGACGAACCGGAGAAAAACGAATGGTATACTCCCTTCTCGCAGCGTCTGAGTGAACTTCAGGCGCTTAAAGAGAAAGGCGCCGATAAAGTCTATCTGCATCTTGACGGCTGGGGAAAGCACGGCTACGATAACCTCCACCCCGACGTTTTTCCGGTGAATGAGAAAGCCGGAGGCGCCGCCGGAATGAAGCGCCTCAGCGACGGATGCCGCGAACTCGGCTACCGCTTCGGTATACACGACCAGTACCGCGACTATTATTACGACGGCGACAGCTTTGATTTCAAGAACGCAACGCTGCAGCAGGACGGCAGCTATCCTTATTGCTCTATCTGGTACGGCGGAGAACATTCGATACTCTGCCAGAAACTCGCCCCCGATTATGTCCGCCGCAACTACAACGAATTTGAGCGTCTCGGAATACAGATCGACGGCTCTTATCTCGACGTCTTTTCCGTCGTTTACCTCGACCGCTGCTTTGACCCGGATCACCCGATGACAAGACGCGAATCCGCAGAATACCGCCGTCTCTGCCTCGATATACTCACCTCCCGCGGGATAATCCCGTCGTCGGAGGAAACGACCGACTGCATAGTCCCGTCTCTCGCCCTCTGCCATCACGCGCCGTATTTCACGAATTTAGGAAATCCCGAGCATGAACACTTCGGTATCCCTGTCCCACTTTTCAACCTTGTCTGGCATGACAGCATCGTCATTCCATGGTCAAGTCAGGTAAAGCGCGGCGACTGGGGCATGCCTAAAAATGATTGGGGACTGCTGCACTCGCTGCTCAACGGCGACACCTGCTATCTGTCTGTCACAGCCGATAAAGCGGAAATCGAACAGTCTAAGATTGTCCTGCGGCTCCATAAGCGCGTAGCGGCGCTCGAAATGCTTTCGCACGAGTTTATAGACGGCGATATATCCCGTCAGCGCTCGGTCTTCGCCGACGGAACCGAAGTCGAAGTCAACTTTAAAACCGACGAATATAATATCAGATAAACTGTGCAAAACCGCCGATTTTTCGAAATCCGAGAAAAACACCTGCCGGACGTTTTTCGTCCGGCAGGATAATAATGCATATTAAATCAGAGCCCTAACTCGTCGGATAGCTCATTCGCGCTTGTCGTCATCATGTCTATGCAGTCACGTGCATAACGGTCAAGCCTCCGCTCGTCGGTCGACCGGGAAAAGGTACTCATATCAAACCCCTGATATTTCGCAAGATAATATTTCGCAGACGCGGGATAAGTCAGCCCTTCGGTAAAAGACGCCAGACAGAGGAAGGAAGCGACTCTCTCCGCCGTCATCGGCTGGGTGTCGAAGTTCCGGCAAAGCCAGCTTATAAGCCCCGGATAAAAGTTGCACATAACGCCGCAATAACCCGCCGCGCCGTCGCGCAGAGAAGTCAGCAGCGTTTGTCCGTTTGCGTTGAAAAGCGACATTCCGGTGCCGAAAAGCTTTTCGCAGCGGTGCGCTATCAGGTCGGCGTCACAGCAGGTATCTTTCATGAAAGCGAACCGTCCGGTCGAAGCGCAGAAGGAAAGCAGCTTGTCGTTCATCAGCCTTTTATAGGGATGCGGGCATTCATAGACTCCGAGTGCGGTTTCATCGGGAAGCCGCGGCAGCAGCCTTGAAAGGTCGGATATCCAGTCGTCATCGCCGGTGTTTTCGATATTGAGGCGATTTGAGATCAGGATAACCGCGTCAACGCCGGTTTCAGCCATCAGGTTAAGCTCACGCACCTGTTCCTCGCGGTCGTAAGAAACATGACCCGACGCGACGACCATCAGCTTTCGACCGTATTCCACGGCGAGCCTGTCCGACTCGTCCTTGACCGTTTGCGCCAGCTTCACCCTGTCTTCAAGTCCCAGATACCATATCTCGCTCGACTGGCAGGAAGCGAAGACTCCGGCGCAGCCGCGCTCGTAATACCACGCAGTCAGCGCCCTTACGGCGCCGTAGTCGACGGTCTTATCCGAATTATACGGCGTTATCATAGTCGGGTATGCTCCGGGTATTGCTTTTATCATATCATCATATCCTTTCGGCGCTCAATTTCTTTTGATAATAATACCACTATTTAATGAATCTGTCAAGTAAATGAAATCAAAAAAGAAGCAAGTTGTTTCCTCCGCGCAGATAAGCGTGGAAGGCATAAAAGTCAATATAAGTTATAAGCCTAATAAACATTCCTATCTTCGCGTTCGGGAGGGGGAAATTTTTGTAACGGCGCCGTTCGGCACACCGAAAATCGCCACCGAACGCTTTATCCGCCTCAACATGACATGGATAAACAAAAAACTGCGATCCTCTCCAAAATCCGAAAAAGAAACCGAGAATATAACCGAAGGCAGCCATATTTGTCTCTGGGGAAAACCTTATAAAATAAAGCTCATCCCGTCGGACGCTTACTCGATAAGTTTCGACGGCGAAACCATGACGGCTTTGCTGTCAGTTCCTCCGTCCGACACAGAGGAAAAACGCAAGGAGTTTTTACGCAAGGTATATGGCGAGGAACTTTCAGCCGCATTAAAAACAGAGCTGCCGCGATTTGAAGAAATAACCGGATTATATAGCAGCGGTGCGGCGGTAAAATATCTGAAAAGCCGCTGGGGAAGCTGCAGCATGAAGACCCGCCGACTGTCCTTTAATCTCCGTCTTGCGCAATATCCCCCGGAGTGCCTGCGTATGATCATCGTCCACGAACTCTGTCACCTGAGCGAACCTAGTCATTCGCGTGGATTTTATATATTGATGGATAAATACATCAGCGACAGACGCAGATGCGAGAAACTGCTTAAATCTCCTCCCGGAGGACGTGACGCAGGTGATATTATCGAGATATGACCTGAATCCGGTAAAAAACAGAAAGAAAAAAACGCCCCCGGAAATCCGGAGGCGTTTTGGCAGGGGCAGAACGGCTCGAACGCTCGACACGCGGTTTTGGAGACCGCTGCTCTACCAACTGAGCTATACCCCTGTGCGACTATAATATTATATCACTTTTACCGAAAAATATCAAGATGGCAAAATGCACAATTCAAAGGCGTAAGGAACAGGTAAAACTATTGAGCGTCAACAATTCATTAATCGCTCATCTCCGCTTGATAAAATCCCGCATAAGACGGTGTATAATTATTGTAAAGTTTAAATCAAAGAGGACAGATATGGATGCAGCGATAAGTTCCAGATATGTAAGAGACGCGTCGTTTTATAAGAAATTCGCATTGCTTGCGATACCGATTATTTTTCAGAATATCATAACTCAGGCGGTAAATCTTGCCGACAATGTTATGGTCGCGAATTTAGGCGAGATAGTTTTAGACGGCGTTTACGCCACAAATGTAGTCTCAACTTTCGTCGGTCAGATAATCCACGGCATTGCCCCCGCAATGATAGTTCTCGCCGCCCAGTATTGGGGCAAAGGCGACGGCGAAAGCGTAAAGAAGATAGTTTCGATTGGGATTAAACTAAGTTTTGCTTGCACGGCGGTGATATCGCTGCTGATGATATTTTTCCCGGCGCAGATGCTGAGTATCTTTAATTCAAATTCCGAGGTTATCGCTGCGGGAGTACCATATGCGCGGATAATGGGATTCGGGTATCTGTTTTTCTGTATTTCAAACGTTCTGATTTCAGCAATGCGCTGTGTCGAATCGGTTCGTATCGGGATGATAGATTCGATCGTGGCTTTGGTTATCAATATAACGCTCAACTACCTTTTGATTTACGGTAAATTAGGATTTCCGGCACTCGGGGTTACCGGCGCGGCGCTCGCTACGGTAATCGCAAGACTGGCCGAATGTGTTCTTATGATCTGGTTTGTCTTTTTTCACGACAAAAGACTCGATATGAATCTTTCCGATGTTTTCGGCAAATCCGATCCTCAGTTGACATCAGATTTTTTCCGCTACGGTCTGCCGGTGTTCATCGGCGCTATCACTTGGGGAATCAACCTCAGCGTTCAGGGCATGATAGTCGGCCGCTTTGACGTCAATTCGATAGCCGCCTATTCGATCGCCTCGACGGTATTCTCGATATTGACGGTAGGCGCATACGGCTCGGCAACCGCCTCATCGATAGTAATAGGCAAAGCGGTCGGAAACGGCGATATGACGATTGTAAAGCAATACGCAAGGACGCTTCAGCTGATATTCGTCGGCGTCGGTATCATAACCGGCAGTCTTATCTGGTTTTCCCGTCCGCTTGTGCTTGCGATATATTCTCATTTCGGGGAGCTTGAAGATCTGACTCTTACATATGCCGATCGGTTTCTCCGCGTTCTCGCGGTCTGCTCCGTCGGTACATCTTATCAGATGTCGGTAAACACCGGAATAGTAAGGGCCGGCGGCGACACCAAATTCGTATTGATAAACGACCTCATCTTCGTCTGGTGCGTGGTTCTGCCGAGCGCCGCCATATCAGCCTTTGTGTTGCAGCTACCGACATGGATAACAGTCGCCTGCCTCAAATGCGACCAGATACTAAAATGTATCGTCGCATATATCAAGGTAAACCGCTGGCGGTGGATGAAAAAGCTGACAAGATAAAAGAAATAAAGCCGTATACGGGAATCCAACTCGTATACGGCTTTTATAGTTATGCTTGCTTAATATCCAACAACGCATCCTGAACGCCGCAAAGTTTTGCGTAAATTCCACCCGCTCGGATAAGCGTCTCGTGATTACCGGTTTCAGCGACTTTCCCGTCCTCAAGCACGATAATGCTGCTTGCGCGCCTGACGGTAGAGAGGCGATGAGCTATAACGATAAGCGTCGGCTTTGTATCACCGCTGCGCAGATTCTCGATTGCCCGCTGTATTTCGGATTCCGTCTCGGTATCGACAGCGCTTGTCGCTTCGTCAAGTATTATTACCGGAGTTTTACGCAGCACCGCTCTGGCAATAGCAATGCGCTGCTTTTGTCCTCCCGACAGCTTGACTCCGCGTTCGCCGATCTGCGTTTCATAGCCTTCCGGCATCCGAGAGATAAATCCGTCGGCGCAGGCGATAACTGCCGCCGCTTTTATCTGCTCGGGTGTCGCGTTATCAACTCCGTATGCGATATTTTCGGCCACGCTGCCGTTAAAAAGAAAGATATCCTGCATAACCATCGAGAGCTTTGAGCGCACCGAATCTATCTTGTATTCGTTTATATCCACCCCGCCGTAAAGAATTCTGCCGCTGTCGGGCTGATAAAACTTTTCCACAAGACTGACAAGAGTCGTTTTTCCCGCCCCGGTCACTCCGACAACAGCGGTCATCTCCCCGGCTTTTGCGGTAAAACTGACGTTTTCTAGTACCTTTATATCGTCGTTGTATGAAAAAGTTACATCGTCGAAAGTTATTTCCGGTTCAGCGTCGACAGAGATTTCAACGGCGTCATTGCTGTCGACTATGTCCGGTTCCGTCTCAAGAAGATTAAGAACCCGTTCACCGGAGGCAAGCGCGTTCTGCACATCCTCGTTGAGTCTTGAAAGCGCCGCAAGAGGGGTATAGAACAGGCTGAGATACATAAAGAAGCCGACTATTTCCGCGACATCCATTTTCCCATTTGTTACGAAGAACCCGCCGGCAACAAGCACTATAACGGTGCCGATGGAAGTCAGCAGCTCAACGGAAGGATGGAACAACGCCCCGGCGTAGTTCGCCCGTATATTGACAAAGCTGTAATGCTTGCAAAAGTCCTTCATTCTTCCGTGTTCAAACTTTTCTTTTGAATTTGCCTGAATTTCCTTCATTCCGGAAAGCTTTTCCTGAGTCAGACCGTTCAGCTCTGCGTAAACCTTCTGATTTATCTGAAACAGCGGAGCGACGCGGGTTGAAAAGAGAGAGGAGACAAAAATGATAAAGGGAACAGGAATCATGGTAAGCAGCATCAAGACAGGATTTATTATAAGCAATGCGACCGCGACCGCGATGATTATAATAACATTTGAGCAGAGGTCTGGCAGGGAATGAGCGATCAGCAGCTCAAGCTGACGGCTGTCGTTAAGCATCGTGCTCATAAGCTGTCCGGTCTGCTTGTCGCTGTAATAGCGCATCGAGAGCGACTGCAGCTTATCGTAACACTCAAGCGTGAGTTCGCCGACGAAATTCCAGGCCGCGACATGGCTTTGAGACAAACTGATAAATCGGCATACAGCTCTTCCGAGATATGCGGCAACCAAAATGACGCCAAGTTTTACAAGTTCGTTTAATACAACTCCTTCTGCGGCGGTCAGCTTTGAAATCAGTAGCTGAACGATATAAGGAGTGAAAAGGCTGAGCAGCGAAGAAAGAATAAGCGCCGCGGCAGCAAAAACAATGTATTTCCGATACTTTTTTGCTTTTTTAATAAAGATAAATAAAGTCCGGAGCGTTCCGCGGGAATTTTTCCCGCTCAGACCCCGAGAGTTTTTAATGCTTTCGCTTTTTGACATACCATTTACCGCCTTGTTTTATATCGACCCCGATGAATAATTATACAAAAACATACGCAGAAACAAACTTCGGATATTATATCATATTCCGCGACGGAATTCAATAAAATAGAACATTTTTCGCAAAAGCAGATAAAAAAAGCCCCTTTCGGGGCTGTAAAAATTATTTGTCAGTCAGCGGATAGCATTACCTGATTGAATATATCTTCAAGATACTCCTGGCGTCCGCTTTCTTTAACATTGTATTCGCCTAAATTCAGAGCGTAATCATACAGCTCCTCAAGGGTAGTATCGCCGGAGACTATCTTTTTGCCGATGCCGCTTTCGTAGCTTGAGTAGCGATTCTTAGTGAAATCACAGATCCGGCCGTCTTTCATAATAGCGTCCGCTGCTTTGAGACCAAAGGCGAAGCTGTCCATACCGGCGATAAAGGAAAGGAAGAGATCTTCGTGAGTCATTGAAGGACGCCGGCATTTCGCGTCAAAGTTAAGTCCGCCGGTTGTAAATCCTCCGGCTTTTAACACTTCAAGCATAGCGAGGGTGGTGTCGTAGACGTTTGTCGGGAACTGGTCGGTGTCCCATCCGAGGTTCGGGTCTCCCTGGTTTGCGTCGATTGAGCCGAGCGCGTCGTTTATCCGTGCGACCACCAATTCGTGCTGGAAGGTGTGTTGAGACAGGGTGGCGTGATTCGCTTCGATATTCAGCTTGAAGTCTGACATGAGATTGTATTTGCGCAGGAAAGCAAGAACCGTCGATGCGTCGAAGTCATACTGATGCTTTGTCGGCTCCTTCGGCTTCGGCTCGATATAGAAGCAGCCCTTAAAGCCGTTTCTGCGGCCGTAATCTCTTGAAAGAGTAAGCAAACGCGCGAGGTTATCAAGTTCAAGCCCCATGTCGGTGTTGAGCAGGGTGTCATAGCCCTCTCTGCCGCCCCAGAACACATATCCATCGCCGCCGAAGTAAACGGTTATGTCGATAGCTTTCTTAATCTGCGCCGCGGCGTAAGCGAAGATATTGGCGTCGCAGGAAGTTCCGGCGCCGTGCATATATCTCGGATTGCTGAAAAGATTTGCGGTGCCCCAGAGGCACTTGATGCCTGTTTTATCCATTTCCGCTTTTACAAGTGGAACGACAATGTCGAGATTTTTGTGGAAGGAGGCGAGGTCATCTCCCTCCGGCGCCAAATCCTTGTCGTGGAAGCAGAAATAACCGATACCTAACTTCTGCATAAGCTCAAAGGCGGCGGATATACGGTTTTTCGATACATCCATATCGGAGACCGCGCCGAATTTCTTATCCATCGTGCCGACGCCGAACATATCGGTACCGTCGGCTATCATGGTGTGCCACCAGGCCATCGAAAACTTAAGATGCTCGCGCATCGTCTTTCCCGCGATAACCTTGTCTGCATCGTACTGCTTAAAGGAAAGCGGGTTTTTGGATTTTTTGCCTTCATATTTAATCGTTGGTATTTTCGGGAAGAATTCCATAATTATTCCTTTCGTTTATATGTATTCGTTGAAGTCATTATATCACAGCGCGGCGCTTCTGTCAATCAGTTTTAAAACAAAAACAGGGCAGTTTTTAGACTGCCCCTAAAATCATATCATCTTCAGCCTTCGGCTGCGGTTTCAACAGCCTGGTTTGCGCACCACTCACGAACCAAGGTGTTCAGAATCGAGTTTTCAATGTTTTCCTTGCCAACGGATTTTTCATAAGCTTTTAAATCTTCAAATCCGGCTGCCGAAGCAAGCTCGGCGCCTTTAGTCTGATAATCGCTGTCGGAAACGGTTATGTTTTCGGCGCGGGCAATGGCATACAGACACATCTCACTCTTTACGGCTTCCTGAGCGTATGACGCGATGTGGGAAAGGAAGGTGTTGGTATCGGAACCCTGATAGTTCATGATATATTCGTCAAGAGTAGCGTTGTATTGCGCGGCGAGGGACTTGTAATATGTCACCATCTGGTTGTAAGCCGCCTTGACTTCCTTTTTTGGATATTTAATAACGGCAACTTCAGAGATGATTTTTGTCCAGACGCTGTTTTCCTTTATCGCTTTGCGCAGATATGCCTTGTAGCTGTCAAGGGTATCATAGCCGTTTTCAAGCGAGAGGATGAATTCGTCGTTTAACTCGGGGAGCGTTTTGTGCTTAATTGAATGCAGCGTGATTGCAAAATCAGCAGCCTTACCGGCAAGCTCGGTGTTTTGATAGTCTTCGGGGAAGAGGCAGGTAACTGTCTTCTCTTCACCCATGGCCATACCGACGATACCGTCTTCGAAGCCGTCAATATAACCGCCGGCGCCGAGGGTTACCTCCTGAGCCGATGCTGTGCCGCCTTCAAAAGCAGCGCCGCCGATAGTTCCGGTATAGTCGATGTTCACTATATCGCCAAGCGCCGCGGGGCGGTCGGCAATATCTTCGGTAGTCGCTTTCTGTTCAAGCAGAGAGTCGAGCTGTGACTGGACCTGAGAATCAATTTCAGCTGCGGCGATTTCAACGCCTTTGTAATTGCCGAGGGTAATATATTCCGAAAGATCATAGTTGTATGACTTACCGCAGGAAGCAAGAGCGGTCAAAAGAATGGCGCAGAACAAGAGAGCAGCGCCGATGCGGAGTTTTTTCATTTTGGAAAGATTCCTTTCGTGATGAGTGTAATATTTGCGATTTTAATGAAAATAACTATATATTTATATCATATTTGTCACAAAAAGTAAAGCGAAATATGTTAATTTTCAGATTGACTCCGTCCGACAGTCACTGAAAACTGCCGATAAACAGGTAGTGTCTCCTCTTTATAAAGGGGTTAGCTTTTCAGCCGCCTAAATAAGCTTTTTTCACCGAATTGTCGGCAAGCAGGGATTTTGCGCTGTCGCTCATAACTATCCTGCCGGTTTCCAGCACATAACCGCGATCGGCTATTGCAAGCGCCATGTTTGCGTTCTGTTCGACTAACAGTATCGTCGTCCCGTTGCGATTCATCAGGCGTATAATGTCGAAAATCTGATCGACGAGTATCGGCGCAAGACCCATTGACGGCTCATCGAGCATTATCAGCTTCGGTTTTGCCATCAGAGCCCGTCCCATCGCAAGCATCTGCTGCTCACCGCCCGAGAGTGTTGCGGCGACTTGACGCCGGCGTTCCTTCAGCCTCGGGAATTGCTCAAATACATTTTCCAAAAGCGCGGGGATTTCCGACGATTTGACGGTGTATCCTCCCATCTCAAGGTTTTCTTCAACGGTAAGCTGAGAAAAAACTCTCCGTCCCTCCGGCACATGAGTTATTCCTCTTGAAATAAGCTTATAAGAATCGACCGCGCTGATATCTTCATCCATGAAACTTATCGAGCCGGTTTTTGAGCGCATCATGCCGGAAATTGTTTTAAGAATGGTGGATTTGCCCGCGCCGTTCGCGCCGATAAGAGTTACGATCTCCCCTTCGTTTACTTCAAAGCTGACGTCTTTTATCGCGTGTATCGCGCCGTAGTATACGTTTATGTCATTTACTTTAAGCATACTCATTATTATAACGTCCTCATAGTATTTCAGGGGCAGAACCGCTGCGTGAACGCCCTAAATACGCCTCGATTACTTCGGGGTTGTTTTGTATGTCGGAAGCCGTCCCCTTGGCGATAATACGGCCGTAGTTTAAAACGGCAATTCCCTCGCAGATACCCATAACCAGCTTCATGTCATGCTCGATAATAAGAATCGCAATTTCGAATTTGTCCCGGATTTTTACTATCGTCTCCATCAAAGCTTCGGTTTCGGAGGGATTCATTCCAGCCGCCGGCTCGTCGAGCAGCAAAAGAATCGGATTCGTTGCGAGCGCTCTTACGATTTCCAGCCGGCGCTGCGCACCGTAAGGAAGGGAACCGGCTTCATCATCGGCCAAATCCTGCATATCGAAGATGGAGAGCAGCTCCAGGGCCCTCTCATGGGCGATTTTTTCCTGCCTCCAGTATTTCGGCAGGCGCAGAACCGAATCGAGTATGCTATACGGCGTCTGATTGTGAAGACCGATTTTAACGTTGTCTTCAACGGATAGCTTGTCGAAAAGCCGAATGTTCTGAAATGTCCGGGCAACTCCGGCGCGGCTGATTGCCGCGGTGTTCATGCCGCTTGTATCCTTACCGTCCAGCATTATAATCCCGGAGTCCGGCGGATAAACCTTGGTTATAAGATTGAATATAGTGGTTTTTCCGGCGCCGTTGGGACCGATGAGTCCGGCTATTTCGGTGCGGCTGATAGTCAGGTTTACGTCGTCGACGGCGGCAAGAGCGCCGAATTTTATGCCTAAACGCGAAACTTCAAGTATCGGTCTCGTTCCGAGATCCCTTTCCGGCATTAACCCTGTCGAAGGTATCGGCACCATTTTAGTTTTCGTATCCATCTGCCGCGCCTCCTTTCTTCCTCGGTAAAAATGCCCTTATCGGGTTTATTATCTTCTCATACAAAAGGTTTCGTATTGTCGGATTATTAGTAACGATCATTACCAGGATTAATATAACAGCGTAAACCAGCATCCGGTAATCGCGGATGCCGCGCAGCATTTCCGGCAGGATGTAAAGAACGGTAGCTGCGATCATTGAGCCGCGGATATTGCCTATCCCGCCTAAAACAACGAAGACGAGTACCAAAATAGAGGTGTTGAAATCAAATTTCTTTGCAACAACGGTAGAATAATTCAGCGCGAAAAGGCAACCTGCCATTCCCGCCATAACGGCGGAGGTGACAAATGCCATCATCTTGTATTTAACGATATTTATACCGACAGACTCCGCCGCTATCTGGTTGTCGCGCAGAGCCATAATAGCGCGGCCGTTCCGGCTGTTGACAAGATTCTGAATAACTATGAGGCAGCCTAAAACAAGCAGAAATCCGGCTGTAAATGTCGATATCTTCTGAATGTTTACTGCTCCTATCGCGCCGTCGATTATTATCTTGCCGTCGGGACCGAGTCCAAGAGCCGCCTCGCTTGTCATTGAGATATGGATACCGGTGCTGTCGTAACCGATATAAAGGCAGTTGATAAGATTCTTTATAATCTCTCCGAACGCAAGCGTGACAATGGCAAGGTAGTCGCCATTGAGTCTGAGAACTGGAATCCCGACTAAAATTCCGACGATGCCGGCGGCAACACCTCCGATAATTATCGCAATAAACAGCCGTAGCGCTCCGCTCTGTACCGTCTGAGACATAAGTCCGGAGACTATTATTCCGGTAAATGCTCCGACGCTCATAAATCCGGCGTGACCAAGCGAAAGTTCACCTAAAATGCCTACGGTAAGATTCAGGGAGATAGCCATAACGATATAACAACATATGGGCACAAGCTGTCCTTCCAGACTGATTGACAGAAGTCCGAGGGAGCGGAGAACAGATATAACAGCAAAAGCGATTATGACTATTCCATAGTTTATAAAAGCGTTTTTCGTCGCCGGAGGAATACTTTTCAAGATATTTACTTTCTTTCCGGACATCTTTACACCTTTACAATGACTTTCTTGCCGAGAAGTCCGGTGGGCTTAACGAGCAGTATTATAATAAGCACGGCGAAAACTATGGCGTCGGAAAGCTGCATCGATATATACGCCTTTGCAAGCGTTTCGATTATACCGAGCAGCAGACCGCCGAGTAAAGCTCCGGGTATTGAACCGATACCTCCGAAAACAGCCGCCGTGAACGCTTTTATGCCCGGCATTGAACCGGTAGTCGGCATCAAAGTGGGATATGAAGAGCAGAGCAGAACACCGGCTATCGCAGCCAGCCCCGAGCCGATAGCGAAAGTTATCGAAATTGTTTTATTTACGTCTATCCCCATCAGTTGAGCTGCCTCACGGTCCTCCGAAACAGCTCGCATCGCCTTGCCGGTTCGGGTTTTGCTAGTAAACAGAGTGAGTGATACCATTATAACTATGTTGGCGATAATTGTGATGATGGTTTCCCAGGAGATTACCAGCTGCCCGTCAAATAAGCTGATAGATGTCATCGACTTGGCGATCGATGGGAAGACCTTGGGGTCGGAGCCCCAGATGAGCAGAGCGATGTTCTGCAGAAAATAGGAAACTCCGATAGCGGTAATCAGCACGGCGAGCGAATCGGCGCTGCGAAGCGGTTTATAAGCAAGCTTTTCGATAACTATTCCGAGTAAAGTACAGACAAGAATAGCTATTATAAGCGCGACAACAGGCGGAAAGCCGAGATAAACCGTCGAAATATAAGCGGCGTAGCCGCCTATCATAATAACATCGCCGTGGGCGAAATTAAGCATTTTCGCGATCCCGTATACCATCGTATACCCCAGCGCGATAATTGCATAGACCGAACCGAGGCTCAGTCCTTTAATCAGATATGAAAGAAACGCCATATTGTTTATACACTTTCGTTTAAAACTGATGTCGGCAGCATATAAATCCGAAATTAAAAACAGGAAAAGCATACAAATTTCAGATTATATGATTAAAACGAAAAAATCTCTGTTGCGGTTTTAAAATAAACAGGGCTGCCGTAAATTATACGACAACCCTGAAGCTTTTAATCGGAAAATAACAACTGAAAAAAGTTATCAGAGCTTAGCCGTTTAAATGAATGGGAAATCAATCCATGCCGGCGTATGCGCCGTCTTTGATAATCATTCCGCGGGGCTCTTTTGAGACCATTCCGGAGGGCGCCCAAGTCATTCCGGCGCCGGTAAGTCCGTCATATGTCATGGTGGTGAACTGCTCGATCAGTTTGTCGCAGATTTCCTGATGAGTCATCGAAGCCGTAACACCGGCGTTATTGCAAGCCTGATAGATCGAATAGACAACATCGTAAGCATCTGCTGCGAACTGGTTGGGAATGTCACCGAACTTTTCCTTATATTTCTTGACAAAGTTCTGAGTACGCTCGTCTGTGGCGTCGGCGGAGAAGGGGGTCAGAAGCATAACGCCCTCGGCGAGAGAGGTGTCGAATCCCTCCATCGTGAGTATGCCGTCAAGACCGTCAACTCCGAAGAATTTGGGAGTGTAGTTCATGTTGTGCGCCTGAGTCAGGATAAGGGAAGCCGGGGTGTAATACATCGGCAGGAAGACAAGGTCGGCTCCGGCAGCCTGCGCCTGAGAAAGCTGAACCGAGAAATCGTTTGCAGAGTCATCGGTGAAGCTGGTCTCCGAAACAACGCTTACTCCGAGTTCAGCGGCTTTTGCGATAAAGCGGTCGTATATTCCCTTGGAATACGGGTCGTCATTCTTGTAAATTATCGCAATTTTTGTACCCAGCCCCTTGTCGTTTATATACTGGGCGGATGCCAGTCCCTGGTTCGGGTCGGTGAAGCACATCTGGAACATATTGCCTTTGTAGGTGACGCTACCGTCGGCGTTCGTTTCAAGCTCGACTACCTTTTCGGATGATGCCGAGGGGGTCAGTACAAAGAGATGGTCGTTGTAAGCTTCGGCAGAAACGGCAATGCAGGGGGTAGTGGTAGTGGTTCCGACAAGAACCTGCATTCCCCAGTCTTTGAGGTTGTTGTAAGCGTTTACCGCCTTTTCCGCGTCGTGTTCATCGTCCTGGAAGTTAAGCTCAAATTGAAGTCCGCCCAAAGCGTTGATTTCTTCAACCGCAATCTCAGCGGCGTTCTTGCAGGCGGAGCCGTAAATAGCCGCGCCGCCGGTCAGCGGACCGATACCGCCGAGTTTTATTTTGTCGGATGAACCGGCGCCGCCGCAGGATGCGATAACCGCGGCGACCATCAGCGCCGTCAGAAAAATCGCGCCTGCGCGAATAATCTTATTTAGTTTCATAATAAATTCCTCCATAATAAACATAAAAATATTATATCACATTGTAAAACTAAAGTCAATATATTGTCAAAGAAATCTACACAAAAACTATGTTAAAAACAACACCGATGTTAATATGCACACAAACATCTAAAAAAACGGATTACACAAAACAATTATAAATCATATATAGATTAATCCTCAGTTTTGCCGACATATATAAACTCTTTTCCGTCGCTTATCAGGGTAATGGTTCCGGATATGTCGGTTCTTAATATCAGCGCGTCGATATCAGCGAGCTTACGCAAAGTCAAGCCGTGCGGATGACCGTAATCGTTGTTCTTCTCGCAGCTGATAACGGCAAATTCCGGCTGAATGGCTTGAAGAAATCTGACCGAAGTCGATGAAGAAGAGCCGTGATGTCCTACCTTTAAAACATCAGATTTAAGCGATGACGCGCCGAAAGCTTCTATCACTTCGCTTTCCGAAATCTCTCCGGCATCCCCGGTGAAAACGGCGGAGGTTTCTTTGTAGACAAGCCTGAGTATGATTGAATTTTCGTTCATATCTTCATTCGATGCGGAAGCGGGAGAGAGTATGGTAAATTCGGCTTCGCCGAGGGCGAATTTGTCCCCCTGCGCGGGATATACAACTGCGGTGTCTGATTCAGCCAAAATACTGACAAGTCTTGAATACGAAGGCGAATCGACAGCGGTATTCAGCATAATAACTTTGTCTACCTCAAACTGCCGAAGTATTTTCGAAGCTCCGCCGATATGGTCGTCGTGAGGATGCGTCAGGACAAGATATTCAAGAGATGATACTCCGTTCGCCTTCAATTCTGACTCGACGTCGGAGAATTTGTCGCGCAAACCGGTGTCGATAAGCATCGCCTCGCCTCCGGGCGCGATAATAAGTGAGGAATCTCCCTGACCGACATCTATAAAGCTGATAATCAGCGAATCGCGAAAGGCATTGTTTTTTACGCTGATATCCGCCTTTGGAATCGCAGCATCAGGATGAGTGAAATAATAAATAACTCCGAAAACTATCAGAGCGGCAAACAGCGCTGCCCTGAAGATATCCGCTGTTTTAAAATACCGTTTTCCTGTCTTCCCGGGTTTTTTTACCTTTTTTGATTGTTTTTCC
Source organism: Clostridiales bacterium (assembly GCA_012800735.1). GTDB lineage: Bacteria > Bacillota > Clostridia > Oscillospirales > CAG-272 > JAAZGC01. The sequence continues at coordinate 36,837 of JAAZIU010000013.1, read as the reverse complement.
GACATAATCCCATTATTCCGTTGTTTTGTATAAAAACATAATACCATATACCGTAAGAAATTTCAAGCGGGAATACCAAAAAAGTCGCTTGCTTATTGAAAAACGGTTTCTTCTGTGATATAATTATAAAAATGAAAACGGTTTATTTATTCTTTACGGGAATATCAATAAAATATCGGAGGACAGTTCCAATGATCATAACAGATGTGATACGGCGGGGTGAACACGGCTTTGCCTGGCACAGGATACCCGCCATAGTTTCGCTTGACTGCGGGACGCTTATCTGCGCCTATGAATGCAGAGAAACTCTCAACGACTGGGATACAAGAGCCATTGAAACTGCGGTAAGCGAAGACGGCGGAATTACCTGGGGATATTACCGTCAGCCGGCTTATTCAGGTAATTTAGCGGTCAACAACCCCACTCTTATAGCCGAAGGAAGTCGGCTGCGTCTTGTTTACGCAATAGATTATTACGATGTTTTTACCATATATTCCGACGATAAAGGCAAAACATTCTCAAAACCGGAGCGGATAGACGCGGCGGACGATTTGAAGGAGCTTTGGCAATATAATGTTATAGCACCCGGTCCCGGTCACGGTATTGTTTCAGCCGGAAGGATAATCGTCCCGGTCTGGATGGCGAACGGGGAAGGAACCCCCGGCGCTCCTCGGCCGCACGCCCCGTCGGTCGTAAGCGCGCTTTATTGCGAAAACGGCAAATGGTATCCCGCCCGGGAGTATATAAAAGGCTGTCTCAAAGATCCAAGCGAGACTGCCGCGGCAGCCCTTCCCGACGGCAGAATAATTTTCAATCTCCGCAACGTTTCGCCGGAGCGCCGCCGCGGATATGTATACGAAAAAGACGGCAGATTTACCGAACCTCGCTTTGACTATGAACTTGTCGATCCCGTCTGCTTCGGTTCTGCCTGCCGTCGCGGAGACGATATATATTTCGTCAACTGCTATTCGGAAAAGGAACGCAGACAGCTCTGCATCACCCGCCTGTCGCCGGACGGTCTCGGCACCAAAAGCAGAAAGATAATTTACGACAAAGCCGGTTACGCCGATATCGCGATAAATCCGGACGGCTCCGTCTGCGTCTTTTTCGAGCGTGATGATTTTACCGCTCTGTCCTGCCTCAGAATCGAAAAAGAAGAGCTGGATATATAAACATAAAATAAAAAGGGACGACGGGGAAGTCCCCGTCATCCCGCTTAGGCTGATAATCAGTCGGCGTATCCGTCGGTAAGAGCGCGCATATTCTTGACACCGGTATCAAGGTCGGTGGTAAGTCCGCACTCGAGAGCGGCGTATTTGGTATAGCCGGATTCGCAGATAGCTTTGAAGACATTGCGGTAATTTATCTCGCCGGTTCCGGGTTCCCTGCGTCCGGGAACGTCGCCCAAATGGATGTGTCCTATCAGATCAATATTGTTCTTGATATTGTTGATGATGTTTCCTTCTGAGATCTGCTGGTGATAAACGTCATACAGCAGCCTGACATTCGGGCTTCCGACTTCGCGGATGACATCAAAGCCTTCTTTTGATGTCACAAGATAATAACCCATATGGTCAACGAGAATATTGAGCGGCTCTAGTACAATGGTAACTCCGGCGTCTTCTGCAATCGGAGCAACGCGGGCAAGCGCTTTTACGATGTTAAGGTGCTGAGTGTATCTTTCAACATCGCTGCGCTCGTTTCCGGAAACTGCGACTACCTGACGGCAGTTGAGTTTAACTGCGGCGTTTATCGTCTCGGTCATCGCTTTGACATAATCGTCGTAAAGGTCTTCCCAGACGATACCGTGGCTGTTGTCCAGCTTCTTTTGAATTTCGGGATCGGTAGACTGGGTAAGAATTGCGGAAAGCGCCACGCCACTCTCATCGATTGCGTTTCTTGCGCGGTCGAGATCAACTCCGGTCCAGCCGAGCATCTCAAGCGCTTTGAATCCGTATTTTTTAGCCGCCGCGTATTTCTCATAATAATTACCGGGCAGCCAGCCGCCTGCGATGGATAAAGTAAACATATTGATACCTCCGTGAATCACATAATTGATTAGTCTTATTTTACCCTATCCGGGAGATTTTGTCAAGGGCTTTGAAATAATAACCCTCATATTTTACTTAATAATCGGCTATCCGCCATAATATTATTCCGTAATATTTACCGATTCAAAATAAATATAACGATAAAACAAGGTATAATTGTATTATGAAAGCATTTGTTATCGGCGTATCCGGAGCTTCGGCAAGCGGGAAATCAACGCTTTGCGAAAACCTCATTCCGATTTTAGGCGAGAGTACCTCTTATATACTTCTCGACAAGTTTTATAAAAAAGAGCTGCCGCGGATAATATCTCCGCTTGACGGGGAGGAATACCCCGACTGGAACCATCCCGACTCGATCAACCGCCCGGCGGCTTATGATTTTATAAAAAATGAAATCTCAAGCGGAATCAAATATCTGCTCCTCGACGGAGCCTTTCTGTTCTGCATAGACGAGCTGCGCGAGCTGTGCGACTATAAAATATACGTTACCGCATCTATCGAGACCCGGCTTTACCGGCGGATAAAACGCAATTTGATAATAAAGAATCAGACACTCGAAGAGATAGCCGATTACTACCTTGCCACCGTAAGATACAGAGAGAGGGAGTATTCAATCCCCTCGTCGAAATACGCCGATCTGATGCTGGATAACGAAAACGGATTCGGTGACGGAGTGATACGCGCTTACGAGGCAATTTTAAATACCGAGAGAAAGAAAACGCAGCTGCTGAAGAAAGACGGAATTTTATGAAAATAGCTATAATAGGCGACGGCAATGTCGGATTTACGCTGGCAAAACAGTTATCCAAAGAAGGGCATGATCTTGTTCTGATAGATTCGGATCCAGATGTTTTACAGCGTTCACAGGAGCGGCTTGACGTTCTTGTCGTTTCAGGAAACGGCGCGTCGCTTGAAGTGCAGCGCGAGGCGGATATCGCAAACTGCGACCTTATGGTAGCGGTGACGTCAAGTGATGAAACTAACCTGCTTTGCTGCATTCTTGCAAAAAAACTCGGCTGCAGCCATACCATTTCAAGGGTTCGAAATTCGGAATATAACCAGCAGATTCAATATCTTCGCGAGGATTTGGGACTTTCGATGGCAATAAACCCGGAGCTTATGACTGCGCATCAGATTTTCCGTTCCCTTGAATTTCCGTCATTTCTTAACCTTGACGCCTTCGCGAAGGGACGCGTCGAGCTTGTGGAACTTCTGCTTGACGAAAAAAATGCGCTTACCAATCGCCGCATTGACGACATGAAGGGGGAGCTTCGGCGACATATCCTCGTCTGCGCCGTCGAGCGTGACGGAGAGGTTATAATCCCGAGAGGCGGATTTGTCTTCCGCTCAGGCGATAAAATCACGATAACCGCGCCGCGTCGAGATCTCGCAAAGGTCATAAAGCAGCTTGAGCTGGACGCTCAAAAAATCAGAAACGTTATGATAATCGGCGGCTCGACAATAGCTGAATATCTCGCCGATGACCTTATAAACGTCGGTATCGGCGTAAAGATAATCGAGATAGACGAAAAGCGCGCAAACGAGCTTGCCGAACGCCTTCCGAAGGCGCTTATAATTCACGACGACGGCAGCTCACACGAAGTTTTAAGAGCCGAGCGGATCGATGAAACCGACGCCGTTGTCACTCTTACCGGAGTTGATGAGATGAATATCGTTATCTCGATGTTTTCGTCAAAGGCAGGAGTGCCAAAGACGATTACCAAATTAGATCATAACGAATATAACGTGCTTTTTGCCGACAAGGGCATCGGTTCCACCGTCTGCCCGACGGAGCTTATAACTACCGACATTCTGCGCTATGTCCGCGCGATGTCGAGCGGCAGCAGCGGCAGCGGCACAGCCATTACCCTCCATCGCATCGTGGACGAAAAAGCAGAAGCGATAGAATTCGAAGTCGGCGCCGACACCAAGCATCTGGGGGTACCGTTCAGCAGAATTCCGTTCCGCAAGGATCTGCTTGTCGCCTGCATTACAAGAATGGGCAAAGTCATTTTCCCGGGCGGTTCCGATTATCTGCAGATAGATGATACGGTTATAATCGTAACCACGGCAGAGCATACTGTTTTGGAGCTGAACGATATTTTTACCGACAGTCAGTGATGCGTTTCCCGCGTCATTTTCCGTTGATGGGAGTGATATTTTATAAATAAAAAGATTGTTTTTAAATATATCGGATATATGCTTGCTCTCGAGGGCGCTTTCATGATTCCGGCGCTGATAATATCCATTGTACTCGACGAAACTGCCTCGGCGATTGCTTTTGCGGAGGTTATCGGAATTTGTTTGGTTATCGGAGCCGCCGGAATTATTTTGAAAGCGGATTTCAGCAAGGTATATGCAAAAGAGGGTTATGTAACCGTAGCGCTTGCCTGGATCCTGCTCTCTCTTATCGGCGCGCTGCCTTTTACATTAAGCGGTTCAATCCCCCATTATATAGACGCTGTTTTTGAGTGTATCTCCGGATTTACCACCACCGGCGCAAGCATACTGAAAAATGTTGAAGCCCTGCCGCGCAGTATGCTTTATTGGCGCAGCTTTACCCATTGGCTCGGCGGCATGGGAGTTCTTGTGTTCATTCTTGCGATAATGCCACTCAATCCCGGCAGCGGTACCAGTCTGCATATATTGAGAGCGGAAAGCCCCGGACCGTCGGTAGGCAAATTCGTCCCGAAAATGCGCAGCAACGCAAGGATTCTTTACGGCATTTACGTTGCGATGACCGTATTAATGGCGGTTATCCTGATAATTTTCAGAATGCCGGTTTTCGACGCCGTCTGCATCACTTTCGGAACCGCCGGAACCGGAGGATTCGGGATATTGGCGGACAGCTGCGCATCATATACTTCGGCTCAGCAGATAATAATAACTGTCTTCATGATACTTTTCGGTATTAATTTTTCGATGTATTTTCTTATGCTTATAGGAAACATCAAAGCGGTATTCCGAGATGAGGAGACAATGACTTATCTTGGGATAATAGCCGTCTCGACTTTGGTTATTATGTTCAATATCCGCGGTTTTTACTCTAACTGGGGAGAAGCGCTGAAGGATTCGGCGTTTCAGGTGGGTTCGATAATAACGACTTCCGGCTTTGCTACAACCGATTTCAACAAGTGGCCGGAACTTTCAAAAACCATCCTTATAACGCTCATGTTCATCGGAGCCAGCGCCGGCTCAACCGGCGGAGGACTGAAGGTAAGCCGTATCCTTATCCTGCTCAAATCCTCCCGCCTCGCGGTAAAGAAGATGATCCACCCGCAAGCTGTCAAGCATGTTAGAATCTCCGGAAAAACCGTTGATGCAGACACTGTAAGTGGCGTTAGCATATATATAAGTGTTTACTGTATTATATTCGCGCTCTCGCTTTTTGTGATTTCCTTCGATAATTTCGACTTTGTAACTAATTTTACCGCAGTTGCCGCTACTATAAATAATATTGGTCCCGGTCTCGGCGGGGTCGGACCGACCGGCAATTTCGCTTCCTACTCATATATAAGCAAACTTGTCCTGAGCGCAGATATGCTTATCGGCCGTCTTGAATTGTTCCCGATGCTGCTGCTCTTCTCTCCCGCGACATGGAGAAGGGCGGTTTAGTGATTTTCGGAAATCATATTCATTACCGGAAATTATTTTGGCGTTGCCTGCTTTCCGGTTGATTGGAGTGATATTTTATAAATAAAAGGGTTCTTCTGAAATATATCGGATATATGCTTGCTCTTGAAGGAGTCTTCATGATTCCGCCGCTGATAATCGCCGCGGTCCTTCGCGAAAGAGCATCAATTATCGCTTTTGCAGAGGTTATAGCCTTTTGTTTTCTGCTCGGAGCCGGGGGTATAATATTAAAGGCGGACTTCAGCAAAGTATACGCAAAAGAGGGCTATGTAACCGTCGCGCTTGCATGGATCGTGCTGTCGGCTGTCGGAGCGTTGCCGTATACCTTAAGCGGTTCGATACCGAACTATATAGACGCGCTGTTTGAGTGCATATCCGGATTTACCACCACCGGCGCTACCACCCTTACGGATATTGAGGCGCTGCCGCGGAGCATGCAGTATTGGCGCTGCTTTACAAACTGGCTCGGCGGAATGGGAGTGCTTATATTCATAATCGCGGTAATGCCGCGCAGTGCCGGCAGCGGTACCGGTCTGCATATAATGAAAGCGGAAAGCCCGGGACCGTCCGTCGGCAAGCTTGTTCCGAAGATGCGCAGCAATGCTCGTATCCTTTACGGCATTTATGTTGTGATGACCGCTGTCATGACCGGGCTTCTGATAATATTCAGGATGCCGGTCTTCGACGCTGTCTGTATTTCCTTTGGCACCGCCGGAACCGGCGGTATCAGCGTTCTTTCTGACAGCTGCGCTTCGTATACCGCAGAGCAGCAGGTAATAATCACGGTCTTTATGATTCTTTTCGGCATCAGTTTCTCGCTTTATTTTCTTCTGCTGACAGGAAATTTAAAGGCTTTTTTCCGAGACGAGGAAACGCTGACTTATCTTGCGATAATTGCTGTTTCCACCCTTACGATTATGTTTGATCTCCGCAGACTTTATCCGCATCCCGAAGAAGCGTTGCTGAAATCGGTGTTTCATGTGGGTTCGATAATTTCAAGCTCCGGTTTTACAACAACGGACTATAATCTATGGCCGGAATTTTCCAAAGCTGTTATCATAATACTGATGTTCATCGGCGCTTGCGCCGGCTCGACCGGAGGGGGATTAAAGGTAAGCCGGGTTATCATATTATTTAAATCCGCCCGCCTTGCGATAAGAAAAATGATTCATCCGCAAAGCGTGAAACAGATGAGAATTTCCGGGAAACCAATAAGCGGAGAAGTTGCCCGCGGAGTCAGAGTCTATATCGGGATTTATAGTATCATTTTTGCCATCTCGCTGCTTTTGATTTCAGTCGACAATCTTGACTTTACAACTAACTTTACCGCCGTTTCGGCCGCTTTAAACAATGTCGCTCCCGGGCTGGGCGATGTCGGGCCGTCGGGCAATTTTGCCGGCTATTCAGCCATCAGCAAGCTTGTCCTGAGCGCGGATATGCTTATCGGCCGTCTCGAAATATTTCCGGTGCTGCTGCTCTTTTCTCCGACTACATGGAGAAAGGCAAGATAATGAAAATCAGGATTTTGAATGTCTTTTAACGATAAATATACAATACTCAAAAATCTTTTCGGCTACGACACCTTTCGCCCCGGCCAGGAGCGGATGATAGACGATATTTTGTCCGGCCGCGACTGTTTCGCGGTTATGCCGACGGGAGCCGGCAAATCATGCTGCTATCAGATTCCGGCGCTTATGCTGCAGGGGATTACGCTCGTGGTGTCGCCGCTTATCTCGCTTATGAAGGATCAGGTAACTGCGCTGAAGCAGCTCGGCGTCGCCGCCGCTTATCTGAACAGCTCGCTTACCCAGCGTCAGTTCGATCTCGCGCTGTCAAACGCCAGATACGGTCTTTATAAAATCATATATGTAGCGCCGGAGCGGCTGCTCACCCAGGGATTCCTTGATTTTGCCTCCTCGGTGGAAATATCTCTTTTGGCGGTAGACGAAGCGCACTGCGTATCCCAATGGGGACAGGATTTCCGTCCCTCATACCTTGACATCCCGGAATTTATAAGCTCCCTTTCAAAACGCCCGACAGTCGCGGCTTTTACCGCGACGGCAACCGAACAGGTTCGGGAAGATGTCGTAAAATACCTCGGTCTTTGCAATCCGGATGTCATGGTAACCGGTTTTGATCGGGATAATTTATATTACGAAGTAGCTCAGCCGAAAAACAAATATTCTGCGCTTCTTGATTATATTCGAGCCCATAAGTCCGACCGCGGCATTGTTTATTGCTCAACACGAAAGACGGTAGACGACCTTTACTCAAAACTTACGGCCGACGGAATTTCAGTCGGCAGATACCACGCCGGTATGGACGACGAAGAGCGGCGTGCAAACCAGGAAGATTTCACCTACGACCGCATTGATGTAATAGCTTCGACCAACGCTTTCGGAATGGGCATCGACAAACCGGATATCCGCTATGTGATCCACTACAATATGCCGAAAAATCCGGAAAGCTATTATCAGGAAGCCGGCCGAGCCGGCCGTGACGGAGCCGCCGCCGAATGTATCTTATTTTACAGCGGTCAGGATGTTATAATCGGTAAGTTTCTCATCGAAAATTCCTCCGAAGGCGCAGATCTCGACGAGAAAACCTTAGCCGAACTCAGAGAACGCGACTTAAAACGCCTCGATCTTATGGTTGATTACTGTTTGACTCCCGGCTGTCTGCGCCATTTTATTCTTGAGTATTTCGGTGAAACGCAGCAGCGATCGGGCAACTGCGGAAACTGCGCTAACTGTTTGGGTAGATATAAGACCACCGATGTGACAAAGGAAGCCGGAATTGCGCTGAAATTCCTTCACAGATTCAATGAAAACGGATTCGGTTTCGGGATAGGCGCTTCAAACCTGGCGGACGCGCTCAAAGGAAGCCGCACCGACGCGGTGAAGCGTCTCGGATTGGACGAGGAGATTTATTACGGCGCGCTTTCGCTTATGCCTCTCGCGGATATCAGGCGTCTGATAGACACCCTTGTTTCTCGCGGATTGCTTGAATATTCGACGGGTAAATACCGTACCCTGGAAATCGGAGATGAAAAACTCAAAAAAGACGATAAAATCTATATAAAGAACGACCCGAGATATCAAAGCAAAGGAAGCGCCAAAAAAACCGAGGAAGTTGTTCCGCTTCCCCGTGACGGCTCTGCCGCAGCCCTTGACGATGCCGAGATAAGAAAAACTGATCTGTTCGAGCGGCTTCGCGCGCTTCGAAAAAAGCTTTCAGATAACCGCGGAATCCCGCCGTATATGGTATTTTCTGACAAAACCCTCATTGAGATCGTCAAAAAAAGTCCTTTGGATCGCGAACAGTTTCTTTCATGCAGCGGAGTCGGTCAGAATAAATACCGACAGTTCGGCGAAGATTTTATAGCTGAAATCCGCAGCTTTTTATCAGACCGTGAACCGAAGCGAAAATCTTAACCGCCTGAAATCATAAGATATAATAATGTTTATATAACATCTTTTTCACTTATATTTTTTATCAATCGTTATCATTTCACGGTTGATTATGCGTCGGCAGTATGCTATAATATTAGTCGGAAGCCTTTGAATCGAAGGCGCGGAATATAAGGCGGCGGAAGCCTCTTATCCGTTAAATACAGAATCAGCTCAGGAGGAATTTCCATGAACAACAACGATTATCAGCAGAATCAACAGCCCCGTCAGCCCGCACCGACTCAGCAGGCAGAGGCTTTTCGCAGCTCAATGTTCGGTTATAACAAAGAAGATGTCGACAAATACTTTACAGCTGTGACAAATGAGCTTAACCGGCTGAAGAACGAGCTCGAATCAACCAAGGCAGGCAATAACGACGCCGTTTATGAGATCAGCAGGCAGCTTGACGAGAAAAATTCCGAATTTGACGCGCTCACTCAAAAGTATAATGAGCTGAACTCAAATTATTCCGAGCTTGAAAACAAGCTCAGCGAAAGTGAAAATCAAAGAAGCGAAGCTGAGGAAAGGATTCTTGAACAGGAGGGTGAGATTGAAGCGCTGCGGCTGAGAGTTGAAGAAAACCGTCAGGTAATGAACAACACCCTTACCGAATCAGAGGAAAAAGCCCGTCAATACGACGCCGTATCGGCGAAGATCGGCTCGCTTATAATAAACGCCACGAAAGATGCCGAAGACATAAGGTTAAACGCAGCAACCGAAACCGAAGCTATGAAAAATCAAGCTGAGGAAGACGCAAACGGCATCCGCGCGGAAGCGGCGAGAGAAGCCGAAGATTTCCTGAATTACGCGAGAAACAATGTCCGCAATTCCGCCGATGAAGCAAATCGCCTGGTCGGTGAATACGCTGTCCGGACAGCCGAGAACTGGAAAGCGCTCCTCGCCGAATCACAGAGCCGGATGTCGGCGCTGCTTTCCGAGCTTGAATCGGGTATAAACGAAAGCGCTCGCGCCGTCACCGAAGAATTCGGCGGTTATAAAGAAAGTCTGGTTCGTTCAATATCCATGGCAGATAAGTCCATGCAGGAAACAGAAGCAGAATACGCCGAAGAATTCGAAGAACAAGAGATAGAATAAGGCGAATTCACAGAACTGTAAAATCACAAAAAAAGAGCCGGATATTGATCTTGTCAGTATCCGGCTTAAAATATTTATAACTGATTTTCATTTGTCGAATCGTCTTGACTGGCATTACCCTTTATGACAGTCAATACCACCTCCGGCGGATTGAATACCCGCGGAAGGTTCCAAAAGACGGAAAGCCCCCGGCTGACACATTCAAAGGTAGCGCGAGGCAGCTTGTTGATTTTATAAATCCCGCCTGTATATTTCGGAAAAAGCCCCTGATGAGGTGAAAAAAGCCCGTTTAAAAGAAAGGGAATTCTCACCTGTCCGCCGTGCGCATGACCGCAGAAAACGGCGTCAAAACCAAGTTCATGATAAAAGTTTAGCCTCTCCGGTCGATGAGAAAGTAAGATATTGTAATCGGAATTGTCTTTTACATCGGCAAACGCGATCCTCATCGCGCTTTCCCAGCCGTCATATCCGCCCTCTCTGTTGTATCTGCGCGGGTCGGAGATACCGCAGATATTAAGCCTGACACCGTTTATAACGACTTTTTCGCATTCACCGTCAAGGACGCGGACGCCATAGCGCTCAATTTCGGCTTTTACGGCATCAAGGTCAGAGATATTTATTTCATGATTGCCGGTCACGTAAAAGACAGGAACCCCGAAATCGGCAAGCCCTTCAAAAAATTCAAACGCCGGATTTCTTTTTTTACGGTCGTCGACTATGTCACCGGTCAAGAAAGCAATATCCGGTTTGCACTCGCTGATTATCGAAAGAAGTTTTTGCTGATTTTTGCCGTATCGAGTGCTGTGCAGATCGGAAAGATGAACGGCGCGTATCGATGCGCCGTTTATTCTGTCTGTTGAAATTTCATAGCGGCGGAGGACAAGTCCGCTCCATAAGGCGAAGACGGCGGCTGCAAGAGCAACCGGTATAAGCAGATATTTAACCATAAATAAATAGTTTTACGCAAAATCCAAACCAAAAGCTTGACATAAATAAGTAAATATATTATAATAAATTTCGGATATATTTAAAAGCGCGCGTTGTAAACAATATATTTACCGGAGATAAATTAATGATAATCCTCGGACTGGACGTCGGCTCGACCGGCTGTAAATGCGCGGCATATTCAGAAAGCGGCGCCTATATCTGCGGCAGTTATAAAGAATACCCTCTTCCGACCGGAGCTTTAAGAATTGACGCGGAGATTTTAAAAGAAGCGGTTTTCGCAACAATTGCCGAAACCGCAGCCGCCGCGCGCGCCTTTGAAAACGATTACGGCAATATTTCCGCCATCGCCGTCGCCTCTTTCGGCGAGTCATTCGTTGCTCTTGACAGCAAAATGAATCCTCTTGCTCCGGTCGTAATGTATACCGACGGCTATGGCGCCGATGAGGCGAAACGACTCGAGTCAGACCTAGGGATTGAACATATTATCGACAGGGAATGTCTTGTTCCGGACGCGACATATTCAGCGCCGATGATGATGCGCATAATGCGCCGCGAGTCTCAGATTGCAGACAGGATGAGTAAATTCCTGCTTATATCCGATTACATAACTTACTTTCTGACCGGAGAAACGGCAATCCCCTGGTCTCTTGCCGCGAGAACCATGGCGTTTGATGTCAGAGCTAAGAAATGGGACACAAAATTGCTTGAAGCCGCCGGTATAAATTCAGGTCTTCTTTCGACTCCCGTTCCCGACGGCTCGCCGATAGGCAAAATACTGAAATCACAAGCTGATAAACTCGATCTTCCGCCGGATATCCTTGTTGTCGCCGGCAGTCACGACCAAATCGCAAACGCATTGGGCTGCGGTGTCTGTGTTGCAGGAGAAGCAGTCAACACCACCGGCTCGGTTGAATGTATAACTTCGGTGTTCGATAAAATCCCAACAGACACGGAATATTACCGCTCTGGCTATGTCTGTGTCCCCTTTTCCGACAGCGGTCTTTTGGCAAATTACGCCTATAACTATACCGGTGGCAGTCTGCTTCGGTGGCTGCGCGATAATTTAACCGAGTTTTCCGGCGACAGCGGTGCATATCGTCTGCTCGACGAAAAAGCCGCGCTTAAAGAAATTTCCGACATCCTTGTGATCCCTCATTTTGCCGGCGCCGGCTTTACTCCCGACAGGGTTCCGAGTGCGAAAGGGGCGATAACGGGACTGACTTTCTCTTCTGATATTTACGATATCTACCGCGCCGCTCTTGAAGGAAGCGCGTTTGAGATGAGATACAACCTTGAGCGACTAAAGGCTCTCGGCGCAGAGGTTCACTCGCTTACAGCCGCCGGCGGAGGAGCCAAATCCCCGCTCTGGATTCAGATAAAGAGCGATATTTTCGGGCTTCCGATTACGTTAAGCGGAGTAAAGGAAGCGGGCGCGCTCGGAGCCATGATGCTTGCCGTAACTAAAGCGCTCGGACTGTATAAGTCCTTTGACGAAGCTGCGGAGAACTGTGTCAGAAACGGAAAAACTTATTATCCCGCACCTGAATCACAAAAACAATACGACAAAAAATACGCAAGATACCTTGCCGCAAGAAACAGACTTATAAATTTATACGACTGAACGACATGGCGATATATACGATTGCAGACACTCATCTTTCTCTTACAACCGACAAGCCGATGGATATCTTCGGCAGCCGTTGGGAGAATTATATAGAAAAACTTACAAACGGATGGAAATCCGCAGTCACCGATGAAGATACCGTTGTAATCCCCGGAGATATAAGCTGGGGAATGAATCTTGAAGAAGCTCTTGAGGATTTCCGTTTTCTCGACTCATTGCCCGGCAAAAAGCTGCTGGGTAAAGGGAATCATGATTACTGGTGGACAAGCCTGACAAAAATGAACGCCTTTTTTGAGGAAAACGGTCTTACCACCCTTAAATTCCTTTATAACAACGCATATAGCTGCGAGGACATCAATATCTGCGGCAGCCGCGGGTGGTATGTTGACAAAAACAATTCTCCGAAAAACACCGACTATGATAAAATCGTATCAAGAGAGGCAGCCAGGCTTGAGCTCAGCCTTTCCGCCGCCAATCGCTTAAACGAAGAAACCGGAGAAAACCGAGAGAACATCGTGTTCATGCACTTTCCGCCGCTGTTTGCAAATTACAAATGCGAAGAGCTGCTCGATGTGATGCATCGCCACGGGGTAAAGCTGTGCTTTTACGGTCATATTCACGGTCAATACGACCTTCCGCAGGTGACGGAAGAAGAGGGAATTGAGTTTGTATTGATATCCGGAGACTATCTCGACTTTATTCCCCAAAGGGTTAACTAAAGACCGCTCCCTGAATGTTCAATCTTTAAATTTTTAATAATTTTAGCGCTTTTGTCTTGACACAAAGCGCTTTTTTGGTTATAATTATAAAGTATACCCTTTTGCGCCAATTAATATTTAATGTAAGCAATAAATATCGGAGGAATAAATAAATGAGTCTCAAAAGCGTGTCAAACCCGGAAAAGAATGTTGCAGAACTTGAATTTACGATAGATAAGCCGGCATTCGACGCAGCTGTCAACAAAGCATACCGCAAGAATGTCGGTCAGATGAATATACCCGGTTTCCGCAAAGGCAAAGCTCCAAAAGCCATCATAGAGAAGATGTACGGCAAGGGCGTGTTCTACGAGGATGCGCTTCAGGAACTGATTCCGCCGGCATATCAGGAAGCGCTAACCGAGAGCAAGATAGACGCGGTTTCCGCCCCTGAATACGATGTCGACACAATTGACGAAAACGGAGTAGTCGTAAAAGCCAAGGTTTTTGTAAAGCCCGAAGTTGAGCTTGAAGATTATTCTGGATTTGAAATTGACCGCGAAATAATACCGGTAAAGGAAGAAGATGTCGACCGCGAAGTCGAACGCATCCGCAACCGCAATTCCCGCACAATAGAAGTAACCGATCGCGCCGCAGCCATGGACGACACCGCCGTTATCGACTACATGGGATTTAATGACGGAGTCGCTTTTGAAGGCGGCGAAGCAGAGAACTACAGCCTTAAACTCGGCTCGAATACCTTTATCCCCGGATTTGAAGATCAAATCGTAGGTCATGTCATTGGCGACGAGTTTGATGTAAACGTCACTTTCCCGGAGGAGTATCACGAAGAGTCGCTCAAAGGCAAACCGGTAGTATTCAAAGTCAAGCTGAACGCCATTAAAATGACTCAGCTTCCGGAGCTTGACGACGAATTTGCAAAAGACGTCTCCGAATTTGACACTCTTGACGAATATCGCGCAGATCTCAGAAGAAAGCTTGAAGAGTCCAATAAAAACCACGCCGATATGCATGTCGAGACCGCCGTTATCGACAAGCTGCTTGAAAAGATGACCGTTGAGGTTCCCGAGCCGATGTATGCGGCAGAACAGGAAAATCAGCTTCGAGACTTCGATAACCGCCTCCGTATGCAGGGCATGGATCTTTCGACATATCTCAAATATACCGGCATGGACCTCGATGCAATGCGCGCCCAGTTCCGTCCGCAGGCTGAACGCCAGACAAAAACCCGCCTTGCGCTTGAAAAGGTCGCCGCGCTTGAAAATATCGAGGTTTCCGACGATGATCTGGAAAAGGAATACGAGGAAATCGCAAAGCGCTACAGCGTTGATCTCGAACAGGCTAAATCTATCCCGGCTGATACCTTGAAGGAAGACATCAAGATCCGCAAGGCGCTTGATGCAGTCAAATCCAAAGCCGTTATTACCGACGTCGAGGCAAAGCCGGAAGAACACGACCACGATCACGCGCACGACCATGAAGCGGAAAACACCGACAACACAGAAGAAACCGCTGTCGAAAACAAGGCTGAAGAAGAGAATGAATAATTTCCCGCTGATAAGCCTTAAAATCAATCAAATGAAAAACTTGTAATAAGACAGACATGTGAATGGAATCGCTTTTGGCGGGTTCATTCACTTTGTCGTCTTATATCGACTTTGTTTTAGAAAACGAAAGGAAAAATTATGCCGCTCGTACCAACCGTAATAGAAACCACCAATCGCGGCGAACGCGCCTATGATATATTTTCAAGGCTGCTGAACGACCGCATTGTATTCCTCGCCGATCAGGTAAACGATGTAACCGCTTCGCTTGTTGTAGCGCAGCTTTTGTTCCTTGAAGCGCAGGACCCGGATAAAGATATCAGTCTTTATATCAACAGCCCCGGCGGCTCAGTAACCGCGGGCATGGCAATTTACGACACGATGAACTTCATCAAGTGCGATGTATCCACCATCTGCATCGGAATGGCAGCTTCAATGGGCGCCTTCCTTTTAAGCTCCGGCGCAAAGGGAAAGCGTCTCGCCCTTCCCAACAGCGAGATTATGATCCATCAGCCGTCCGGCGGCACTCAGGGACAGGTTACCGATATTCAGATTCAGGCAGAGCTGATGCAAAGGACGAAAGAGAATCTCAACCGTATACTTGCCCTCAATACCGGCAAGCCGATTGAGGAAGTCGCCCGAGATACCGAGCGCGACCGTTTTATGACCGCCGAAGAAGCCAGGATATACGGAATCGTAGACAAGGTAATTGAAAAAAGAGCATGACTGATATTAAAAATCGGAGGCAGAAATAATGCCAACGAATAACAGAACCCGCGGCGCCCAGAGAAAGCGCTGCACCATGTGCGGGCGGGATGAAACTCAGGTGATGTTCCTTATTCCGTTCCCGACCGGCGCCTGTATCTGCGACAGCTGTATCGAAGCCTGCAACGAAATAGTATCCGAGCATTTCGGCTCAGAATCACCGTCATCCTACTCCCGCGGAAAAAGAAGCGACGATGAGGCGCTGACGCTTGCAAATCTGCCGAAACCGAGGGAGATAAAAGCTCAGCTTGACGAATACGTGATAGGACAGGACGCCGCGAAGAAGTCGCTTTCCGTCGCGGTTTATAACCACTACAAACGCATCTTTTCAAAGGATGCGGAACATAAAGACGACGGCGTTGACATTCAAAAGAGCAACGTCCTGCTTTTGGGTCCGACCGGCGTAGGAAAGACATATCTTGCGCAGACGCTTGCGCGCACCCTGAAAGTCCCATTCGCAATATCCGACGCAACGACTCTTACCGAAGCCGGCTATGTCGGAGAGGATGTTGAGAACATCCTGCTCCGCCTGATCCAGGCGTCCGACTTCGATATAGAAAAAGCCGAGAAAGGCATAATCTATATCGATGAAATCGATAAGATCAGCCGCAAGAGCGAAAACCGCTCCATCACCCGCGACGTTTCCGGCGAAGGCGTTCAGCAGGCGCTTTTAAAGATACTTGAGGGCACCATCGCCAATGTTCCGCCGCAGGGCGGCCGCAAGCACCCGAATCAGGACTTCATTCAGATAAATACCGCGAACATCCTCTTTATCTGCGGCGGCGCCTTTGATCAGCTTGATAAAATAATTGAGGAGCGGCTCGGACAATCGGTTATAGGTTTCAGCGGCGACATTAAAAATAAAGCCGACAAGCTTAAATCTACCACTCTCCACCACGCAACCCCGCACGATATAATCAAATACGGTCTTATCCCCGAGCTTGTAGGCCGTCTGCCGGTCATGGTCGCGCTCGATCCGCTCGACCGCGACGCGCTTGTGCGCATACTTAAAGAGCCTAAAAATGCTCTTGTAAAGCAGTATGTAAAACTGCTCGGTTATGACAAAGCTAAGTTGGAGTTCGAAGAAGCCGCTCTCGAAAAGATAGCCGACATCGCGATAGAACGCAGCATCGGAGCCCGCGGCCTTCGCGCCATAATTGAAGACATCATGCTCAACGTAATGTATGAAGTACCTTCAAGAAGCGACGTGAAAAAAGTCATCATTACGGCAGAATGTGTCGGCGGCAGCGGAACACCCGTTTATATTGAAAAGAAAGCCGATAAAAACACAAAAGAACCTTCGACAGACAAAGAAGAATCCGAAACCGAAGTCATCGAAACCGAAGCGATTGAGGAAAATGCCTGACATAGCTCGACAAAGCGTTTTAAGAGCAGAAACGAACAATATAAAAAATCAGAGGAAGCTTAAAAATGCTTCCTCTGATTGCGTTTAATAAAGTTTATTATACCGGATGAACATTAAGCTCCTTGTCGCCGGCTTCCCCGTCAAGGTTCAGTATCTGCATCGCTCGGTAGTCGAAGAATTTCATCGCTACCTGATCAAATAAAGCGTAGCTGAGTATATCCTCATCCTGAATTGCTATATCCTTGAGCTTTTCGCGAATCTTCGGCAGCTCCGGTTCGATAAGATCGGCGGGACGGCAGGTGATCGGTTCTTCGTCGCCTATTATCTGACGGCGGAAATCCGCGTCGATCTCAGCGGGTGTTTTTCCATATTCTCCGCGGACAAGAGCCTTGAATTCATTCGAAACCATCTTGTATCTTTCGCCGGAGAGAACATTCATAACCGCCTGAGTGCCGACTATTTGAGAAGTCGGGGTGACGAGCGGGGGATAACCCGCATCTTTGCGCACGAGCGGCACTTCTTCAAGCACCTCGTCCAACTTGTCGGATTTTCCTTGAGCTTTAAGTTGGGAAATCAGGTTGGAATACATACCGCCCGGAACCTGATAAAGTAAGGTCTTTACGTTGACGGAAAGCACCTTCGGGTCAAGCAGAGTGGTTTCAAGGTATTTCTCACGGAGTTTGGTGAAATGTACCGCGACGGCGTCGAGCTTCTTTAAATCGAGACCGGTGTCGTATTCGGTGTCCTGAAGAGACGCGACAAGAGCCTCGGTAGGCATCTGAGAGGTGCCCATGGCAAGCGGTGAGATTGCGGTATCAATAATATCGCAGCCGGCTTCGACAGCCTTGATTGCAGTCATCGAAGCGAGTCCGGTGGTATAGTGGGTGTGGAGCTCAACCGGAAGATTGCAATTAGACTTTATCGCTTTGACGAGTTCGTATGCGCTGTAAGGCTTGAGCAGTCCCGCCATATCCTTTATGCAGATAGAATTTGCGCCCATCTCTTCAAGGTTTTTTGCGAAATTAGCGAAATACTCGTTGTTGTGAACCGGGGAAATAGTGTAGGAAAGCGATGCCTGAACATGCCCGCCTTCTTTTATTGTCGCTTTTACGGCTGTCTCAAGGTTGCGCGGGTCGTTTAAAGCGTCGAAAATGCGGATTATATCAATACCGTTGGCCAGAGACTTCTGAACGAAATATTCGACGACATCGTCGGGATAATGTCGATATCCCAATATGTTCTGACCGCGGAAAAGCATTTGCAGTTTGGTGTTTTTGCAGGTTTTGCGAATTTTGCGAAGCCGCTCCCACGGGTCTTCGTTTAGGAAGCGAAGACATGAGTCGAAGGTAGCCCCGCCCCATACTTCAAGCGAATGATACCCGACGTCATCCAGCAGCTCAAGCGCCGGGAGCATGTCATTGGTAGTCATTCTGGTGGCGATAAGAGACTGATGCGCGTCCCGCAGCACCGTCTCGCATATTTTTACTTTAGCCATATATATCTCCTGTAGGTTGACGAATTATCATTAACATTGACGGAAGCCGTATCGTTTTGATAGATAGCTTGGCAAGCGCCGTTTATTTGAATGTGCTTAGGAAGACACCCGCGGCGACGGCAGAGCCGATAACTCCGGCAACATTAGGTCCCATTGCGTGCATGAGAAGGAAGTTTGCCGGATTTTCCTTTTGACCGACTACCTGAGAAACTCTCGCAGCCATCGGGACGGCGGAAACGCCGGCAGAACCGATAAGCGGATTAATCTTTCCTTTGGTTACCCAGCACATGAATTTGCCGAATAAAACTCCGCCGATGGTAGAGAAGATAAATGCGCAGAGACCTAAAACGATGATTGAAATCGTTTCAAATGTCAGGAATCTTTCGGCGTTAGCCGTTGCGCCGACCGATACCCCGAGGAAAATAGTTACGATATTAATCAGTTCATTCTGAGCAGTTTTTGAAAGCCTGTCAGTAACACCGGAGACGGTAAACAAGTTTCCGAGCATCAGAAGACCGACAAGCGGAGCGGCGTCCGGCAGTATAAGGCAAACGATTATGGTTACGACAACCGGGAAGGCAACTTTTTCAAGTTTGGACACAGGGCGCAGTGTCTCCATAACTATGCTGCGTTCTTTCTTTGTGGTAAGCATGCGCATGAACGGAGGCTGTATAATAGGAATCAGCGCCATATATGAATAAGCGGCAATAGCGATTGCTCCGAGCAGCTGAGGCGCCAGCGTCTTTGTGACAAGCACGGCGGTAGGTCCGTCAGCGCCTCCGATTATTCCTATGGAAGCAGCGGCTTCGGGGGTAAATCCGATTGCAATAGCGCCGAGGAAGGCTGCGAACACGCCAAGCTGCGCGGCAGCGCCTAAAAGTATAGATTTCGGATTTGCTATAAGCGGAGAGAAGTCGGTCATAGCGCCGACGCCCATGAAGATAAGCGAGGGATAAACTCCGAGCTTTACACCGAGGTAAAGTAAGTCAAGCAGCCCGCCCTCTTTAAACACGCGTATAATATCAAATTGAGCGTCGGGAACGAGGAAAAGCTCCGGATGATATAGATTCGCGCCGGGAAGGTTGGCAAGAAACATTCCGAAAGCAATCGGAATGAGCAAAAGCGGTTCAAAGTCTTTTTTGATCGCAAGGTAAAAAAGTATTACCACGATCACATACATTATAATATATTTCAGGAAGGTCAGAGGTTCGGAAGCTGCAAAATAAATACTCGTGGTTTTCCAGAAATTTACAAAAAAATCTATCATAATAACAAGCTTTCTCCGGCGAAGTCACACGGCAAAGAATTTTCGAAGATGCTCAAAGCCATGAGGGCCCGCCGCCGGACGGTCCCGTCATTCGACAGCGGTCAATTCAGCGTAAAGAGGAGATCTCCGGCATTTACCGACTGTCCGATGGTAACGTTGACAGAAGCGACGACTCCGTCTTGCGGACACATGATCTCATTTTCCATTTTCATGGCTTCAAAGAGGCAGAGTATATCGCCGCGCTTGACAGTCTGACCGGCCGAATAATTCAGTTTGACAATAGTACCGGGCATCGGGCAGGTTATTTTAACGGTTCCTTCGCCGCCGGTTTTAGGAGCTGCAGGAGCAGCGGGTTTAGGAGCCGGCGCAGCAGGTGCAGGCGCCGCTGTCGGAGCGGGAGCCGCCTGAGCGGGCGCGTTAGATGCGTCGATCTCTTCCACAACAACTTCATAAGTTGTGCCGTTGACGGTTATATTGAATTTTTTCATTATATAAATCCTCGTTATAATATTTTTGAATTTAAGCTTTTTTCCTGAAGCTTACCACACGGAAGCGCGTATCGGAAACCGGTTCTCCCGCGGCAGCCTTTTCTTTGGCTTCTGCGGACAGATACGCGGCTGCGGCGGCTGTAATAACCGCGATAAGTTCGTCTCCGGCGTATGAGCTTGACTCAATTACGGGAGCATCCGCAGTTTCGATTGCCTTTTCGCCGTCATCCTGCTTTTCGTCCGGTTTTTTTCTGTATGAGAGAACACGGAAAAGTTCAAGCACTCCCCAAAGCAGCATCAAGACAAGAAAACACATTCCCATTCCAAGGATTGTCACCCTCAGTCCGAGCAGCAGACTTTCGCCGCGCGGCGCGTCGGACATCGAACTGCCGATGTTAGATTCAAGCCGGCGGGTGACCGATGCGGCAATGTATAATAAATTAACAGAATTCATCTTAAAGCTCCTCAGTTGCAAAGTATCTCAAAAGCCGAGATGATGTGTTGACGAAGCTCTTCCGGGGCGATAATGTCGTCTATATCGCCGGCTTTGGCCGCCGCAAGCGGGGAGGCGATCATTTCGTTGTAAAGTTTTTCCGCGTCGTCTTTCGGCATATCGCCTTTTAAAAATTCAGCCGCGGCAGCAGGAGCGAGAGGAGCGATGCGGGCGGTGTCAAGCGCGTAGCAGATATCTGCGCCGAGTGACTTCGAACCCATCAGCACATATGCTCCGCCGTAAGCCGGACCTACTACAACCGTAACCAACGGCACCAGCGCAGAGCTGTATGAAAATCCGAGCACGCCGAGTGATTGAGCAAAGCCGTTCTTTTCAGCTTCGTCGCTTATGTCAAAACCGAGAGTATCAACAAGCGTCAATATCGGTATATTAAAGGAATCACATAAACTGACAAGCTTTGAAGCTTTTTCTGCGGCTTTCGGGGTTATCCGGCCGCCGTTAATTTTAGGCTGATTTGCAACAACACCGACGGTGCGTCCGGCAAGGGAGATAAGTCCGCTTACCAGCTCCGGCGCGTATCTGGCTCCGAGCTCAAAGAAAAAGCCATTGTCGGAAACTGCTTTTATTACGTCATTTATGTCAAGATTGTCGGGATCAAGATCGGCAATTTCGGGAGTAAGCCGATTGAGGTCGTCGTCAAAGGCGTCAATTGCCAGCTCACCGTTGTTTGCGGGCAGCTTCTCAAGCAGAGTTCTCACCGCAACTACGGCTTCATCAGATGTTTTAACCCGTATATCCGCTTGTCCCGTTTCGGCGGCAAAATCAGCGCTGCCGGCGGAATTGTCCGAATATCTCTCTTTCAAAATAAAGGGCGGAGCGACATAAAGAGAGCCGTTGTCGGTAATTGCGACTACATCGGAAATCGAGGCTATCGCAGCGGCGGTAGAAGCGCAGACACCGTCAATAATCGAAATGATAGGTATCTCGCCTTTACATTCGGTAAAGCGGCGGATAATAGCTCCGTATCCGGCCAATCCCGCAACGCCTTCGGTAACAACGGCGCCGTTGGATGAAAATATACCGACTACCGGAGCGCCGCTTTGAAGGGCTTTATCCAACAGGTCGGTGATTTTTTTTGCATGGGCGGAGGTAAGAGCGCCTTTCATTTTCGTGCTGTCCTGCGCGAAGGCGTATACCAACCGACCGTCAACAGAGCCGTAGCCGCAGATCACCGACTCGAAGTCACCTTCGTCGGGAGTTCCGAAAAGCTTGTCGGCTTTGCTTGGTTCGCGGCGGATATACGCGCCGAGCTCAGTGAAAGTCCTCTCATCGAAGAGACCGGAAATAAGATTCCGGGCAGGCGAAGACTCATTTTCGAGCTGTTCACGGAGCTGTACTGAGTTCTTGTCGTTTTTCACTTAATTGCTTCCAATCTCCGGCATTGTATTTGTATAAAATCCGCTCGCCTGTCGGCAGCGGGCGGATAAAAAAACATGGTAATGGAAAGAGATTAATTTATTTAACCCATATTCCCCCATTATACCAATAATATTTTACCTTAAAAGATACTCTCTTTAAAGCGGAATTATTAAACGATATGTTAATAAAGACAAAATGTTACATATGTAAAAACATCAGTTTATAATTCACACGATTATGTTAAGAGCAACAGCGGAAAACACAGAGATTACATTACATGACAATAAACCTCCCGACTTAATCAGCCGGGAGGCAGTTATTTGATTATGCAAACCAAATATTAGTGCAGAATAGGATGAAAAGAGCGATACTTCCGCCGAAAATCAGCGCGACAATAAGCGCGGCTATAATGGCGTGACGATAAACCATTCGTTCGGTTTGGCGATCGGTTTCCGGCGCGGCTGTATTTGAATTTCCGTCTCTTAAAGATTCTTTTTCTTCGCGGCGCTTTTCCATCTGTTGTCGGATAAAACCCCGCAGCCCAGTGTTGTAAGGCATACCGTCGATATTCATCGGCGCTATAACGCGGCCGTCGTCATCGTCGTATTGTCTGCGCTTCATTGTTTATATACCGGCTGTCGAGATGTTCTCCAGCTTGCTTATTTCGTCATCCTTCGCCTTTATGATAGCGTCCACATCCTCAACGGTTTTATTGTCGTCGTAAAGATGACATACAACATAGTGATTTTTCTCGACCTCAAATGTCTTTGGGGTTTCCTTTTTGCATTTATCCATGCAGTAACGGCATCTTGTATGGAATTTACATCCGGCGGGAGGATTTGCGGGAGAAGGAATTGAGCCTTCAAGCGGAATCTTCTGCATCTTGTGTGTCGGATCGGGAACCGGGATTGCGGAAAAGAGCGCCTGAGTATAAGGATGACACGGGTGCGAAAATATCGATTCCTTGTCGCCGGATTCGACCAGCGAACCTAAATACATAACGCCTATTGTATTCGATATATGCTCAACAACCGAAAGGTCATGAGATATAAAGAGATAGGCAAGATTGAATTTTTCCTGAAGATCGCTCAATAAGTTTATTATCTGCGCCTGAATCGAAACGTCGAGAGCGGAAACCGGCTCGTCGCAAACAATAAAGTTGGGATCAAGGGCAAGAGCGCGGGCGATGCAGATACGCTGCCGCTGACCGCCCGAGAACTCATGAGGATAGCGATCCTTGTGATAAGCCTGCAGACCGCAGTTTTGCATCACAGAGGTGATATAATCATCAAATTCTTCCTTCGGAACTATTTCGTGTTCGCGGACGGCTTCGCCGATTATCTCTCCGACCGGCATTCTCGGAGAAAGGGAGGAATAAGGGTCCTGGAAAATGATCTGCATCCTCGGGCGTATATCTCGCAGTTCCTTTGGGGTAAGAGCGTAAACGTCCCGTCCGTCAAAGAGGACTTCTCCGGCGGTTTTGGGTACGAGACGGAGGATAGTTCTCCCGACCGTCGTCTTTCCGCAGCCGGATTCGCCGACAAGACCCATAGTCTCGCCTTTCCTGATAGAAAATGTTACCCCGTCGACAGCTTTTACATGACCGGTGACACGGGAGAAAAGTCCGTTTCGTATCGGAAACCAGGTTTTAAGATTGGCGACTTCAATTATATTTTCATCGCTGTGAACGATGGATTCTGATGCAGTATTCATTGAATTCAGTTTTTCGCTCATTTGCTGCCGCCTTTCTCTGTGCCGCTTGCGAGGGGGGAGTTTATGTTTTCGTCTTCATAAAGCCAGCAGCTGACCTTGTGAGTATCGCTGATTTTAATCATGTGAGGATAAGCGCCGTCGCAGCGCGGAATGCAGGAGGAACAGCGATCTTTGAAATAACAGTAATCGGGCATATCAATGGGGTTCGGCACATTGCCGGGGATATTATAAAGCCTGTCGACCCGGCGGTTGATGACCGGTTTCGATTTCATAAGACCGAGGGTATAAGGATGCAGCGGATTCTTGAATATATCCATCGAGGTGCCGCTTTCAATAACGCGCCCCGCATACATTACGACAACAAAATCCGCCATTTCCGCGATAACCCCCAGGTCGTGGGTTATAAGCATGATGGAACTGTTGATCTTTTCCTTGAGAGTGCGAAGCAAATCAAGTATCTGCGCCTGTATCGTAACGTCAAGCGCCGTCGTAGGCTCGTCGGCGATAATAAGCGAGGGGGAACAGGCGAGCGCCATCGCTATCATGACCCTCTGACGCATACCGCCCGAGAGTTCATGCGGATACATTCTGTAAACGCCTTCGGAATTGGCTATACCGACGGTTTGCAGCATCTCGATAGAGCGATCCTTAACCGTCTCCTTTGAATAGTCGGGATTGTGCAGCGCTATAACTTCATCAAGCTGCATTCCTATCCGGAATACCGGATTCAAAGAAGTCATCGGTTCCTGGAAGATCATGCTGATCTTGTTGCCGCGGATCTTCTGCATGTGTTTAATCGGCACTTTTGCGATATTGACCGCTTTGTCGCCTAAATTGAAGCGGATTTCCCCCTTGACTATCTGCCCCTGAGGGCGCTGCAAAAGCTGCATTATAGAAAGAGAGGTGACTGATTTTCCGCAGCCGGATTCGCCGACTATCCCGACGGTTTTGCCGCGGGGAACTTCAAAGCTTACGCCGTCAACAGCCTTGACTGTGCCGATATCGGTAAAGAAATAGGTGTGAAGGTTATCGACTTCGAGGATGTTGTTTTTGTCGCGCATCTCGATTGTATATTCTTCGGGAGATATATTCTTGCGATTATACTCCTTCTCGAGCGCGCTGACAATTTTGCGGTTTCGGCGGGCAATTTCCCGCGATTCCTTCGCCGTAAGATAGTTTACATTTTTGACAGCAACTTTGGGTTTGCCTTCGCCGTTGCCGTTATTTAATATGTTCATTTCGTCTTTATCTGCCATGATATTCTGACCTCTGTTGTTGTTTGTTTTGTCTTTTTTCAATGGTCATCTCTTCATCTTCGGGTCGAAGGCGTCTCGAAGACCGTCACCGATGAAGTTGAAACCCAGCACCGTGATAAGAATCAGAAGACCTGCGGGGATCCAGACGAAGGTGTAGTTTGTCAAAACATAGCTGTCGTTTACTGCGTTGACTATGTTTCCCCATGAAGCGTAGGGATATTTTACCCCCAAATTGAGGAAGGAAAGGGTAGCTTCGGTAAGTATAATCGAACCGAGACCCATTGTCGCATAGACTATAAGCTGAGGAATAACATTGGGGATAAGGTGATGAAAGATGCGTCTGCGTGTTGACATGCCCAGCGCTTCTTCTGCGAGCATGAATTCCTGTTCGCGGAGCGAGAGGATCTGACCTCTGACAACTCGGGCAATGCCGGTCCAGCCGGTAATTCCCAGAACTACCATAAGCAGGTAGATTCGCAAAGTCGGATCGATATGCAGCGTAGCCATAATGGTACCGAGTATGATATACAGCGGCAGAGTGGGGATACAGTTCAGCGTGTCAACTATACGCATGATTATGGTGTCGGCAACTCCGCCGAAGTAACCGGAAATACCGCCCATTATGACGCCGATAAACATTTCGATGAATATGACGACAAAGCCGATGGAAAGAGAAATGCGTCCGCCGTACATCAAACGGGTGAGCATATCCATGCCGGAGCCGTCGGTTCCCACCCAGTGCTTTGCGGAAGGAGCGGCGTAGGTATCAAGCAAATCGACATCGGTAATCGTTTGTATCGCATATTCCAAATCGCGGCGGATAACGGTGTATTCTGTTTCTTCTCCGCTTTCATCAGGCATTGTAAAGGAGCCTGTGTTTTCTGCGATAGCTTTCTCAACTGCATTGCGGAACGGAATGCTTATAAAACGCCCCGCCGCGGTTGAGGTTACGATAAGATTGGAGATATCGGCATATGGCTCGCCGTCCTTTAAAATAGTTATCTTGTTGTCTCCGGTTTCAAGCGTATATTTAATGCCGTCAGCCTCAAAGTTTTTTTCACCCGATGCCATAGCAAGCTCGGAGTTTTTCTGAAGCTCGAAGGTTATTTCGCTGTCCGGATCATAAGGGTTGAATAAGTCTTTTGTCAAAAGAACGGTATCAGAGAGAGTATAAAAATATGATGAACGTTTTGATGAGAAAACGTGAAACTCAACACCGTCTATCGTAAAGCTTTCGGAGCCGGAAGCGACTGCTTCCGCGGCAGCCTCATTAAACCCGGAAGGAAGGGCGGCGCCGGCTTTAGGGGTTATTGTGATATTATCGCCAAGCGAAATAAAATCGGCAATAACATTCTCTTCGCCAAGCAGATAGGTGTCATCCGGAGAAAGGGTGTTGACATGATAAGTGCTGCCGCTGGAAGAGAAGCTGTCTTCGCGGTTGTTTGCGGCTAAAACAAATGCCGCCTTGTCGATTGAGGTGAAATCATGCCCGGGAGCAGTCAAGTAATAATAATTTGTGTTGTATGTCGCGCCGGCGTAAGTCTGAATTTCTCTCTCGACTTTCATGAATTGCTGAATCTCGCCGTAAGGGGAGAACAGCGGGCCGAGGAATGAGAAAACAAACATTGCAGCAATCGTAACAAGCCCAATAACCGCCAGACGATTGCGGAAAAATCGCTTGATTACCAGCATCGAAGGGGAAAGTACCCTTACGCGCTGCTCATCGCCGAGCGAGTTTGATGTGGAAATATGCTGATCGTAATTTAAATCTTTTTTATCCTTGTTTGCCATAAGTCGCACCTCCGTCAGTTGACTCGTACCCGCGGGTCAACCACGGCATACAGGATATCGGCAATAAGCGTGCCGACAAGCGTGAGAATTGCCATAAACATCAGATAAAACATTGAAAAAGGAATATCGCCGCTTATCATTGCGTTGTATGAGGTATAGCCGATACCGGGAATCGCAAACAGCTGCTCGGTTATCATCGCGCCGCTGAAAAGGCCGGGCAGAGTGCCGCCGACCATCGTTATGACCGGTATAAGGGTGTTGCGGAAAGCGTGAAGGTTGATTACCTTGCTTTCGGAAAGCCCTTTTGCGCGCGCGGTGCGGATATAGTCGGAGTTGAGCACTTCAAGCATATTTGTACGGGTATAACGCATCAAAAATCCGATAGAAACTATTGTAAGGGTAGTTATCGGAAGGATGAAATGCTGTACGACGTCGAGAAACTTGCCGAAAGCTGAAAGCTGGTTGTAATAGCGTCCTACTTTGCCGTTCAGCGGAAGGACTCCTAATTTTACCGAGAATAAAAGCTTCAGCAGCGTTGCAAAGAAGAAGGAGGGCAGGGAAATACCTATCAAAGCAACCACCGTTATCGCATAGTCGGTACGGGTATACTGACGGGTTGCGGCGCGTATGCCGAGAGGTATTGCTATCACAAGCTCAAGAACCAGTGAAATAAGCGACAAAAAGAAGGAATCCCAGATAACCTCTTTGAATTTGGCGGTAACCGGTTTATTATACATCCAGGAGTCTCCGAAATCGCCGCGCATAGCCCGAGAGAGCCACTTAAAGAAACCGATGACCGGATTTCCGTCCATCTGATAAACTTCGTTAAGCTGCGCAAGACATTCGGAATAGCTTTTTGCTCCCGGAAGAGCTGACATTTCACGCGCTTTAGCTTCGATAAAGGAAACCGGCAGACAGCGCATTACGGTATAAATGACTGCCGACACCAAAAAAAGTATCAGAATGCTTAAAAGCAGTCGTCGGATCAGGAATTTCCACATAAACTTTACCTCGGAGTTATAAAAAGAATTGCAGTATTGAGCTGATATACCGGTCAGAATAACAGAAATAAAACCTTACAATATTTCATGGCCGGTATATAAACCCAATAAAGCAAGCCCAACCGTGCAAGTCGGGCTTGCTTTGGAAATCAATCAGATTGAATCTGTTTCAAATAAAGGATTATTGAGCCTGATAAACCTCGAGATTTTCAAGGTCGTTCATCCAGCCCCAATAAGTTGTAATATCAGGGGTAATGGTTTCGATATTAACGCGCTCGGTGCTGAAGATAACGATGTTTTGACGCTGATAGGAAGGAACTTCAAGCGCCCAGTCGATAATGATGTCGAGGCAGGCTTTGTAAGTAGACTTGCGGTAATCCTGGTCGGCGGACTGACGCGCGTCGATTATCAGCTGGTCAAGATCCGGGTCATCGATTCCGTAATGGTTGGAATCGGAACCGCCTCTGCCGACTATACCCGAGCTGTGATATACCTGATACATATCCGGGTCGATGGTTGCGTCCCAGGCGGCAGTCCAGATTTCTTGGTTGTGAGCATCAAGGCGATCCCAGAGGATAGAGCTGTCGGTAAGGTCGTTGATGTTGAGGGTGATGCCTATCGTTCCGAGTGCGGCCGCAGCATTGGAAAGCACCTGGAAGTTCGGGTGGTCGCCGGTGCCGTCGCCGGGAACAAGCGCTTCATAAGCGAGCTTGGCTCCGTCGGGAGCGGCGGTGAATTTGCCTGAGCCTTCGTCATAGGTGTAACCCGCAGCCTTGAGGAAGCCCTTAGCAGCTTCGAGAGCGGCGGCATACTTGGCTTCGGCGTTCATGTCGGCGGTATATATGTCATTGCCGTCAACGTCAACCGAGAAAGCAACCTTATAGTCGGCGTCCGACTTCTGCGGAGCCGCCCAGGAGGTGTTGGATATCGGATAGTTGATAACGGAAGCTGCGTCGCCGTAGTAAGAGTTAATGGCAACGTCGCGGTATACCGCGATAACGGTAGCGATAGCCTTGCGCAGGTTCTTGGATTCGACGGAACTGGATTTGCCGCCTACATTAATGGTGTCGGCGTTAAGACCGACGTAGCCGTAGCCGAGGTTGTCGACAGCGTTGGTGGTGATGATATTGCCGTCAAGCTCTCCGCCGTTTATATCGCGGATTTGCTGGAATTTAGCTTTGGAGCCGGAGGGATCGGAAACATCGGCGTCGCCGGTGGTGAGCGAGGTGATCTTATCGTCGTCGCTCATTTCCTTGAACTGGATGGTTGCGATCTTCGGACATCCCTTGAAGTAATGTTCGTTGGCTTCAAAGTAAACTACTTTGTCTTTATATTCGACAAACTTATATGGACCTGCGCCCATCGGGAAGTTGGTCTTCGCCTGAACGGAAGAAAGGTCTCCGAAGTCATGGCCAAATTTGTTGTTGTCGTAATCATACTTGGTTTCGTCGCCGTAGTAATGCATCGGAGCGACTGAAATACCGCAGATTGAATAGATAGCCGGAGCTTCAAAACCTTCGATGGTGACTTCTACTTTGTATTTGCCGGTCTTCTTGATACCGGAAATATTAGGAACGCCGGCTCCGCCCATCGCCTCGTCCTTAGAACCGTACTGAAGGATGAATGCGGTGTCGGTAGTGCCGCGAACGTCGGTGTCGTCAGCGGCTTCGGTAGCAAAATAAGCTTCCGGGTCGCCTTCGTATGCCTGATAGGTGGATTCGTAGTAATCGTCGATTGTCGGGAAGTCGTTGACAAGGTCGTAAGTTTTGCCTGCGGCGGTTGTGAAGGAGCCGTCTTCATTCCTTGAACCAAAGCCCCACATGACCATTCCGTAAGCTACCTTGAGTCCTTCGTTAGCGGCGATTTCTTCACCGGACATGCCGAAATAGTCCTGAGAGTAGCCGAGATAGTTGTTGAAGACATAGTCAACGATAGCCTGGTTGTCGTCTTTCCAGGTCTGCTTCATCAGATCCCAGTAAGCGGTCTGAAGTTCCTGGGTCCAGGAGTCGGAAGAAGACCACTGATGATCTTCGCCGGCGGCGTAAATGTCTCCGACCATCTTCGAATACTTTTCGTAGACTTCGTCGGTGGTCTGTGTCTGATAGTTCTTAAGACCTACGATGGAATAGGACGAAAGGGTGGTAGAACCGACATAGGACGGATCGAGGAAGACATAATAGTTGAAGATTATGTCGTCGGCGGTCATTTCGACGCCGTCGGAGAAGAGAACGCCCTTCTTAAGCTCGATCTTGTAAGTGGTGGTCGCGACGGTTCCGTCGGAATTCTTTTTCTGCTCCACCTTAATGTTGGAGATGCCTTTGTAGTTATAAGGCGTGCCGTTATATTCTACGGTTTCGCCTCTGATGGCGTTGTAGATTATACCGCCGGCGCGGTCGGTGGTAAGCAGAGAAAGCTGAGTCATGCCGGCAACATCAACGTCATACGCTGTGTCGGCATAATAAGGTGAGAACTTCTCGCTGAAAGGTGAATAAGCTACTACCAAAGGGGTAGTGATGGTAGGTGCAGTTGCAAGAGATTTACCGCATGACGTGAGTGTGGCGGCAACCCCCGCGAACATCACACACGCCAAAACAGCGGCTAATATTTTCAGCCGTTTTTTCATGGTATTATTCCTCCTAATATTAATAGACTGCTTAAAGTGAATTATAACATACTTCTAAACTAATGTCAACATATATTGTTTAAAAATTGAAAAAAACTGTAATAAAACCTCCATTGTTTCATCATGTTACCATACTAAAGCGATAATATCGTGTGAAAACACACCACATGATAAAACTATTATTACTACATTATAATATACAAATATTTAATCAAACGGATAAAATAAATCCCGTCACGAAGGCGGGATTTAATTATCTTAAATAGAGTTATTCTTCGTAATACTTGCTGTGTCTCAAACCGTCCGAGCCGATCCTGCTCTTTTTACGTCGATTGAATCCGAGCCAGATTGCGGCGGACAATGCCGCGGCAACGGCTGCCGCGCCTAATATCCAGATAAGGGTTAAATCTTCGCCGGAGACATTGAAAATTCCTTTTGCGGGTTCAACGAAATAAACTGTTTCAGGAGAGGTGTCGATATCGCTTACCGTCACCTCTTCGGTATCTGAGGTAAGAAGCGGCTCGGTTTCGGTGACTTCGGTTTCGTCAGCGGTGGTGTTTTTGGAAAATCCCTGTTCATCGGTAACTTCAACGCCGATCAATGGATCTATCTTTGTGACAGGCGGAGAAAGGGTAACTGTAACATCCTCGGTCGTTTCATCGGATGTCTCCTCCGACGTAGTTTTTTCCGGATTTTTTTTAGGAGCGGTGGTCTCCGTTATTATCGGCGGATGGTTGTTTGTCGGATTTTGCTGTACCGTTGCTCCTTTTATAAGTTCCCCCGAATCGGAGGTACTGTAAACGCTGCCGTCTCCGTTGTATACCGTAAGGTTTTTTGAAGAACCGGCTAAAGCCGCAAGAGAATCGTCGGAAAGGACACCGGCTGCAATTATATTGGAAAGCCTTGAGCACCCGGCAAAAGCGCCGGCTGCAATATTCTTAACCGAAGCCGGCAATGTTACGGCGGTAAGCGCGGAACAGTTTTTGAAAGCTCCCGCTCCAATTTCAGCAAGCTCTTCGTTGAGTTGCAGCGCGGCAAGTTTTGTACACCCGGAGAAGGCTCCCTCGGCTATTTCTTCGGTAACTCCGGTAAAGCTGAGCCGGGTAAGATTTTTGCATCCCGCCGCGGCATATTTCGATATCCCGGTTATGTTCGCCGGTACGGAAAAGCTGTCGTCGGGCTTTGCTCTCGGATAATAGACGAGGCTTAACTTACCTTGATCGGCGCGGTAAAGCACACCGTTTAACGAGGTATAGACGGCGTTTCCGCTTTCAACATTAATCTCTTCAACCGAGGAGGAGAATATTGTATTCGCGGATATGACCGACTCGTCCCCCACCGAAGTGACGGAGGCGGGGATTTTTATTTTGGTAGCGCCGCATGATTTAAAAGCGTCGGCGGCAATCATTGTAACGGTTTTTCCGTCAAGCGCAGGAGGGATGTCAATCTCTCCCGAAGCTTTGCATTTCAAAATAGTTATGCCGGTAGGATTGGTTATATATGTAAAATCACCGGAAAGCTTAGCTATTTCCTGGGCAGCCG
The DNA here is from genome assembly GCA_012800735.1 of Clostridiales bacterium. Taxonomy (GTDB): domain Bacteria; phylum Bacillota; class Clostridia; order Oscillospirales; family CAG-272; genus JAAZGC01. Next base: position 4,597 of record JAAZIU010000013.1, on the reverse strand, counting down.
CGGGAAGCACAACTCCAATAAAAATAAACAAAGCGATGACCGATGCCGCGGTGATTCTTGCGGTAGAACGCATTGTCATCAAACCCATCCTTTCCTTTAAATTTGAGTAAAAATCAGTCGAATTTCCATTCGCCGTGAGATGCCGAGCGCCGTTTATAAATAATTTTACCGCGCGTTATTCTGAAAGTCAGTATTACGGCGCAGACAAAAGCAAGCGCCAATAAAGCGTAAACAATTTTTATATCCGATTCGGCAGCGGCGGATTTTTTCCAGTCAGCCTGCTGCAGCAGGAAGTATTCGGAAAGTTCCTCGGAATTGAGGGTAAAACTTCTGACGCTTATTTCATCTATCAGCAGAGACGGAGAGCCCAAAGGTTTTCCGTCGTAACTTGAAAGCCAGATACGCACCGTATCTATTGAACCCAAAAGCTCTCTGCAGCCAGATAGATCGCATACCGCTTTCTGCCATCCGTTCTCGGAGATCTGCCCCGAACAAATTACGGCGCTTCTGCCGGAGCACAGCATAACGGCAAGCTGCGCCTGTGATGTGCCCTCCGGAAGAGATACAACGGCGATATCAAGAGTGATTACCGGAGATTTTGATAAATCAAGAGGATAGTCAAGTACATAAAATAAGCCGCCGAAGCTTTTTCTGTCATTCAGAGCGTAATTCAGCATAAGAAGACCGTTACGGGAGGAAAAACCCGATTTCCATTCAGACGATTCAACGCCGCTGCCCAAATATATATCGGAAATATCGTTTTGAGCGTCAAAGCTCTTCAAAGTGAAAATGCCGTCCAGTTCGTATGGAATTGTCGGGCTGAATAAGGTATCAGCATATTTGCGGCTGACGGCGCGGTTATAATCAAGCCCGGGAATCAGATGCGACCAGTCCGTGTATCCGAGCGTGTTCAATACTTCTGATGTATAATCGAGGGTTTGACTTGTGTCTATCATATTAAACGAATCGCCGTAAGCTGCCGCGTCGGATGCGGATATTACAAGGGCTTTTGCCGTGTTGCAGAGATTGGAGCTGAGTTTATAGAATGCGTAGACATATTGAACCTCGTCAACTCCCGGCGCCGCCGTTATGATAACATCGCGGGTTTTGTCTTTGAACAGCAGCTCCTTACGGTTTAAAAAGACATCGAAAAGCTCATAATTATCAGCGGAAATCATTATTTTGGAAGTTTCGGATATGTCTGAATTTACCGAATCGGAGTCTCCGATATACGTTAGTCCGCCGGCGGGAAGTTTAAGCTCAATTCCCCAGTTAAAATCTCCCGCGCTTTCTGCCGCGGCATCAAGCGCCGAAAGAAACTTTCCTGCGCCGAAGCGGTTTTGATTGTCGGAAGGGAAACCGTCAAAAAGCAGCGAGCTGACCGAAGCTATAACCCTTACAGGACCGGAAGCGGAGCGCATCGATGTGAAAGCCGAACGAAGGGTAAGCGCGTAGCTTTCGGCAAACTGTTCGAGCGGAGCGCCGGTTTTAGACCAGTGCAGTCTTGCTTCATTTACCGAATCACCGATAATGTAGCCGGTGACCCGGGCGTCGCCTTTGTGAGACCATCTGTTTGCAATAAAGCTGAAAATAGCGCGGTAAAGTTTCAATCCCTCGGGCGTATCGGTATTAAATGCAGCTTCCGAGCCCTGGATCCATCCGGGAGCGCAGAGCGCGGCGTTAAGCACTTCGTTTGATGTCGGTTTAAGAGTAAGCCTCATATAGACACACACGCCGCTGGTGTTGAGAGAACCGAGTATTCTTTGAACAGACTGACAATAAGACGGATCAAAGTAGTAAGTTGTTCCCTCAAATTCGTATTGTACCGAGGTAATTTTTGGACTGTAAAGGCGCTCTATGGCAAGAGGGATAACAAGAGTTGAGGCTCCCTCGAAATAAACGAGTTTCGATGCTTCCGCAATATCGGAAGAAGAGCTTGCCGATATCCCTTTCAATGCGGGAATCTCTTTGAATGAAGCCGGAGAAGCGCATACAGCTTCGGGGTTTGTTATAAAATAATCGCCTATTATTATATAATCTTTTCCGGTATTAAGCGCGACAACAAACCTGTCGGATGAATACCCGATTTTACCTTCAGCCGTAAGTCTGAAGTTTGTTGAAACTCTTGTTCTTGCAAGCGGTTCAAGCCCATGTAAAGTCTGTGACAAGTCAGCGACGGGATTTGTCTGGAAAAGACAGATTTCATTAAAAGCATTATTTGCTGCGGCATTATCCGAAAGCGTGCCGGTTACCGTTACTTTGCCGGAACCGTCGGCAAGGCAGCTGTCAATTCTTCCGAGCGTCTCAGGCTCCTGTTTAAATGTCGAAGCCGGATAGATTGCCTTGATTTCAAGAAAAGCCTGAGAATTTTCGCCATAAGAAGTTATGCCGTCAAAGACAAAGCGCAGCTGGGTAAATTCGCTTTCGTCATCTTCGGGTAGAGAAAAATAAATCAGCTGTTCGCCGTCTGATAACTCCAATATTTCCCCCATGTTTTCGGCGAAGCTCATCCGTTCGGCGGTGGTATGCTGCATCGAAACGCTTTGGGCTCCGCATCTGTTGTCGAGCCGCATGCAAAGATATCTGCCCGTTGCCGTAAGTCCGGATTTCAATCCCGAGCCATAGGTTTCAATGTAGAACTCATCGCTTTCAGGTATAAATTTCATGCTGCCGCCGTCTGATTTATGAGCATAAAGATAATACCAGTTTTCAATCGGCACGAACCAATTCATCGCCGAAGAAATATCAGCTGAGCTGAAAAGGGAAATGTCATCTATACCGAAAGAGTATTCGGTTCCGACGGGAATATCCTTGCATAGTACCGAAACGCGAAGCGAATTTATGGAAATCCTGCCGCTCCAGGTGGAAATGTCGCAAAAAATAGCGGTCCAGGCTCCGCCGTATATATTATGCCTTAAGGTTATATCTCCGGTATCAGCGCTTATTACCGTCGTTACGGTGTATTGAAGAATGGAACCGGAGATATCCAGCCGTTCCGGAAGAGCTACTGCATAAGCGAAGCATTTGTCATCGGCGTTAAGGTTGTAAAGACTCAGCGAAATGTCGACCTCGGCTTTATAATAATTGTGGGTCGCAGAGGAACCGCCGTCGGTTTTGCATAAAAGAAAACTTTCCCCGGAAAAAGGTTGATACGGAAAAAAAGACAATTCGGAAGACTGTCTCGCCGAAGCGGTGTTCAAACCGGCAGATACCACGGTATTCAGGCTGCCTCGGTTGCTTCGGTTGTCAAAGCTGTCGCCGGTCAAATGTTTGTTTTCAAAGCTTTCAAGCTGTCTTACAGCCCAAACATCATAAACTCCGGCATCCGGTCCCGCGGCCGCAGCTGAGCCGGCGGAGTAGGAACCTAAAGTTGCAGTCAGCAGAATTGCTGCGATGAACATCAAAAATAAAATTGCTTTTTTCATATTATTTATTTAATGGCATTTATCAAAAATGCTTGTTTGCAAAAAGTATTGCAGGCGACGAATCAATGTTCGGTATAAGTGCGATTATTTCTCTTGATTTTATTCGCGACATATGATATAATATGGTAGTTTAACCGCCGGAGATAACTTCGGTAAAAACGGAGGGTTTAAGATGCGTCGCGGCAAATTCATTGTTTTTGAAGGTATAGACGGCAGCGGCAAGACGACCGTGATTAATTCTGTTTATTCGTCTCTTACGGAGGAGGGCTGCTGTATATATCTCACAAGAGAGCCGACCGATAATCATGTCGGCCGCCTGATAAAACACTTTATCAAGGGTAAGGGAGATTACGAAATTGACGAACGAGTCATAGCCGCTCTTTTTGCCGCAGACAGACTTGACCATATACTTCGCCCGGAGGGAATAAGCGAAAAGCTGAACGCCGGGGTAAATGTCCTTTGCGACCGTTTCTGGCTATCTTCCTGCGCGTATCAGACAGGCGCTTTCCCGATGGAATATATACTTGACTTGAATAAAGGTTCGATGGAACTGGTAAAACCGGATCTTACCATATATCTTTCAGTCGGTGTCTCGGTTGCTCTCGGTCGGGTAGAATCAAGAGGAGAGGAGCGTGAGCAATACGAATCCCGCGACCGCCTCGAAAAAATTTCACGCAACTATGAAAAAGCAATAAATCTGCGCAAAGAAGCAGACAATATCGTTGTCGTAGACGCCTCGCGGGACGAATCTTCGATCCTTGAAGAAGTTTTAGGCTTAATCAAAAATATTATATCATGATTAACGCCGATTGTAAACTACCGATTTGTAAATTTGAAGACAATCTGTTAACCGGCGCGTCGGTATTAAATTCGGGAAATGTACATTTGTCAATGATGTGAGACCGAAAAAAGCAAATGAGAAGAAAAAGTAGAGAAAGGAATTTAGTAATGTTTTCGTTCGGGGCTTCGCCCCTCTTTTCAACATTACTAAATTCGGCGCGTCAGCGACCGCCGAGTTCTCGGTGCTTCTGAGAGGGTGTTTTCCAACCAAGCACCGCCATCGGGATGTTGTTTGAACGGTATAAATAATTCTTCATCTGTTTTTGCAGATCGCTGAAAGAATAGAAGTTCAGGTGATTGTAGAAACGCTCCTGATCGTTCCTGTGACTTCG
>JAAZIU010000012.1 GCA_012800735.1 Clostridiales bacterium | reverse complement strand
TAATGTGTTCAGCTTACCGATACTAATAGACCGAGGGCTTGAACCTTCATTTCAAGTCGCTTAATCTTCATATGCTATCTCATAAAACTTTTGTATCTCTTTCTTCGGTTTTCTATGGATGTTGGCTCTCCCTATTCCTTTACGGAGTATTCTCCGAGCGGAGTGGGGAGCATTTATTTATAAATACACCAAAATTACGAAATGTTTTGAAAAAGCCTTGACAAGCATTGTCGTTTATGGTATAATATAATTCGTCGCAGGGAAAAAGAACGAGCAAATTCAGTTTTCCCGACGCTGACGTAGCTCTTGGGAGCATAGCTCAGCTGGGAGAGCACCTGCCTTACAAGCAGGGGGTCACAGGTTCGATCCCTGTTGTTCCCACCAAATACGGCCCGGTAGTTCAGTTGGTTAGAACGCTAGCCTGTCACGCTAGAGGTCAGGGGTTCGAGTCCCCTTCGGGTCGCCAATATTTATATGACCGGTTAAAGACTGGATGCAGTCCAAAGGCTGTCGGGTCAACCGGTCAGTTTTATCCTCATTATTTATGCGGCGCACGCCGCAGTATGCCTCTGTAGCTCAGTTGGTAGAGCAGGGGACTGAAAATCCCCGTGTCGGTGGTTCGATTCCGCTCGGAGGCACCATAGCAATTAATGGGATGCTCCTATCGCGTGGCGCGCGAAGTCGGCTCTTGCCTTCTCCGCCGCAATCATGCGGATTTAGCTCACTTGGTAGAGCGCGACCTTGCCAAGGTCGAGGTAGCGGGTTCGAGCCCCGTAATCCGCTCCAGAGCGCGCAAGCGCATTCCATTTTTACGGCGCCATAGCCAAGCGGTAAGGCAAAGGTCTGCAAAACCTCTATTCCCCGGTTCGATTCTGGGTGGCGCCTCCAACGCGGATTTAGCTCACTTGGTAGAGCGCGACCTTGCCAAGGTCGAGGTAGCGGGTTCGAGCCCCGTAATCCGCTCCAAATAACTATCGGACAATCCGTCCGATAGTTTTTTTATCCGCAGACCCGTTTTTTCCTTATTACACTTGTTTTTATAACAATTCTGCGGTATAATATATATAATTGCACCGAAACAAATCAATATATCAACGGAGGCAGTTCACTTGAAAACAAAAAAACTCATTATAACATTAATCTCCGCAGCCCTGCTGCTTGCGCTGACCGCTTTCGGCGCGTTCAGTCTTTCCGCGTTTGACGATGTATACGAATATCGGGAGGCGATAGGCATGCTTTCCGATATCGGCGTCATCCGCGGCTATTCGGCGTCCGTCTTTGCTCCGGAAGACGGCGTTACCCGCTGGCAGATGGCGCTGCTGATATCCAAGCTGATTGACGGCAACGTCGACACCGCTTACTGGCAGGCGGAAGACACATCGGCCAAATTTAGCGATCTTAACCCGTCGAAGCACTATCTCCGTGCCATCAGCTATGCGTCGGAAAAAGGCATAATAAAAGGTCGCTCTGCGACCGTGTTTGACCCGGACAGCGGCATCACCCTTCAGGACGGCGCCACGATGGCGGTTCGCGCCTTAGGTTATCCCGCCGGCGACTACGACGCCGAATATCCGCGCAGCTATATGACAAAAGCTGAAGAACTCGGTCTTTTTGCGGGAGTCATTATAGGCGGACGCGGGGTGAATTCCTACGACGGAATCGGCTGGAACACTCCACTCACCCGCGGGCAAACCGCGCAGCTGCTTTACAACACCGCTTTTGCCCTTACCTACGGCGGCGGCAGCTATATAGTCGATGTCTTTGACTATCGCTCCGAGACTGCGGTTCTCACCGCAACCGGAGATTTCCGGATTAATTCATCGGTCGGCTATGCAATCAACAATGAATTGGTCTTCATGAATCTGCAGGATGACGGCACTCTGAAAAACAGCTTCAGGATTCCCGAATCCGCCGTTATGAATGCGATCGGTACCAACAATTACAACGAATACGTCGGTGCGGCGTTCAGGATTGTATCCTTTGAAAATCGCACGAGGATCTTTTCAATGTATCCCGTTTCCGCCGCCACTTCGCTCACCTCGGGACTTGCAAGTTTCGGGGATGGCAGGATAGCCATCTACGACGAAAGCTATAACGTGGTAAACGCCTATACCGTGCCGCGCGAAGACGGCGTCATACCGTTTGTAAACGAGATTATAATTTACGCCGGCTGCGACGCTTCCGATAAAACCATGCAGATTACCTCCGGTTCTGTCCTGAATTCGCAAAAAGTCGCGTCAAGCTCCGCCTATTACGAGTTGACAGTATTTGACGACAACGGAGACGGACTTCCCGACCGCGCAATCTACCGTCCGTATACCTTCGCCGAATACAAGGTCAATCCCGACGGCTCGCTTGCTCTCGCTCAGAACAACCTGCCGTCTCAGATAAATATTATAAACAAGCGCGGAGTTGAACCGCAGAACGGCGATTATGTCCGCTACTGGTACGACTCGCAGACAAAAACACTGTCGATTGCCGAAGTCTATACAACCCGCCAGGGTATTCGGCTGATAAGCTTCACCCCGGCAACTGACTCAAATGAAGCTTTTATAAAATACGACAACAACGAGACAATGTTTATCGGGCGGGAGAATTATTTGGGCGGCAGCGGTGCGGCGGCGCTTTCGGCGCTGAAATCCGCCGGAGATCTTTCGGGACGGCTAGCCGATGTGCTGCTTGATTCGGGCAGAATTATCCTTATAAAGATATACGATAAGACGACCAGCCTTTCCGGCGTCACCCATTACACCGACACCGGCGTTGTCATCAAGACGGTTACCGGCAGCAGCTTATCGAGTATAGCCGTTTGTCTAAATACCGACGACGAAAATCAGAAACTCGATATAATCTCGGTTGACGGCGCGGCGAGTTCTTCAAATATTGACGCCGGCGACTATGTCGAATACGAAATTGTTGATAATGCCGTCAAGCTGAAAAAGCGCAACGACCAGATAACCTACTCGTCAGCCACCACGAACGCCTCGCTTAAGGCGAACGGAAATGAATTCACCGTCATGGAAAACGGCGTTGTCTCTTATTCGGTGCCGATAAACGGCAACACAAAATTCATCACCTATGACGGAAAGTTAACGCCGCGCGTCGTTAACTACAATCATTTCAGCGACAGCCTCTCCGGATATAAAGCAGTTTATGTAAGCATAACCGGCAAAAACGGCAACTGCGCCGACCTCGTTTATGTCCGTCAGCTCCTGCCCGCGCTGTTTGGCGACTCGGGCAGTGAATTCAGCGCAATCGTCTGGATAGCGCCGGACGCTCTCGCCGATCACCGCATAGGCGTCTTTAAAGCCGCGTCGGGAGATGAATACTACGCCTACACCGGAACCGACGTTCTGACCGGCAATCCGAGACAAAAGGCTTATAAAATGCTCACATCCGGCGCAAAGCTCACCGAATCCGGATACTATCGCGTTATAAATGATTACCTTATTACAACCGAACCGCTAAAGCGCGATGTTTCAAATCAGTATCTGACCCTGTATCAGGATCACGAGATAACCGCAGCCGTGCCGAACGGAGCGGGCGGTTATGACATAACGATCGGGCGCACCTATCCGACCAAGCCCGGCGAGCTTACCGTTTATCAGCGCGGCTCTGCGGGACTTTCGGATATAACCGGCACCATAAACGCGCAGAACATCGCATTCGAGCTTAACGGCAAGAAAGCCGACCTGTTTTATCAAAGTCAGGGTTCTTCCGGCGGCATCTACTATTACAGACTGATATTAATCATCAGATAATTTCTCATAATGAGATAATTTCGGAAAATATTAAATCCGCGTCCCGCAAAATGCGGCGGCGCGGATTTTTCGTTCAGTCGGTTTCGGGCGCGGGCTGCCATATAAGAAGGCTTTCCATCGATATCGTCTGCGGTTCTGCCTTTATATCCAATTTAAGTTCGGCGGCGGCTTCGGTGAGTATTTCGTGGTAACGGCGCGCTTTATATTTTTCGCGAAGTTCGTCGAAATAGTCGTTAATATACTCTTCCTCCATCGGATATCTCTTTATTATATGATATCCGTTGGCGCTTTTTATTATGACGCTCAGCTCGCCTTCCGCCAGGGCGAAGGCTGCTTCGTCAAAAGCTTCCAAAAACTCATCGTGGGTGATGTAATAACCGTCGTCGGGGTTCATCGCGGTGTCCTCGTTGTATTCCTTAACAAGGGCGTCGAAATCACCGCCTGCCGCCGCATCATCATATATCTTCTGAATGAGATCGTATGATTCCTCATCGGTGCGAACCGGCTCGCCTGTATATTTAACCATCTCGGCGGCTAAAGCGCCGGTCTTGATAAGAACATGCTTTACCCTTATGAAATTGAGGAGAATATCCCGTTCCAGCGTAGCGTCGGTCGAATCGATAATGTTGCTCATCTCGGAATACATCATTTGCCGGAGCTTTGATTCAAGGATACTGCGGATCAGCAGGGTTCGCAATACATCTTTTGTAAGGTAGTTCTCCTTTAATTGAGCTTCAAAAGCCGCTTCCCCGCCCTGTTCGAGGATGAGCGACTCGATATCCGCGTCAATGGCTTCTTTTTCTTCGGCGCTGAGAGATACGCCGTATTTTTTCGCCAGTTTTTCAAGGGCGCGGTTGTTTTTCAGCGCCGATTCGACAAGCGTCTCTATCTTCGGTATATCCGACGGATTTTCTATCCAATATCCTTCGTCGCCTCCGTCTGCGTCGCGCTTATAGTTGAGGTAGAAATACCGGTATTCATCCAACTTTACCGCTCTGCCGCCTACCTTTGCCACCGTCGGGTTGTTTTCATCCGAGCAGGAAGCGAGCGGCAGCAGCATTGCGATTACAAGCGCTGCGGCGAAAAGCTTATAAATAATATTTTTCATTTCATTTTCCGTTAAAAAGCGTATAATCTTCGATACTATTATTATATCACCTTGCAAAGAGAATTTCAACCCGAAAAAGCTCAACAAAAAGCTGTTTTTCAAGTTCTGTGAATTCTACCGTTATATAAAAGTAAGTTTCCAAAAGTTTCGCGGATAGGATGGGGTTTGGGGAAGGAAAACCGCCTTTTCAAAGGCGGTCTCCCTAATAACAGTTATTCGTTTATCAGTATTTTCCCTCTGAGTCGATAGGTTCGCCCTTGACCGCGCGGTTGCAGTCGGCGGCAACTTTTTCTACCCAGTCGCGGAGGCAGTAGAACTCGCCTTCGCCGTTAATTGTGTAGAAGCAGCGGCGGGTCGAGTATGGATAGAAGCAATATTCGGTGACAACGCCGGCGTCGGTGGTGACTATCATGGTAAGATAAAGGTCTTCCGTGCTGTCGTTTTCGGTATAGTCTTCCATTTCAAGGGAAAGGATGACTTTGTAGAACTGACGGAAGTTCTGCAGCATATCGGCGTCAAAAGTCTGACCGGTCGACTGCGGGGTAATCTTTATGGTCGTTCCCTCTCCGTCAAGGATAAAGGTCTCGTTTGCATCTTTTGATATGATTTCGATCTTCGCGACATCGTTGATGTTCTTCTGGAAGATCGGACGGTCGACAAATTTGATAAGATCCCAGTTTAGGAAGTTCACGGTTTCCGGGCTTACCGTCGCTATCAGGTTGAACAGCATTGAATATGCGTAATAAGTGCCGTCTTCCTGCTGTTCCGAAAACATGATGTAGTTGTCAACGCCGGAGTAGTTGTAATGAACCAGATACGCCGGATTTTCCGGATCAATTCCGTATTTAAGCAGCGTCTCCTCCGGCATAGTGTCGCCGGTATGACCTAACTCGACAACTCTTGTGCCGACGAAATTTGCGAACTTCTGCAGGACAGAGTCATAATTGGTGCTTGAAGGGGTGTAATCGGTCGGATAGAGCATCTTGTAGACGCCGTATCCGGTCTTCGCCTGCTGTTTTACTTCTTCGTCGTCAAGATAGGTGATCCAGACGAAAGGCTCGCCGTGGCGATAGATATAGAAATCCTTGGTCTGGAAGTAGGTGGTGGAGCTTATCGGATAGCTGAGTATCGGAGTTATAATGTCGCGGACATCGGCAAGCAGCGTCGCGGCAAGCGACGCCTCAAGGACATATACCGCGTTGCGGTCGCCGTATTTGACGTAATATCCGGCGCCTGTGGGAATCATATCGCCGATATATACTTTATGGTAGTTGCCGTCAACCTTGGTAAGCACATACCAGGCGGGATTATCCGATTCGGCAAGACCGTATACCGACATATCCGAGCAGTCCTCGGTGACGCGGGTCATCGAGAGGGTGTAGCCGGAGCTGACGACAAGAGAGGAAAGGGCGGTCATTGAATAAGGCGCGCCCTCATTGCCCTCAAGGTAAAACTGGTCGTCGTCGCCGCGGTACATCGTGTATGTGCCGTTGTCGTTGTGCACCTCGATGGACTGGATATCCGCCTTTTCGATATGTTCCATCAGCAGGATGCGGTTGTTGGTGCCTAAAACCTCGCCGGGAAGCAGGTTCGGAATTTCCTTATTTTTGCTGTCGTCGACTTTAAGCATCGGAGCGAGCACGGCGAAATACAGCACCAGCAGCACAGCCGCAACGGCGGCTATGATAATAATAAGTTTTTGTCTTTTTTTAATCATTGGCTTATCAGACCGCGAGCCGCCGCTTTTTTATAACGGGTCGGGTACGCGGTATTTTTTAAATCCTTTATCTGTCCGGTGTTATGCGTGGCGCCGTTTTGCCCATATGCCGATGCCGATGAAGCTGACTATAACGGGTAAAACGAAAGTATAAATAACGGTCCATCTTGTTGCTTCGGCGGTTGTGATGTCGAGGGAGTTGTCCTCAAAGAGCTTGAATTCAAGCTCAAGCGGGACTTTGTCCTTGCCGAGCGCTTTCATAGCCGCGTACATTATGTCGCGGTTGCCGTAGGTGTTGGAATTGATATACGCGTCGGAGCCGAACTGCGAGGTTCCTCCTACCATAACGTAGGTAAACATTTCATCGTTCAGGATATACTGCAGCTCGCAAGAAAGCACCAGCGTGTTGAACGGGCCTTTGCCGATCTCCCGGCCGTCGGAGGCGGAATATGCCGTCGCTTTGTCCGTCGTGGTAAGTATTGTTGATACCCGTCTGGAATTGCGGGCTTCTTCCTTTTCCCAAAGCAGCTCAATCGGCTGGCAGTAGCGCATTATCGTCTTCGGTTGGGATTCAAGGTCGCGTATCCCTTTGTGAAGCGACGCGCCGAGCCCCTCGGTGGGATATACCGAGACGATGGCGGTGCCGTCGGTCGAGACGGCGTTGGAATAGTCGCGGATGACGGCTCTTCCGAATTTAATACCCCATTCGGAGAGGTATTCTTCAAGTTCCGGCAACTCCTGGGTTTCCGGGTCGACGAAAACCATCAGCGAGCCGCGGTCGTCGACAAATCTGTCGAGCTTGGCTATCTCGTTTACGTCGTCTTTATAGCCGCCGAAGTCGTACAGCGGGCCGTTTATGATAACTATCTTTGCGGCCGGGTCAATGTCTTCTTTTACAAGGTCGATTGAACGGGTGTCAAATCCGGCTTCTTCAAAAAGCGCCCAGAGCGCCGAGTTATCGACGGTTTCCGAGTGTCCGGTAGTGAAGTAAGCTATCGGGTGTTCGCCCTCCATCTGCAGGATGGCGGAGACTATCTTGTATTCGCCGTTATAAGCGAATACCGAGTTGTCCGACTGCGCGAATGTATAAAAAGCTTCAATTGCAAATACCCGGAAGTCGGAGCCGTTGGTTATAATGACGTTGGTGGTCTTGATCCTCGAAGCTTCGGTGGTCTTGTAGGGTTTAACCGAGCCGGGATCGGTGATGATGTCGATATATGAGACGTCTATCCAGTCGTATCTGTTCTGAAGGTTCAGCGCCGTCGTATAGACAATCTTCTGGTATACGTTCTCTTCAAGCTTGTCGAAGGGTTCGCAGAAGATTATGCTTATCTTGGTGTCGACAACGCCGTCCATGAAATCGATCATTTCTTCCGACAGCTCATAAAGCTTAGTGGCGGTCATGTCGGCATACCAGCGGTATTTTGCGGCGAACGCCGTGAAGATAACGTTTATCACTACCACAAGCGCAATTACGACAACGGTAAGCGCCGCTGCGGCGGAGCCGTATTTAAAGCGGCGGGTTTGAAGAAAGCTTTGTTTACGTTTATTTCTGCTCATATTATTTTACCTCGCAAATCAGATCATTCCCAGCGGCGGCGCTCATAAACGCGCACCGTAAGAAACAGGAAAACAAACATTATCGAGGCGTAATAGAGCAGCGCGGTGAAGTCGAAGACACCGTAGGTGAAGTTGCCGAAACGGCTGTATATCGAAATCCAGTTCAGCACGGTTCGTATCCAGGTGATGTCGATATAGCTGTTGAAGAAGTTGACGCTCAGCATCAGAAGCAGTATCGCCATCGTTCCGACCGCCGCCGTTATCTGATTCTCGGTAAGCGAGGATACGAAGACGCCTATCGCGACGAAAGCGCCGCCTAAAAGCAGTATGCCGACGGCGTAGCCGAAAAGGACGCCGGGCTGCGGTTTGCCGTATTTGAACAGGACGTAATAGTCGAAAAGCGAGATAAGGAAGGTTGCGGCAAACATTGAGTAAGCTGCAAGGAATTTCGCCGCGACCATTGAGTTTATCGAGACCGGCGCGGTCATCAAAAGCTCTTCCGTCCTCATCTTCCGCTCGTCGGCAAAAATGCGCATGGTAAGCAGCGGAACAAGAACGGAGAAGATAAACATCAAAACGGTGAAATAGACATTTACCTGAGCGTCGCTGCCGCTGGAGGCGGTCTGGACGGTAAACATCGAAAAAGCGAATCCGGAAACGGCAAGATACACCGCAATGTAGACATATCCGACGGGAGTGATGAAATACTGCCGCATTTCCTTTTTAAAAATTGCCAGCATAGTCTGTCACATCCTTTCGTTTGCGCCGGCAGCTGTCCGCCGGGACGCTCTCTGTGGTTTGTCAACAAGCGATATGAAAATCTCCTCAAGATTCATGCCGATGGATTCAACGCCGATAAGCGGCCAGTTTTTTGTTGCCGTCAGAGCGAATACCCCCCTGCGGACATCGACTCCGGTCGCGCTTTCGACGATAAATGTCGTCGAATCGATATCGGTTGAGGAAAGTGATTCGACGTATGAAACGCCCTCAACTCCTCTGAGCGAGGCAAACACCTCTTTTTCCGGACCGCAGATTGTAAAGCTGAATCTGCGCTTGCCTTCGGCGACGCGGGTAATCTCGTCGGCGCGTTCGTCGGCGACTATCCGTCCCTTGTTTATAATAACTATACGGTCGGCGACAGCCTGAACCTCGCTAAGCAGGTGTGAGCTGAAGATCACCGTGTGGTCGCGGCCGAGGACGCGGACGAGGTTGCGGATTTCGATTATCTGCTGCGGGTCGAGACCGGCGGTCGGTTCGTCAAGGATTATCGTTTTCGGGTTGGCGACAAGCGCCTGCGCTATGCCGACGCGCTGTTTGTAGCCTTTTGAAAGGTTGCCGATGACCCGCTTGTAAACATCGGAGATGCGGGTGACTTCGGTTATCTCCTCAAGATGCTTTGCGCGGTTAAAGGTGCATTTTCTCAGATCATATACGAAATTGAGATATTCCTCTACCGTCATGTCCGGATAAAGCGGGGGAACTTCGGGAAGAAATCCGATCTGTTTGCGCGCGTTTATAGGGTCGTCCAAAATGTCGTGTCCGTCGATGGTGACGGTTCCTGACGTCGCGGACAGATAGCCCGTGATAATGTTTAATGTCGTCGTCTTCCCCGCGCCGTTAGGGCCTAAAAAACCGACGATTTCGTTATCGCCCGCGGTGAAGCCGACGTCTATTAAAACCGGCTTGTCTCCGAACCGCTTGACGATATTTTTGACTTCAATCATCTATGAGGTTCTCCAATCTGAAAATATGGGAATGCGTTGCAAAAATTATTTATGTTGTAAAACTGTTGCTTTGGGTTGGATAGAAGGGGAAATTGCGTTATACATCGACACAGCTCTGCCTTCCCGCCTGTATGAGCGAAAACGCAAATCAGATATCGTGTCAAAGCCGCAGTCAAAGATTTCGGCTGCTCCGGCTTCTTTTAAAAGGTATATATTTATGCCGGGGACATCGGCGCGAAGGACACCCTTTTCATCCTCCCGGACGAAACGACGGCAAATCTCCTCTCCGAGGGCTTTTGAAACCTCGGCTCTGAAGTCGTTCTGCACTTCGTATGACTCAAACCTCGCCGCGGCGCCTATCGCAATCTTTATCCCGCAAGGCTCTGCGCCGAGTTTTATAAGCTCGCGGAATACCTTCGGGGCGATTCCTTTTATAGTCCCCCGCCAGCCGGCGTGAACCGCGGCGCAAATCCCTGCGTCCGCCGCTTCCATCAGCAGCGGCACGCAATCGGCGGTCTTGGCGGCTATTACGGCTTTCGGGTCTGACGTAATAAGCGCGTCGCAGCCTTCAAAAACCCGTCCGTTGTCGGTTTCTTCGGCGAAGGCGATAACATCGCCGTGAACCTGATCCATCGTCGCGGCGGCGCCGGTATCAAGTCCGCCGGAAGCGGCGCCGAAGCAATGAGGGAAGGAGAGCTTGTCGCAGCGGTACCAAAGTCCCTCACCGATTCGGTAAAAGGAAAAATCCATTTTTTATTTGCGGCGCTGCTTTGAAAGCCAGCTGATAAGATCGGTGCGCTCGTAGGCGTAATCCCAGCTGTTGTGGTCGACGTTATGGAGCAGGATAAGCTCGCAGTCTTTGTTTCCCGCCGCGTGTATCCGGTCGCACATCTCGATCGATCCGGAAACCGGAACGACGGAGTCAATATCGCCGTGATAGAGGCGAAGCGGCATATCTTTCAGCCGGTCGGCTATCCAGGGAATACCGCCGCCGCAGATGGGAGCGGCCGCCGCGAATATTTCCGGCCAGAGCTGCGCCATGATAAAGGTCGAATATCCGCCCATCGAAAGACCGGTTATCGTAACGGCGTCTTCGTCTATATTGTATTCGGAGATGATGTCGAGGACAAACTGCCGCAGATAGTCGTATTGGGAAAACCACATCTTTCCGCCGGGGCACTGCGGGGAAACGGTTATAGCCTCGATCTCGTTATAGGGCGTTTTGTCGATTACCTTCGGCACGCCGTGGGCGCGGACCGCATCCGGATTCGGGCCGACCTCTCCCGCTCCGTGCAGGAAGATTATCAGCGGGTATTTTTTGTCTGAGCAGTAATTTTCCGGGTAGGATACCCAGTAGTTGTATCCGATACCGGGGTAAGTTTCATGCTGCCAGTTTTTAAGTATGATCATTTATTCCTCCTTATTATAAAATACGCAGCCGTATGTAAAAATTTAGAATGCAACATAATAAGCGGATTGCGTTCAATAATTATTCGTAAATTTTCTCCACTATTTTTAAGGCAGCACCGCATAATGAGATATCAATAAGCGGCAATTATCAGAATTTGTCTCTGCTTGGCAGGACAGCTTCTTTATATGTCCGGAAGAAGTTCATCGTCGTTATGATTTGCTTTTTTCTGCAGGGATTTCAGTCCGGAACGCATTGTCCTCTTATGCGCGATATAATCCGCAGCGGATTTTTGAAAAGCGGCGTTGCTGTTGTTTTCCGTTGCAATATTCGTTATCTGCGGAGAAAATCAAAAGAACCGGATAGATATTTACTCATTCTTCGGTATCATTTGATTCACTTGCAGCTTTGACATAGAATTCCGACTGCTTGTCGAACATTTCTTTATATATTCCGCCTTTGGCATAAAGTTCGGAATGTGTGCCGTATTCTTCAATGTGACCGTTGTCAAATACTGCTACTATGTCTGCAAGCTGGACAGCGGAAAGACGGTGCGTAATTAATATTGCTGTTTTGTTTTGAATAATCTTGTGAAATTGTTCATACATTTCATACTCTGCCGTCGGATCAAGCGCTGCTGTCGGCTCATCCAGAATATAAACAGGTCTGTCATGGTAAATTGCTCTGGCGATAGCTATCTTTTGCCCCTCGCCTCC
>JAAZIU010000001.1 GCA_012800735.1 Clostridiales bacterium | reverse complement strand
TGCAGGATACTACCACGCCGTTTTCGTCTATGACACCGATCATTCGGTTAATCGCATCCTTCATCTGATGAATAATGCCCTGGAACAGTCTGTTGGACATAAGTGCCTCCTGTATACTTAATGAGTCTCTTCATCGTTCGCCGACAATTTCGGCGCCATCGAAACTGATATTTTTGCCAAAACCACCGTATAAAAAAGGAAAAACAAGGAAAAGCCTCATCTTCGCGTTCGCCTGCACCCGAAACGCACAAATAAAAACGCTGTTGAAGCTCACTTGACGGCGGTTTTCATTACATTGCCGAGACGGTTTCTCTGCTTCGGCCCGGATAAAAACCAATTATATGTATTATATACTATATTGTACACCGCTTTTTGTGAAATTTCAATAGCATTTTTTAACTTTTAAATAAATTTTAGCAGAATGTTTGCAGAGTTTTTATGATAATTGCCGTTATTTCGGCTGCCGGGCGCTCATCGACGGGGGGTGCGGCGTTATCACGAATCGTCAGGCTCTGAATTTTACCGTGTAAATTACGCCGAATATCAAATAAGCCGCTGAAATCACCGCCAGGACATATACCGTAAAGCCGCTGAAAAAGGAAACGGTCGCCGCGCCGACAAGCAGGAGCGCTGCCATAATATAAAACGGGACGGCCGACTCATTTTCTTTAAAAACCGGACGGATCCCGGAATCGGTTCTGATGCCGCCGTTCTTTTTCTTTATTATGACGGCCCAGACAGCGCCCGCTACCGGGATAAGCACCGCGATAACTTTCGCCGCAATCGCAAGAGCGGTGTAAAACGGGCTGTTTGACAGGCTTGCTCTCGCAGCCAGTAAAAATCCGAGTCCGACGGAGGTGAACACGGTCAGACAGAAAAAGGAAACCGGATAATATCTTGCCGCAAACGCTATTAAGGTTACGGCGGCAATAAAGCCGGCGGTTATATACGACGAGCCGACGAGTTTATAAGTCAAAAGAGCGGAAAGCGCGACCGCCGCCGTTATAAGGCAAAACGAGGAGGTTATAACGCGAGTGGATTCGTCCTTGCCTGACTTTTTCATAACTATATAATATACCAGCGCGGCGACAAAAAGCAGCGCCGAAGCAAGCTGGAACCACGGCAGCGCGTAAACGACGAACATCCGCTCAAATCGGCCTCCGTGACCGAATATCAACATGGATATAACCGATATAGCCACCACAAGGACGAGCATCATACGGTTGAGAACGGCTTCGTTTTCAGTCTGTTTTGCCGGAACTTTTTTCCGGCTTTTTGCGTTAGCCAAGTTTATCACTCCAAAATATCTGTTTTAATCGTCGGGTCACTTATAAGGGAAAACCCGCCAAGCTCATATACAAAAGAGATACAGCTCAGAACATACAAAGAGGCGGTTTCGGTGCGCAAAATCCGAGAACCGAGACTTGCCGCGGCAAGCCCGGCAGCCTTTGCCTTCTCCGCTTCTTTTTGCGAAAATCCGCCTTCTGGTCCTATCATAAAACCGAGCGAGCCGGCGGGGGAAGCGTTGTTTCCAAGAAGACGCGGCAGCGGCTCTCCTCCGCCCTCATAACAAAAAAACGCGGTGGTTTCGGCAAGACAGCGCGTCAGAGCTTCGTCAAAGCTCAGAGTTGACTCAACCCGAGGAACAATTCCTCTTCCGCACTGCACCGCCGCTTCATAGGCGATGCGATTCCACCTCTCCAGCCTTTTTTCCATCGACGCGGGATTCGGGCGGGAAATTACATGGTCGGATATGAAAGGGACAATCCTCGATATGCCGAGCTCCGTCGCTTTTTGAACTATACCGTCCATTTTATCCGACTTCGGCAGTCCCTGATACAGAGCAAGGTTCAGCGGCGGCTCGGTTTGGTTTTTTTGTTCCGACAATATGAGGAGCTCGACTTCGGTGCCTTTGGCGCCGCCGAAGCCGGAAATCTCACATTCGTATTCAACTCCGGCGCCGTCGCAGACCAGGAGCCGGTCTCCCTTCGCCATACGAAGCGATCTTGAGATATGAACGCCGTCGCCGCCTCTGATAATTATTCTGTTTTCTTTTATGTCGTCGGGCGAGACAAAAAATCGCTGCATTTGAAATATTCAAACGGTCGGGCAGGCTGCCCGAACGCCTTTCAAACGTTTTTATTCCGCCGGACAATAAAATAACACCTGAACGGCGGTAACTATTTTGTTATTATACAACAAAAACATAATTTTGTCAAGACTATTGTTTATAATTCACAAATTCTTGAAATTCACCCAAAGCCGGCTGTCTGTTTAAAACAGTTCAAAAGCCGGACGGGAAAACATCCGGCTTAAATCATTTCAATCTTTTGAAAACAAAGCCTTTCCAGCCGTTTTCAGATATGGCATCGGCGAGCAGAAATCCGTTTTCGCTCATCGCTTTCTGAACCTCATCTCCGCGCTCTTCAATTATGCCGCTCATTACGATATCCGCGCCGATTTTAAGGTAATTCTTAAGCTGCGGAGCCAACCTTATCAGTATATCGGCGACGATATTCGCCGAGGCGAAATCGTAAAGCCCCTCTCCTATCGCTTTTCCGCTCAAAAGATCGGCGGTTTCGCAGATTACGTTTGTAGCGCCGTTATCAATGCAATTCTGCTTTGCGACGGCGACGGCGTTTTCATCGATATCGCAGGCATATACCTCAGAGGCGCCGAGTTTTGACTCCGCTATCGCAAGTATCCCCGAACCGGTGCCGATATCAAGGCAACGACCGCCCGTCGGCATATAAGCTTCGATAAGCGAAGCGCAGAGGCGGGTCGTTTCGTGACTGCCGGTGCCGAAAGCCATTCCCGGCTCCATAAGCACTACAACCTCGTCTTCTGCCGCCTCGTATTCCTGCCACGCGGGAACTATCGTAAGCCGCGGACCTGTCTTTATCGGCTGATAATACTTCCTCCAGGCGTTCGCCCAGTCTTCCTCGCGGACAGAGTCAAGCTCCAGCTCGAAAGGAATACCGAGCGCGGTTAATCTCTCGCGGATGAACATCTGACTGTCGTGCAGCAGCAGCGGATCCCGGATATAAAGCGATACCGCGGCGCGGCTTCTGTCAGCCGCCAGCAGGCTTTCGTCGATAAGCTCGCCGTATATTGCGTTTACGCCGTCTTCTATGTCGGTGTAGTCTTCTATCTGAAGCGCAGGGTCAATCATTCCCATAACGGCAGCGGTTTCTTCGAGTTTTTCTGCCGGCACCCTGACTTTAAGCTGTACCCATTCCATATTTAATCAATCCTTGCCGCGTCTGAAAAGCTTGTCGAAAAACGCTTTTGACTTTGCGTTGTTTCTGTCGTCGCAGGATTCGGCGAACTTGGTGAGCAGCTCTTTCTGAGAAGAATTAAGATTCTTCGGCACTTCAACGGTTACGCGGAAATAAAGGTCTCCGCGGCGGTTGGAGTTGACTACTTGGATACCCATGTTTTTCAGAACGAACTGAGTGCCGGTCTGGGTGCCTTCGGGAATTGTATAAATCTCGGTTCCTTCAAGCGTCGGCACCTTTATCTGCGCGCCGAGAGCCGCTTCGGTGAAGGTTATCGGAATTTCACAATAAAGGTCTGAGCCGCTGCGGCGGAAGATATTATGTTCCCTTACCGAAACCTCGATGACAAGGTCTCCGGTCGAACCTCCGTTGCGGCCGTCGTTGCCGTAGCCGCGCATGACGTATTTCTGACCGTCGTCGATGCCGGCGGGAATATTGGCGTCAACTTTGTTGTTTATCTTGATATAGCCCTTGCCCGAACAGTTGGGACAGGGATTCTTTATCACCTTTCCCGAGCCGCGGCAGTTATCGCAGGGCTTTACGGTGCTCATTGAGCCTAAAATAGTCCGCTGCGTCGTCCTTACCTGGCCGGAGCCGCTGCAGGTCGGGCACTCCTCCGGCTTTGTGCCTTTGGCGGCGCCGGTAGCCCCGCATTCGGGGCATTTGATGATCCGGTTGTAGCTTATATTTTTTGTGACGCCGAAAGCCGCTTCCTCGAAGGTGATCGTCTGACGGACATAGATATCGTCTCCGTCAATCGGCATCGAAGCTCTTCTCGCCGACGAGGAAGAATAGGAATAGGAGCTGCCGCCGAAGAAATCGTTTAGAATATCGGAAAAATCGAAGCCTCCGAAGCCGCCGCCTTCACCGTAACCGCCCCCGGCCGACGGATCAACTCCCGCCATGCCGAAGGTATCGTATTTCTGACGTTTATCGGGGTCTGAAAGGATCGAATAAGCCTCGTTTACTTCCTTGAATTTGTGCTCGGCGTTTTCGTCATCGGGATTCATGTCCGGATGGTGTTTTTTGGCAAGCTTGATATACGCTTTCTTGATCTCATCCTGAGTGGCGTTTTTATCAACCCCGAGCACTTCATAGAAATCGCGCTTTTCTCCAGCCATATTTTATAATTCCACCTTAAAAAACAATATATGCGTCAGCTCCGCGCCCGAAACGGCGCAAAGCGCGCTTAAAAATAAAAATATACGAAAATATCAAACATAATACGGATTCGGCTTGCAAAGTATGATTATCAAATCGATGAACCAGCCGATTCCGAGCAAGCCGAGGGTCAGAAGATAAATCACTCCGGCAACTATCTTACCCTCATAGAACTTATGCGCTCCCAGATATCCGAAGAAAAAGCAGAGCGCAAACGCCAGCCATTTGTCCTTCTGCGTGCCGGGCGGCAGCAATACCGTTTGGGGCGGAGGCGGGGGCGGATTTGTATTCATATAGTAGATATTCTGAACATTGCCGCTCTGAGCCGGCTGCCCCTGATAGCTGTCGCGGTACTGAACTGTATAACCGCAGGACGGACAGGCGGGTGAAAAATATTCTGTTGAACAGTTGGGGCAGTGCTTCTTTTTTGCCCCGGCTTTTACACCGCAGACCGGGCAGAAGGGAGTATTGAACTCATTGCCGCAGTTCTCGCAGATATTGGAAAAATCGGTTGAGCCGCACTTCTGACAGTAAGATTCTTCATTATTGCAAACAGTCTTGCAGTAAAGACACTTTTTCATTGACCCATCCTCAAATTTATATATAACAAAATCACAAAACAATCCACAATTATGATTATACAGCTAAAGTCGTTCAGATGCAACCGCTTTTTGTAAATTCTTGAAAAGGGCGGACGGATTAACCGCCCGCCCAATGCGAGACAAGCTTATATCAGGTCTTGTCTTCGTAATCGGTGTTGTAGTAGGTGTCGTTCTCGGTACCGCCGGAGTGCTGAGTCGGACCGTCGCCGCTGTCGGCGCCGCCGCTCTGATCCTGCTGCTGCTGATAGAGCTTTTCTGAAATCGCATAGAATGCCTTCTGCAGCTCCTCGGTGTCAGCTTTTATAGCTTCGGTGTTTTCACCCTTGACGGTTTCCCTGAGTTTTGCGACTGCGGAATTGACCTGAGCCTTTTCCTCGTCGGTGACCTTATCGCCGAGATCGGCAAGGGTCTTTTCCGACTGATAGATAAGGTTCTCAGCCTGGTTCTTCGCTTCGACGGCTTCCTGCTGCTTCTTGTCTTCCTCGGCGAACTTTTCGGCTTCCTTAACGGCGCGATCGATGTCCTCCTTCGACATATTCGAGCTGGACTTGATGGTTATATGCTGCTCCTTGCCGGTGCCTTTGTCCTTTGCGGTAACGTTGACTATACCGTTGGCGTCGATATCAAAGGATACCTCAATCTGAGGAACTCCTCTGGGCGCCGGAGCGATGCCATCGAGCATGAAGGTGCCGAGCTTCAGGTTGTCGCGCGCCATCGAGCGCTCGCCCTGAAGAACATGGATCTCAACCGAGGTCTGGCCGTCGGCTGCGGTAGAGAATATCTGGCTCTTCTTGACGGGAATGGTGGTGTTTCTTTCGATTATCTTCGAGCATACTCCGCCGAGAGTCTCGATTCCGAGAGACAGCGGGGTTACGTCGAGCAGAACAACGTCCTTGACGTCTCCGCCCAAAACGCCTGCCTGAATGGCTGCGCCGAGAGCAACGCACTCGTCCGGGTTGATTCCCTTAAACGGTTCTTTGCCCATAAAGCCCTTAACGGCGTCCTGAACGGCGGGGATACGGGTTGAGCCGCCGACAAGCAGAACTTTATCTATATCCTTGGGAGAGAGACCTGCGTCATCGAGCACCCGCTTGATCGGTCCTATCGTCGCTTCGACAAGATCTGCGGTCAGCTCGTTGAATTTGGCTCTGGAAAGGGTAGTTTCGAAGTGCTTCGGGCCGGATGCGTCAGCCGTGATGAACGGCAGATTGATGTCGGCCGAGTTCACGCCGGAAAGCTCGATCTTCGCCTTCTCCGCGGCTTCTTTAAGCCGCTGCATTGCCATGCGGTCGGCGGAGAGGTCGATGCCGGAATCTTTCTTGAAATCGTCGACTATCCAGTTAACGATGCGCTGGTCGAAGTCATCGCCGCCGAGGTGGGTGTTTCCGCCGGTTGC
This sequence comes from Clostridiales bacterium, assembly GCA_012800735.1. Classification (GTDB taxonomy): domain Bacteria; phylum Bacillota; class Clostridia; order Oscillospirales; family CAG-272; genus JAAZGC01. The sequence continues at coordinate 56,045 of JAAZIU010000001.1, read as the reverse complement.
GAGAACCTCGAAGACTCCGTCGGATATCTCAAGCAGTGATACGTCGAAAGTGCCTCCTCCGAGGTCGTATACCATAATTTTGGCGTCTGTCGCGTCTTTGTCAAGGCCGTATGCGAGCGCTGCCGCGGTAGGCTCGTTGACTATGCGCATGACTTCGAGTCCGGCTATCATGCCGGCGTCCTTGGTTGCCTGACGCTGGGCGTCGGAGAAGTATGCCGGAGTTGTTATAACTGCCTGAGTTACCGTGGTCCCCAGATAAGCTTCGGCGTCCGCCTTCAGCTTCTGGAGTATCATTGCGCTTATCTCCTGTGGAGTATAGGTCTTGTCATCTATTTTAACTTTAAAATCCGAGCCCATCCTGCGCTTTATGCTCATGACGGTGCGGTCGGGGTTGGTAATAGCCTGGCGCTTTGCGATCTGACCGGTCATGCGCTCTCCGGTTTTGGAGAAAGCCACGACGGACGGGGTGGTGCGGGACCCCTCCGGATTGGTGATTACCGTCGGCTCGCCGCCCTCATAAACGGCGACGCAGGAGTTGGTGGTGCCAAGGTCGATACCTATGATTTTTCCCATAATTATTAATTTCCTCCGATTATTTTTGATTTGATTGTTTATTGTTTGCTGTATATATAATCAATGTCTCCGCCGCGGTTTTTGCCGGGGGAGGCAGGTGTTTTCATCTGCGGAATAAAGTTTTAATTTGCGACTTTTACCATCGAATAGCGGATTACCTTGTCGCCTTTCTTGTATCCTTTCTGAAGCACTTCGGCGACTTCGTTCTTGCCCAGATTCTCATCTTCAACATGCATTACCGCGTTGTGAAATACCGGGTCAAAAGGCTGGCCGAGAGCTTCTATCTCCTCAACTCCCAGCTTTTTCAGAGCGTCCTCAAAGGATTTCAGAGTCATCGCGACGCCTTTGGCTACATTGTCGTCCTCCGGCGCATTCTCGGTGTACGGCACGGCGCGTTCCAGGTTGTCGATAACCGGAAGTATCTGCTTTAACACATCGGTGTAAGCGTCTGCGTAAGCGCCGTCCTTTTCCTTTGAGCTTCGCTTGCGATAGTTTTCATATTCGGCAAGCGCGCGCAGATACCGGTCGGAAAGGTCGTCTATCTGTTTTTTGAGCTTCTCGTTTTCATCCTTCAAAAGCTCTATCTCGGATAAAGGCTCGGAAGAGACGGCGTCGGACGCTGCGTCATCGGACGCGGCGGCTGATTCTGCCTGACCGGTATCCACCGGAATTTCCGAAGTCTGATGCTCCGGGGCGGTATCTTTGTCGGATGAGTCGGATCCGGCGGCGTTTTCCTCCCCGGTTAAAATGTCTTCCGGGCGGATGTCCTTGTTTTTTTCTTCCATCATATGAGTTTGTTTCCTTCCTTATTTTTCGTTATTATCTGTCCCGCCGTCTCCCGGTAAAGGCAGCCTTGCGGCGACATTTTCAGAAGCTATGTCAGAAAGATGTCCGGTCAGATATTCGAGAGTGGTAACCACCTTCGGATAATCCATCCTACAGGGACCGATGACGCCGATCGCTCCGACCGGACGTCCTCTCGCCATTATCGTCTTGAAGACGATTGTTGACGATTTCATCTCATCAACGCGGTTTTCCGAACCGATATAAATATTGGTGGCGTCTCTTCGACCGCCGGCGACGATATTAATGATATCTTCCTTGCGTTCAAACAGCCGCAGCATATCGCGGAGCAGCTCCATATCATCCGAATATTCGGGATACTGAAGCAGGCGGTTGACGCCATCGAAATCGATCTCGTCGTTCAGCTCGCTTACAAAATCATAAACGCACTTTATGACAAAGTTCACAAGCGGCGCGGCGCGCCCTGCAGCAATTTCCATCTGCATTATCATCGGCAGGGTTATGTCGTTTATATCAACTCCGCACATGAAGCGGTTAAGCGCGGCTTCAAGCAGTTCAAGCTGTCGCGCGTCGACCGGCTGATGAGTTCGGATATTCTTTGTATTAACCACCGACGACGAGGTTATCATTATCAAAAGAAAATCATAATCCCCGAGCAGCAGAGTCTTAAACCGTAATATAACCACCTTTTTCGGCCGCGGGCGGATCGCAAGCGAGGTGTAATTTGTCAGCGCCGCCATAACCGAGGAGGCTTTCTCGACTATTTTATCCATTGCCGACAATCGGCCGGAAAGCAGCGAATTCAGAAGGCTCAACTCCGAAGCGGTGAGCTGATAATCTTCCATCAGGGTATCGACATAGAAACGGTATCCCTTTTCGCTCGGGATTCTTCCCGCCGAAGTATGAGGCTGTTCAAGATAGCCCATTTCCTCAAGTTCCGCCATTTCGTTTCGAATGGTAGCGCTCGAAAGCATTATCTGCTTATTGGTAGTCAGCAGCTTCGACCCGACCGGCTCTCCGGTTTCGATGTGCGCCTCGATAACCGCCTTGAGAATTAACTTTTTTCTGTCTGTTAGTTTTTGCAGTCGTTCAGAATCCAAAGACAACTCAGCGCACCTCCTTTTATTTTTTACTTAAGTCTGTCGGATTTTGAGATGCATTAGCACTCTTGAGCTTCAAGTGCTAATCACTGCATATACTATACCAGATTTATCCTGATATTTCAATAACAAATGATTAATTATATGTGAATATTTAACTTTTAGGCGTATTTTATTGTTTTTCGCTCTGTCAGACTGCTAAAATTCGGAAACAGCTGCCTTTTTTCGGCAGTCAAAAGCCGGCACCGGTTTCCCGGCGCCGGACTTTTTTTGGTTCGATATAATTTATATATTGCCGTTTAAATTCCCAAGCTTGCGGTATCTTTCGAAGCTTTTCTTCAAATACTGACCGGTGTAGGATTCTTTTACATCCGCCACCTCTTCGGGAGTGCCGGTGCAGACCACGTACCCGCCCCCGTCGCCTCCCTCCGGACCTAAGTCAATTATCCAGTCGGCCGTCTTTATAATATCAAGGTTATGCTCAATGACGACAACGGTGTTGCCGCCGTCCGCCAGCCGGTCGAGCACATCAATAAGCTGCTTTACATCAGCCGAATGAAGACCGGTGGTCGGCTCGTCAAGAATATAGATGGTTCGTCCGGTCGAGCGTTTTGAAAGCTCGGTCGCAAGCTTGACGCGCTGCGCTTCGCCGCCGGAAAGGGTGGTCGATGACTGACCTATCTTGAGATATCCGAGTCCGACGTCATGCAGCGTCTGCAGCCGGCGGTTGATCTTCGGTACTGCCGAGAAGAAGTCAAGCCCTTCCTCGACCGTCATATCCAGCACCTCGAAGATGTTTTTTCCTTTATAGCGGCATTCGAGGGTGTCGCGGTTGTATCTTTTGCCCTTGCAGACATCGCAGGTGACGTAGACGTCGGGCAGGAAGTTCATCTCTATCCGCTTGACGCCGTCTCCGTCGCAGGCTTCGCATCGACCGCCCTTTACGTTGAAGCTGAAGCGGCTTGTGTTATAGCCGCGCATCTTCGCGTCCGGGGTGCTTGCATACAGCTCGCGGATATCGGTAAACAGACCGGTATAAGTAGCCGGGTTTGAACGCGGGGTGCGGCCGATCGGACTCTGATCGATGGCGATGACTTTGTCAAGTTCCTCGGCGCCTTCGATCCTGTCGTGCTTTCCGGGATAAGTTATCGCGCGGTTCAAAGTGCCTGCCAGCGACTGCAGCAGAATCGAGTTGATAAGCGAGGATTTGCCGGAACCGGAAACGCCGGTTATGCAGACGAACATTCCGAGGGGAATTTCGACGGTGATATTCTTAAGATTATTCTCTCTCGCGCCGACAATCGTCAGCTTCTTGCCGGTTCCCTCTCTGCGGACGGGCGGAATCTCGATTCGTTCCCGACCGGAAAGATAGGCTCCGGTAATTGAATTTTGAGAGTTCATTATCTCTTCGGGCGTTCCCTGAGCTACGATTTGACCGCCGTGGATGCCGGCGCCGGGGCCTATATCGACGATATAATCTGCGGAAAGCATCGTTTCCTCGTCGTGTTCGACAACGATAAGCGAGTTGCCCAAATCGCGCAGCTCCTTAAGGGTGGCGATAAGTTTGCCGTTGTCGCGCTGATGAAGCCCTATCGACGGCTCGTCAAGGATATAGAGAACACCCATCAGGGTAGAGCCTATCTGAGTCGCGAGGCGTATTCTCTGCGCTTCTCCGCCGGAAAGAGTTCCGGCGCGGCGGGAAAGGTTCAGGTAGTCAAGCCCGACCGAATTTAAAAAACCGAGTCGGGAACGTACTTCTTTCAGTATCTCCCTCGATATCTTCTGATCGGTTTCGCTTAATGAAAGAGAGTTTACAAAATTCAGGGCTTCCGTCACCGACTTGTCGCAGAACTGCGAGATGTTTAATCCGCCGACAGTCACCGCCAGAGCTTCCGGTTTCAGCCTCGCTCCGCGGCAGGCGGGGCATACGTTGTCTTCAACGAATTGTTCGTAGTATTCGTCCTGCGACTGGTCGAAGCGCTGCTGTATCATCGGAACGACTCCGGCAAAACTTACGGTCTGATTACGTCTTACGCCGTCAAAATACCGTGTTACGTTATATTTCTCCCTGCCGGTGCCGTACATCAGCGCTTTATACGCCTTTTCCGAATAATCTTTAAGCGGAGTATCAAGGTCAAAACCGTATTTCTTCCCGACTTCGATATAAAGCGGCCCGAGCCAGGTACCTTCGTCCGCGGATTTGAAGCCGTTGCAGCGGAGCGCTCCGGCTCGCAGCGACAGCGTCTCATCCGGCACAACCTTATCTGCCGATATCGTGCGCATCTGGCCGATGCCGGTGCATTCCGGGCAGGCGCCTAACGGGTTATTAAAGGAAAACATCCGCGGCGCAAGCTCTCCGAGCGAGATTCCGTGCTCCGGGCAGGCATAATTCTGGGAAAATTCGATATCTTCGTCTTTTTCGCCGTCTCTGCCGAGTACCGAGATTATCAGATTCCCGCCACCGAGGTTTAGCGCCGTCTCCACCGAGTCGCTTAGGCGGGAGCGGATCTCCGGCTTCATTACAAGGCGGTCGACGATGATATCTATCGAATGTTTTTTATTCTTATCCATCGGGATATCGTCGGTGAGGTCATACATATAGCCGTCGACGCGGACACGGACATAGCCGTTCTTTTTGGCGTCGTCGAGTACCTTTTCGTGCATTCCCTTCTTCGCCTTTACAACGGGGGACAGCACTATAAACCTCGTTCCCGTCTCCATCGCCATTATCCGGTCGATTATCTGATCGGGCGATTGCTGCATTATCTCGCGGCCGCAGACCGGACAGTGAGGTACGCCGATTCGGGCATACATAAGACGAAGATAGTCGTAAATCTCGGTAACCGTTCCGACGGTCGAGCGGGGGTTGCGGGAGGTCGTCTTCTGGTCGATCGAGATCGACGGAGAAAGTCCGTCTATCGAGTCGATATCCGGCTTGTCAAGCTGGCCTAAAAACATTCGCGCATACGAAGACAGCGACTGGACAAAGCGGCGGTGTCCTTCGGCGTATATCGTGTCGAAGGCAAGCGAAGACTTACCCGAACCGGAAAGCCCGGTGAAAACGACGAGCTTATCCCGCGGGATGCTTACATCTATATTTTTGAGATTATGTACGCGGACTCCCCGCGCACGGAGAAAGTGTGATGACATATTTTTCTGTATATTTCCAAAAATTATAAGGTATCAGTCTGCGCGGTTTATTTCGGCTATTCTGTCGCGCAGGGCGGCGGCGGTTTCGAAATCGAGACGCTTTGCGGCGGCTTTCATCTCCGAAGTCAGCTGAGCCGTCAGCTTGTCTTTTTCGTCCGCAGTGAGTTTTTCCTTTGGTTTGCGGCGATCCTTTGAACCGAGCCGGCGCATCGTCGGGTCTTCGTCTTCTTCGGCGATGCCGATGGTATCGCGGACGGCTTTGACTACCGATTCGGGGGTTATGTCGTTCTCTTCGTTAAAAGCATTCTGAATGAAGCGGCGGCGGTTGGTTTCGTCTATCGCGGTCTTCATGCTGCGGGTGACGGTATCGGCGTACATTATAACTTTGCCGTTTATATGTCTTGCGGCGCGGCCTATCGTCTGGATAAGAGAGGTTTCCGAGCGGAGCATCCCCTCTTTGTCGGCGTCGAGGATGGCGACGAGAGAAACCTCCGGCATGTCAAGTCCTTCGCGAAGCAGGTTTATACCGACGATAGCGTCGAAGATGCCAAGCCGCAGATCGCGGATTATCTCCTGCCGCTCTATGGTTTCGATCTCGTGGTGAAGATATTTCACCTTTATACCGTTTTCTTCAAGAAATTCGGTAAGATCCTCCGCCATCTTCTTGGTAAGAGTGGTAACAAGGACGCGCTCGGAGCGAGCGGAACGGGCGCGGATTTCGCTTATCAGGTCATCTACCTGTCCCTCGATCGGTCTGACTTCAACCTCCGGGTCGAGAAGTCCGGTCGGGCGGATTATCTGCTCTACCGTCTGCGCCGAGTTTTCCTTTTCATATTCGCCCGGCGTGGCGGAGACGAATATCGCCTGATTTATCTTGGTTTCAAACTCCTCGAAACGGAGCGGTCGGTTGTCGTAGGCGGATGGCAGGCGGAAGCCGAAGTCTATAAGATTCTTCTTTCTTGCAAAATCTCCGCCCGACATCCCCCGCACCTGGGGAAGGGTGACATGCGACTCGTCGACGAAAAGCAGGAAATCGGATGGGAAATAGTCAAGCAGGGTATACGGCGTCGAACCCGGCGCCCTGCCGCTCATTACCCTTGAGTAGTTTTCGATGCCGGAGCAGAAGCCGATCTCACGCAGCATTTCAAGGTCGTATTTGGTACGCTCTTCGATGCGCTGGGCTTCGAGAAGCTTGTTTTGCGATTTGAAGAACTCAACCCGTTCTATCATCTCGCGTTCTATTTCATCAAGCGCTTTTTCCCGCGTATCTTCGCCGACGGTATAGTGCGATGCGGGGAAGATGGCGGCGAAAACAAGATTTCGAGTGACATTGCCGGTGAGCGTGTCAAATTCCGAAACCCGCTCAATCTCGTCGCCGAAAAACTCAACGCGGATGCCGCGGTCGGTACTGGACGCAGGGAAAACCTCCACCGTGTCTCCCCTGACGCGGAATTTGTCGCGGACAAAGTTAAGATCGTTTCGCTCGTAGTTTATCGCGACGAGCTTTCTGATAAAATCGTTGCGTTCCAGAGTCATTTCCGGGCGGACAGCGACGGTAAGTTTCTCATATTCTTCCGGGTCGCCGAGAGAATAGATGCAGGAGACGGAGCTGACGATGATGATGTCTCGCCGCTCGAAAAGCGCGGAGGTGGCGCTGTGGCGGAGTTTGTCTATCTCGTCGTTTATAAGGGCGTCCTTCTCGATATAGACGTCTTTTCCGGGGATATACGCTTCCGGCTGATAGTAGTCGTAATAAGAAACGAAATATTCGACCGCGTTATGCGGGAAGAACTCGCGGAATTCCGAGCAGAGCTGCGCCGCGAGGGTCTTGTTGTGCGACAGTACCAGAGTCGGCTTTTGTATCCGCTGAATGATATTCGCCATCGTAAAAGTCTTGCCGGAACCGGTTACCCCTTTAAGCGTCTGGCTGCGGAGACCGTTTTCAATCCCCTGCGACAGCTTCTCTATCGCTTGCGGCTGATCGCCCTTCGGAGTCATATCCGAGACGAGCTGGAATTTTCCGTCATACGAACGCATCTTATCACCTCCCGTAACCGTATATAAAAGACATATCTGTTTTTTTGCAAAAAATTAATCATTATATTATACCATTAAACCTCTGTCTATTTCAACCGCTATTTGTTACCTTTGGAATAATGGCGGATGAACGCCCCGCAAAAAAGGCTTTGTTAAAAGTATACACCATCAATATGATATTGTTCACAAATTAATGGTATAATTATCCTGATAAAAGAATAAACGGAATGGAGATAGATGTTCAGATGAAAACTCTCAAAAAGAGCTTGGTTTTTCAAGGCGTTGAAGGTCCGGTGCTTACCGTCGTGATGGACGGTGTCGGGCTGGCGCCGGACGGTCCGGGGAACGCTTTTGCGTCGGCTTATAAGCCAACCCTTGACCGTCTTTTTTCCGAATATCCGTGGACCTCGATAAAGGCTCACGGAACCGCCGTCGGTCTGCCCTCCGACGACGATATGGGCAACTCGGAGGTCGGGCACAACGCTTTGGGCGCGGGACAGGTCTTCGCCCAGGGCGCGAAGCTGGTTTCGCAGTCGATTGATTCCGGCAAAATGTTCGAATCGGAAAGCTGGAAAGAGCTTGTCTCAAATGTCGTCAAAAACAACTCCTCCCTTCATTTCATCGGCCTTTTCTCGGACGGCAACGTCCATTCGCACATCGACCACCTTAAGGCGATGATCGCGCAGGCAAAGAAAGAAGGGACAAAGAAAGTCAGAGTTCACATCCTGCTCGACGGACGCGACGTCGGGGAGACTTCGGCGCTTGAGTATGTAGACCCGTTTGAAGAATTCCTCGCTTCGCTTAACTCATCCGGCTTCGACGCCCGGATAGCTTCCGGCGGCGGCCGCATGAAGATAACGATGGACCGCTACGAGGCGAACTGGGGCATGGTCGAGCTTGGCTGGAAAACCCATGTTTTAGGCGAGGAGCGGATGTTTGACTCCGCCCGCGCCGCAATCGAAACGCTGCGGGAAGAAACCCGCGCGATAGACCAGGATCTGCCGCCGTTTGTCATAGCAGAAAACGGCAAGCCGGTCGGAACAATCGAAGACGGCGATTCGGTAATATTCTTCAACTTCCGCGGCGACCGCGCAATCGAGATAAGCCGCGCTTTCGACGACGCCGACTTTACGAAGTTCGACCGCGTCCGTTATCCCAAGGTGGTATACGCCGGAATGCTCGAATACGACGGCGACCTTCACATCCCGAACAAATATCTCGTCAACCCGCCGGAAATTTCCAATACGATGGGAGAATATCTCACCGCCGCGGGAAAGACCCAGCTTGCTATTTCGGAAACTCAGAAATACGGCCATGTTACCTACTTCTGGAACGGCAACCGATCCGGAAAGTTCTCCGACGCGCTTGAAACTTATATCGAGATACCATCCGATGTTATTCCGTTTGAGCAGCGTCCCTGGATGAAGTGCGCCGAGATAACCGATAGGCTTATCGAAGAGCTGAAAACCGGAAAATACGCCTTCGCCCGCGTCAACTACCCCAACGGCGACATGGTGGGGCATACCGGCTCATTCCAGGCAACGAAAATCGCGATTGAGGCGCTCGATCTGCAGCTTGCCCGTCTTTTGCCTGTGATAGACGCCCTTAAAGGTGCCGCAATCATCACCGCCGACCACGGCAACAGCGATGAAATGCTTGAGCTTGACAAAAAAACCGGCGCGCCGAAGAAAAACAAGGACGGCAGCTTCAGCGCAAAGACCAGCCACACTCTGAATCCCGTCCCCTGCATAATCTACGACAACACTGGCAGAGACAGCTATATGATTAAAGAAGGCAGCTTCGGGCTTTCCAACCTCGCGGCTACCGCGCTGAACCTTATGGGTTATGATGCGCCGGATGTGTGGGATGAATCGATATTGACAAAATAGAATATAGCGAAGGGAGAAGAAAACCGCCGGCATGGCTTTTCTTCTCCCTCTTGCCGCTATAAACAATAGAAACCGATTTTTTATTTTAAGGAGTACATAAATATGACTATCAGACCCGAACTGTATAACTACGATATCTGGCCGAAGATTATCCCCTGCGGCAGACTTTCCAAAATCCATATCGCCCATCGGGGGATTCGCCCCTTTGCGCCGGGCGATTACACAATTCAGATTCGCGCGCTGAGCGAAGGCAGCCCGGGAACTTATCCCGACCGCAAAGGGCGTTTCGATGTCACCGTTTCTCCCGACGAAAACAACGAATTTTCCTTTGAATACGACTTCCCGCTTGAAAGCGAATATTTTATACGAATCGTAAAGGACGGAAAAAGGGTGGTTCAGCTTTCCGTCTACGCGGTTGAGGGCGACCTTATCGGTCGTTATCCTCTGACCGGCGACCAGCATATGCACTCCTTCTACTCCGACGGTTCGGAACACCCCGCCATCGTCTGCGCAAACTACCGCGCAATCGGCTACGACTATATGGCGATAACCGACCACGAAAGATATTATCCCTCGCTTGAAGCGATTGATTTTTACCGCGATGTCGACTGCTGGCTTGAGATAATCCCGGGAGAAGAAGTCCATCTTCCCGACGACGACATTCACACCGTCAATTTCGGCGGTAAATTCAGCATAAACGGTCTAGTCCGAGACAGACCGCAGACAAGAGAAAAGGGTGAAGACGCCGAATTCCGCAGCTTTGAAGGCTTCCCCTGCCCGCCGGTTATGACGGCGGACGAATACAGAGCGGAAGTAAACGCGCTTATCCCGACACTGAACATACCCGACGGTATCGAGAAATTCACTTACGCCGCCTGTGTCTGGATATTCAACAAAATTCGGCAGGCCGAAGGCATCGGCATTTTCTGCCATCCCTACTGGATATCCGATATGTACCAGGTACCGGAAAATATAACCGAATATATGCTGACACAGCACCCGTTCGATGCATACGAGCTGCTCGGCGGAGAAACGGTTTACGAGATGAACGGATTCCAGGTGGCAGGCTGGAACGATGTACGCGCAAAGGGAATTGATTTCCCGGTCGTCGGTTCAACCGACTCGCACTGTTCTTATCCGACCAGCCCGATAGCGCGCGTTTCAAGAACGATCACCTTCTCGCCTGAAAACAAACGCGAAGCTATACTCGACTCGATAAGAGGCAGATTTACAGTCGCCGTTGACGCAACCATGCCGGAAGAGCGGCTGCACGGCTCGCTGCGCCTTGTCAAATACGCCTGGTTTATCCTCCGTCACTATTTAGCGCTGCCCTGCATCTCCGGCAACGCCGCAGAAGAAGGCCGTTTGATGGCGGAATACGCCCTCTCCCGCTGCCCCAGCCGCAAAAAAGAACTCGCCGACAGGATAGCCGTCCTCAAAAAGGACTTTATCGCCGCGCGCGACAAATATATTTCGTTCTGAATTATATATCCTGTTTGCCGCTTTAATCGAAACCGATATTTTTATATAAAGGAGTTCTAACATGACTATCAGACCCGAACTTTACCGCTACGACATCTGGCCGAAGATTATCCCCTGCGGCCGCAAATCAAAAATCCATATCGCGCATCGGTGGGTCCGCCCGTTTGAGCCGGGCGAATACACAATTCAGATTCGCCCGCTGAGCGAAGCCAGCCCCGGAGACTATCCGGAACGCAAAGGACGCTTTGATGTCACCGCTTCTCCCGACGAAAACAACGAATTTTCCTTTGAATATGATTTCCCGCTCGAAAGCGAATATTTTATCCGCATTGTAAAGGACGGAAAAAGGGTAGTCCAGCTTTCCGTATACGCCGTTGACGGCGACCTTGTCGGACGTTATCCGCTGACCGGCGACCAGCATATGCACTCCTTCTACTCGGACGGCTCGGAGCATCCGGCAATCGTCTGCGCAAACTACCGCGCATTCGGATACGACTATGTTCCGATTACCGACCACCGCAGATATTATCCCTCGCTTGAAGCGATTGATTTCTACCGCGACGTCGACTGCGGACTTGAGATTATACCGGGCGAAGAGATACACCTTCCCGACAACGACATTCACATCGTCAATTTCGGCGGCAAATACAGCATTAACGGACTGCTCGACGAAAGCGCGCAGAATAAAGAAAAGGGTGAAGGCGCAGAATTCCGCAGTTTTGAAGGCTTCCCCTGCCCGCCCGTCATGTCCGCCGACGAATACAAAGCGGAAGTAAACGCGCTTATCCCGACTCTGAACATACCCGATGATATCGAAAAGTTCACCTACGCCGCCTGCGTCTGGATTTTCAATCACATCCGCAAAGCCGAAGGCGTCGGAATTTACTGCCATCCTTACTGGATATCCGATATGTTCCAGGTTCCGGAAAACATAACCGAATACATGCTTACACAGCATCCGTTCGACGCCTATGAGCTGCTCGGCGGAGAGGTTTATTACGAACAGAACGGATTCCAGATCGCAAGCTGGAACGATATCCGCGCAAAAGGCATCGACTTCCCGATAGTCGCTTCAACCGACTCCCACTGCTCTTATCCGACCAGCCCGATAAGCCACGCTGTCCGGACGATTACCTTCTCGCCGGAAAACAAGCGCGAAGCGATTCTCGACTCGATAAGAGGCGGATTTACCGTCGCAGTCGACGCCACCATGCCGGAAGAGCGGCTGCACGGCTCGCTGCGCCTGACAAAATACGCCTGGTTTGTCCTCCGTCACTACTTCGCATTGCCCGGCATCTCCGGCAACGCCGCCGAGGAAGGCCGCCTGATGGCCGAATACGCCCTTTCCCGCTGCCCCGATCGCAAGAAAGAGCTCGCCGACAGAATAGCTGTTCTCAAAAAGGACTACATAGCCTGCCGCGACAAATATATCTCCTTCTGATTAACAGATTCAGGATATAAAAAAATCATCCGCATGTTCGTGGCATGCGGATGATTTTGTTTTCGGATGTCTTGGCTGCCGATGTTTATTCTGCCGTTATCAGCCGTCGGCAAAGCCTGCGACTATCTTGGCGGCGCGTTTCTCGGCGCTCTTAAGGCGGGACTCATAGAACGAAGTGTAGTCCCTCTTGCCCTTTTTATCCCATGAGAATATCGCGGAGAACAGATGTCCGTATCCTTCCCAGTTGTCGTATACATACGCGAAGCTGATAGCGCGGGTGTCGTTTATGATTTCGAGCATCTTGATGGTCTCTGCGTCATACGCCAGTTTTTCCTTCAGGACAATCTCGTAAAAGACGGGAGTGACCTGCTTGTAGCCCTCGGCAGACAGCGCTTCGACTATGACGGATGTACGCTCAACATCGGTTGTCGTAACCGGAACGCACATGAAGGTATCGTGCGCGAAAGTCCGGTAGGTATCCTGCTTTTCGTCCGCTTTCGGCAACGGAAGGATTCCGTAATTGATATCGCCGTAGCGGAATATTATACGAACATTATCTATTTTAGCAAACGAGAAGAGCGAATGTCCCTGGTTGAAGGAGTTTATAAAGCTTTCCGGGTTTTTCTGATCTGTCGAAGTGATCCAGCAGTCGCCGGATTCATAATACCAGTCATAAAGCGTTTCGACGAGCCAGACCATTTTTTCGCCGTATGCGTCGATTTCAAGTCCGCCGCCGTCGGTCTTTTTAAGCACCGAACAGTCGCAGCTGACAATAAAACCGTTCTGATGCGGCTGGGTGGTGTAGCCGTAGAAATCTTCGAAGTCACGCTCGCCGTTGCCGTTAAGGTCGTCATATACTCCGGCGGTCATTCCTATAAGCGCGTCCATCGTCCAAAGACCGTCAAGCGTCTTTTGGTACGGAACTTCCATACCGAGGTCAACTACCTTGTCTTTGTTTACGACTATTACTTTGGAGCCGTCGATCGCCGTCGGGGCGATGTTGCCGGAGCCGAGGAAGATTTTGCCGTTTAAAGACAGCTCATCGACGGTATTTGCCGGCCACCACGGCTTTGAAAAATCAAGATACGGCAGGTCAAAGAGGTTCATATACAGCCCTTCGAGGGTGCTGTTCGGGCCGTAGATGACATGCTCGAAAGAGATATCGAAATCGTCGCTGCCCGCCATAATCGCCTTTTTCGCAAGTCCGTTAAGCTTGTCAAGGCCGGCGCCGCCCGGGACTACCTGGAATTCGACATTGAAGCGTTCGGAAACCTGCTGATTGCGCCGATAAATGGCGTCGTTCAGTACCTCTCCGTTTTCTTCTTCGGGTATATAAGTGTTGATCGTTTCGGTATCAGTCGTCATCAGCTCGCGGAATACATACCCGCCGTAATCTTTTTCGGGCAGACTGTCGGGAATTTCCGTTTCCGCCTCTTCGGTAGTCTCGGCTGATGCCGGATCTTCGGTCTGCTGCCCCGGCGCAGGGGTGTCCGCTTTTTCTCCGCAGGCAGAGATAAGCGGCGAGATAAGGACTATTGCAGCCAGAAAAATTGCGATAAGTTTCTTATTAATCATATTAATCATAGCATTAACCCTCCAAGGCAAAGAGTGTTTCACGAACAGAAAAACAAGGCCGGAAAATGTCTCAGACACGGATTCTTTAAGCTATTAATGAGCGTCGGTCGAGAATAAGGGTTTGTCTTATATAATGATTGATTAATCGGCGTATTGCGGCGGGTTTATTTTAATATAAATCAGCTTTTGTTTTTTGATACGGCGGAGATAATTCTTCTTATTACCGGCACCAGAACCGCATCAAGAACAAGTTCGAAGAGGAAGTTGACGCCGATAACACTAAATAGAATAAACTTTCCGATGGAATCCGCGCCGGCTCCTTCCGCCCAACCGCTTACAAGCGGGGCGAAAACCGTCAGCATTCCGACACAGAGTATACCGGTGTTGACTACCGGGGTCACAACCGCCGCCAACGCGAGAGCGGCGAGATCGTTTGTATTTCGGACGGCTTTATACAGAAGTCCGCCGACAAATCCCGCTGCGGTTCCCTTTACCATGCAGAGAATCAGGGTCACCGCCGGGTTATACTGGAACATCAGCTGTCCGCCCACGTCGGCGCCGGTTACAACGGCGATGCAGACAATGACGGAGAATACGGCGCCAAGGAAAGCGCCTGCCGACGGACCGTAAATAACGGCGCCGATTATTATCGGAATAAGCGCGAGGGTCGGGGTGAAGGGACCTATTTTGATCCCGGTAAAGCTGCCGATCAGCTGGAGAACGATTACCAGCGCGGCTAAAATGGCAATCTGAGTCAGGCGCATTGTCGCTGCTCGGGTGCCGCGGGTTTGGGTTTCAACGTGTGTGAACATAATAATACTTCCTTTCGCTGCCGCCCGTATGGTGCGGCGCAGGTTTATTTTTTCGACAGCTGACAGGCTGCGTTATGCGTACCCGGCGGTAATTCCGCTCGGATCGTCTGCGTCCCGTTTTACCGTCGTGTTTAATTATACCAAATCAATGTTAAATTATCAATAAACTCATTGTGAATATATGGGCAATGCCGGCGGCGGGAAGGAAATTTTCCGGAAAAATATTAAAAAACATTGTGAGCGCGGAAAATATATGATATAATATAAGAAAAAAGGAGCGTGAATACTATGAATGAAGATTTAGACAGATTTGAAGGTATGACCGAAGACGAGATTGAAGAATTAAACGATAGCTTACTTGATGAAATCGGCAAGCGAATAACGGAATACGAGCTAAGAACCGCCATTGTCAATCCCGCAAAAATAAAGCAACTGGAGTTTGTGCATGAGATTTTATCCATATTACTTGAAGGACAGGATGTAAAAATTGCGAAGAAAGTTTTCAAACCGTTTAAAAGTATGGGCAGTGTCTCGGTAGAAGGAGCGGAAATTAAAATCAGATATCCTGACATATTCATGAAAATCGCGTCTTTTGCGGACAATATAGAGGTTTACCCGCTTGTAAAAGAAGCGGTACGGATGACCTTTACATTCCACGGTGTCACAAAGCCGATTGAGTAAGGAGAGGATTATGGAATACGAAAACTATTACGAAGCAGCCTTGGATTTAATAAAAGAATCTACCGAAGAGCTTGAAGGACGGATGTCGCTAAACAAAGAAAAGCTCGAAATTCTCGACGATGTGTGCACGGCTGTTGAAAACTTGCTTCAAATACTTGAGTGCAAGAATTTAGACATGAGCGTCAACGAAACAACCGGAACTTTTGCCCTTGAGGTTGTCTGCGACGAGATCATCGTCCAGACGAGAACCGACAGAGAGTTTTTTGAGCTGATAAGCATTGCGGACACCTTTAAATTTTCGAAGATAGATGACGACAGCATAAGAATCTCATTTAACATAGACAATATGTGGGAATAACCATACAACCGAAAACCAAGTATCCGAACCGGACGCCGCATCCGGATCTCATATCAAAAAACCGCTTTAATGCCGTAAACGGTATTGTTTCAGCGGTTTTTTCCGTTTCCGAAAAAAGCGACTCATTATTATAGATTCAAATTACGAATAACGCGAATTATTTGAAGGCAATTTTCATTAATCCGTTGAAAAATAATAAACTTAATGATATAATAGTGATATAATATTGTAAAGCATTAAATATAAAAGAAAAACCTTCACGGAAACATGACAATTTTCATCACCTCAAATACAGACCCTTATTTTAATTTAGCTTCCGAAGAATATTTAATCGACAACATGAAGGGCGACGTCTTCATGCTCTGGATAAACGCCCCGGTAGTGGTAATCGGCCGCAATCAGAACGCATACGCCGAACTTAACCGCAGCTTCATCGAGGAACACGGAATTAAGGTTGTGCGCCGGCTTTCCGGCGGCGGCGCTGTGTTCCACGACCTCGGAAACGTCAACTTCACCTTTATCGTCGACGACGACGGCTCGGATATCGACTTTGCCCGCTTCACCTCTCCCGTGACCGCCGCTCTCGCGTCAATCGGAATTGAAGCCGAGCTTTTCGGCAGGAACGATATCGTTTCAAAGGGAGTGAAAATCTCCGGCAACGCGCAGGCGCGCCGCTCCGGACGGATTATGCACCACGGTACCCTTTTATACAGCGCCGATCTGTCGCATATGTCCGGCGCGCTCAACGTAAACGACGCAAAGCTGAAATCCAAAGGGGTGAAGAGTATTCGCTCCCGGGTCGGCAATTTAAAGCAGCTTTATCAGCTTTCGCTCGACGCGGACGGATTTAAAAGCGCCATTGAGGAATACGCAAAAAAAAGCTGGCCTGACGCCGTTATCCGCCCCTTCACGGAGGAAGAAAACGCCGCGATACAGCGTCTCGCCGATGAGAAATACAGCCGCTGGGAATGGAACTGGGGACAGTCAAAGCAGTTTGAAGACAGCGTAACCAGATATTTCCCCTTCGGGCTTTTGCGGATAGATTATTCGCTTTCGGGCGGATACATCTCGGATATTGCGATATCCGGCGACTTTTTCGGTAGGAAGGATATCCGAGAAATCGAAGAGCGGCTGCGCGGGCTGCAATTCACAAGAGAGAACCTCGAAGCGGCGGTCTCCGACATCGGCGAATACATATCCGGCGCCGCGGCCGGGGAGTTTGCCGGAATGTTATTCTGACAGGAAAAACAAATAAAGAACAACACATATATTGATATCATTCAGGAGGTAATACAATGTCCGATAAAATCAGGGACGAAAAGTTAGACTATCTTTTCAAAGCGATACTTACCCTCGAAAATCAAGAGGAATGTTACGGCTTCTTTCAGGATCTCTGCACCGTTTCCGAGCTGCAGGAGATGTCAAAGCGCTTTTACGCCGCGAAGCTGCTGAACGAAAACCGTATATACAGCGACATATCCGAGCAGACCGGCCTTTCCACCGCCACCATCTCCCGGGTGAACCGCTGCCTTAAATACGGCTCCGACGGCTACATCATCGCATTAAAGCGCTTGGAACACAGCAAATGAATCTAAAAAGTGATCGGGAGGCGGGCGGACAATACACCGCCCTCGCCCGGTTTTACGACGCGCTGAATTCAGAAGTCAATTACCCCGCCTGGGCGCGAGGACTGCGCGATTCGCTGCGCGGACTCGGAGTGCCGGACGGGGCGATTCTGCTTGACCTTGCCTGCGGCACCGGCGCTTTGACGGTTGAGCTTTCCGCCTTAGGTTACGATATGATCGGCTGCGACATCTCCCCCGAAATGCTGAATATCGCAAGGGAAAGAACCCCTCCGGGGGAGGATATCCTCTGGCTTTGCCAGGACATGCGGTCGTTTGAACTTTACGGGACGGTCGGCGCGGTTATCTGCACCCTCGACTCGGTAAATTATCTGCTTTACGAGAAGGATCTCAAAAGCTGCTTTTCTCTCGTTCACAACTATCTCGACCCGGGCGGGATATTTATTTTCGACGCAAACACGCCGTATAAATTCGAGAATTTTTACTCAACGAACGATTTCCTGCTTGAAGCGGACGGGATATTCTGCGGCTGGTCAAATGACTGGAACGAAAAAACCCGCCGCTGCGCCTTTTATCTCACCCTCTTTTCCGAGCAGCCGGACGGCAGTTATATCCGCTCCGACGAGCGGCAGGTCGAAAGATGCTGGGAGATGCGAACTTTCAAGCGCCTGCTTAAATCCGCCGGCTTTGAGCTGCTTTCCGTCGAAACCGATCCGAATGAGCCTGAAGGCGAAGAAACGAGATGGACATTCACCGCAAGGTGCGTAAAAAGCTGAATTAGAAGTCGCAGTTTTAGAATTATAAGTCGTTTTTTCTGTGTTTATCATCTCTCCCTGTTTTCTTCGGAAACGGGAGGATTTTGTTTTTCAGCCGACTTTTGTTCAGATTCGTTTTTTGAGATTGACAATGCGGCTTAAATGTAGTAAAATATATGTTAGATAAAAAATAAGAATGTTTCCGTCCGGGGCTGAGAGATGAAAGTAAAGTCGAAAATCGTATTTGTTGTTCTTGTGGTCGCGCTGCAAGTGCTTATGTATTTTACCCTTTCGATAAACGGCTATATGCGCATTTACGATTATGCCCTTGACCGCTCCGTTTACTTCTTCGGCGAAGGCGAAAAAACCGACGACGAGCATCTGACAAAGCTCTGGGGGGAAGACTGCCGCAACGACGTGCTTTTTCTGAACCGCCGCCTCGAAGGCAACGCGATTGACTACGAAGAGCTCCGCATGAACGCGGTATATCTGAATAAATACTACAAGCTGAAATACATCGTTCTTGACTGCGGTTATGCCGACGGGCAGCTTTTGAATCATTTTCTGAATCAGGGCAATCCCGAAAAATGCCGCGAATTAGTCCTGACCTTTGATTGCGAGCATCTGAGATGCGAAGAATTCTTTAATTTCCTTGAATTTGTATCAAGCTACAACGAAGAAGCCGCGGAACCCCTTGTTTTTTTGGGCGTCGCGCCGCAGACCAACGCAGATACCGCCGCCATATACGCGACGATGATAATAAGAAGCGTTACCGAAAGGTATCCTTCAACCGATATCGTTTCAGCCGTCAGCCGGGGAAGAAAAGACGCGCACGATTACCTTGAAAATCTCAAAAAATCGATAGGTAAATATCCGAATAAATACAAACATCTGCTCGTTGAAAACTATTTCGAATTTACGCACACCGTCAACAGTTATATAAACAAAGAGGAGCTTCCGAACCAAAGCTCCCGCGACCTTATCAGCGCGGATAATTTCGCCGAACTTTTGAGCCGCCATATCCGCGCAAAATACCTGATTCAATACAGCCGGCCGACTTTTAAGGCAAGGATTTACACCCTGCGGCCGGATATGAAAAACCGCAGCGCCGGCTATACCGTCCGGTATAAAAACGGCTTCGGAACCCGATACGGCGCCCCGATAACCTTTTCAATGCCGGATGAGATTAAACTCAACCCCGAAGGAGAGCCGGGCATAATCTTTTGGGATGACCGATTCATGCGCTACTTTGAAAGCTACCGCCGTTTCGTCTACAATGTAAACCGCCGTCCTTCCGGCAGATATTTAAGCTCCGACGACGGCGCCGAGGGCGGCGCTTTCATGATTTTAGCCGACTCGCCTCCGCTTACCGAGCTTTTGCCGCCGGAACCGGCAGACAGTGACGATAAATAAAGTTAAAAATAAGGAGATTCGATTGCGGCGGATAATTCCGCCCTCTCTTTATAAAAACATGAAAATTAACGGATATACAATAGAAACCGATCCGGATTTTCCGATCGAAGAGCGGTTCAACCTTATCGTGCCGCTAAATTACATCCTCGGCGAAGACAGGCGCCTCAAAATATACTGTTATGAAAGCACCCTTGATTTAGCGGAGGAATTCGCCGAAAAATGGGCGGACAACTGCTTTGACAACGCCTGTTTTGATTGGATTTACGCCCGTTTTGAGCCGCGCATCTCCTCATGGGGTTATGAAACGGACCCCAGACGCAAGTATATCTGGCTTTATAATTTTGAACTGACCGACGAGGCGGATATCGACCTGTCGCTCATCCGCGGTGATTCGCGGATGCTTGTTAACTCCCGTGAAGTCAAAAACAAGACCACCTTTGATTTGGATATGCTCTCGCTTGAGCGTCTTCGCTATTCGGCGTCGGTTTTGGACGGCGCCGTTGTTTCGGTTGCCGCAGAGAATATGCGTTTTGATGAAAGAACCACCGAGATAGGCTGCGAGACGCACCCGCAATACCGCGGCAGAGGGCTCGCGGCGTCGAATATAGCTCTCCTCTCAAGAGAGCTGCTTTTGACAAACGACACCGTTCAATACAACTGCACCTGCAAAAACGAAAAGAGCCGCACCCTCGCCGAGAAGGTCGGTTTTTCTCAGGTCGGACGCTCTTACTACCTGACATGTTACTTAAAATAAGGATGAAAAATGGCATTTGACGCCGGAATGATGTCCGCTGTCGTATATGAGATGAATCTTGAGGCGGCGGACGCCAAAATCGAAAGAGTGCTGCAGCCGTCAAAGGATTTGATTGTGCTGCAGCTTCACAGCGGACGCGCGACAAAGCGGCTGATGATATCCGCCTCTTCAAACAACCCGCGGATAAATATAACCGAACTGACCTTTGAAAACCCGACAGAGCCGCCGATGTTCTGTATGCTGCTTAGAAAGCATTTAGTCGGGGCGAGGATAAGCGAAGTGAGGCAGTTCGGGTTTGAGCGCGCGCTTGAGATTGTCGTCGACGGTTACGACGAGTTGGGATATCCCTCGAAGAAATATATTATCGTTGAGATAATGGGCAAATACTCAAATCTTATCCTCTGCGACGGCGATTACAAGATTATCGCGCCGCTGCGGATAGTCGAAATGTCGATAAACCAGAAACGGCCGATTCTGCCGGGCATGGGGTACGAGCTTCCGCCGCCGCAGGACAAGCTGGACCCGCTCAAAGCCGAGCGCGCCGAATTTATAAGGCTGTACGAAAACACCGAACTTCCGCCGGACAAGTTCATTCAAACGAAGTATTTGGGATTCAGTCAGCTTGTCGCGCGTGAGATCGCTTTCAGAGCCGGCGGCAGGTCGCCTGCGGCGCTCTGGGAGGCGTTTGACTATGCCGTCGGGATTATAAAGACCAAGTCTTATACCCCGACGCTTATCCGCCGAAAAGAGCTTAAAGACGGCGTTGTGATACCGGGAAAGCCGCTTGATTACTGCTATCTTCCGATAAGTCAGTACGGCGGTTCCGCCATTGTCGAGACTCTGCCGGATTTCGGAACGCTGCTCGATACATTTTTTGAAGAAAAGGAGAAAACCGAGCGGCTGCAGCAGCGCGCCGCCGATATCTTCCGTCTCTTGACTAACGCGGAAACGCGCTTAAAGAAAAAAACCGCCCTTCAGCGCAGGGATATCGCCGATTGCGCCGAAAAGGAAAAATACCGCCGATACGGCGATCTCATTATCTCAAATATCTACCGGATTGAGCGCGGAATGACCTCCGCAACGCTTACCGACTGGTCGGAAGACCCGCCCGTCGATGTCTCCGTCCCGCTTGACGCCCGCCTTTCCCCCGCCGCCAACGCGCAGCGGTGGTACAAGAGATACGCGAAGGCGAAAACGGCTGAGGTTGAGCTGGCAAAGCAGATCGAGATATCCGAGCGGGAGCTTGAATATATCCACACTGTTTTCGACGCGCTTTCCCGCGCCGAGACCGACAGTGACATCACCGACATCCGCCGCGAGCTTTACGAAAGCGGTTACGCTTCAAAGATGAAAAACTATGTCGCGACAAAGCCGCAGAAGCCGAAGCCGATGCTGTTCGAGACTACCGGCGGATACGAAGTGCTGATCGGCAAGAACAACGCCCAGAACGATTATATTACCACCCGACTGGCCGAGCCGGATGACATTTGGTTCCATGTCAAAAATTCCCCCGGCTCGCATGTCGTTATCCGCACAGGCGGCGATACTCCCCCCGACGAAGACCTGACCGAGTGCGCCGTCCTCGCCGCTTATTTTTCAAAGGAGCGGGAGGGGGAGAACGTCGAGGTTGATTATACCGAGATAAGGTATGTGAAGAAGCCGAACGGCTCGAAACCGGGGTATGTGACTTACAAGAGGAATAAGACTGCGATAGTGACGCCGGATGCGGAGCTGGCGAAGAGATTGAGGAAGAATTGATATCGGACAGGCGCGGGGTTTCCCGCGCCTGTGTTTTATTTTGATAATGAAAAAAGCCGTCCCGCTTCAAAAGCGGGACGGCGGGTTTTTAAAGTTCAGGCGGAGTAGGAATCGGTATTACCTTAGGGGTATAGTATTTGCTTGAAGAAACAAGCATTAGTACAATATAGTTGTCATTTTCGGAGTAGTAATCACTCAAATTAATTGAAAATGGAGTATTCTTATTAAGATTGTAAATTCCTTTTTTTTGCGCTCCTATGTGATACTGCAAATAGGCGGCAGAACTGCTCGGTGCAGTGGAAGATGTTGAAATGTAGTAATAAAGCGATCCTGCAACTTCAGGTGTCACTATAAGGTAATGACCGCCTTCAATCAAAGCCACAACATATGTAAATCCATTGCCGGAAGGGGTAGTTCCCCCGCCGCTACGCTGAACCGTGACCGGGGTATATCTGTAGTTATTGGCGTCAATAAGCATGAATACAACATAGCTGGCGGAACTGCCTAAAACATTGACATTGTAGCTCGATTGCATGTTGGCGTTGACGGGTATCGCACCGGTAATAGAGTTATACTGAGCCGCATTATAGTTAGATTCGAAAGTGGTTGAGTTGATAAATCCGGGATTCGTATTGCTGTAGTAGAAATAAACATTACCGGTAACGTTGGTTGTCATGCGTATGTTGTCCTGAGTGCCGGAAGTAGTTATAACAGGTCCTGTTTTAATACCGGTGCCTGTGCCTGTTGCGGTTCTTGCAACCAAAACAGGGACATAACGGTTATTGCTTGAATCTACCAGCATGAAAGCGACGTAGTTGTAATTCTGAACATTATTTCTCAATCCGCCGTTAACGGTATTATTTACATTAAATACGCCGCAATATGTTGAACCGGAACTATTCATATATGAGTTATATGTCGCCATGAAGGTATCGGAATTCAGAACTGTCGCGGAGTTGGTGTAATAATAGTAAACAGTTCCGTTAATTAATGAATAAGCCGATAAGGTATCATTCACACCACCGACGGTAACGTTTGGCATGGCGGTAAAACCGGAGCCGGTGACGTTGCCGGGGTCGCCTCTCTTGACGGTATAGGGGGAATAATAGGTGGTAGTCGTCCCGCTGCCTGTCAGCATGAAGGTTACATATTGATATCCGCTGCTGTTTGCGTTGGCAGAGAGAGCAACGGTAGTGGTGTTGACTGCATTGTTGGCGGCAACGGAAATTACACCCTTATATCCCGTCGGAGTTTTATCGTAATTTGTGTTGAAGGTGTTGTAGTCGTTCGGCGCGGTCGGGGAGTTAGTATAGTAGTAATGAACTACACCGGCATAAGACGGCGTAAATGATACTGTATCATAGCCGCCTATCTGGTTGATGCTTACAGTAGGATTCACCGAGAAGCCGTAGCTGCCTGTGTTGGTATTCAGACGGGGAAGAATGGCGGGGGTCAGTATTTTGCCGCTGGTGTCCTGAATTGCAATAACAATATGCGTATAGCTGTTGGCATAGCCTGCCTCGGCAGTTTTGACATTGTTATAAGCCTGGCCGGCGGTAAGCTGCGTGGTTGCGCCCTTCGCGCTGGTGACGGCGCCATTATATCCGGTCAGGAAGTTAGAGGCGTCAATACCGGATGATGTCTTTGAATAATACCAATATACAATACCGTTTATTGCGGGGGTAAAGCTGATGAAGTCGCCTTGATTGTTTACGGTAATTGTCGGAGAAACCGTGAAGCCGGCGCCGCCGGTGCCGGTCTCCGAACGAGGAATCACGAGCGGAGGATAAGTGTTGCCATAATTATCTGAAAGCTGAAGCGCTATATAGCTGAGACCGGCGCTGTTTGCAGCAGCCGTTTCTATACGGGTTGACTTAGCAGTACTGCCGGAACCGGTCATATAGGTAAGATAAGTGGTGGTATTTTCACCGGCGGATACAGTGATGCTGTTGAAATAGGTATTGGGCATACCGTAGTAGCTGTTGAAAGTCTGCGTTGTCGGAGCCTGTGAGCTGTTCGTATAATAATAGCGCATAGTTCCGGCAACCTTCGGTGACACCTTAATTGTGTCATTGCCGTTATAAGACGACCATACCGGAGCCGCGGTGAAGCCGGAGGCGGAGTAATCGCCCTCGGAACCCGCATTGCGGGTGACGATGACCGGAGGATAGTTTTTCGCATTTGCGCCGCTGCCGCTTGCAAGCATGACCGCGACATACTGATACTGTGAAGAAGCGCCTCCGTTGTATACGGTGGTTTGGTTATACTCAGTTCCCGCGACTACCGGAATACCGGTTGAGGTCGGGTTTTTGATGCCGCTGCCGGCGGCGTTCCAGTTAGCTGTGAAGGTCTCCGGAGTCAAGGCAGCGTTGCTGGTGGTATAGTAATAAAACACATATCCGGCGACAGTTGTAGTGAAACTTAAATTGTCATATCCGGTCGATGCGTTGGTATTTACCGTAGGGCCTTTGGCGAATCCGGAGGCGGTATTGTCGGTTGCCGAACCGCTGCGGGAAAGGAGTATCGGGGTGAAATATTTTTGATTGGCATACAAGCTGATTACGACATATTCATACTGAACGGCTATCGATTTACCGAGAAGATTGAGCGAATACGATTTCACGTTTTCAAGGGAATGATAGCCCTTTACAGTTGAGTTCGCCTGGTTATAAGCACTGCTGAAATTGTCGGATGTCGGAGTGGTCGCGGTGTTTGTATAATAATAGAAGAGAACGCTCGTCTGATCCGGGGTAACGGTAAGGATATCCGTCGTACCGGTGGTGTCGAGGACGGCTTTGGTTCCCTTGGCAAGACCATTTGTTGAAACATCAGAGCCGGTAACCTGCGCGCCGTTGATGGTGGCGGTGAGATTTCCGCTTATGGTATAGTTTACCGGTATGATGTTGGAAACAAATCTTGCGCCTCTGATATCGACTTTCTGCAAAGAGCCGCTGCCGTCGACCAATGAGCCTTCGGCGTGCTCGCCGACTGTCATGTTGTTTATCCTGGTTCCGCCGCTCAAATAAAGCGATGCGGCGGAATCGAGGCGGATATCGTTGATGTTCGAGTTATTTGTAAGAGTAATGCCGGAGATGTGATCATCCGCGGACATAACAACAATGTTGTTCGCGGTTGTACTGTCGAGAACAAGTTTGGTTGTGCCGCGGAGGAAAAGCGTTCCGCGGATATTGCAGCCGGTGAAGGTTACGGTTCCGCTCGAAGCGCCCTCGGTTACATAAACCGAACCCTGAAGGTTGGCGTTGGACACGGTAATGTTGCCGGAAGTAACCGACGCGTTTGAAGGAGCGGCGGCGCCGTCGGTACCGCTGGAGCTTATGCGGTAGATGGTGCCTGCCGAGCGGTAAAGGATAGCGAGCGCTTCGGCCCGGGTAAGAGTCCTTGCCGGCTTAAATTCGCCGTCATCATAGCCCTTCAAAATTCCCGCGGCGACGCACTGAAGCACATAGTCGCGGTACTGGCTTGAAATGTCCATGTAGTCGGGGAAAGTCCCGGGAGCCGCTTTATTGTCGGGGCTCAGATTGAGATAGCGCGCGAGCAGAGCCGCGGCTTCCTCGCGGTTGAGCTGACCGTTCGGGTCGAGTTTTGCGCCGTAATCAAGAAGATAGCCCTGAGCGGCGGCCTGCTGGACGTAGGAATAGAACCAATCGTCGGAACTTACGTCGGAGTAGTTGATGGCGATGGTTTCGCGGAGGCCGAAGGTTGCGTCGAGCATCTTAATGAACTCAGCCCTGGTAACTGTGTTGTTCGGGCGGAAAGTTCCGTCGGGATAGCCGGAAAGTATTTCTTTCTCAACCATGTATTCGATATTAGATTTTGCCCAGTGGGACGCAGTGTCGCTGAAAGTGTCGTCGGCAAAAGACGAAACCGGAGCGAACACAAAGGCTCCCATGACCATCAGCGCGGCGAGCAGCCATGCGGTCGCGCGGGAGCGGATATTGCGCTGTTTCATATGAAATTCCTCCGTTTTATTATGTTAACTTGCAGTTTGAGGTGATACTTAAGGTTTAGACGCCGCATATCTGTTTTTTGTTTCATCGTTTCCGAAAATATATTAAGGAAAAAAGCCGATTTGCGGCAATATATAAGGGGTTACCTTATAATTATAGCAACATTTGAACAAAAAATCAAGTACCTAAAGACGGGTTTGTGTTAATATTACGGCGGGTTTATAAATTGTGCAAAAATACAAGCCGTCCGCCCTTATAAGACTGATAAATATATTTTACGAGTTTAAAAAAAGTTATTTGAAATCAGTCGTTTTTATTTCGAAATGTTTGGTCGGCGGCACTCCAAAGTAGGCTTTGAAGCTTTTACTGAAAGAATGAATGGAACCGTATTTGAGAATTTCGCCGGTTTCGGTTACCGAACGCCCTTCGGTCAGAAGGCCTAAAGCCTTTTCCATCTTCAGTCTTCGCAGATAACCGCTGATCGACTCGCCGAAAGCTTCGAGAAACACAGTCTCAAGCGAATTTTGGTTATAATGAAAGACGGCTCCGAGACCTCCGACCGACGCAAGATCGAGATAATATGTGTCGATATAGTCCCTTATGCGGAAAGCGAGCATTTTTCTGTTATTCGGCGGCGGAAGCTCATGTGTCGGCAGGTTTTGCATCGCGCGGAGATATTTTATTATAAGGCTGCTCAAAAGACCGCCTATCCTTACAAATTTAAACGGAAGGCTGCTCTGCATCTCGGCGCAAAGGTCAAAAAAGGTTTCCCTTCCATCCGGCATCGAGCAGAGGCGGGGTTTTGCGCGCAGCTCCTCAAGGCTTTTGAAAAGCGGCTCGTAGATTCCCCCCTCGTCTTCTCGCGCAAACGCGGTAAAGGCGTAGCGCATCGGCGCGTCAGCGCTGCTTTTGATATAATGCGCCTCGCCCGGGACCGAAAGGACGCAGTCGTTTGCTCTGACGTCGTATATTTCCTCTCCGGCGACAACCGTCCCTTTGCCGTCAAGGACAAAAGTAAATTCAAGATAGGTGTTTTCATGCCTTCCGATTTCGGCGCCGGGGTAGAACAAAAGTTCTCCCAGCTGGTGTAGGGCTATTCCTCCGCAGGGGATGGGATTGTGATACTGCTCGTTATAGTGGTATTCGCAGCCGATCACATACCCTTTTGATCCTTTTTTATATTTTTTGTTGAAGTCTTCCATAAATATCGTATGCCTCTGAGGGCAGTTATGAATATTCTTATTGTTATCTAAATATATTATATCTCATTTTCGGTTTTTATGCAATGTTAAAACAAGAAAAAGTTAAATATATGATATAGTTAAGACAAATACTTTCGAGGATAAGCATGTTAAAATAGTAAATAAAGAACAAAGCCATAATATATAAACGAATAACGGAGGTAATGCCATGAAACGCTTTATTGCGGCGCTTATCCTTTTATCGCTGATTTTGTCAGCCTGCGGCGCCGCCAAAACCGGACAAAGCCCGGAAAGCGTCGTCACAACCGAGGGCGAAGCCAATGAAGCTGCGACGCTTTATATCGACGATATCCCGGAAGACGCCGATTTCGGGGGCGCGGAGCTGCTCGTCCTGATAAGAGCTCTTTATGCGCCGTATGACCTTTTGGGGGAGAGCGGCGGAGACATCGTGCTTGACGCGATTTACAAAAGAAACGCAATGATCGAGGAGCGGCTCAATGTAACTTTAGTTCCGGTTGTAAAAGAGGAAGGTGACGCCGATATTGCGGAGCTTGTAAGGCAGTCGGTGCTTGCGGACAGCGACCCTTATCATATCTATCTCGCCCGCGGACCGGAGGGCGCGGCGCTGTCGCTCGAAGCGATGCTGCTCTCGGCGAAAGAGCTGCCGCACATCAATATCGACGCTCCGTGGTGGAACAAAAAATTCACCAAAAACATGGCGATAAACGAAAACGAGCTGTTTTATCTTGCCGGCGACGCCGTCCTTTCGGTATTCAAATGCAGCAACTGCGTTTTCTTCAACAAAGCGGACTTTGAGAACCGCTTCGGCGATTACGAAGAACAGATTTATCAGACGGTCTTCGACGGCAAATGGACATACGACAAATTCATGTCGTATGTTGAGCAGTCATATGAAGACATCAACGGAAACGGAACCACCGACGCCGAAGACCACTACGGCGCCGTTTACCTCGACTACGCGCAGGACTGGTACATCTCATCCGCCGGTGTCAACTTCATGTCGCGCGACGATGAGGGTTATCCCAAACTTGAGCTATACAACGACGACGCCGTGACACTCTGCGATTATCTGCAAAGGCTTTTCTCGGATAAAACGCTCGCATGGTGCTTTGTCGGCGAACAGCTTGACATGGGTAACTTCTTCAAGTCGCGCAATGCTCTCTTTCTGCCCGGAAGATTTACATATGTCGACGGCAATCTCAGGGATATGGAAGACCCTTACGGAATAATTCCCTATCCGAAGGTGAAAGAGAGCCTTGAATATATGTCGGCAAGCGGCCACAGCGGCAATTTCGTCACCGTTCCGATAAACAACCCAATCCCAGAAGCCACTTCCGCCGTAATTGAAGCGCTTACGGCCGAGGGATACAGTTCCGTATTCCCGATCTATTACGAGGAGTCGCTGAAAATAAAATATACCGACGGCGGCACCGACGCCAAGATGATTGACCTCATCCACGACTGCATCAACTTCTATGTGACAAGCAACGTCTTCATAGGCGGGGAGCGGATAGGAACGATGCTTCAGGAGGTTGTCATGGACAGCTCGAAGAACTACGCATCCTTCCATAAAGCGAATATAGACAAGAAAGAAGGGCTGCTGCTGAAGCTTATCGAGACTTACGAATACAATCATTCGGCTAAAGGGTGATTTTATATGCGGAAAACGGTGGAATACAACGACTTTTCGCGGTATATCAAAACAAGTCCGCTGCTGAAATCATCGTTTCTTTTGTCAGGCGAATCGGCGGGGGCGCTGGTAAGCCTGACAAAGCCGTCGATACGCGGGCTTTATGCCTTCGGAACTTTCGGAAGGCTGCACAACCTTTTGTATGATCTCGACTGCGTGGCGCTATACAGCGACCTTTACGGAATATACCCGTATTACCGGATAAAGGACAGATATTTTTATCCTTTCCGCTGCGGAGTTGACTGCCGCAGCAGCGGTTCTTTCGATGTCGAAAACGATATTTGCACGGAGACATCCGAAAAAAACGCCTCGGTCGGTTTCAGGGATATCCCGGCATATGAAAAAGACATGGAAAAACCCGGAGGACGCTTTCCCCGGCTCGAATTCCGGGCGGAAGATGAGGGACTGCGCATCTTCGCGGAATTTCCGCCGGAAGCGGAGGAATGTTTTATACATCTGCCGTGGTATCCGCTGTATGATTTATATGATATCGGAAACGGCGGAATGGATATTCAATACTACCGCCACGGCTTTTACCCGGGAGTCCGCGGGGAGGATTTCAGCGAAAATATCGGTGAGCGCGTTATCCTATCCGACTCGCTCAGCCGCCAGGCTTCCGCAGAGATAAACGCTCCCGGTTGTGTTTTGCGGATGAAAGCCTGTACAGTAAAAGAGATGGGATACGCGCTTTATCTTTCGACCGACGCAGTATCGAAAGATAAGGCGATGAATATTGAAATTAAGTTCAAAAGAAATTCCGTCACCTTTTCGGGAGAGCATTTCTATAACTGCGGCAATACCGCAAGAGTAACTCTGAGCTATCCCGACGGTCGAGAGGAGACAGGGAAATTTAGAGTGCCGGAAAAGCCGGGAGCGCATCATATCGACTTCGAAGACGGCTCGCGCTTCTGCTACTGCGCAGTTCCGAACAGCCGGGAGATGATTAAAAAAGCGGCAGACGCCTGCCTCAAGATTTTCTGGCGGGACGGAGGTCTTGCCGGCGCTCCCCCTTACGCTTTCGATCCGCTGCTTTTAAAACCCAAGCTTAGAAACGGCTTTCACTATTGCAGCCACGGCATGAGATCACTGTCAATTCTCTGCGCGGAAGGCGTTCTGTCGGGGGATGTTTCATATATCGACGCCGCTTTGCGCGCGGTTAAAAGCGTAGCCGCGCTTTCCTTTCGGGATACCGACGGGGCGATATTCACTCCGCTCAGCATGGACGACAAAGGCAGTGCCGGGGCTCATTCGGGGGCGAGCCGCCCGAGCGACACCGGAATAATCATACGGGGACTCTGCCAAGCCTGCAAGGGATATCTCAATTTCGGAATGGAAAAAAAAGCAAAGGAATGCGCCGTCCTCGCCCGCGACTACGCCAAAACCATCGAGCGGATGCAATGTCCCGACGGCAGCTTTTATGACAGATACGAGTATCCGACATTCAAGCCAACGGTTAACAATAAAGGGACGGTAAACAACTGGTGTCTTCAGCTCTGGCGGCTGATCCCGCTTTTGAAATATTTCGGCATGAATGACGACGCGGACAGGCTTTTAGTGCTGATTAAACGCTATATTGCTTATCAGACCGGCAAAAAGAACAGCATATTCTATGTATCCGGCGGCGGAGAAGATGCTTCCGATTTCGGGGACGCGCTCAACACGGATTCTACCCTCTTCACTATTCAGTATCTGTTGACAGGGGAAGAAAAGTGGAAGGAATATGCGGAGCAAGCGCTGAAAAAGGCGTGGCTTATGTCCTGTATGCGGGCAGATATGCCGCAGTTCTTTTCGGTATACGGCAACAGCGATCTCGGCACTTTCTACGACCAGCCGTACGGTTTGTTTTCCGCCGGCGGGATGCACGACCTCACCGCGGTCGAAGCAAATCTCTTCGCGGCGGAAGCGCTCGGAAGCAGGTTTGCGGCGGACAATGCCGACGCGCTGCGCAAAGTCAGGCTCGGCAGCTTCATCGCGGACAACGGCGGAATGTATATGGTGCTTCTGCAATGCCCGAACTACTTTTACAAAGACGAGCGACATTCGGAAATGCTTATGTACGGCGGCGTGGGCGTATATGCGTGGGCGGAAGCCGAACGGAACAGCGATGTCATAAGACATATAACGAAGAAGTATTCACCCATTCCTTAACCGCAAAGAAAGAGGAATTCATATGGGAATCAATCAGACAAACAATCTTCGGGAAGACAAAAAAATCCTGCGTTCTCTGGTAAGCGAACTTATCCCAATTGCCGAAATTCCGGAGAACAATACCGATAAAATCGAAAAATGGAAGAAGCATATCCGTCTTGAAGGAGAAAAACCGATGGTTTTCGTCTTTCCGGACGGTTCCTGGGATGAACTTCTTCCTTACGGGTCGCTTCGGTGCGCAAATCCGGCTGCCCGGACTCTGGAATATGAGCTGCGCAAGCGGCTGATTCGCCATAAATATATCCGTGACGACGTGCCGATAACGGCAGACGTTGAGGTGCCAAAAGCGATAAGAAACACTATGTGGGGAGTTGCGCCGAAGCAGGAGCGTGTTCCGGGACGCGGCGCATATCGGATGGTCAGCATCATCGAAAAACCCTCCGACTGGAAACAGCTTTCCGCGCCGGTGATAACTCACGACGAAAAACAGTCGGAGGCTGATTTCGACTTCATTCGGGACGCCGTGGGAGACCTTACGCCGGTGCAGCTTGTGGGAAGGAAGAAATTCAATTTCCATATGATGCACTGGTACTGCGACTACCGGGGACTCGACAATCTGCTGTATGATCTGTATGACGAACCGGAGATGGTTCACGATGTGATGCGCTTTTTCGCCGATGGTATCAAATCGATGCTGCGGCAGTATGAGGAGCAGAATCTGATTTCGCTGAACAACGATCGGACATTCCACTTCACCGGCGGCGTCGGGTATACAGACCTGCTGCCTCAGCCGGACTATGAGCCGGACAGGATACGTCTCTGCGACGTCTGGGGCGCAGCCGAAGCGCAGGAATTTGCTCAAATTTCTCCGGAGATGCATGAGGAATTCGTCCTGCAGTATGAACGGGAGATTCTCGAGCCCTTCGGACTCAACGGTTACGGCTGCTGCGACGACCTTTCCGAAAAGCTGGACGGAGTTCTGAAAATCCGCAATCTGCGCCGCGTCGCGGTTTGCCCCTGGGCGGATATCGCAAAATTCGTACCGGTTCTGGGGAAAAATTACATTATGACCTGGAAACCGATGCCGATGCCGCTGGCGGGAGATGAATTCGATACCGAACTCGTCCGCAAAGAGCTGGAAAACGGCATCCGCAAAGCGCGGGGCGGCGTTCTTGAACTGATTCTGCGGGATACGCACACCTGCCGAAATAAGCCGGAACGGTTTGGGCAATGGGTGGAAATCGCCCGCCGCGCCATTGACGAATGCTGGGAAGGATAAAGAAAATATTGCTAAGGGAAAAACGGAAGCCGTAAAAACCGCTTCCGTTTTTTCGATATGGTTTGGCGTTTTGCGTCAATCGATAATCCCGCAGCGGAATTTATATATAAGCACCCGCATTACCGCGCCGTCAAGCTGATATTGCGGAATTGTGCCGTTTTTTGCGGCTTCGACAAGCGCGTTATACGCCGTCATATAATCGCCGGAGATGGCGAGCATATCGTTGCCGGCGAGTATCGCGGCGACGGCGGCGGAGCGTCCGTCTGTGAATTTGGTTATCGCGCCCATGTTCATGTCGTCGGTCATGGCGAGACCGTCAAAGCCGAGTTCTTCCCGCAGCAGGCGGTGCGCCTCTTTCGAGAGCGTCGCGGGATAATCCGGATCGATTGAGTTGATTATTATATGCGTATACATAACTGCGCCCGCGCCGGCTTTTATCCCTGCCGCAAAAGGCAGGAAATCCGACTCGCGGAAACGCTCAATCGGCCGGTCGTCATAGGCGATGCCGAAGTGGGTATCTTTTGCCGAACCGTAACCGGGGAAATGCTTAAGAACCGAACCTAGACCCGCGCCTCGGCTCGTTTCGACGACGGCGCTGACATAGCCTGATACCGTCTCCGCGTCGCCGCCGGGGGAGCGGTCGTAGATGAAATCGTTTTTGTCCGCCGATATATCGCAGACCGGCGCGAGGTTGACGTTTACCCCGAGGGAAAGCAGCAGCTCGGCTTTTTCCTTTGCGTCGGCTTTGGCTCCGTCAAGCCCGCCGTTTGCAAGAACGGTTCTCGGCGAGCGGAAATAATCGTAGCGATAAGCCGAATAATAGCTGACGCGGCAGACGGTGCCGCCTTCCTCGTCGGCGGAGATTATCAGCGGTATCTTTGACGCCGCCTGCGCGGAATCGATAAACGAGCGGACGCTGTCCTTCGTGCCATATTTGAAGTCGGAGGCGAAAGTCACGATGCCGCCCATCGGGCAACTTTTCAGCGCTTCCGGAGCGGACGAAAGACCGGGGGACGCCATGATAAGCTGTCCCGCCTTTTCTTCGGACGTCATTGCTTTAAGAAGGGCATATGCTTTATCGCCGTATTCAACCCCGGCGATTGCGGCGGAGACGAGCTTGCCTTCATTATCATAACTGAGCGTCGCTTCGGCGCCGTACATCGGTCCGTATCCCGGCGCCGTTACCGCTGGATCGGAAAGCGTCAGCTCAATTTTGCCGTTATCGGTGAACACCGAAGCGGTATCCGCGGTCATGGCGCGGACAATGCCTTTGACGGTCGTCAGCGGCGGTTCTGTTTCGGCGGGTGTTTCGGTTTGAGGGAGCGTTTCCTCCATATAAGCCGTTACCGGCGGCGCGTAAGCAACTACATAGCTGTCGCAGCCGCAAAGCAACATTGACAGAAGAATCATAATCGCTATCAGAGAAAACGCGTGGATTTTATAATTACGAATCATGTTTAATTATGCCTTTATTATATATTTATGAAGTAAAAACAGGTTTGCCTGAAATACGGCGGGCAGTGATGCCGTTTGAACAATTATATCCGAATTCTTATGAAATGTCAATGTTTTTCATGTTTGCCTCTGAATATTCTTACCCTAAAGAGTTGTTTTGTCATGCTTTTCGAAATGAAATATTGCTCTTGATAAAAGAAATCGTGTTTTTCGACACCGCCTCGTTTGTTAATTTTTTGTAAATTTTACAAAATGCATTTACATTTAATTATATTAAGTGTATAATTTTGTTAACCGCATTGACAATAATTATTAATTCTAAGGAGGTAAACCAATGTTTAAACCACGCGCTGTATTTTTCATCGCAGCAGTGCTGATTGCGCTTTGCCTTACACAGGCGGTGCCTGCATTTGCTGCCGACATTCCTTTTGCCGAGTTTATCCCCGCATCAAGCTGCAAAATCGACGGATCGGCCGTCGCGCTTGCCGATGCGGAAGGCTCGATAAACGAAAAGGTGCTTTCTGCCGTTGAAAAAGCCGACAATGCAGACGGCGACGGATTCATCCTTACGCTCGACATTCCGGCCGAGGGGGATTACACTATCTGGGGACGCGTTTATTATCCGTCGCTTTCAAACAACTCAATGCACTATTCGGTTGACGGCGGCGAAGGACAGGTCTGGGATTTCCCGGACGAAGACGACGGCGCTCCCTGCTACAACAAATGGAGCTACATGTATCTGACTTTCCGCGAGAGCGGCGACTTCTCCGACACCGAACTTTACGGTGACTGGACAATCGAAAACAGTCAATGGAGACACTCGCCGAATACCCTGCACTTCACGGCGGGAAAACATGAGATTCGCTTTACCCCGCGCGAGGACGGATGGTTCCTTGACGAGTTCGTCGTGACAACCCTTTCGGTTCTCGAGTATGACCCGGCTTATTTTGAAGGGAACGACACCGTGCTTGATCCCTGCAAATTCTGCGGACCGAAATACCCTCACTATTGTCAGGATATCTACGCGCTGACCGGCGAGACCGCCAAGAATTATTTCTTCAACACTCTTTATAAGGTCGAAGAAGAGGCGCCGCCGCCTGTCGAAGCCGCGCCAGAAGAAGCGCCGCCGGTCGCCGAGGCAGCGCCTGTTGCCGCAGCGCCGGCTGCAAAACCCGTAGTTTCCGCTCAGACGGGAGATATTACGGCTATTGGCTTACTGATAGCCGCGGGAGCCGCCGCTGCTTTGCTGCGCAAAAAGAGATAGGATTTACGTTTAAACCGTTGTTGAAACAAGCGCCGCTCCGTCCGGGGCGGCGTTTTCTTATAATAAAAAACAACTTGAATAACATCAGGCAAGATGTCGTTGTTCTCCATACAGAAAGAACTATGATTTGACGCGCCGAAAATGTAAATTTTGTGTAACACCGCACAAAGCATCTTGATTTACACCCGCCGATTATGGTATAATAATAGTCGCCGCTTGCAAGCGGGCTTTTTAAGCTATGCATATGAGTTATGTATACTCCGCGAGGCAGCGAGTCTAAAGAAAAGAGAGGTGCTTTTCGTGTACGCAGTAATAGTAACAGGCGGAAAGCAGTACAAAGTTGCAGAAGGCGACATCATTTTCGTCGAAAAACTTGACGTCGAAGTCGAGTCCGAAATTATTTTTGATGAGGTTCTGGCGGTCGGAGAAGGCGAAAACATTAAAATCGGCGCGCCGACAGTCGACGGAGCCGTAGTAAAAGGCAAGGTTCTGAAAATCGGCAAGGGCAAGAAAATTCATGTTATGACCTATAAGCCGAAGAAGAATCAGAAAAGAAAGCTCGGTCATCGCCAGCCGTTCACCAAGATTCAGATCGAGTCCATCGCGGGCTGATTCAAGATGACAAAGATCACATTCTTTCGGCGCGGGAAAGTATATTACGGATTCCATGAGTCCGGGCATACCGGCTGGGGCGTGAGCGGCGACGATCTGCTCTGCGCAGCGCTCTCCGCAATGACGATGCTGATCATCAACACGATCGAGGTGTCTTATGCGTGCGACGTCGAATACAAAATCGACGAAAAAACCACCGACATCACGGTTAAAGTTCCCGGGGCTTATTCACACCCCGACGAGCGCAAGCGATACGCCGTATCAGGGCTGATTCAGGGCTATTTCCTGCAGCTCAACGATATGCTTGAAGATTATTACGATTATCTGGATGTAGACGAGGTAATCGAGCCGGGCGATGATGATTAATCCCCGTCTCAACCCGTCATTATAATGAAGCAGAGGTATAAAATGCTGAGATTAAGCTTACAGTTCTTTGCCCACAAGAAGGGCGTCGGCTCGACCAAGAACGGCCGCGACAGCAAATCCAAGCGCCTCGGCGTTAAAATCGCCGACGGTCAGCAGATTTCCGCCGGCAATATAATCATCCGCCAGCGCGGCACCCATATCCATCCCGGCAACAACGTCGGCATGGGAGTTGACCATACCCTGTTCGCCAAAATCGACGGACTGGTAAAGTTTGAACACATCTCCCGCACCCGCCGCCGCGTAAGCGTTTACGCTGCCGAAGCGAAAGCCGAATAAGATTGATTAAAAGAATGCCCTCCGGATTTTCCGGAGGGTTTTTCGTGTTTTTGCGGTTATTGCCGCTCGGCGAGATACAGCGATACCCGGTTCTGGATATTTGCTGCAGTCTGGCTTGCCGTGTTTCTGCCGTCATAAAAATATCCGACTTCTTCTTCGACTAATGCTTTTATTTCCGGCGGGGTCTTGGTGACGCCCTTTATGCCGCCGATGAATTCTTCGAGCTGCCGCGTCATTTCTTCGTCCATGAAAAGCTCGACTGTACCACGTCTTTTCTGCTCCGCTATCGTCGCTTCGTCGAGGAATTCGGCGGGAACTTCGAGAAATTCAACGCTGCCCGGCATGAAAAAATAATGCGTCGACCTTGCCGCTTCCGCCCATTTGAGGAAGGAAGCACGGCAGGACGGCAGATTTCTCATTCCCCGGTCGAAATTCACCTCAAAATCGTTTTCGAGCATGAATCTGACGAACTCCCACGCCCCCTCTTTTTGCTCGCTTGATGCCGAGATTGCCGCATATAATGATGGGACAAGCTCTGAAACTCCTTTTCCGCCGGCAGGAAATCCGACAATTTCGATTTG
The DNA here is from genome assembly GCA_012800735.1 of Clostridiales bacterium. Lineage (GTDB taxonomy): Bacteria > Bacillota > Clostridia > Oscillospirales > CAG-272 > JAAZGC01. The sequence goes on along the minus strand of JAAZIU010000001.1, from coordinate 18,958 downwards.
ATTGTCAAGCCCGAACCGAACCCGCTCTTTCATATAATCGGAGATACATGTAAAATTCGCAGCCGAAAACAGCAGGCTGTCTCCGACATACGGTTCGGTCAGGTTGTCTCCGGCAGTCGAATATATGTCATCCGGCAGGCTGTAAAGATAATTGAGCACTTCTTCGAAACCGCCCGACGCAAAGTCGCAGGCTTTGTTTTCATAATCGATAAACTCGTCCAGTCCGCGGAGTATATACGACATGAAGAAGTGATCCCTTGTGAGTCCTTGTATTATTTCGCAATCTGATGTATTCAGCAGCCCAACGAATCCGGAAAGCGTCCATTCTCCCGCCGGAGCGTTTACCGTTTTACAGGTCAGGGTATTTACCTGAAATCCGGGGATAAGCACAAACAGCTTTCCGTCAAGCTCATACGGCGCTTTTACGCAGTCAAACAGCGAATCAAAGGAAAAGTTGTCACTTTCAAAGGAATAAAGATCGGCGAAAGCGCCCTTTTCGGCGTATTTCAGATAGTCGATGTCATTCGTAAGTATCAGCACATCGCCCAATTTCCCGCCCAAAAGATCGGCGTCGTAATCCGAAAGCAGCTTTGCGTTGCTATCCGGATCTTCGCCGGTTTTGTTCTCGGATGCATATTCACGCAGAACGGCATGGTATTTTTCCGATTTTTCGTTGAACGCTTCCGCTATCATCGGTATATATCTTGACCCGTTGTCCATATAGGATATGACAATTTCCGTTCTGTCGCCGGGAGCGGAGTTGACCGGCGATTCAGTTGTATCCGCCGGTTTTTCGGAGCAGGAAAAAAGAAGACCGGACAGGAGTGAAAGCATAATGCTGAGACAGACTGCTCTTTTGAGCTTCATAATATCAACCCATATAAAACAAAAATCAAACAAGGTGTTGTGTAATTTAATGATTGATAGTCAACTTATTATGCTGATTATATATCAATATTAAAATTATAAACACCTGATTTTGTGTCTTTTCCTTTAACTATGTAAAAACCGCGCCGACAGTATAAAACCGCCGGCGCAAGTAAGCATTGCAGGATTATTTATTCGGCAAGCGCAGCTCCCAAGGCTTTGCAGTCTTCGGCGGCTGCGTCATCAGGATATTCGCAGCAGATAACGCCGTCAGATACCAGATCGGCGCCGTCGGCGCGGCAGATATCCTCCCAGTTGCGCATCCACTCGCCGTCTCCCCAGCCGTATGAACCGAAGAGACCGATCTTTTTGCCTTTGAGCTTCGCTCGGCATGACTCAAAGAGCGGCTCGAAAACAGTCTCCTCAAGCACCTCGTCGCCCATAGAAGGGCAGCCGAAAGCTATCGCGTCAAAATCATCGATTTTGTCGGCGCTGAAGTTGTCAGCAGCAATAATCTCGCATTCAGCGCCCGCGCCTTTTGCGCCGTCGGCAACATAGTCGGCCATTGCCTCGGTATTGCCGGTGCCGCTCCAAAAAACAATCGCTATCTTTCCCATGAAATATTCCTTTCGTTAAGGTTTTTTGTGTTTTATATCGACAACGAGCCGCTCGAACGGTGCGTTCAAACTGTATGCCCGCTGATAGATATCAGTGCATTTTTTGTATAAGGCAAAAAGATATCCCGCCTTTTCCGGGTCGCCGTATACCTTCCAAAGACCGGATAACTTCGCCCCCGCCCCGCGGTTTTCGATAAAGCCGCGGACATCCTCCGGCGGATAACCGAGAAAAAGCCCTATCTCGTGAGGAAATTCCTTTCCCTCCCGAAGCCTTTTTGAAATTTCTGCAAGGCATTTTTCGGGCTTATCGGTCGGGTATCCCCTCTCTTCAAGCAGCGATTGGCTGCTCTCGTCTGAAAGATCGTCTTTTAGCCGCTGCGGACGATAGATATAGACGAGCGATCTTTTCTGCGATAGTTTCAGCGCAACGAGACGCAGCCCCTTTGAACGGTATTTTCGGTTGAAATACCGTATCTTCCGAAGCAAAGTTTCTCCGTTTGAGGGCGAAGTGAACAGATTTCCGGTTTTTATTCCGGCAAGGGTTGGCGAACACTGATTTATCAGCAACTGCTCTGACATTTCAGCTCTTACCGAAATTTTCTTCAAGTATCGTGCGGAGTGCGGTCATTGAGCCGCTGCGGCTGCGCGCAACCGTTATATCCCGCCCCTTGATCTCCGACTCGAGAGACCGAAGCATCTTGTGAGAGACCGTCCCGGTGAAAATCACGACAAGATTCGGATTTCCCACCCCTTTCATGCTTCCGCTCGTTTTGGTGAATACCTTTACCTTGCAGGAATAGGATTTGCACAGATCGGCGTATTGCCGCTCCATACATTCGTTCCCGCCGACTATTACAACGCTCATTATTTATATCCTCATATCTATGTAAATATCGTATCGAGTTAGACATCTCTAACTCACGGTCTTCAAAAAGCGGTTAGTCATTGCTAACCGCTCAAATGATATCATAAATCAAAGGAAAAGTCAATAATAATAAGCGCAGTTTTACAAATATTTCACATCATTTAAAACACGTTAACTATGGTTTGCCTCTGTTTATAAAGAGTTTCCCGGAAGTTTGAAGCTTTCGAGTATTATAAGCTCTTTTTTCGGGGTCAGCCATACCTCTCCCGCAGCTGACGGGATATACCAGCTCTCCCCCGCTTTGCACGGCTCGCCGTTTATTGCGCCTTCACCGCCGATTATCAACAGATGGGAAAATTCCCCGCCGGCTTTTATCGCAATCGGTTCCGTGAGCGGATCTATGAGGGCGTGCTTTACTACCGTAAATTCATTGCAGGAAGCGAGGACCGCCGATGTTTCCCTCTGTTCTTCCGGCAGCTCATAAGGGACGGAGAAACGCAGCGATTCAAGCTCTTCCTCCGAAAAGTTCTTCATTACCGAGAAAGCTTTATCGGTATGCAGCTCGCGGGGACGGCCGTCGATTCCGGGGCGGTCGTAGTCGTAAACACGGTAGGTAATGTTTGAGTTTTCCTGTATCTCGGCGATGAGTATATCATTACCGATAGCGTGCGTCAGTCCGGTCGGGATGAAGTAGCACTCTCCCGGCTTTACCGGCTGGCGTCGGAGGCAGCTTTCAAGCTCTCCGCGCTTGAGCGCAGCGCGGAGCTGCTCTTCGGTATAATCGCCGTTCTGACCGTAAATAAGCCAGGAATCGGGGGCGCAGTCTACAATATACCAAAACTCGGTTTTCGCGGGATGCACCTGTATCGAAAGCTTGTCTCCGGCGTCGATGTATTTTATCAGCAGCGGGAAATCTTCTTTTTTCGCCGATGAATCGCCTTCGCTTAGCGGCGCGCCGGTAAGCTTCCCCTGCGCAAGGGTGTTTTCCCCGTCATCGCGGACGGTAAGCGCCCAGCCCTCCGCCTGATGCGGGAGTCCCGAATCAAAGCCGAAAAGGGTTTTCATGCGGTCGCCGCCCCAGACCGCTTCTTTGTAAATATAATTCAAACGCACGGGATAGCTGATTGTCATGTCAGTACCTGCCTTTTTTAAAAATTCATTTTCGAACAATAATATTATAATCTCATTTTGTGACACAAGTATTTACTATCTGTTTCGCCGCTGTGATTTAGCGCCGCAGGGCAAAAATTAATATAATCCGCTTGAAAGAATAAGAATAAAAGTATATAATATTAATGATATATATTTAAAATGGAAAAATTCGCCGCTCGCCGCCGTTTGCAGTCGGCGGCGTTCAGATGAGCGCGAACAGGAGGAATACCTCAGATGCAGATAAATCGAACAAACAAGCGAGGGAAAGCGGATACGCCCGAAAGCCGGTATTGCGCCGCGGTTCGCAGATTGTTTGACGAAAAGATATACGGCGAGCTGAATGACCGACAAAGAGAGGCGGTTTATTGCGTAAACGGTCCGCTGCTTGTTTTAGCCGGCGCCGGTTCCGGTAAAACTACCGTGCTTGTCAACCGGATAAGCCATATCATCCGCTTCGGCGACCTTTATTACGCTTCAGCCGAAACACGGGCAGACGATGAGACCACAGAGCGGCTCTGCGCCGCCGCCGATTCGGATATTTCTCCCGAAGATGCGGCCGAGTTGCTTTCAGAATACGCCGTTATGCCCTGTCCGCCGTGGGCGATGCTTGCGATAACCTTTACAAACAAGGCGGCGAACGAGATGAAAGCCCGCCTTGAGCGTACTTTATCCGAAAAGGCGGAGGAAATCTGGGCGGGAACTTTCCATTCCGTCGGAGTCAGGATTCTCCGCCGTTACGGCGAGCGGGTCGGATATCAACCCCGTTTTTCAATCTACGACACCGACGACACAAAGCGGCTGATAACCGCCTGCACAAAGGATCTCAACATCGACGAGAAAAATTTTCCGGCAAAAAGCGTCATGACCGAGATAAGCCGCGCAAAGGACCGGCTGATGACGCCGGAAGCTTATGAAGAAGAAGCCGGCAAAGATTATAAGAAATTGCAAATATCCCGAATTTACGCCGAATATCAGCGGAGGATGAGGGAATCCAATGTCGTCGATTTTGACGACATAATCATGCAAACCGTCGTGCTGCTGCGGCGTGACGAAGACGCGAGGAGTTATTATCAGCGCCGCTTTAAGTATGTATCCGTCGACGAATATCAGGACACCAACCGCGCTCAGTTTGAGATGATCCGCCTGCTCTCCGATTATTACAAAAACCTGATGGTTGTCGGAGACGACGACCAGTCTATCTATAAATTCCGCGGAGCGACCATTGAAAATATCCTTAATTTCGACCGAGATCTTGAAAACGCCCGCGTCGTTAAATTAGAGCAGAACTACCGCTCGACCCAGAATATCCTCGACGCCGCCAACGCCGTTATCTGCAACAACGAGAACCGCAAAGGCAAGGAGCTTTGGACGGAAAACGGCGAGGGAGAAAAAATCCGCGTCAAAAAGGTGGAAACTCAGGGAGAGGAAGGGAGATTCATCGCCCTCCGCATAGAGGAGCTGATGAATAAAACACCCGGGCGGAAATATTCCGATTTCGCGGTGCTTTATCGGATGAACGCCCAGTCGAACAGCATCGAGCAGGCGCTCGGGCGCTCCGGCGTGCCTTATCGGGTTTTGGGCGGGCTGCGTTTCTACGAACGCAAGGAAATTAAGGACATTTTAGCTTATCTCTGCGTCGTTGCCAATCCTGCGGACAATCTGCGCCTCAAGCGGATTATAAACGAACCGAAACGCAAGATAGGCGAAACTACGGTGGCGGCGGTCGAGTCAATCGCAAGAACCGAAGGGTTGAGCATGTTCGACGTTATCTGTCGGGCAGACAAATATACCGCGATTCAAAGGGCGGCGCCAAAGCTTGCGGAATTTGCCGCGCTCATCGAGGCGCTCCGCGAAAAAAGCCGCGCAGAGACGCTTTCAAAATTGGTTGAGCTGGTAATAGATATGTCCGGCTACCGCGATATGCTTATGAATTCGGGGACGGACGCTATCGACCGGCTTCAGAATATTCAGGAGCTTATTACAAACGCGTTAGAGTTTGAGTCGACTCATGACCCGGAAGATTCGGGACTTGAAACTTTTCTTGAGGAAATCTCGCTTGTAACCGACATAGACAACTACGACGCCGAAGCCGACGCGGTTACCCTGATGACAATTCACTCCGCCAAGGGACTTGAATTTCCTGTGGTCTTCCTGCCCGGAATGGAAGAAGGAATTTTCCCGGGACTTCAGTCGGCGATGTATCCGGAGGAGCTGGAGGAGGAACGGCGGCTCGCTTATGTCGCGATAACGAGAGCAAAAGAGCGGCTTTTTATGATACACGCCCGCGAAAGGATGCTGTTCGGCCGCTCGCAATACAACCCCATCTCCCGCTTTGTCGGAGAGATGCCTGATGAAGTAGTGGAATCGGAAGCGGAAAAGCCGCCGCGACCGACAGCCGCAGCCGCTCGCCGAAAAAAGATGAGCCATGAAATGACGGCAAAGCCGGAGCTGATAATGAATCAGAAGAAAGGCAACGCCGATTACGACAGCTTCTCTGTCGGGGACAGGGTAAAACACCCGACCTTCGGTCTCGGTACCGTTCTTTCCGCCCGCGAGATGGGACGGGACGCGCTTTATGAGATCGCTTTCGACGACGCCGGAACGAAAAAGCTGATGGCGACTTATGCCCGCTTAAAGAGCGCGGATGAGGAATAAAAAACCGGCTCGGATTGAGCCGGCAAGGAGTCAGGCTTTTTTGCGCTTAAAGCCGCTGAAGCTGAGCTGAGAGAGAATAATACTTGCGAATATCAAAATACAGCCTATAATCTCCCTTGTGTTCATCCGCTCATGCAGTATTATAGCTCCGGAGACGGCGGAGAAAACCGATTCAAGGCTCATTACCATTGAGGCGACGGTCGGATCGCTGTGCTGCTGGCCGATTATCTGCAAGGTATATGCGACGGCTCCGGAAAGAATACCAGCGTACGCTATCGATCCCAAAGCCATCCGGATCATCGCAGGCTCGGGACGCTCGAAAATCAGCATCGGCACCGACGACATAACGGCTACCGTCCAGAATTGCAGGCAGGAAAGCATTATTCCGTTTATTCTGCCGGCAAAACGACCTACCAGCACTATATGCAAAGCGAATACCGCGGCGCAGGTGAGCAGCATCGCGTCGGAGGGAACAAGCGCGAAGTTTTCCCCCGCCTTTACGCAAAGCAGGTAAAGCCCGACGACGGCTATCGCGAGAGAGGCCAATATGCCGCGTCCCGTTTTTTGCCGGAAGAGCAGAAAATTTAAAATCGGAACTATAAGGATATATATAGAGGATAGGAAAGCCGACTTCCCGGCGGAACTGCCTTCAAGCCCCGACTGTTGAAAATTCATCGCTACAAAAAGCACCAAACCGCAGAGCAGACCGCTCAGCAGCACCGTCGACGGCGACTTATCCGCCGCGAACGCGCGTCTTGATAAGGACAGTCCCTCGGTGCGCTCGTTGTGAATTCTGAGGTTTACAAATATCGCAAGCGGGGTAAGACAAACCGCGCTCATAAGCGAGCGGAGGCAGTTGAAGGTAAAAGGGCCGACGCAGTCGGAGCCCTGTTTTTGCGCGATGAAAGTCGTTCCCCAGATAAAAGCGCAGAAGGTAAGCAAAATCGCGCTTTGCAGCCGGCGGGAAGTTGTCTTTTCCAAACGAAATCACTCCCTAAAAATAGTTTGACAAACGAATAAATTAAATTAGTTATCTAACAGTATTATATCACATATTGGTTAATAAGTCCAGATACACATGGTGAATTTTCTATGCGGAAGATAAAGCCGCTCCGAGAGAAGCCGCTTTTTGGGGATTATATAGTAATAGCCGCCGTGGTTTTGGCGGCAGCGCTGTCGTTTCTCCTGACGCTGCCCGGAAATAAAGCGGGAAATACGGTAAATATAACTTCTCCCGGCGGCGTCTCTGTCCGCAGCCTTTTTGAAGACGCCGAGTTTTGCGTTGAGGGAGCGGACGGCATAGTCATGACGGTCGTCATAGAGGACGGCTCTGTCTTCGCCGCCGACAGCGGATGCCCCGACCGGCTTTGCGTAAACAAAGGAAAGATAGACCGCCCCGGCGAGACAATAGTCTGTCTGCCGGGACATATCATAATAAGCATCGGCGGAGAAAAAGAGGGGGGAGATTATGACTGCGTCGCAGGATAAAGGAATATCTTCCACGGCAAAACTCAGCCGAACGGCGATGCTTTTGGGCGCGGCGCTGATGCTGTCATATCTCGAATCATTCGTTCCGCTCCCTCTGCCCCTTCCCGGATTCAAGTTGGGACTCGCCAATATTGCTCTTTTAGTCTGCTTTGAGCTTGTTTCCCCGACAGCCGCCCTCTTTCTTCAGATACTCAGAATCAGCATTTCCGCTCTTTTGTTCGGCTCGCCGGCTACCTTCTGGTTTTCGCTTGCGGGCGGTACGCTTTCGTATATTGTCGTCGCCGTTTTTTACGCTTTTTTAAGAAAACATGTCTCCGAACTCGGCATCTCGATTGCAAGCGCGGCTATGCACAACATAGGACAGCTTTTAGCGGCGGCTGTCATCTTTTCGAGCGCGGCGGTATTTGCTTATCTGCCCTGGCTGCTCTTTGCCTCGCTTATCTTCGGCTCATTTACCGGCATTATCTGCCGGGCGGTAAATAAAGCTGTTTATGAAGCGGAAAATCGGAGGAAGACCGGAATTGAAAAGCTTTAAATTGCAGGTTTCGGCGTTTCTGCTTGTATCGGTGCTGCTTTTTGCGGTTACCGGATGTTCCGGCAGATCGGACGGGGCCTTAAGCCGCAGTTTATTTGCCATGAATACCGTGATTGACATAAGCTCGGACGGAATAACCGAAACCGATCTCGACGAAGCGGCGGCGCTTATCCGCTCATGGGAGCTGATATTTGATTTTAAAAATTCGGAAAGCGAACTTTATCGCTGGAACGAATCGGCGGTCGGCGGCAAGGTTTCCCGCGAATTTTACTCTGTCGTAAAAACCGGACTTGAGATTTATGTCCTGTCAAGCGGAGTCTGCTCCGGCGGAGCTTGCGATATAACGATAGGCGCGCTTGTCGAATTGTGGGATATACCGAACAAAGGGGATTTTATCCCGGACGAATCGGAGATAAAAGCGGCGCTTGCTTTGAGCGGATTTGAAAATCTTACGATTTATGAAGCCAGCGGGGAATTTTTCGTTGAAAAATCGCTTCCCGAACTCAGGCTTTCCCTCGGCGGCATCGCAAAAGGATGGGCGCTTGAACAGACGGTGGAGTTTCTGAAATCCCGCGGCGGACAACATATAATGGTTAGCTTCGGCGGCAATATCGGAGTCGCGGGCGGCAAAAGCGACGGCTCGCCGTGGAAGATAGGAATTCGCTCTCCCCGCCCGGAAACCGGCGATGAAACAGTCGGCTGTTTTAAAATTACCGACGGATATATAGCGGTTTCCGGAGACTACGAGCGATATTTTGAGTCGGACGGCGTCCGATACTGTCATATATTTGACCCGCAGACCGGATATCCCGTCACGGACACTCAAAGCGCCGTAGTTTTCACCGAATCCGGCGCTATTGGCGACGCGCTCTCAACCGCTCTGTTTGTAATGAACAGCAGGGGAGAGACACCTGACTTGCTTTTAGGCGAACAGCCGGGGATTTTTAAGACCGCCTTTATAATCGACGATAGCGGACAGCGTCTTTTCGGAGACGAAGGATATTTTATAAAATATTAAAAGGATACATATGGCGAAAAGAATAACCGAAGCGGAAATCGCGCGGCAGTATGACTTTATGGACGAAGCCGCGGCAATAAACGCAGATTTAGCTGCCGGAGGACGCCGCCGCGCCTTCATCCGGACTTTCGGATGCCAGCAGAACGAGGCTGATTCCGAGATCCTTGCAGGAATGGTGAGCCGGATGGGCTACGACCTTTGCGACGGAGTTGCCGGAGCGGACCTCGTGCTTATAAATACCTGCGCGGTGCGGGAGCACGCCGAATCGCGGGCGCTTTCGCTTACCGGGCGGGTAAAAGCGGAAAAAAAGAAAAACCCGGATTTGATAATCGGCCTTTGCGGCTGCATGGTAACTCAGTCGCATATCTCCGAAGATATAAAAAAGAAATTCACTTATGTTGATATATTGTTCGGGACCTCCGAACTCTGGAGGTTTCCGGAGATACTTCTTGAGCGGCTGAAAACCGGAGAACGGGTGATTGAACCCGGTATCGGCAGCCGCGGTATCGTCGCCGAAGGGCTTCCTCAAATCCGCGCCGATAAATATAGGGTGTGGATAAACGTGATGTACGGATGCAATAATTTTTGCTCCTACTGCGTCGTGCCGTATGTCAGGGGGCGGGAGCGCAGCCGCCTGCGCGAAGATGTTCTCCGGGAACTTGAAGAAGCAGTAAAAGCCGGCGCGCGGGATATTACCCTTCTGGGTCAGAACGTAAACAGCTACGGACGCGGACTTTATGACGACTACGGATTTGCCGATCTGCTGCGAGACGCGGCGAAAATCGAGGGAGATTTCAAGCTTAGGTTTATGACAAGCCATCCTAAGGATCTTACCCCGGCGCTGATAGCTGAGTTAGGTTCCAATCCGAAACTTGCGCGAGCGCTGCATCTGCCGCTGCAGTCGGGCTCCGACAGGATTTTAAAGCGCATGAACCGAGGATACACAAGGGATACTTATCTTTCGCTCGTAAAGGCGGTAAGAGAGGTCGTTCCGGATATCGCGCTTACCACCGATATCATCGTCGGCTTCCCCGGCGAGACCGAGGAGGATTTTTCCGAGACGCTTGATATTCTGCGGCTTGCGCGGTTCGACAACATATACAGCTTCATTTACAGCAAAAGGCGCGGAACTAAGGCGGCGGATATGCCGCAAATTCCTTATCCCGTTAAAAGCGAGAGATATACCCGTCTTACCGATCTTCAAGCCGAGATAGAGCTTGAATTCAATCGGGGATTTGAGGGAAAGATCCTTGAGGTGTTGGTTGAAGGCAAGTCAAAGACCGACGACACCCGTCTGACCGGCAGGACGGACAGGGGAAAGGCGGTGCACTTCGAGGGTCCCGACTGCATTATCGGCAGCACGGCTCACGTCCGCATCGTCCGCAGCGAAACATACGCGCTTTACGGGGAACTCATCCCTTCCGATTAAAGTAATTAATATATTATATATTATAAAAAACATATGCGCCAAAGGCGCGGAAAGGCTTTTACACTATGGATATCATTAAAATGGCAGGAGAACTCGGAAAGCTGATAAAGCAGGACCCCCGCGTTGCGGCTTATGAGGCTGCCGACAAGAAATTCGACGAAGACAGAGAGCTTCAGCAGCTCGTGGCAGAATACAACACCATGCGCGCCGCGATAGCCGAGGAGCAGGACAAGGATCAGCCGGACGAAGACCTGATGAATACGATTTACGATCGTACCGAAGAAATTTATCAGCGGATAATGGACAATCCGACTTACACCGAATATGCCGCCGCAAAAGAGGCTCTTGACGAGCTGATGAGCGATGTAAACGAGGAAATCACATTTCAGATAACCGGCGAGCGCCCCTGCGCCCACGACTGCTCCGCCTGCGGCGGCTGCCGCTGACGGACGACAACGCTTGAAATCTGCCTTCTGACAGAGCTGTTTTTTCTCTGTCAGAGGGCTGTAATCATTGTAATAAAATATCAGAATACCGCGTAAATTCACTGTTTTGAGGTTTTTTATGGCCGTTACACCGATGATGCAGCAATATCTCGATATAAAGGCAGAATATACAGACTCGATACTTTTATTCCGGGTCGGCGACTTTTTCGAGATGTTCTACGACGACGCGAAGCTGGTTTCGGCAGAGCTTGAGCTTACCCTTACCGGAAAGGACTGCGGCGAGCCGGAGCGCGCTCCTATGTGCGGCGTTCCCTATCACGCCGCCGATACCTATATCAGCCGTCTGGTCGATAAAGGTTACAAGGTCGTCGTCTGCGATCAGGTCGAAGACCCGGCGCTTGCAAAAGGACTGGTAAAACGGGAAGTCACGCGGATAGTAACCCCCGGTACGGTGACCGATCCGGACGCGATGACAGGGAGCAAAAACAACTACCTCGCCGCAATATCGACCGACGGAGACGAATCTGCCGTAGCCTTTATCGATATATCGACCGGAGATATCTCGGCAATAAGCTTTACCGGCATGAGCCGTTCCGACAGCCGGACAAGGCTGATAAATGAGATCGACACCTACAAACCCGCGGAGGTGCTGCTTGATTTTACCGCGGAAGATGAGCCGGAGGTGGCAAAATACCTCAAAGACCGGCTCGGCGCGCTTGTCTGGGAAGGAGAACATATCCGCTTTGACCTTACAAAGTCATACGAAGCGGTAACGGCTGTCTTCGCCGATCAGCTTGACGAAAGCCGTAGGAATGACGCCGCGCTTATCTGCTCCGTCGGCGCTCTGCTCGACTATATCCGCGACACCCAGAAGCTGGATGTTTCATATCTGAAAAGTCTTAACGTTTATTCGGACGGCCGATTCATGCAGATTGACACATCGACCCGTCGCAACCTTGAGCTTACCGAAACGATGCGCACCCGGGAAAAGAAAGGCACGCTGCTTTGGGTTCTCGACCGAACCTCGACGTCGATGGGCGCAAGACTGCTCCGCAAGTGGGTGGAAATGCCGCTGATGAACGTAAACGAGATTAATCTCCGCCAGTCGGCAGTCGCCGAGCTTTATTCTTCCGCAGTGATGCGATCGGAGGTTGCGGCGGAGCTAAAATCGGTCCCGGATATTGAGCGGCTGATGTCTAAAGTCGTTTACGGCACCGCGACAGGTCGGGATTTAAGAGCGGTTGCGGCGGCTGCGACGGCGATACCGAAGCTGCGCAGACTTATATCCGGCTGCGCCTCTCAGGAGCTTCAAAGAATTTTTGAAGAGCTTGACGAACTTACCGACATATACGAGCTTATCGACTCGGCGATAGTCGAGGAGCCGCCTTTTCTTTTGCGGGAGGGCGGGGTGATAAAACCGGGATTCAATCAAGACCTTGACGCGCTTCGCGATATACGCAACGGCGGCAAGGAATTGATGGCCGGAATTGAAGAACGCGAACGGAAACGCACCGGCATCCCGAAACTTAAAGTCGGATATAACCGTGTTTTCGGATATTATATCGAGATATCGAAGTCTTATACCGACAAAGCGCCGGAGGATTATATCCGCAAGCAGACGCTTGTCGGCTCGGAAAGATATATAACTCAGGAATTGAAAGACGCCGAAAACACCGTCCTTACCGCCTCGGAGAAGATAGCCGCGCTTGAATACGAAGTTTTCTGCTCGGTCCGGGAAAGAGTTGCGGCTGAAGTTAAGCGGGTACAGAGATCGGCGATGCTGCTTGCGCTGCTTGACGTATACTGCTCGCTCGCCGTCGTCGCTGCGGAGAATAATTATGTAAGACCTTATGTTACTTATGAGGAGCGGATTTCAATAAAAGACGGGCGGCATCCGGTGGTGGAAAAATTCGTCCCGGACAGCTATTTCGTCCCGAACGACACCGAACTTGACACCGGTCACAACCGCCTTTTGCTTATAACCGGTCCGAATATGGCGGGAAAATCGACTTATATGCGTCAAGTCGCGCTTATCACCATAATGGCGCAGATAGGCTCTTTTGTCCCCGCTGCGGACGCCGAGATAGGGATAGCCGACAAGATTTTTACCCGCGTCGGAGCGTCGGACGATCTCGCCGCCGGTCAGTCAACTTTCATGCTTGAGATGATGGAAGTCGCAAATATCCTGAAAACCGCAACGAAGCGCTCGCTTATAATATACGACGAGATCGGACGCGGCACTTCTACTTTCGACAGTCTGGCAATCGCTCGCGCCGTCGCCGAATACACTTTAAGCCGGAAATTGGGCGCGCGGACACTGTTTGCGACGCATTATCATGAGCTTACCCGACTGGAAGACGAATTCGAGGGTGTGGTAAATTACAACATCGCCGCAAGGAAAAAGGGAGATGATATCATCTTCCTGCGAAAGATAGTCCGCGGCGCTACCGACGACAGCTACGGAATCGAAGTCGCCGGTCTTGCCGGAGTTCCGGCGGAGATAATCAAACGGGCGAAGACGGTACTTACCGGTCTTGAAAACGGAGATATGCCAAAAGTTTCCGCTGCCGCCAAAAAGAAGCCGGAAACCGAAAATACGCTTAGCTTTGAAGATGTTTTGGCGCGGCAGATAGTCGAAAAACTGCGACTTACCGATATTAACACGATAAGCCCGATTGAGGCGATGAACCTGCTTTTTGAGTTGAAAAACGAGATATCGAAAGCGGGCGGGAAATGACGCCTCAACTGATTTTATATGCGATTTTTCGCGCAAATTGAATTATGTCCCATATTATCATTTTAGACAATTATGTCGCCAACCTTATAGCCGCCGGCGAGGTGGTCGACCGTCCCGCGTCCGCGATAAAGGAAATGCTGGAGAACAGCATCGACGCCGGCGCGACGTCGATTACCGCCGAGATTAAAAACGGCGGCACTACCTTTATGCGGGTGACCGACAACGGCTCCGGAATTGAAAGCGCGGATCTGCCTCTCGCGATCAAGCGGCACGCGACGTCAAAGATAAGGACGGAGGCGGATCTCAACTCTATCGCCACTTTGGGCTTCAGAGGAGAGGCGCTCGCCGCCATTTCTTCGGTTTCAAAGCTGCGGATAATGTCGAAGGTCAGGAAAAACAAATTCGGCGCGCAGCTTACCGTCGACAACGGCGAGATTGTATCCGTCGACACGATAGGCTGTCCGGACGGCACTACGATTATCTGCGAGGAGCTTTTTGCCGCCGTTCCTGCGCGCCGCAAGTTTCTCAAAAGCGACCGGGCGGAGACCGCCGCAGCCGCCGCCGTAGTCGAAAAGATAGCGCTGTCGCATCCTGAGATTTCGATAAAATTCATCACCGACGGCACGCTCCGATTCCAGACCGCAGGCGACGGCAAGCTTTACGACGCCATTTACGCCGTACTCGGGCGGGATTTTGCAAAGAAGCTTATCCCTGTCGATTATACGACGACGGGAATAACTGTCAGCGGTTTTGTCGGCGATCCGTCGACCAGCCGCGGCAACCGCAATCTGCAAAATTTCTTTATAAACGGCAGGTACGTCAAATGCCGTACCGCCGCCGCCGCGCTTGAAAACGCTTTCGACAGCTATATCCCGCATGAGCGTTTCCCCTCCTGCGTGCTGATGATAAACATGATGCCGGCGTTTGTCGATGTAAACGTTCATCCCGCTAAGTTGGAGGTCAAGTTTTCCGACGACCGTGCGATTTTCGACGCGGTTTACTGCGCGGTAAAGAACGCTTTGATCCGGGATATCGAACGTCCGGAGCTTAAATTCGCCGCGACCGCGAAAACGGCGGATGATGTCCGGATGAGGAACGCCTTCGTTCCGGTATACGACCGGGTAAACGACACCGACGGCGACCCGAAGCCCGTCGAACGGATAAGCCTTGAAGAGATCGACGAAGTCAAACCTGCCTCTGCGGCTCAGTCACCCTCCGCCGCGATAAAATCCGAAATAAAGACGGATGAATTCAGGACGGTCGCATACAGTTCCCGTGAATCAGGTGCTGCCAAACCCGCCGAACAGCCGCTTGATTTTCTTTCCGGCAGCGAGGATATTATAACCTCCGCCTCAATTCCGGCAGCTGATTTTAAATCTGCCGCAAAGATATCTTCTGCGCCGGAATTACAGACGGGTGAACAAGCCGCACCGATAAAGGCTGAAGAATCCCCATATACAAAACCGCCGTTTTTCAGAATTCTGGGAACTGCATTCAACTGCTATATCTTCGCCGAACTTTCCGACAGGGTGCTGGTTGTCGATCAGCACGCGGCGCATGAGCGGATAATTTTCGAGACGATGAAAGAGAATATGCGCTCGGCAAACCCTCCGTCACAGATAATGCTGCTGCCGATTCCGGTGCCGCTTACGACAGAAGAAGCCGCCGCGCTTGAAGCAAATCGGGACGAGATAATGTCGCTGGGTTTTTCCTGGAAAATCGATACGGCTGCCCACGCTGCCGAAATGCTGAGTTATCCCGCGCAGCTTGAAAGCGAGGCCGCGGCGGATATGCTTGCGTCGCTTGCGGCGGATATGCTCGGAGCTACCGGAAATACCGACACCGCGAGGGCGGAGTATTTTGACAAAGCGCTGTTTCAGGCGTCCTGCAAAGCGGCTGTAAAAGGCGGACGCGCCTATGACGAAATGGAGCTTTCGGCGATAGTCGAGCGGCTGCTCTGCGACCCGAAGATAAAAGTATGCCCGCACGGCCGTCCCGTCAGCTATGAGATGACCCGCCGGGCGATGGACCGGCAGTTCGGCCGCATCTGATTTCAAAATCATTTTTTTATCGCAAACTATTGTAAACGCCGCCGCTTTGTGTTATAATTATTTCGGTTCCAAATGCCATATAAATCATATATAAGAAAACTGCGGAGGAATTGCAATGAAAGAGAAAGCAAAAATCAGGATAGGAGTTATAGGCGGCTACCGCGGCAGCTCAATGATAAACTACTGTCGCAATGCAAGCGACGCCGAACTCGTCGCCATCTGCGACAAAAATCCCGAGGTACTCGACAACCAGAGAAAAGCCCTTGAAGGTCTCGACATAGCTTATTATGAGTCCTACGATGACTTTATCCGCCATGACGGTATGGACGCCGTCGTTCTTGCGAACTATGCGAACGAACATGCGCCTTTCGCTATTAAGGCGCTGAAGCAGGGACTGCATGTCTTTTCCGAAGTTCTGCCGGTACAAACGATGAAAGAAGCGGTCGAGCTTGTCGAAACCGTTGAGTCAACCGGACTTGTCTACGCTTACGGCGAAAACTACTGCTATATGCAGGCTCCGATGGAAATGCGCCGGCTTTACCGCGAGGGGGTAATCGGCGAATTTGAATACGGCGAGGGAGAATATATCCACAACTGCGCTCCCATCTGGCATTCGATTACCTACGGCGAGCCGGATCACTGGCGCAACAATATGTATTCCACCTTCTACTGCACCCATTCATTGGGACCGATAATCCACATCACCGGACTTCGCCCGGTAAGCGTTATCGGATTTGAAGGATTAAAGGCCGAACGCAGATTTAACCACGGCTCAAAGTCCGGACTTTTCGGAATCGAGATGGTAACCCTCGAAAACGGCGGAATCGTCAAGAGCATCCACGGCGGTCTTTATAAGAATTCCGTCTGGTACACCGTTTACGGCTCCAAGGGCAGAATGGAATGCGCGCGCGAGGACGCCCGCGCAGGTCACGTCGACCGGCTTTACGTAAACTACGACGATGTCGAGGAAGCTTACTGGACGGAAGGCAACAGCCATTTCAAGGATTACGTCCCGTCCGAACGGCTCAAGGAAAGCAGCGCAAACTTCGGCCACGGCGGCTCCGACTTCTATTCAATGTATAACTTTGTCAAAAAGATCAACGGCGACGAAGACGCCGACACAATAGACGTCTACGAAGCTCTCGATATGTTCCTGCCGGGACATTTCGCCTATCAGTCAATACTTGACGGCGGAGCATCAAAGCTGATTCCCGACCTCCGCGACAAGTCAATCAGGGACAAATGGAGAAACGACACCGCCTGCACAATTCCGTCGGTCGCCGGAGATATGCTTCTTCCGACTTCGGTAAACGGCACTCCGGATATCCCCGCTTCTGTCTATGAAAAGGTTGCCCGTCGCTGGGAAGAAGAAAAGGCAGCGAGGAAGCGCGGATAATAACCACATTTCGGGCAAGATAATACAAACAACTCAAAAAATACCGCCGCGACAATAATCTGTCGCGGCGGTATATGATTTACCGATACGCAACGGTAAATCAGACGGGTTGTTTTTCCTCTTCGGCGGTTTTTTCGGAGTTATCTTCGTCAGCTTCTTCACCGCTTTCCTCTTTCGGGGGTGCGCCCTCCGGAATCGTTCCGTCGGGGATGGTGCCATCCATATTTAACCGATTTTCCGAATGCGGGTCGACTGCCGGGCTTATAATTCCGGCTTTTTTCAAAAAATATACGACGACAGCGGCGGCGGCTGTTACCACGAACAAAAGAGCAACGACAATTATCAGAGTGTTTTCCATATCTATATCCTTTCTTTAAGTCTCTAATCCTCTATTGCCTCGCAATCGACGGCGATGCTATATTCATACCGGATATGGCTGTAAATATCCGACTTTATTTGACAAAACAGACTTGTTATAATTATACTTCAATATAATAACCTCATTGTTATCTATTTTTTAAATAAAAACGACATTTTATTCGATGTTTTTTGGGCACTTTTTACATATTACACAATATCGAGATACTATAATTCGGAATTATTGCCTATTGAAAAAAACTCAAAGGAAATGTATAATATAAGTAGCACCATATTAACTGAATTAAAGGAGTATATCTATGAAAAAACTTGCATTGGCAATGGCAGCTCTGCTTGCGCTGTCAATTCTTGCGATTCCGGTAATTGCTGCCGCAGACGGCGCTTCTCTGGGCGATGTTCCGCAGTCTTACGCGGATATCGTTGTAGACGCCGTTAAAGATGACATCTATGATTCCGGACTTAAACTCGATATCAGTCGTCCGCTCTCTGAAGGTCAGGACGAAACCGGCACCTCCGGTACCGGTTGGCTGCTTTATAAAGACGGCTGGCTCTATGAGTATATAGAAGTCACCGACCCGCAGCTTTTCCCTCCGGACCCTGACAAACAGACCGGCACCCCCTGGGAAACCGAGTCCGTCGAAGTTTTCATCAATATCACCAACAGCGACG
Source organism: Clostridiales bacterium (assembly GCA_012800735.1). Taxonomy (GTDB): domain Bacteria; phylum Bacillota; class Clostridia; order Oscillospirales; family CAG-272; genus JAAZGC01. The sequence goes on along the minus strand of JAAZIU010000001.1, from coordinate 655 downwards.
AGTCGACCGATGTTATGCAGTATCGTATCGACGTTTCCGGCTGGCCGTGCGTTTATGACCAGAACGGTCTTGCCGATTACGGTCCTGATGCCGTCGGCGATCAGTTCAAGTATGCCGCCAAGGAAGTCAGCGGCGGTTATATCCTTGAATTCGGAATTCCGCTGAATGTAGCCGAAGGCACAAAGGTCGGATTCCAGAACCAGATCAACGACCGCTATGACGACGATATGAGCCAGGTTCAGTGGATGACCCCGTCTTCTCTCAACTCCATGTCCTGGACCGCCGAGCTTTACGACTATATCGTAATCGGCGCAATGCTCACTCCTCCGGTTGAAGAAGCTCCCGCCGAAGAAGCTCCTGCCGAGGAAGCTCCCGCTGCCGAACCTGCTCCGGTTGCCGAAGCCGCTCCCGCTGCACCCGCCGCTGCCGTTCAGACATCCGATATCGCTTCGGTAGCGATTATCGCCGCTGTCGCTGCGCTCGGCTGCGCAGTTGTAATAAAGAAGCGCAAATAATAAATAACCGATTTCCTTTCGCTCCCGGAGTAATTGCTTCGGGAGCGAAAATATTTCGGTACCGTAAAGGTATTAAAACCGGAGTGCCAATATAATGAAAAAAACTCTGATGTCATTTGTCGTTTTACTGTTGATATTTT
>JAAZIU010000011.1 GCA_012800735.1 Clostridiales bacterium | reverse complement strand
TTTGTCTCCGTTCGACTTGAATGTGTTATGCACGCCGCCAGCGTTAATCCTGAGCCAGGATCAAACTCTTATATATATGTTTTCATATCTATTCGAATTTGATTCGGCTTTTGCAAAATTACTGTCTGATTCTCTTTCAAATTAAAAAGAATTGACTTCTTAGCTTTGTAGTATTTTTTACGCTTGCTGCTGTTCAATTTTCAAGGATCATGTCCTAATGCATCTGGTGAGACCCATAGGCCCCCGATGAGGGACAGCTTTACTATTATATCACTTTTTACGGGACTTGTCAAGGGAAAAATTAAATTTAAGTTTCGTTCTTTCTATGTTAATATATTGAACATATGTGAAGTTAAATGAGAGAAAAGGGAGCGGAAGTCCCCGCTCCGTCAATATTGTGTACTTTTTTCAGCTTTTCGGTCAGCTCTCCATATGATGCCGCAGCATGTTTAACAGCAACAGGTCCGCAGCGGGATTGCGTCCGATTTGCCCCGGAATATCAAGACTGTTGACAACCAGGGAGCCGGCTCCTAATTTGTAGCGTCCTATGTTGAAACCGCCGTCATATCCGGTGGACGTAGTGTTCATGCCGGTGCCGAGACAGCAGGCGGCAACTTCATCCGGTTCTTCTCCGTCAAGAAAAGCGATGCCGTTCAGCAATCTGCCAAAATATTCGCTGTCCATTATGCCATATGCCGGTATTGAGTCGAAGTATGGATGGCGCAATGCAACATACTCCTTATGGTAGAGCCACTCTCGGTTATATCTGCGGCAGACGTATCGGTCACCTTCGGTAAAGTCTTCAGGCGATAAGGCTAACACGGTTGCTCCCGATTCGGCGGCGGTGTAAAGTTTTTTCCATACAGCTTCACGGTCATCGACAGCGACATTACAAACGAGAATCACCGAGTTTTTGTCAAATTCATCCGAGGTGTCGATGATCACTCCTTGAGTCTCAAGTAGCGCCGTTATGTTTTCGGGCAGCCCGTAAGCCCCGATTATTCCGATGGGCTTCGGCATATCGGCGGGGTTTGTGACATGAAAAGTCATACGCCCGTCGGTGGCAGCAGCGCCTTCAGTCAATTCGACGCAAAGCTCGTAAGTCCCGGTTTCAAGCTCAAGAGTCAATTCCTCCGAAAATACCGGAATCGAAAGACCCGCGCGGGGAAGGATATTTCGGAAATTATAAGTCTTCTCCCAGACATTTCCGCATGCGCCGAAAATTCTTACTGTTGCCTCATATTTACAGTCGGCGAGAATATCCTCGTCGGCGAGTATACCTTCTATCGTGAAGGGACGACCGGAGTAAACATGTGTCGGATTGACAAAAAGACACCATTTCAGCGGAGCCAGGCCATCTGCAAGAGCTTCCGCAGCACCCGGTTTATACTCGCGGAAGATTGTCCATAGTCCCTCGCCGCATATTGCGTGATCCAGCAAACCTGTGATGCTGTATCCGCAGTAACGGGGATTTGCCCGAACAATGTTGAAGGTTATCCTGCGCTGACGACTGTGCAGCAGCGCGCTGTGACGCATCATATCCTGTGGAAATGGGTAAATGTCATAAAGTCGGTACTTATCATAGTCAGCCATGAATCCGTCATACATCATCCTTATCCAGCGATAGTCGGGAGCGTCGGTCGGTATGCACTCCTGTTCATACCGTCGGCTGAGAGTGACTACATCGAACAATGAACCGATGCCAAATTCTGATATGAATATTGCCTTGCCTTCATCGCCGTATTCGCGAAGCAGCAGTATGTCCTCCCATGAAATAGGAAATGTGGGATAGGCGTGCATATCGCCCATACGGCGGAAGAGTCCGCCCGGATCTCCGGGGCGATAATCTATCTTCTCGTTGGATCCTTCCTCTTCTTCGTTCCAGATGCACTGCCAGCTTTGTGCGCCGGGATTACATAAGGAACCGACGCCTCGATATCCGTCAAAGCGCCCGCTGTTCAGCAGGATAAGACGGGTATTGTCAATTTCGGTCAGCTCATCGAGACAATCTTTAGCCGCCTCGAAAGCCATGCCGAACGGCTCGTTTGCAGGAGTTTCGTTCAGCAGTCCCCAGATAACCACCGAAGGGTGAGAACGGTCACGCTTTACCAGCGAGTATAGGTTTTCAAGGTAGAGCTCCTTTGCCATCGGGGAATCCTGCAGCATCCAGGATGAAATAGGTTCCTGATATACAAGAAGTCCGATTTCATCACAATAGTCAAGCTGTTCGGTCTGCGAATAACCTGAAATGAAACGCACACAGTTTATTCCGGCGGTTTTCGCCATATCAAAGTCGCGCCGCATCAAATCCGGATCACAGCACAGCTGAATACCATAGGGGAAATTATTGCCGCTATGTGCGCCGCGCAGAAAGATACGCTTTCCATTGAGCCGGAAATACCCATCTTCGCCCACTCTGAAGTCACGAAAACCGGTTCTGCCGGTGAGTTTGTGAGTATATCTCTTTTTCTTAACCGTACTTTTCAGCGAGAGGTTCACAAAATACAGATTCGGGTCTTCGAGGCTCCAAAGCCGTAAATCCGCAATTGGGAGATCGAATGGTATTACCGTCTTCCCGGGAGGAACTTCGTGTTTTTCGGATACTCGTGACATGACCATACCGGTGCGTTTGAGTCCGGCATCTGCGGAAATTCTGATTTTTTGTCGCTTGGACGTGCCGTTATACACCTCAGCCCGAGCTTTAATACAGCATGATTTAATGTCGCCGTAAATATACAAATCGCTCACACGTACTTTTGGCGGCTGAAGCAGAATTATTTCCTCACGCAAACCGAAGACATTTTGCTGAGAACCTGGACAGTGGTCGTGACGGCGTTGATTCCGATGGGGAATTTGTTCAAGTGTCAGGTTGTTCATCGGTTCATCATGAGGTTTGCTCAGACGTATCACCAGCCTGTTCGGAGCGCCTCGATCAACAAACCTTGTTATGTCGATGGTGAAAGGATCCTCGCTGCCGCGGTGATATCCGGCAAACTGCCCGTTAAGCCAGACTTCACACCAGTACTCAGCCATACCGAAACGCAGCAAACAGTCAAGCCCATCGTCATCTTCGAGTCGGACTGTAAAGCACAATGAATACCACGCCACACCGAAGCCATCGGGGTAATACATGTTTACAAGAGAAGGCACCACTGCCGGCAGCGCTTCCTCTGGCAGACCATACAACTGCCAGCCCTCGTCGCGTCCTCGATCCTCCGGATCATGCATAATCAGCCAATCTTCGCGAAGAGCGCATCCCGGTGATACCGGAATTATCCGCTCGTTCGGATTAATTGTAAGCTTTATCATTATTTTACCTCATATTTATTTCTCAATACCGAGTTTTTCAAAAGTTATAATACCATAACGCGGTGGCGAAATCAAGTGTTTTTCGGGTGATTCTCACCAATATCAATTACGTAAAAAATAAAAAAGGAGTGTTATAACCGCTCCTTTTTATTTTCGCCTTCATATTCAGGATTTGTTTTTATCTTTAGCGTTTGCTGCAAAAAGCCGCTCCTTTTTGCTTTTCCTATAACACGCCCAATAAAGCACTACGGTGAATAAAACGATATTCAAAACTATACCAATAGTGAGACTGTATGGTTCCAATTTTCTTGTCACTCTGAACAGCGCCGCTTGCGGAGCGAAGAAATTCGCTATCCACCAGGGTTCGGTCATGGTTGCCACATCGATTTTCATTCCCGGAACAAATTTTGTCCGATTATATACATTATATACTCCGACAACCGCATAATATATATCGGTTATAAGCGAATATACAGCGTATGCCGTAAGATGTCTGATAAAAAAACCTTTTCTTGCAGGGGTCCATGTATCAATGTTTTCATCCCATTGAAATCTTGATCGTCTGATTACGATAGAGAAAAAAACCAGCGCCAAATTGATCGGAAAGGTAAGCGCGTATGTTATATCAAGCCTCATTTCGCTGTTTGTATAAGTGGCGCCGCTCAGCATATCATAAACGCCCCTGGTACAAAGAGTGATCGCAGATGCAAGAAGCTTGGATACTATATTCAACAAAAGAATAAGCAAAAAAGCTTCGAACCATTTAAGCGCTTTTTTTTGCTTTTCAGACAGCGGCGTGTCAAATAAATCGCTGAAAAGACCGCCTAAATCCATAATTAATCCCTCCTCTCAGCAAATTACTTTACATTATACTACTATTATATTTCGAAATCAATAAGAAGGCGGGAATTTCCGCCTTCTATTTTATTAATTTTCAGCGCTGATTTTTTATTTGTATTTAAAAAATTCAAGGATTATAATATACATATTTCCGTCTGCCTTGACAGCGCTTTCGGCGCCGCTCAACGGATAGTTGCCGCCTGACGCACGACCGACCGCCTCTAAAACATCGATTGTATTTTTCGCAAAATATAAATTAAACCCTTCATTTTCTATTTTGTTAAATTTACGCGTCAACACCGGATCTTCTTGAAGTTCATTTCCGGTTGTGTAAATGGCGAATATTTTTCCCTCAAATCCGGGCGAATAGTTTTTAATAAGATACTCCGCGCCGTCAGCGTTAGGTCTTACAAGTACCGGGGTTGGCATTGCATACAAAGCGCAGGGTTGAATATCTCCCGAGTAATAATATGACTCATAGCTGCCTTCATCTTGAGAAACAAAATATTCGACAACCGGTACATCAGAAAAATCTTCTTCAACTGCTTCATCGGCACTTTCTTGAGATATATTCAGTCCATATGTCATTATGCCAAAAGCTTCTTCTTCCGGCGCGGGCGCAGCTTTTGGTACGAGCGCAGCTTCGGCTGCCGTGGCTTCTTCGGCCGCGAGTTCGGGTTCAGATTTAGCTGTCGGGGTTTCTTCTTCCGGCACAGCTTGTTGCGCCGGCGCCATCATTGCGGCGCGAGGAGCGATCTGATTTGCTTCGGGAATAACAGAGTCGTCGCTTTTACCGCTCGCCATATCAATATCTTCGGAATACATCTCCGCAGCTGCCTGATAATCTTTCGAACTCTCGGGCATTGTGGATTTCATACCCATTTTCGGCAGCCTTGATAAAGTGACCGAAAGTATAATTGCAGCGACAGCGGCAACAGCGGTGTATCTCATCGCTAACCGGACAATTTTTTGCCTTTTATTATACTCAGTTATTCTGTTTTTAACATTGATTTCGATTTCTTCCGGCGGAGTGTAAGCTGATTCTTTAATCAGAAATATAGTGGATTTAAACAGTTCGGCAGCTTTTGCGCAATCGGAACATTCCTCTATATGAATTCTGACTATATCAAGCTCGTCACCTTCAAGATCACCGCAGATAAAATCCGGAATCAGGGCTTCGACTTGTTTGCAAGTCATAAATTTTAACCTCATGGAAATATAATTAATGTTATCTTATACTTTATAGACGGCATGAAATCGGGAAAGTTCCGTTTAAATTATTTTCATTTTTATAAGTTCTTCTTTCACTGCGTTTCTTGCTCTGTTAATTCGGCTTTTTACGGTTCCGAGTTCAAGGTTCAGTATTTCACCGATTTCCTCATACGAATATCCTTCAATATCTCTCATAATAATAATTTCACGATGGTTATCCGAAAGGCGGGAAATCGCTTTTCTTACTGCGTTTTTTCTTTCTTCGGCTTCGAGAACTTCCTGAGGCTCGCTCATGGGAGAATCGTCTTTTATCTGCATCGGAGGCAAGTCATCGTCGTCGCTTTCCGGTTCAAGCGGAAGGGTGCGACGTCTCGAAGCGGAGCGAATAAAGTCCTTTGCGGTATTAACGGCAATCCTGTAAAGCCATGACGAGAATTTGCTGTCTCCGCGGAAGGAACCGAGAGAGCGGTAGGCTTTGAAAAAAGACTCCTGTGTTATATCCTGTGCGTCGTATTGGTTTTTTACGAGACCTATAACGACATTATAAATGAACGAATTGTAGCGATGCATCAGTTGACCGAATGCATCGCCGTCACCCTTTCGGGCTTTATTTACCAATTCATTTTCGTTATAATTCTCGTCGTTCATCTCAATTTGTTTTCAGCATATTATTTGTTCTTCAATAGGAATGCTTTCTATGAGTCTTTCAATATCGCTGAAGCTCTCAACAGTTACCGCTTTCTTACGCAGAGAGGCTGCGCCCCTGAAACCTTTAAAATACCACGCAAGCTGTTGCCGCGCTTCGATAATGCCTTTTGAGCCTTTGTAACCATACATAAGGGACATATGTTTATGTATGGTATCGAGCTTTTCGGATATTTCCGGAGGCTTATAATCTTTGTTTTCACAGAAATCAGATATTTCACGGAATATCCAGGGGTTCCCCCGGCTGCCTCTTGCTATCATAACACCATCACAGCCGGTAAAATCTTTCATGCGCTTATAATCGCTTGCTGACATTACGCTGCCGTTTCCGAAAATCGGTATTCCGACCGCTTTTTTCACTTCGCGTATCGTTTCTAAATCAACATTACCTTCATAGAACTGCATTCTTGTTCGTCCGTGTATTGCGATAAGATCGGCGCCGGAGTCTTCAAGCATCTTTGCGAAATCGACGGCGTTTTTGTCGTTTTCATCCCAGCCGGTTCTGATTTTAACCGTCACCGGAATTTTAACCGATGCTTTAACCGATTTTACTATCTTTCCCGCAGTATCGGGACACCTCATAAGCGCTGAACCTTCGCCGTTGGAAACAATTTTCTTCATTGGACAGCCCATGTTTATGTCGATGGCATCGGGTCGGAAGGTTTGTTCTATTCGCGCCGCAGCTGACGCCATTATCGCCGGGTCGGAGCCGAAAAGCTGTATTGCGACGGGGCGGTCGAACGAGGAAAATTCCGCCAATTCCGATGTTTTATTTGAGCCGAATTCAAGCGCTTTTGCGGAAATCATTTCAGTTACGGCATATTCACAGCCGAACTCCCGCATTATTTCCCGGTATGCCCTATCGGTAACGCCAGCCATCGGAGCTAATGAAATTCCGTTTTTTAGTTCAATATTTCCGAAACGCATTTATATCTAAGTGTTGTATGTAATTTATATTGTTTTATCAATTAATACATCTGATTATAGCACAATCGTTTGTTTTTGTCAAGCAACTCAAACAGTATGCTTATTAATATTACTTTATTTCGTGATTTCAAAGCATCTATATCATTTTAGGGTATAATTCTTGTAAAAAACGGAGAGCTGAAAGCCCTCCGTTATTTTCATTGTAATTCTCCCCGCTGAAGCCTGAAAGCCGTTATGGTATTTTTGAGCAGCATGGTTATTGTCATAGGTCCGACGCCGCCGGGAACCGGAGTTATATACGATGCCTTTTCGCTGACAGAAGCGAAATCGACGTCTCCGCAAAGCTTATTGTTTTCATCGCGGTTCATTCCGACGTCTATCACAACCGCTCCTTCGCTTACCATATCCGCAGTTATGAATTTGGCGCGACCGATCGCAACAACAAGAATATCTGCCTTTGCTGTTATCTCGGCTAAATTCCGGGTTTTTGAATGACAGATAGTTACGGTGCCGTCGGCTTTCAAAAGCAGCATCGCCATCGGCTTGCCGACTATATTTGATCGGCCTACCACAACGCAGTTCTTACCTTTGACCTCAATTCCGCTGCGCTTTAAAAGCTCCATCACACCCGCAGGAGTGCATGGCAGGAATACAGGATCACCGAGCATAATATGACCGACGTTGGAAGCGCTGAATGCGTCGACATCTTTTTTGGGATCTATCCTTGCGATAACCTCGTCTTCTGACAGTCCCTTCGGAAGCGGCAGCTGAACGAGAATGCCGTTGATTTTTTCATCAGCGTTGAGTTTGTCGATAAGAGATAGAAGCTTCTCTTGAGAGGTGTCTGCCGGAAGTTCATGCACTTCCGAATATATACCCGTATCCTCGCAAGCTTTATGTTTATTGCGGACATATACCTTTGAAGCGGGATCGTCTCCGACTATTACAACCGCAAGTCCCGGCTTCTCTTTCATCTCCGCTACTTCGGCGGCAATCTCTTCTCTGATTGCCATTGATATGGCTTTGCCGTCTATTATTTTCATTCTGCCTCGTCCTTTTTTTCCTCGTCTTTTATCTCAGTCTTGTCTTCAGAGCCGTCAGAGTCGTTTGGTGTAGGTTTTTCAACAGATTCACCGTCAGCTTTGGTAGATTTAGGCTCTTCTTTCGCAGTCTTTATCTTTTCGCTGCTTTGTTTTTCAGTTTCGACAGCGACAACTTCGGGATTGTCGTCAGACTGATACAGATAGGCATATTTTGCGACCGCATTCGGATTATCGCGATTTTTATACCTCATAAGTATAATAAGAGCAACGCCAACGGCGCAGGAGAGTATTGCTACCAGCTGTGAAATCCTGACGGATCCGACATAGAGACTGTCGGTTCTCAGTCCTTCGATAAACATCCTTCCGAAACCATACCAGCTGACATACCAAAGGAAAACCTCGCCGTCGAATTTCTTTTTATTATAAAAGATGTTTATCAGAATAAAACCGATAAGGTTCCAGAGAGATTCATACAAAAAAGTAGGATGCACATAAATAGTCTCCGGATTATAAATATTCTGAATACCCATCCTCCATGGAAGCGTAGTTTCAGTGCCATACGCCTCGGCGTTGATGAAGTTACCCCAGCGGCCGATAGCCTGACCTATCATAACTGACGGAGCGCCGACGTCAAAAAGCTTTCTGACATTCATCTTTTTGATCTTAGTGATAACAAAGCCGGTAATGAAACCTGCAATGATCCCGCCGTAAATGGCGAGTCCGCCGTTCCATATAGCAATTACATCGTAAAAACTATTGAAATTTTCACGCTTCATTATTACATAATAAAGACGCGCGCCTATAACGCCGAAGATAACGCAGTAAATGGCAAGGTCGAGAATATCATCGGCTACGACTCCTTCTTTTTTTGAACGAAGGAATGCAATCGTAACCGCAACGATAATTCCCAGAGTGATTATTATTCCGTACCATGTAATATTACGGCCGAACAGCGAAAAGGCGACGGTATTTACCGAAAAACCCTCGATTCCGAGTCCGGGGAAAGAGATAATGCTTGTCATTTGATCACTCCCGAGTGTCAATTGTCAACCGGGCGGACAACGCTCATGGCGTAATTCCGCTCGGCAAAAATTCTTCGTATCAGCGAATTTGCGTCTTCAACGGTAACTTTACCTAAAATATCGGCGTAATCAAGAATATCGCCGCCGTCGAAAACGCTGTTAAGAAAACCATTTGCTATACTTGAGGTAGATTCAAAACCGCGGACAGTGTTTGCAACCTGAACTCGCTTAAAGCTCGCAAATTGCTTTTCGTCGAGTCCTTCGGACTTGATTTTTTCCATATGCGAAGTGAAGCGCTCAAATATCTTTTCCGGCTCATCAGCTTCGCCGCCAAGGGTAAAGAAACTGAAGTCGCGGTTATTTTCGCTCCAAAGACTGAGGTTATTTGAAAGCAGTCCCTCTTCATACAGCTCGTTGAAGAAATCGGAACTGGAGCCGAAAAGCATATCCGAAACTATGCTCATGACGGCGGAGCCTTTCATCCGCTCAGTTCCGTCCTCCGGTATGTCGGTGTTTTTTATTCCGATATCGAACATAGGACGAGCAACCTTCATCTTCCTTTCGGAGCGGGAACGGTAAACTTCCGGCTTTTCAGGCTCGCGACACCTTTCAATCTCAATGTCAGGGCTTGCCAAAAGCACCGAATCGCAGACTGCCAGAACCTTTTCGGGATCTATGTCGCCGCAGACGCAGAGGGACATATTGTTGAGATTATAGAATACATTGTAGCAGCGATAAAGAATATCAGCCGTTATCTTTGATATCGACTCGACGGTTCCGGCGATCTCTTTGCGGACGCTGTTGCGGGCATACATGTTTTTAAGCAGATCGAATATCAGCACATTTCCGGGTCTGTCTTCGCGCATACGTATTTCCTGCGCTATTATTCCCTGCTCTTTTGCGACGGTTTCGGGGGTAAAATACGGATGAGTTACAAAATCAAGCAGGATATCGAGATTTTCGTAGAAATTCGATGTACAGGAGAAAAGATACGCGGTGAGCTGAAAGCTCGTGTAAGCGTTTGCGGAGGCGCCGTATTTGGCATATCGCTTGAATGTGTCGACTCCGTCTTCGTTTTCGAACATCTTGTGTTCGAGAAAATGAGCTATTCCGTCCGGCACTTCGGTGTATTCGGCGTCGCCTTTAAGTCTGAATTTGTTGTCGATGGAACCGTAGCGGGTACCGAAAATTGCGTATGAGACGCTCATCTTTTTCGGAAAAACATAGACATCAAGTCCGCTTTTGTGGTGTATATAATAGTATTTTTCTTTTAAATACGGGTTTTCCTTGACCTTAAAAACAGTATTAGTCAGAAACATCCTCTTCTTCTCCTTCTTCTGCCGCGTCGGCTTTTTCGGTTCCGTGCATGAAATAAACTGTATCAAGGGAAACTCCTGCGGCCTTTTGCATTACCTCTTCCCTTGTGACCTTCATTATCTTATCGACATTCTCGAGCGGAGAATCCTCGCGACCGGCAAGCAAACGACCCAAATACCAAGCCTCAAGGGAGCCTTTTTGGTCGTATATCTCCTTATAACCATTGCAGAGCGAGAGTTTCGCGTTTTCGAGTTCTTCTTCGCTAAAATCGCCTTCGGCTACCAGCTTGAGCTGGCGGAGAATCTCGTCCTGCGCTTTATCCTTGTCGGTGTTCTCAATTCCCGATGAGACCAACATTATGCCTTTAAAAGCCTCATTACTGGCCCAGCAGTAATAGCATAGGCTCAACCTTTCTCTGACGTTTTCAAAAAGCTTACAGGTCGGCGAACCGCCGTAGAGCTCGCAGAAAATTTTAAACATATGATAATCGGGGTCTTCAAGGACAGATCCGGAACGGAAGCCCAAAACCAGCTTCCCTTGCTTTGCCAATATGTCTTCTGTTATTTCCTTTGGTTCATTCTCGGCTTTGCGCTTTACATCGACTGATAATGCAGGAGCTTTAACTCCGTCGCTTAAAGGCGTCATAAGATTTTTCATAAGACCGTATATGCGATCAATGTCGGCGTCGCCTACATAAAAAATCTCTATCCGACAGTTCCTGAAGATATTCTTGTAATGCTTCGTCAAGTCCTCCGGTTTTATCTTTTCGACTTGCTCGATAGTTCCGGTAACGGAAACCGAGTGGCGCTCTCCAGCGCACATTTCTTCAACACAGCGCTCAAGCGCCCAGCCACTCTTGTTGTTGATTCTGGCTTTTATATCATCGATAAGGTTTTTCTTCTCGGCTTCGACATAATCCGTCCTTAAACCGCCGTTTTCAAGCGCCGGAGAGAACAATACCTCGGAAAGGATTCTTAAAGCTTCCGATATTATGTCGGTGTCATCGACTGCATATTCGCTTTTCAACATACCCAGACTGAAACCGAAAATCTGGGTTTCCCCTCTTTTGTAGTTGTAATCCGAAAGGTTGGTGCCATAAATGTCGTCAAGCGCCCGAGAAAGTGATTTCATATCCGGCCAGCTTTTCGTTCCGCGGCTTAGCACCTTGACAAGCAACGCATTTAAAGCCGCTTTTTCCGGGTCGAGCGGCGTCAGAAAATTGACCGATATGCGGTCGGTTTTAAATTTATCCGCGGGTATCACATTTAGCGTAATTCCCTCGGCGATGGTCTTCTTTAATAACTGCATCGGCGCATACTCCTCATATTAATTGTTGTATTACTAATATTTTACAGATAATATTAACTGATTTCAATACAATTCATGTGAACTTTGACTGCAAATCAACTGAAAAAAGTTAGTTTTTGATTGTAATCAGCACCGGGGTTTCGTCGTCTGCTATTATCGGTTCTTTTCCGTATAAGTCAATACAATCTCCAAGCCAGTCCCAGCTGCCGCCGCAAATGAGATATCTGAGCTCAACACCTTTTGGTGAAATAAGAGGGGGACGTTTTTGTTTCGGTCCGTGTCTGCCGAGAATAAGAGCGGAGCATGCGGAAATCTTTTCGTCAATGAAATCAGACTGTGCGGTATTTGCCGACGAAGAGCCGACATACAGCAACTCTCCGTCATACCCCGCGGAAAATGAAATCGTCGGATGCGACGATCCGCCGGTAAATGATATCGCGGCAATTTCGATTTTTAGATTGCCGGTTTTTATTACGCAGTCTTCATTCGTAGTGAAATAATCTATAAAAACACCGCGGTTTTTAGCGGCAACCTCAATTTCGGCAGTAATACCTTCAGTAGCTTCGTTATAAGGCGAGGGAAGCAGAACAGTTTCCACCCGACAGCGGTCAAGGAGATATGCAACCTGCGAAACAGATCTTACGTGAAGGTGGGTCAATACGAAAATATCTATATCGCAGCTGTGGAAATATTCGCTTAAAAGACCGTCGGCGATCTGAATATCTTTTTTTGAGCCGTCGCTTGAATCAATGACGAGAGTAGCTCCAGCGGTTCGGATGCAGATAATATCGTTTTTTCCGACCGGTTGATATACGGCGCGCATAGAGGTACTTGCGGCAAGCTCGTAAATACCCGCTCCGCCGAGATAGATTGCAAAAGCGCCGATACATATAAGCGAAAAGGATTTCAACGACAACTTTTTCAGCGCAAGCAAAATTATAACCGCGGCGATGAATATCGCGACAATCACAGGAAAAAAGGCGTAATTCAGCGATACCATAACTCCGCGTAATCGACCGAAGAATCTAACTCCGTCAAGAGTTGCCTGCAAAAGACCGTTTGCAGGAACCGCCAGCAATATGCAGAGCGGCTTTATCGGAAGAAAAACGGTAATCGTTGCCGAAAGACTGATTATTATTGCCAGAGGATATTCGAAAATCAGATTTGTAATAACGGAAACAAGTGAAATCCTGCCGAAAAATATCCAGACAACAGGCAGCGAAAAGAGTATCGCCGAGAAAGTACAGCTTATGTTTACAAGACCCGAAAGCAGTTCTGTCAAAACTATACGTCCGGAGCCGGTTTTGTCGTTTTTGTTTCCAAGCGCTTTGATTTTCTCCGAAAAAGCAGCGCCTAAAGTGGTTATTCCGAGCGTTGTGGTAAACGAAAGCAGAAAACCGATATCTACAACTGCCGCCGGAGAAACAAGAAGCATCAAAGCGCCGGAAAAAAGGAGAGATGTAACAGGGTCAGCCACTCTCATAAGCGCTTGCGCTGCCAAGGCGATGAAAAACATAAGCGAAGCGCGGACAACCGAAGCCGGCATTCCGGTAAGCAGCATATAAAAGAGTATCGAAACAAACAGCAGCGTCCGCTTTCCTATGGCGCCTATCCTGCAAAAGTCAAGGAAAGCGGATAGCAGCGTTATTATTACTGAAAGGTGCATTCCGGAAATTGCGAGCATATGCGGCAATCCGGCTCTTGTAAAATCTCGTTTGACTGCGTCAGAAAGCTCCGAGCGATCCCCTAATATCAGAGCGGACACGAGACCGAGACGATCGCCTTCAAAATATTGCGAAAGCGCTTTTGCTATGCTGCGGTTCAGTTCCCTAAGCAGATAAAGAGGTCCTCCCCTTTCACTTCCGATAAACACGATTGAGCCGGGAACGTTGTTTTCAAAGGCTATCTCGATTCCTTGCGAACGGGCGTAAGTTTTATAATCGAAATATCTTGTGTAGGCTGATATGTCAGAACCGACCGCATTAACCGAAATCTCGTCGCCGTCGGAAAGAGCTGCGTTATATGTTGTATACAGCAGCGCTTTAAAACGGGCTTTCTTTCCGTTTACAGACCGAACGTTGAGTTTATAACGTCCGCTATAAACATTTTCCGACTGAACTTCATAAACGACACCGGTAATTTCATGCTCTGAACTCTTATACTCGGCGATTTTGCCGCAGAATATGCCAAAATAAAGAGCCGATACGCCAAAAGCAAGCGAAGATGCCAACAAGACTGCGGGAAGAACCGTCCGGCGGATGCGCGCTCTAAGCGGTTTTACAAAAAGCGTCGCAGCAAACAATCCCAGTATGCCGGCAACAATCGCTGCCGCATATCCGGGCAGCAGATAAGCGGCGACAGATGACAGAAAGAATGCTCCGCATACCGTCGCGAGCGGTCTTACCTCCCAAAATCTACTCATATCAGTCTCAAACAAAAGCCCCGTGCTGATGGGGGAATATTATCCACTCCGTATTATTTTATAACAAACCGACACTGTCTATAAGATAGGCAGTAAGGGCAGGATATAGGAATACCAATACCTTTTATTAAATCCGTCCTGTTAATTATGAATTTTTACATTTTCTCTTTCGAGTATATTCTGCAGCTTACGGATATCCGGCTCCCAGATGCGGCTTTTGTTCTTTACCGACTCGGCAGCGGCAAGTCCGGCAGCCTGACCGGTTATTATTGCCGGCGGAATAACTCTCAGAACGTCCCAGCCGTATCCGTCTCCCGAAGCTGTTCTGCCGGCGGTTATTATACCGTCGAAGCCGGTTTTTACAAGTACGCCGTAACGCACTTCATAAAGGTATTCGCGTCCGTCGAAATCACAGATCGCACCTATCGAGTCGTCATACCTTATCCAGGAATCCTCGGGGCGAAGCGTGGCGTCTCCGTCCAGCCGTCTTGTCGCACGGAAATTTACCATACCGGGAATCTGAACGAGATCCCTTGAAAGTCGGTCGTCTTTTTTGAGTTTTTCAAGCATTCGTATCTGGCTTGATACCGTGTATCTTGAAATATCATTGGCATCGGTACCGTCAAACAGCGGCATATCGATCGGATGTCCGTGTCCGTATAAGTTTGAATGTCCGCCCGAGACTCCGCGGTAAATATTGCCGATATTGCCGGATTCGAGTGCTTTTTTTATACTGTCCATGTTTATGACTTTACCGAAATACGAATCATAATTGCCGCGTTTCAAAGTCGGAGCGCCCATTTTATATAACAAATCCGCATCACCGGTAACATCGACGACAACTTTTGATTTATAGAAACCTAAACCGGATTTATCATAGATTATTACACCGTCGGAAACTACCGCGCCGTTTTCTTCGCGGGTTACAATATCGGCAGCGGAGGTGTCAAATCTAAGCTCAACTCCGGCAGAGTTTAAAAGCTCGGTAAGGCATAGCGCAAAAATATCCGCTGAAAAGCCGGTGCAGTATCGTGGCGGCGGTTCGCTTTTTCCTTCGTATATCCCATTTTTCCACCCGGGATTGACATCGCCGTAACCGTATTTTATCGATAGCCGGAGAAACTCTTCCGCCATTCCGAAAATTACCTGACGGCCTTTACCGTCATCCATCGGTACAAACCAATTCACCAGACCGAGCGTCGCCAGTCCCCCCAGCATCATCGATTTTTCAAACAGAATAACCGAACAGCCGTGTCTTGCAGCTTCGAGAGCAGCAGCGCAGCCGGCGACTCCGCCCCCTGCAACTATGACATCGGCGCTGCCGCGAAGAGGAATTTTCATCAGACTCTCAACTCCGCCGTCATTTAAAAGTTTGTATTCCATTTCTAACCTCTCTATCCTCTGGATTGTCGTGTTATTTTTTCGATATTTCACATCGCTTTTAAGTAAATAAAATTCCTTATAGATATTTTACCATTACCGGAGGATATTTTCAAGTATTTTGTCTTATTTCCTCTTGAAAATATATCCAAAAGGCGTTATAATATTAATGTTGAATAAATTCATTTTATAACTATCGCTTAAAAAATTTTCTAAGATGAATATAATCTGTTTATCATTTGATACAATTAAACGAGGTACATCATGGCAATAACAATAACTCAGTCATATTGGAAGGAACATCAAAAAATAGACTTCAAGGTGGATAACCGCGAATCTTATATTGTCGTTCCCAAAAAGCCGAGAGAAGACCGCCGCTGGGTTTGGCGGGCGGAGTTCTTTGGCGCTTTTGATTCGGCGGATATGGCGCTGCTTGAGCGGGGATGGTATCTTGCTTACCATAATTGTTCAGATATGTATGGCTGCCCGGAAAGTATTGAGATGTTCAAGAAGTTTCATGAGACTGTAACTGATTCTTTTGCTCTATACGACCGCGCAGTTCTGTTCGGATTTTCACGCGGCGCACTTTACGCTTTCAATTTCGCTGCTAAATATCCCGACAATGTTTCCGCTCTGTATCTTGATGCTCCGGTTCTTGATATCCGATCCTGGCCGGGAGGGATAGGGTCGGCAAAAACCAGCCCTAAAGAATGGAAGGAATGCATGAAATGGTACGGACTGAATGATGAGACCGCCATGATGTTCCGTGAAAATCCGCTCGATAAAGCCGAAACCGTAGCAAAATCCGGAATACCGCTTATTATGGTGATCGGAGACGCAGACACCGATGTTCCGCCGTCAGAAAACGTAAATATCATGGACAAGCGCTTCCGGTCTTTCGGCGGAAAAGTTCAGATGATTACGAAACCCGGATGCGCTCATCATCCTCATTCATTAAAAGATCCTTCACCTATTGTCAGATTTATAGAACAATACGCACTTTGAAAAAATCCCTTGCAACATGGAAACTCTCATTGAGCTTTTGGACGCAAGACCGGCAGACAATGTCTTAGCGCCTCAGACCTTTTGCCCGAAAAGACTTATATATCTATGCGGACTGAATACCGGCGGAGGAATTATAAAAGGAATCCGTTCATTTATCAAAAGAAGACTTCCCCAATGCTCTGTTATCTTCCTTTCCGCCGACATGGAAGACCAGAAGGCTATTTATGATAAGCTGAACCGGATCTTCAGAGTTACCGGAGGGGGAACCATTGATATAACGGGAGGCGGAGAAGCCGCTGCTTTCGCCGCAGGCATGTTATGCGCCGAATATCGGGTTCCGGTGATTTCCTATGACTTTGAAAACCGGCGTTTTAAGAATGTAAAATACGCAAGTTTTGTTCGGGAAAATCTGCCGAGACCTACGATTACAATTCCCGAGCTCTTTGAAATCGCCGGTGCAAAGGTTGAAGGCTTCGGAAGAATTGCCCCTGATGAGATTGTCGCTTGGACCGATACAATCAAAGCGATTTGGGAGATATTTTTACAGCATATGTCAGGCTGGACGCGCTTTACCGCCTGGCTTCAGGCAGCCGCTTCATCTGCCAAAAACGCCGGCTATCCGGAGAACATCCGATATCCCTCGTCGGTAAAACGCACGGGAAAAGACAAGCTTCAGGCGAATATGCGCATCCTGCGCAAACTTAACGCAGCCGGAATCATTACAAACTTCAAATATAAAAAACCGATGGTTTCGTTTGAATTTACCAACTCGAAGATGCCAGCGCTGCTATCAGATGCCGGAGTATGGCTTGAGCTTATCTGCTGGGTCTGCTGTCGGGAAGCGGATTTTTTCGACGACTGCGCCGCTTCGGTTATTGTAAACTGGATGGCTCACGAAGCCGGCAAAGCAGG
Source organism: Clostridiales bacterium (assembly GCA_012800735.1). GTDB lineage: Bacteria > Bacillota > Clostridia > Oscillospirales > CAG-272 > JAAZGC01. The sequence continues at coordinate 103,745 of JAAZIU010000011.1, read as the reverse complement.
GACAACATATAATGAGATCGACTGCGTGGCTGTCAAATGGCCGAAATCGCTGTTTATCTCATGTAAACTGAGCATTCCTTCTGCATCTGCTCTCAATGAAATACGCACTTTATCTTCCCGTTTCGGCGGCTGCGATACCACTGCGGTACTTATGACAATGGGTGACGCCTCTTCTGAGCCTTATTTCAGTCAGCGCGCCGCAGACTTGGGTATCCGGGTAATAGACCGCAAAACACTCAGTTATGCGCATCAGGGGATACTTTCCGCGCTTTTAAGGTCAATCGCAAGCGAGGGCTGAAAATAACTTTCCTACAAAGGATACACATCTTCGATACAATATCTGCTTGACTTTATAGCCGATTTGTATTATTATATTAATGTTATTAATTTTCTCAGGAGATTTTATTATGGCTAAATTCAGAAATATCGGTGTTCTTACCTCCGGCGGCGATGCTCCCGGCATGAACGCTTTGATTCGTTCGGTTGCCCGCGCCGCGCTTGAACAAGGTGTTGAGGTATACGGCGTTTATGAAGGATTTCAGGGATTAATGGATGATCTGCCCGCGGATCCGAAATCGCACTTCCCAGGCTCGCTTATAAAGCTTGATGCGTATGCCGTAACAAATATCATCGACAAGGGCGCCACAATGCTTAAATCTGCCCGCGCTCCCGAATTCAAAACAGAAGAGGGGATGGCAAAAGCGATAGCTACCTGCCGCCGCCACAATATAGACGGTATAGTCGCAATAGGCGGTGACGGAACCTTCCGCGGCGCTACCGACCTTACCAACCGGGGTATTCCCTGCATCGGACTTCCGGCGACGATAGACAACGATATAACCGCAACAGATGAATCGATAGGTTTTGATACTGCGCTCAATACCGCCGTCGAGCTTATAGACAAGCTCCGCGATACCTGCGAATCTCACGCGCGCTGCAACGTTGTAGAGCTGATGGGACGCAATGCCGGTTATATCGCCTTGGAAGCCGGAATAGCGGCGGGAGCCTCCGCAATCCTTACCTGCGAATGCCCGTATTCCGAAGAAGAGATTTTTGAGAATATCATAAATGCAAAGAATCAGGGCAAACGCAGCTTTATCGTCGTCATAGCCGAGGGAGTCAAGTTTAAAAAAGAAGAAGAGGGCATTAAAAATTACTGCGAAGACTTTGCAAAGCGCCTTGAAGCCGCGACCGGTGTTGAAACGAAGTTCTGCCGTCCCGCTCATATCCTCCGCGGCGGTATTCCCACTCCGCGCGACAGAGTGCTTGCTTCTCGGATGGGTTATGAAGCCGTTCGTTTGCTGCTTGAAGGAAAATCGAAGCTGGTAGTCTGCAAACAAAAGTCGGATATCATCTCGCTTGATATTAATTACGCGCTCATCCTTGACAGAATGTACAAGAACAACCTTAAGCCCGGAGATCTTGACGCTTTCACCGCCGAAGAGCAGGCTGAAATGCGCGCTTTCTGCGCCGCTAAAGCCGCTGAGTTCGCAGAAATGTATAAGGTCGCTAATGCTATCGCTGCATATCCCGAATCCGAATAATAAAAGGATAACCAATAAACAGCAACAACCGTGAGTAAGACTCACGGTTGTGTTTTTATTCAAGCTCGAAGACGCCGGTATAGAGCTGCCAATATTTCCCTTGCTCCGATATCAGCTTGTCGTGACTGCCGCGTTCGATAATCCTGCCATTTTCAAACACCATTATGACATCGGAGTTTCGGACGGTTGATAACCTGTGCGCGATGACAAAGACAGTCCTTCCCTGCATCAGCGCGTCCATTCCCCTTTGAACAACCGCTTCGGTTGAAGTGTCGATAGAAGAGGTCGCTTCGTCAAGAATCATTACCGGCGGGTTAGCGACCGCAGCGCGGGCGATTGATATCAGCTGACGCTGTCCTTGAGAAAGCCCGGAACCGTCGCCCTCGAGAACGGTGTTATATCCTTCCGGCAACATTCTTATAAAACCGTCCGCGTTGGCGCGTTTAGCCGCATCGATACACTCTTCATCGGTCGCATCAAGCTTTCCGAAACGGATATTTTCGAGGACCGTTCCGGTAAAAAGGTTGACATCCTGAAGAACCATACCGAGTGAACGGCGCAGGTCGGCTTTTTTTATTTTGTTGATATTAATTCCGTCGTATCTGATCTTTCCGTCATCTACATCATAAAAGCGATTCAAAAGATTTGTGACGGTTGTTTTACCGGCGCCTGTTGCGCCGACAAAGGCTACCTTCTGTCCTGGTTCGGCGTATATATTTATATCGTGAAGAACAGGTTTGCCCGGCTCATATGCAAAGTCGACGTCAATCAGTCTTACGTCTCCCTTTAGCTCGTTATAGGTAACGCTTCCGTCCGCTTTATGCGGATGCCGCCACGCCCATCTGCCGGTGCGATAACTGCTCTCCTTTATTTCACCGTCAGCGTTGATTTCGGCATTGACAAGAGTCACATATCCGTCGTTGGTTTCGGAGGGTTCATCAATCAGTTTGAATATTCTCTCTCCGGCGGCAAGCGCGATAATAATTGAGTTCAGCTGCTGCGATACCTGGCCGATCGGCATAACAAAACTGCGGGAAAGACTTAGGAAAGCGGCAATACCGCCGAGAGTCATGCCGCCTATTCCGTTGATTGCAAGAAAGCCGCCTAAAACTGCCAGCAATGTATATTGAAGATGGCTTAAATTGTTGTTTGCGGGTCCTAAGATGTTAGCGAAGGTATTTGCCTTTGAGACATTGGCATTAAGCTCTTCGTTTAGCTTGTCAAACCCCTCCTGAGCCTTCTTCTCATGATTGAAAATCTTGACGACCTTCTGACCGTTGATCATCTCCTCGACATAACCGTCAAGTTCGCCTATTGCCTTCTGCTGGCTGACAAAATATTTACGGCTATTTTTGGCTATCTCTTTTGTTACCCATAGCATTGCCGTAAGGCTAAGCAATGTAAAAATTGTAAGCGGAATCGAAGTTATGCACATCGCAACGAAAGTTGATATTATCGTTATTACAGATGAGAACACCTGTGGAACTCCCCGACTTATCATCATCCTCAGCGCGTCGGTATCGTTGGTATATCGGCTCATAACATCGCCGTAGCTGTTTGTATCAAAATATTTGACCGGGAGGGTCTGCATATGGTCGAACATATTATTTCTTATATCGCGAAGAATTGCTTGAGTTATAGTGCACATTATCCGATTATACATGAAGATGCAGAAAATTCCCACTGCATATATAAGCGCCTGACGGAGGATAGCAAAAGCAAGCCCGGAAAAATCCCGTGAACCGCTCACGAGCATCGGTTCGACGAAATCATCAATAACTATTCGCATAAACATTGAACCGGCTACGCTGGCTGCAGCGTTGACTATTATACAGGCAGCGACGGCGGCAACTCTGAGCTTATAATCCCCAAGATAAGAAAGCAATCTCAGCGCGGTTCCGCGATTATGGCTGAGTCTTTTGAGGATGTTTTCCTTTTTCGGGACAGAACCACCCTTATGCAACAGAACCACTTCCCTTCATCTGAGATTCGTAAACGTTGCGGTACATTTCATTATTTGCAAGCAGCTCATTATGAGAGCCGAACGCTTCTACCTTGCCGTCGTTCATTACTATAATCCTGTCGGCGTCTTCAACCGATGCGACCCTCTGAGCGATGATAATTTTTGTGGTATCCGGTGTTTCTTCGGCTAAAGCCTTGCGTATCTTTGCGTCGGTATGGGTATCGACCGCCGAAGTAGAGTCGTCGAGGATAAGTATCTTTGGTTTTTTCAAAAGAGCGCGGGCGATACAAAGACGCTGCTTCTGACCTCCCGAGACATTTGCGCCTCCCTGTTCAATATGACTGTCATAGCCGTCACTGAATTCACGGATAAATTCGTCGGCGCAGGCAAGACGGCAGACTCTTTCCAGTTCCTCATCTGAAGCATTCTCGTTTCCCCAGCGCAAATTTTCCTTTATCGTTCCGGAGAAAAGCAGATTCTTCTGAAGTACCATTGAAACCTCGTCGCGCAGCGCTTCAAGGTCATAATCGCGGACATCAATTCCGCCGACCTTGACGATGCCTTTTGTGGTATCGTAGAGACGTGGTATAAGCTGCACAAGGCTTGTCTTCGCTGAACCGGTCATTCCAATGATACCTATTGTTTCACCCGATTTGATATCAAGGTTAATACAATCAAGGACCGGCTTTTCCGCTTTCTCCGAATATGAAAAGCTTACATTCTCAAATTGAACCGAGCCGTCGGGGATATCGCAAATTCCGTTGTCGGGAGAGACAATGTCGCTTTTTTCTTCAAGTATTTCGTATATGCGTTCGGAAGAAGCGCGAGAAATCGTCATCATAACAAAGACAAAGCTGAGCATAATCAAACTCATCAGAATCTGCATTGTATATGAAGTAAGCGACACAAGCTGACCGGTAGTCATGGCGGTACCGCCGGAATTTACTATATACTTTGAGCCGAACCATGCTATAACAAGCAGGCAGGTGTTAACAGAAAGCTGCATCATCGGCGCGTTTAAAGCCAGGCGCTTTTCCGCGGTAGTGAAATCTTTATAGATGTCGTCTGAAACGGTATTAAATTTTTCACGCTCGTGATCTTCGCGGACGAAAGACTTGACAACCCTGATGCCGCGCAGATTCTCCTGAACTACGCGGTTAAGCGTGTCATATCTTTTAAAAACTCTTACAAAAACCGGATGAACGGTCTTTGCAATGAACAGCAGACCGACTGCCAAAAGCGGCGCAACAGCCAGATAAACAAGTGTGAGCGTGGGATGAATATTAAATGCCATTACAAACGAGAAGATCATCATCAGAGGACCGCGGATTGCCGTTCTTATCATCATCTGATAAGCGTCCGTGACTCGGGTAACATCGGTTGTAAGCCGCGTTACGATTGATGCGGTGCTGAATTTGTCGATGTTTGAGAAAGAAAAGGTCTGGATATTTTTATACATATCATGGCGGAGATTCGCCCCAAAACCCGCAGACGCGACAGCTGCGAATCTGCCCGAAAGAACTCCGCCGCAAAGCGAAATTATACAGCAGCCGGCGAGTATCGCTCCGATTCTCAGTATATATGACATATCGCCTTTGTTTACGCCGTTGTCGATCAGTTTCGCCATCAAAAGCGGAATGATAACTTCCATTACGACTTCAAAGGCGATAGTTGCGGGCGCAAGAAGCGAAGCTGTTTTATACTTTCCGATTGATTTAAGCAGTCTTTTGTATGTCTTAAACATATATCACACTCTGTTTGTTTATTCGGCGTTTATTTCACAAAACACGCCTTCTCCGTTGTCAAGAATTAGCGTTATGAAGCCCTCGGAATTCGGATTTAATATCGATGCCACTCCGTTCTGCCAAACGGTAAGAGAGGCTCCGACATTGATCTTCAACTCCGCTTTTTCATCCTGCTGTAGATCGTTGCAGTTTACAACGGTGAAAGCGTTTGAGCCGTTATCTCCCTCGAAGCAGCCGATAAGGAGCGGATATTCGGTTTCTATTTCTTTTATAAATCCGGAGGCATCATACTGATTATTGAATTTCAAGAATTTTGTGCTGCCATCCGAATTTACAGAAAACGCACCCAAATTCCTTTTATAGCGGGAGAAAGCTTCGTCGTAAACGGCAAATTCGAAATTTACCGCCTGAGCATAAAACCAGCGGTTGGTTTTTTCGAGATTATGGTCGATAAGCGCGTCTTTGAAATCCTCGGCGGAGCTGTATGGTGTCATATAGGTGAAATAAATCGCCTCATCCGCACCGAAGGATTTAATGCACCATACCTGCCATTCAAGATCCCTCCTTGACGGGGTGCGTTTCGAAGCGGCAAAGGATACGCTTTGCAGATATACGCTGAAGGGGATACCGCGTTCACGGCAGGGGGTTGCGAACTCATCAAGGTTTTTGCAATATCCGTCGTAAAGTCCGTTGACATTCAGGGGGTATATATCAACGGAAGTCCATTTCGGCTTGACTGTATCGAGGAACTGCACAACATGCTCATTGTAAGTCCGGTTGCCGAGCTGCTCCTGACTTGCATACATCGGGAAGATATTTACAAAAGCAATCTTATCCGAACATTCCGCAAAGGCTTCGACAGATGATTTCAATACCGGGAACAAAGAGGAATTCGGCTCGTCCCTCAAATAGAATCCCCAAACATGAGGCGCGTCGAAATATTTACTGATGGACGAGTAACCAGAAGCATCAAATTCGCCGTTATTTGCAAAACCCGACCATAAGATTTGCAGATCGTAAATCGCGCACCATTTCATCATATCAAGTGACGAAACATTATTTGCGGCTGCGACATTAACTTTAGTAAAGCCGGCTTCGGCTGCTTCTTTCACTTGGCGTTCGGTATCGAAACTGTCGCCCGAGGTACACCACGCCGAGACGGCAAACGAACGGTAATGGTTTTCGTCACCCACCTCACACTCGGAAAGCCGTATGTCACTTTTCGCATCTAATATGCTGCCGTCGACTTTCAGCCCCATACCGGAATAGATTAGCTCGTTGTAAATAGCCCTTAAATCAGCCCAGCAGTTGCTTCCGCCGATGTAGATGCTGCTACCGTCCTTTTTGACAATATAGGAAAGGTCATATTCGGAAGGCACCATATCTGACGAGGCGCCTATAAACAGATTATTTCCGGATGAAGGCGTATCTGTTATTTCCGGTCGTTTGCCGGATAAAGTGTGAAACAGATCTGATATACCCTTAATCTCATTTAATGCATAATCGTTATATTTCTCGGGAATGACAATAGTCCATTCATTCAACGGCTTCCCTTCAAAAGTCAAACCGGCTATCGGAAAGACATGCTCGCGAACGAATTCGGTATCTTCGCTCAACTCGCCCCGGAGAAAGTTAAGGTAAGCTTCGGCGAAAATGTCCGCTGCCTCAGCTATGCTTTCGTCTGTTGCGGCTATCAGCGGAATCTCACCGATTTTCACCAGATAATCGCAGGGAGTTTCGCTGTCGTCGACTCTGGCATACGCTTCTTCCGATTCGGGTCGGTTGGTGCGACCGACGAGTATTTCGTTTTCAAACCTGACCATCTGTTCTCCGCGCTTCACCCAGTCAGTTTCAATTTTCGCGTCAATGCCTGCTTCGGCGAGCTGCTTTCTCAGTTTAACCGCGGCGTCCGTCGTGGCTTTACTAGAGGTATCGCCGCGAACTATTGTACATTTAAAACCCGTCATATCCACAGTCGTTTCCTCCTCAACCAAATTCGAGTCTTCCCCTGAAACACAGGAAAGAAAAGTGAAAATGAGACAAAAAATCAGAGCGGTTAACATAAATATATTTAAACGAGATGTTCTCATGCTGTCCTCCTGTGAAAATAAATATTGTTAGAGCAATTTTAAAATCAACCCGGCATTTCCTTATTATTATACATTCATTTACAACTCAAGTCAAGACAGTTTGTGAAATGCAGTGTAAATACTTGAAATTATTTAACTAAATTCGGTTTTTTTTAGTTACATTGATTGAACTGTTCATTTTTATATGATAAAATATTATCAGCGTTATCGTATATTTCCGGATTTGTTTTGCCGTTCGGGCGATTGCCGAATGTTTTTTTACCGGAACGGCGATAATGCTTTTAAAGTTCAACATCATAATAACCGGACAAAGGAGTACCATTCAAAAAAGATGGAAAATAAAAACAAAATCATCGAACTGAAAAACATAACGAAACAGTTCGGCGGAGAAATGGTTCTTGACCATATCTCACTTGATATCCATGACAAGGAGTTTTTGACGCTCCTTGGACCTTCCGGCTGCGGAAAAACCACAACGCTGCGGATTATAGGCGGCTTTACCAATCCCGACAGCGGCGACGTGATGTTCAACGGTAAGCGCATTAATGATGTCCCGCCGTATAAACGCGAGCTTAACACCATTTTTCAAAAGTATGCGCTGTTCCCGCACCTGAATGTTTTCGACAACATTGCCTTCGGACTTCGCGTAGCAAAAACGCCAAAAAAAGAAATCGAACGGCGCGTTATGGAAATGATCGACATTGTCGAACTGGAAGGGTTTGAAAAACGCAATGTTGAGCGGCTTTCCGGCGGCCAACAACAGCGCGTTGCCATAGCCCGCGCCCTGGTGAACAATCCCAAAGTGTTGCTGCTTGACGAGCCGCTTGGCGCGCTTGACCTCAAACTGCGTAAAGATATGCAGATAGAGCTCAAAAAAATTCAAAGACGAATGTCTATCACCTTCGTGTATGTTACACACGACCAGGAAGAAGCCTTAACAATGTCAGATACGGTCGTTGTCATGAATGAGGGCATAATACAACAGATCGGTACTCCCCAGGATATTTACAACGAACCTGTAAATGCATTTGTAGCAAACTTCATAGGCGAATCGAATATCCTGCCCGGTATCATGCATCGCGACTATTTCGTCGAATTCGCAGGCAGCAACTTCGACTGCATCGACAAGGGTTTCGGTGAAATGGAAGAAGTTGACGTTGTAGTAAGACCGGAAGACATCGAGCTTTCAGAAGCTACTCCGGATACTCTGAACGGCGTTGTCGAAACGATAACTTTCAAGGGTGTCCATTATGAAATGATTATCCGAGTCGGATCGGATATCTGGCTTGTCCACTCAACAAAGAGCGCAAAAGTCGGTGAAATTGTCGCGATGAACATCGCTCCCGACAGCATTCATGTAATGAAAAAGAGCGCAATGCCGAAAATTAGTCGCTATACCCTTAACGAAGAGGGGCAAACCACCCTCGCGGAGGGGGCAGTCAATGAACTTTAAGGCTACAAAACTAACCGCTGCGCCATACATACTGTGGGTATTGATTTTTATAATCGTACCGATGGCGCTTATCGCCGTATTCGCTTTTACCACTACCGTAAAAGTTGACAGCGAGGGAAACGTCCTGTCTGCTGAGGAAGTCTCCGTTATGGAGGAAGAGCTCGCAGAATACAACGAGGAAAACGGCACCGAAGAAGAACTGCAGCTTGACGAGCGCACCATCTTCACACTTGATAACATCTTCAAAGTTAATGACTATCTGCCGGTATTGTTTAAAAGTCTTTGGCTTGCCGCAATAGCGACCGCTATCTGCCTTGTTATCGCTTATCCCATGTCCTTTGCCATCTCGCGAGGAAACGCAAACAGGCAGAAGGTTATGATAATGCTTGTTATGCTTCCGATGTGGATGAATTTCCTGCTTCGCACATACGCATGGATGACGCTGCTTGAAAAAAACGGATGGATTAATAAATTCCTGTCATTCTTAAGTATCGGACCTTTCCAGATGATAAACACACAGGGAGCAGTTGTTCTCGGAATGGTATACAATTACCTTCCGTTTATGATTCTGCCTCTGTATTCTATAATGGTTAAAATTCAGGATACGACACTGGAAGCTTCCGCCGACCTCGGAGCAAATGTTTTCCAGACATTTTCCCGCGTCATTCTGCCGCTTTCTATGCCGGGAATTGCTACCGGAATAACGATGGTTTTTGTTCCCGCAATCTCGACTTTCATAATCTCCAGAATGCTCGGCGGCGGCACAAACCTCCTGATAGGCGACCTTATCGACCTGCAATTCCTCGGAAACGCATATAATCCTAATCTCGGAGCCGCAATATCGCTGGTGCTTATGGCGTTTATTCTCCTTTGCATGTCCATTACGAATCAACTCGATAATGAAGATAACATAGAAGGGGTGCTGCTCTGATGAAAAAAGCTATTTCAAGAATTTACCTATGGGTAGTATTCGCCTTCCTTTATATCCCTATAATAGTACTAATCGTAAACAGCTTCAACGCATCTAAAAGCCGCTCTGTCTGGACCGGATTCACTTTCGACTGGTACAAACGACTTTTCTCTAATCAAGCGATTATAAATTCTCTGGGAAATACGCTGATAGTCGCTGCCATTGCCTCTGTTCTCTCTACCCTTCTCGGCACTCTTGCCGCCATAGGTATTTATTCGATGAGGAAGGTTCCGAGATCGTTACTTATCAATATTACCTATCTCCCGATAATGAACCCCGAGATTGTAACCGGCGTTTCGCTGATGCTTCTCTTTGTTTCCTGCAAAATCAATCTTGGATATATAACGCTTATACTTGCGCATATGTCCTTCTGTCTGTCATATGTAATACTCAATGTCTTGCCGAAACTGCGGCAGATGGACCGGCATCTCTATGAAGCCGCCCTGGATCTCGGATGCAGCCCGCGTCAGGCATTCATGAGGGTAGTTATACCCGAGATTATGCCGGGTATCATTTCCGGATTCCTGATGAGCTTTACATATTCGATAGATGACTTCGTAATCAGCTATTTCACCTACGGTCCTACCAGTCAGACGCTGTCGATAACTATATTTTCTATGACTCGCCGAAAGGTTTCACCTGAGGTAAACGCGCTGTCGGCAATAATATTTGTTGTCGTTTTGGTTGTCCTATTAATAGTCAATTTTGCCGGAAGCCGTGATGAACGCCGCGAAAAGCAGCTTGAACGCCGGGCAATCCAAGATATCAGATTTACAAGACAACTCAGAGGAGCCTCATCCTCGACTGTTGCCGCTGAGAACAACAGCGGATATATCGGTGCTAAAGACAAAGATAACACAAACGGAGGCGAAAAACAATGAAGAAAACTATTTTTCGCCTGTTTTCTCTTCTCTTTGTCGTTTTGGCTTTGACCCTTTCGGTTTTCGCGCTTGACAGCGGTTGGGATATCCCCTACTCCGACGATATTGACTGGAGAAAGTATTCCGAAGAAAATATTACAATCAATGTTTACAACTGGGGCGAATATATGTCTGTAGACACCGGCGACGGTTCCTTCGATGTCAACGCCGAGTTTGAAGAGCTTACCGGAATAGGTGTCAACTATTCAAACTTTGCTTCCAACGAAGAACTCTACGCCAAGCTAAAATCCGGCGGCTCCACTTATGACATTATTATCCCTTCCGATTACATGGTTTCAAGACTGATAAAAGAGAATCTGCTCGAAAAATTGGATTATTCCAATATCCCGAATTTTTCAAAGATCATGGAACGGTACAAGAATCCCGAATACGACCCGACTAATGAATATTCGGTTCCGTATATGTGGGGACGTATCGGTATTATATACAATACAACCATGGTCGACGAGGAAGACAATGTTCACAGCTGGAACATCCTCTGGAACGAGAAATACGCCAACAATATACTGATGTTCTCCAATTCCCGCGATGCCTTCGCCATAACCTGCGCCCGTCTCGGATATTCTATGAATACTACCGACGAAAAGGAGCTTCGCGCTGTCGCGCAGGCGCTAAAGGAGCAGAAACTGCTTGTTCAGGCTTATGTTATGGATGAAATCTATGACAAGATGGGCGGAGGAGAGGCGGCTCTGGCACCTTATTATGCCGGAGACGCAATAGTCATGATGGAGGATAATCCTGATCTTGCGTTTGTAGTACCCGATGAAGGAACAAACCTTTTCCTCGACGCGATGTGCATACCTAAAGGCGCGCGAAATAAAGCGGCAGCCGAAATGTATATCAACTTTGTTACCGAAACCCTTGTTGCTCGGGAAAATTCGATATATATCGGTTACTCGGTACCGCAGCAAGAATCGTATGATTCCCTTCCGGATGAAATACGAGATGATAAAATCAGGTATCCGGATCCGGAAGATATGCTTAAAGATGAGATATATATCGCCCTTCCCGAAACGACGACAAAATTAATTGACTCGCTTTGGACCGGTATATTGAGCGATGTGAGATCTTCTCCCTGGATGACACCGGTAATGCTTATATTGGTAATCGGTCTTACCATAATTATAAACGTCCGGCGCGAGATTAAAAAGAAGAACAAAATAGAAAATCATTAAATTCCTTTTAATCGAAGTTATATCCTTTATCAACAGTATTTATTTCACAAAGACACCGCCGTTACCTGCGCCGCTGCCGGAATTGAATTGCTTTAATCCGGCTCTGCAATATAAAGAACAAGACCCTGTTCCGGAATCTTCGGCACAGGGTCCGTTCTTTTGTATTTTGTATTTCAACTGAAAAGTTTTGAGTAGATTTCCCTCATTTCGATTTCGTTGATTATATAAGGTGAGTTTTTATAGTTTGAAGCGCCGCCAACCTGTCGGATAAATAAGTCGATTTCATCAGAGGAAAGTTTAAGTTTTATACCTGCCCACCCGGGAAGATTTTCGGCGATAAGCTCAGGAGACGCGCCAATCAAGTCAGCAAAACGGGTTATGAGCTGTCTTCCGTCGTTGCTTTTCATGTTATAATACAGATATTCACCTGTAAAAGCGGCGCAAGCTTTACCGTGAGGTATTCCATGATACATTGTCAGATTATAGCCAAGCGGATGAGGAAAACCGGTGCCGGTACCGTTAATCGCTATGCCGCCTCTGCAGGAAGCATACGCAAGCAGGCGCCGCTGTTCTTCTGAAATTGGAGTTTCGGGTGATATTTCACTAAGAACCTTCCATATATCTCTTGCGCCGTCTGTCGCTAAAACGCGGGTAATCTCGGAAGATTTCGGGGAAAGATAAGATTCGATGCAATGGCAGAAGGCATCAAGCGCGGTGCTTATCGTATAATCATATGAAAGCGAATATGTATAAACCGGATCGACAAAAGCGTACTTCGGATATGAATAATCGCTTTTGAAGCTCTTCTTTGCATCCTTCCCGTCGAGCGTCAAAACCGAGATCATATTTGCTTCGCTTCCGGTTCCGGCGGTCGTCGGGATTAAAATCAAAGGCAGCGAGGGGGTTAATTCGGGATCGAATATTCCTTCGGGCGGGAGATTCGGGTTTGACGCAAAAGCTGCGACAGCTTTTGCTGCATCCATTGCCGAACCGCCGCCGATACCTATAACAAAATCCGCGCCGAATTCTCTTGCCGCTGCTCCGCCCTCATAGCAGACAGAAACAAGCGGGTTTTCCATAATTCTATCAAAAACCGAATAACCAATTCCGAGCGAATCAAGCGCAGATGTGACGTCGCCAAGCGCTCCTGATTTCTTAGCCGAATGAGCGCCGGTGACAATCAAAGCCTTTTTGCCGATGCCGAATAAGCATTGGTTTGCCGCGATGCAGCCTTCACCTGAAATTATCCTGACCGGCATATAAAAATCAATATTGATATTCGTTGATTTCATATTATTGTTAACTCCATAATTCCAATTCATATATTTCTTCTTACATATATTATTGCCCCAATCCGGGGAAAATTAAGTTTTCAGCCGAAAAGCTTTGAATAGATTTGCTTCATTTCAGTTTCATTAATAACATAAGGTGAGTTTTTATAATTTACCGCGTTACCTACCTGTCGGATAAATATATTTATCTCATCAGTGGTAAGTGTCAGTTTCACATTTGCCCATTTAGGGATACTTTCAGCAATCAGCTCAGGCGATGAACCTATCTTCTCTGCAAACTCTTTGATAAGGCGACTGCCCTCGGTGTCCAACATGTTATAGCGAATGTATTCGCCGGTGAAAGAAGCGCAGGACCTGCCGTGAGGAATGCCATGATACATAGTCAGGTTATAGCCGAGTGAATGCGGAAAACCCGTGCCGGTTCCGTTTATCACAATACCGCCTCTGCAGGCAGCATATGCGAGCAGACGCCTCTGATCATACGTTAAAGGAAATTCCGGCGAAATTTCACAAAGAATCTTCCAGATATCCCTTGCGCCGTCAACTGCAAGCGCGCGGGTAATTGCGGATGATTTCGGAGAAAGATATGATTCAAAACAATGGCAGAAAGCGTCAAGAGCTGTGCTGACGGTATAATAATACGGAAGCGTATATGTATACCTGGGATCAACAAAAGAGTATTTCGCATATGAATAGTCGCTTTTGAAATTCTTTTTGCAGTGTTTGCCGTCAATCGACAAGACCGAAATCAAATTTCCCTCGCTGCCGGTTCCCGCGGTTGTCGGTATTAAAATAAGAGGCAGCGATGGTTTTAATCCCGACTCAAATATCTCCTCAGGTTTAATATCCGGGTTAGACGCATACGCTGCTATCGCTTTGGCTGCGTCCATTGACGATCCGCCGCCGATACCGATAATAAAATCTGCGCAAATATTCCTTGCCGTTGTTCCACCTTCAAAGTAAGTTAATATAAGCGGATTTTCCCTGATTTTGTTAAATACCGTAAAACCGATCCCAAGAGAATCAAGCGCAGACGAAACATCCTCAAGCGCACCGGAGATGACGGCTGACTCGGCGTCAGTAACTATAAGCGCTTTTTTGCCTATATCAAACAGATTTTGGTTCGCCGAAACACAACCTTCGCCTGAAAATATTTTTACCGGCATATAAAAGTCAATATTCATAATCATACTCCTCGTAAAAGAAGCCCGAAAGAGATTCTTTCAGGCTTCTTGACATTTATATATTACTTTAGCATCAGGGTGTTTATTCGGTTGCGTAATTAGATGAATACCATGCGCTGTACTGAGACAGCGGAGAATTTTCATCTTCTCCGTTGAGGCAGGCTGCAATATATAAGTCAGCCTTTGCTTCCGCGCTTAAAGTAGCGATAAAGTCATCAAGCGTAACCGTTCTGACTGCCGGACGAGTCCGCTGCTCGATATCACCGGCAGCAGTCTTGACATAATAAGTCTCTTCAATTTCCTCTTCATAAGGAACAAAGCTGGCAATCTGATCAAGATACCCCTGAGATGTTTCAACAACACCGTCCATAATCTGTTTTATGGTCATATCGCTTGATAAGAGTTCTGAGACATTACCTTCTTTATCGGTCTTGGTATAAGCCAAGCTAAAGCCGAGATACGGGCTGTAGCTCATATCAAGATTCTGCTTTTTGGCAAGTTCCCAATTGTTGTCGGAAAGCTTGGTTTCAAGCTCGGACATATCGGTTGACTGCCTCAGCATGAACTGGTTGCCGACATAGTCAATCTTCATCGAATAGGTGGATGAGAGCTTAATAACCTTGCCGTTTTCATCAAGCTCATAGTCTTCGCCCTCGACTCCGTAAGCAAGTATATTGATGAGCTGAGGATCTGTCGTGAGCAGTTTTACAACCTGCATGCAGCGCGAAAGATTAGCCGTATAGCTGCTTACGCAATACATTCCGCTGTAAACATTTTCATTGGTAGCCTGAGGATACTTATAGACGTTTACGTAGTAATTTTCTTCATACAGATCGGGTGTCGTAACATCACCGGTAATTACGGCCGCTGCATAACGGTTACCGTCATCGATAGCTGCTCCGGCGGCGCCGATGGCGTTTGCTTCACGATACTTTATCATGAGCTTATAGTTGTTCATAAACTCGTTTACCGTAAGCAAATTATTGGGGTTAGCCATTGTTCCGGGCTTTGCATTTATCGGAACGGCGGCTCCGACAATACTCGGAACACTCGTGTAATATTCAATTCGCGGGAAAGGCTCATTCATAAGCGGTATGACACCCGGCTCATGCTTGATAATATCGTCAAGATAGCTTTCGGCGTTTATGACGGAATTGATAGAGTCGGGGTCGTAGCTGTATTTATCAATAAGCTCTTTATCGAGAAGGAGATACTCGTATTGTCCGACGACATGGTTGTTAGGTATTCCATATGTGGATGAACCCACTTTAGCAGCTGAGAAGAAAGTCGGATGAATATAAGTTTTAAGGATCTTTGAGTTTATAGAGAGTTCCTCGTCAAGGGTGGAAAGCAAACCGTCCTCGACATATTTAAGGAAATTATCCTTGCCTCTGACAAGCATTATATCGAGCTGAGTTCCGTCCTCTTCGGGATATACCGTTTGCTCGATACCATATTCGTTGATAATTGTTTCATCAACTTCGGTGGTTTCTTCGGTTGTGGTTTCGGCTTTGGTTGTCTCGCCGGCGGCAGCGGCTGCGCGAGCGGCTTCTCTCGCTGCTTTTGCGGCAGCTTTCCTGGCGGCTTCTTCTTCTTCAGCCAGCTTTATCTGCTCTTCAACAGCAATAATCTTTTCTTCTATAACCGAGTCGTATTCGCTTTCCTTATAGAATTTGCAGAGAATGTGTGTGTTGAATTCGGCTTCGGTGATTGAGTTAATAGCTTTTTGAATACGCGCGATGTCCTCTTCGGTAGTACCGTCGCTGACGATTGAATAAAGCGTGATTGTCATAGCTTTATTATCTGATGAGCTGGCAGTCGTACCGTCTTCGTTTGTGGTTTCCGCATCCTTAGCCTTTTTGCCGCAGCTTGAAAATACAAGCGGGAGCACAAGAAGCAGACATAACAACAAAAGCGGGAATCTCTTTTTCATATGGTATAATCCTCCTCGATCGCACTTTGTAACAGTACTATTTTACACCAAAATTCCGGATATGTCAAGAATAATTTAATCACTTAAATCGACAAACAAGTGTTATTATTCAGAATATCAAACATATTTGCTCTTTTTGTTTGTAAGAATTCGATAATTAATCGGAATGATTTTTGTGAGATTTATCGATTTTACTGTATATTAATACAATTTTGCACGAATATAGTTGTTTAACTCACACAAAAGTATCATATGTTGAAAAATACAGATTTTTAATCAAGATAATCCTTAAGACGCTTTGAACGGCTCGGATGACGCATCTTTCTGAGCGCTTTTGCTTCGATCTGGCGGATGCGTTCCCTGGTTATGTTGAATACCTTTCCGACTTCCTCAAGAGTTCGTGTACGGCCGTCGTCAAGACCGAAACGCAAACGCAGAACCTGCTCTTCACGCGGGGTCAGCGTACGCAGCACCTCCGCAAGCTGTTCCTTTAACAAAGTATAGGAGGCAGCTTCCGCCGGCGCCGGCGAATCGACATCCTCTATGAAATCTCCAAGGTGACTGTCCTCTTCTTCGCCTATCGGGGTTTCAAGCGAGACCGGATCCTGAGCTATCTTAAGTATCTCCCGAACCTTATCTCCGGACATATTCATTTCGCGGGCAATTTCATCCGGCGTAGGCTCGCGCCCGAGCTTCTGAAGCAGCTGACGCGAAATACGGCTGACTTTATGGATAGTCTCAACCATATGAACCGGTATCCGAATTGTTCTTGCCTGATCAGCTATGGCGCGGGTTATCGCCTGTCTTATCCACCAGGTGGCGTAAGTCGAGAATTTATATCCCTTGTTGTGATCGAATTTGTCGACCGCTTTCATAAGACCGAGGTTGCCCTCCTGAATCAGGTCAAGGAAAAACATTCCTTTGCCGACATATCTCTTGGCGATAGACACTACAAGCCGAAGGTTTGCCTCAACAAGATCCCTCTTGGCTTTCTCATCTCCGCGGGACATCCGCTCAGCGAGATAAAGCTCCTTTTCCGATGTCAGCAGCGGGACTTTGCCTATCTCCTTAAGATACATACGAACCGGATCGTCGATCGGAAGACCTTCCTGCGAAAGCATCTTTTCCATATCTTCCGCCGATTCATACTGCTCGGTCTCGCTTTCGATCTCTTCAAAATCCGGAGTATCGAGATAGCCGGTGACTTCGATACCCATATTTTCAAGGGTATCATAAAGCTTATCTATCTGGTCGATGTCGTAATCGACATTTTCCAGCGCTTCCATTATTTCGTTATTTGTAAGCGAACCCTTGGCTTTCCCTCTTTCGATAAGCTCCCTTATATCAAGTTTCTTATCACTTGCCATATATTATTCCTCCCGGTTGTTTTCGATATCCTGTCTTTTTCTATTTATCAAATCGTTTATATCGCTTATAGATGAGGCATCTCCGCTGTCCTCGCCTTCTTTCCGGTTTTTCAGATTTGAAACACAGTCGCGGAAAATCGCTTCAGTGTTTGTTAATTTCTCGCGGGAAACCGCAATACCGGTTATAAGACCTATTTCGTCCGGAGAAAAGAATTCATTCAACAGATTTTCCGGCTTTTCTCCGCCGCTGCATTTTTCTATGATAAGTTCATACAGGCGTTTGCCGAGTTCGGTACTGAAATCATCTGAATCAAGTGAAACTTTTCCGCTTCTTACAAGCTCCGCAAATTCGGGATACCTTAAAAGCATGCCGAGAACCGCTTCTTCTGAAGAAGATGAGGTGAGCGTATTCAGTTTTTCACGCATATTTCGTCCGCCGAATCCCGCTGCGGCAAGATGTATTCTGTTGGTTTCGTTTTCGTCGGCTTTTTTTCTGTTGCGGCGAACAACATTTCTTACATCATTTTTGAGACTTTCATATTGAACGGAAAGCTGCTCCGAAATCTTGTGCATATACATATCGCGCTCAACACTTGAGTATACCGAGGCTATGACCGAGGTTATCTCTCTCAGCGCGGCGATTTTCTGCTGCGGATCGTTGATATCATATTGCTTTAAGATGTTCTCGGTTTGAAAATCGAATCTCGAACTTCCCTCGTTCAGCAACATCCTGAATCTTTCGGGACCGAATTTATGAATATACTCATCCGGATCCTTCGCATCGCGGACACGCACAACCCTTGCTTCAAGCCCTACTTCGTCAAACAAGCGGAACGCTTTATCCGCTGCCCTCTGACCGGCTTCGTCCACATCGAATGCTATAAGGACTTTCTTTGTATAGCGCTTCATCATACGGGCGTGCTCATTGGTAATGGCGGTGCCTAAGGTAGCTACTGCGTTAGTAAATCCGGCATCGTGAAGCGCCATAACGTCCATATAGCCTTCACAGAGTATCATTTCTTCGGCGCAGCTCGCTTTGGCGTAGTTAAGCGCAAAAAGGCTGCGGCTCTTCTTAAATGCCGGCGTATCGCTCGTGTTAAGGTATTTCGGCAGAGAGTTGTCAATCACTCTGCCTCCGAATGCGATAACATCCTTTTTGGTATCGATTATCGGTATAATGATCCGTCCGCGAAAGTAATCGTATGGTTTGCCGGTTTTCTTGCTTATTCCGCAAAGAAACGCAGTCGAAAGCTCTTTTGCATTATATCCGAGTCCCAGCATATGTCCGGTAAGCGCTCCGAAATCGTTCGGGGCGTAGCCGAGACCAAAACGCCTTATCAGCGCCGGACTGTATCTGCGGTTTAAGAGATAGTCCATCGGCGCTTGATTTGCTTTAAGCTGCTCGCGGAAAAATTTCGCGGCATCAAGATTCATTGCCAGCACTCTGTCGCGGCTGACTTCATCGGGTTTTCTGTATTTCCCGCTCGTTTCTTTCGGAATAGCGACACCGCAGCGCTTCGCAAGCGCTTCTACGGCTTCAATATATGTATAACCATCCATCTTCATCATGAAGGTTATCACGTCGCCTCCGGCGCCGCAGCCGAAACAGTAAAAGCTGCCGTTTGATAAAAAAACGGTAAACGACGGAGTTCTCTCGTTATGAAACGGACAGAGACCGACGAGATTTGATCCCGCGCGCTTAAGGTTTACATATTGACCGATTACATCGGAAATGTCGCAGCGGTATTTAATCTCCTCGATAATTTCGCGGGGTATCATTAATTTGACTCCTGTCCCTTTGTCAGCTCCCTGACCAAACTTCCGGTATGAATAACGTCCGGAAGGTTCTGATCGCATATCTGTCTGTCATACCTGAAATATAATCGGCTGATGCTCTGCCGACAGATTCAATCCGGGCAATTTTACGATATTCGGAAGGCAGCTCATCAGAATGCTCATAAAAATAATAGTAGAGCTTTTCAAGCATCTTTTCAGCTTTATCCTCCTGACCTTTCGCTATCGGATTATGATAAACGGCAATATTTAGAAAATCATAGAGTTCGTCGATGGCAGCGGATATCTCCGCATCTATTTTTATCTTATCGCCCTCGGCTGACGCCGAGATTACGCCCCCGACCATTGTTTTTATCCGGGCGCTGTAATCGTTACCTAATGTTTTGCGTATTTCCGCGGGTATATCTTCTTCTACCAGGATCTCGGCGCGGATCGCGTCGTCTATATCGTGATTTATATAAGCGATCCTATCCGCCTCTTTTACTATTTGCCCTTCAAGCGTTGAGGCGCCGCCTAAAGTATGGTGAAGAATTCCGTCGCGTACCTCCCATGTCAGGTTAAGCTCCTCAAGTTTATCAACCACGCGCAGACTCTGCTTATAATGGGCAAATTCGCTGTCATACACACGGCGAAGCGCGCGTTCGCCGGCGTGACCGAAGGGAGTGTGACCGAGGTCATGGCCGAGAGCTATCGCCTCAGTCAAATCTTCGTTGAGCCTCAGACTTCGAGCTATCGTTCTTGCTACCTGCGCAACCTTTAAGGTATGGGTAAGTCTCGTGCGGTAATGGTCTGCTTCCGGCGAGAGAAAAACCTGGGTCTTATGCGACAGGCGGCGAAAGGCTTTCGAATGAAGAATCCTGTCGCGGTCGCGCTGGTATTCACCCCTGTCGGAACAGGGAGAGACAGGGTATTCTCTGCCCTTTGTCTCACTGTCAAACGCCGCCCGATTGGAGAGAAAGAGTCTTTGATTTTTATACAGCATCTCACGGACGGTCATATCCGACATATTTCATTCTCCCGTCTGTATTTATAATATAGATGTAAATAGTCCCAATTTGTTCCGACTGCTTAGTAAACGAAAAGTTCCGTTATCTGAATGATAATACAAAACATGAGATTTGTCAATAGAAAAACTGATAATTCCCATAATTTACAATTAATTGTCAGATCCGAACCTTGTGCCGCACTCGGAAATCAGCGCTCTTGCCGCGGTCATATCAATAATTCTCTGTAGCAGCTCTTCTTTTTCCGAAGTCTTAACGGCGAATGTCAGAGAAACATTTTCCTCGTAAACAATATCATCGATTACTGCACCGTATGTTTTTATCAGGTTTTCAACTCTCTGATAATCGGTATAGCTCAATACCGAAAGAAACACCGAGTATTCGACATATCTTACTATCCCCGCCGCTTCGGCAGCCTGGTTCGCTGCAGTCGAATATGCCCGGGTCAATCCGGAAGCGCCTAAGAGTATGCCCCCGAAATATCTGGTAACAACGATGATAGCGTCGGTGAAGCCTTTCTTTTTTATAACATCGAGTACATACGGACCGCTCGTTCCCTGTGGTTCGCCATCGTCGCTCATCCTTTCGGCAGCTCCCCGGTTTATCTGATATGCGTAGACATGGTGTCGCGCATCCGAGTTTTTCCGTTTTATCGATTCGAGGTATTCCGCTGCCTCTTCAACGGAACAGACTCTTTTGGCTCTACCGATAAAAACCGACTTCTTTTCAATATACTCTATTTCGCTTTCGCGCTCAAGAGTTATGTATTCGGGCGGAGGAGGCGGCTGATCCCCGCCGATATTTAAAAAGTTATTCATCGATATTGTCCGGCGAGTTGTATACATATTCCGAAAAGACACCGCGCGCGCGGTTGTCGGAAAGTGTGTCAACTTCTATATATTCATGAGTATAATTTACATTGGTTACCGTAGCGAGATTGTAAAGCCTGCTTAATTCGCCTGACTTAATATTGGGAATTCGGTATGTGACGGGTAGTCTGCCATGACTTACCGCTTCTTCAAGCTTGGCTATCAACTCGTCGATC
This sequence comes from Clostridiales bacterium, assembly GCA_012800735.1. Classification (GTDB taxonomy): domain Bacteria; phylum Bacillota; class Clostridia; order Oscillospirales; family CAG-272; genus JAAZGC01. Next base: position 82,245 of record JAAZIU010000011.1, on the reverse strand, counting down.
CCTTCTCCGGTCTTTGCGGAGACAGCTACGGTGTCCTTAAATGAAACAAGAGAACCCGCCTGATCCCAGACTACGTTCAGGAGCCTGTCCGATTCGGCGTCGCATTTGTTCCAGACATATATTATCGGTTTATCCTCGACTCCGAGTTCTCGCAAAAGCTCTTTGCTCACCTTAAGCTGATTTTGACATTCGGGGTCGGAGGCGTCTATCAATACGAGTATTATATCCGCGAATTTCACTTCATCAAGGGTTGATTTAAAAGCCTTTATCAGGTGGTGCGGAAGATTTCTGATAAATCCGACCGTATCTGTCAGCAGTATTTCTTCTCCGCTCGGGAGTTTATAACGCCTCGTAGTCGGGTCAAGGGTTGCGAACAATTTGTCTTCCGCTAAAATTCCGGCGCCGGTAAGGTAATTGAGCAAAGTCGACTTGCCGGCGTTTGTGTATCCCACTATGGCGCAGCTGGTGATTCCCGAACGCTGACGCGCTTTGCGCATTGTTGAACGGGAGGAATCCAGTTTGCGAAGCTGTTCTTCCAGAAATTGAATTCTTCTTTCGATATATCGTCTGTCGGTTTCGAGTTTGGTTTCGCCGGGACCGCGCACCGCGATGTTTCCGCCGACCTGTCTTGAGAGCTGAAGTCCCTTTCCTATCAGTCTCGGCGCGGTGTATCTCAGCTGCGCGAGCTCTACCTGAAGCTTTCCTTCGCTTGACTGCGCGTGAAGCGCGAAGATATCCAGGATTAGCATCGCGCGGTCGATTACCATGACGTCATGTTTATCGTCGGAAAGCGCATCTTCTATGTTTTTAATCTGAGACGGAGTCAGCTCCATATCAAATACGACAAGCGGAACATCATTTATCGAACAGAGTTCGTAAAGTTCCTTAATTTTGCCTGAGCCGATGACGGTAGCGGGATCCGGACTGTCTTTTGACTGTGTCAGACGGGCAAAGGCCGAGCCACCGGCGGTTTCAAGCAGCCGCTCAAGCTCATCAAGCGACACCTGCGCTTCCCTTTCGGTTGTGCGGCCGGTTATGACCGAGACCAGCACCGCCCGCACCGCGTTTATTTCATTCTCTCCCCAAGGGGTATTAAGCAGTTTATTTCCCATAAATATATCTTATATTCTCCTGATTGTTTGCGAGGGGAGGCGTAAATTCAAAAATGATGAAAAAGCGGAAAACGGTATTGCCCGCTTCCCGCATTTTTTCTGCCGTTAGATTATTTCTGTTTCATAGCGCTCGCGGCCGCAAGACGCTTCTTGAACTTGTCGACCCGCCCGCCGGTATCCACGAACTTTTGCTTGCCCGTGTAGAACGGGTGGCATTTCGAGCAGATTTCGACATGCATCGCCCCACCGTTTGTCGAACGCGTCTGAACTTCGTTGCCGCAGGCGCATTTGATCGTAACGTTCTGATATTCGGGATGTATTCCCTGCTTCATGCTTGAGCACCTCTCTTTCCGTAAGACCGAAAGAAGGCGTCAGCCTCTTCCTGCCTGTTTCATAATACCAAGGTATTATACCACAAATCAGTATGAATTGCAAGGGGTTTTGGAAAAATTAACAGCTTCAGGTGTTAAAATTATCTTTTGCCGCACGTTATTTGAATTATGACTAATTAAATATCCAGTTTTTCGAACGCTTCGATAACTTTATTTATCGCCTTATTGATACGGCTTTCGTTATTAGTCATGCTTGATACGAAATCACGCTTGTTTTTTTCGAACATTGTCATGAATATACCGTCCCTGAGAGTCTCGCACCAATATGTGTCGCCCAGATCATAGCTTCTTGTCCTGTATATCAAATCCAGCATTTCGGCGGATTCGTTGTCGCGCGCGTATTTGCCCTTCAGCGAAATTTCAAAGTATGCGGGGATAACCGAATTTGCCGATTCGGATGACAATGCCTCCAAAACAGCTCCTATCATTTCCAGCCTGCCGGCTGCCGTAACCGGAACACTCGGGACGCAGCCGCCCTCGACTCTTGAATAATACTCTTCCTGACTCTCGTCATATTTCGGATACGGAATAACTCCGAAATCCTGTTCCATTCCTCTGAGTATCGCGATGTAGAACAAAGTGTTGTCAAAGAACAGAGCCTGACCTCCGACGAACATATCGTTTAAAGTCAAATCACTGTTTGATGCGAATTTGTTTCTGAACCAAGTGTTGTTATCCCAAGTAATCGTGAATATTCTTTCCACTACCTCGGCAAACTTCTTATCCCCGGTAAGTTTGAATTCCGGTATGTCATCTTCGTTTTTTGCTATCGATTTAACACCGGCGCTGCTCCAGAAGCAAGGCAGGACATGCTTCGGCTGTGACAGATAGCCGTATCTGTCCGTTTTTGTCATTTCGTTGTCGCCGTCGACATCTTCCGTTACTGCCGAACACATTTCCTCATATTCGTCATAATCCCAAGCGCCGTTGTTGACAAGATCGTATATGTTTTTAAGATTGAAATTCTCATGTATCTGTTTGTTGAAAACAAGGACATGCGTATAGTCGGAGGGAGTTAAATTAAAATCGCTGTATGCGAAATAAAGCCGGCTATGAATGGAAAGCTCCGGATTCAGCGACTGGCTCCAATACGGCTGGCTCAGATCGATATAAGGTATCTCGCGGAAATTGACGATCATACCCATCTGGGCAAGAGTCAGCGTCGGATAATCTTCGCAGAAAAAAACGTCGTAAATATCCTCCCCGGACATAACTATTTTTTTGGCTTCCTGATTCATTGCGGTAAATCCGCTTGATATAGATTCTTTGAATAAGACATTCAGTCTGTTTTCCACCAAACGGTTACGCAGATAAATAGCATCGTTGAGGATATCACCGTCCTGCTCTTCCCTGTCGATTCGGGTATGAAGCCAGCTGGATTCATAGACAAAGTTATCGAAAGTTTCTCCTTCAAAATCCAGATCATCGGGGAGATTATCCTTGAATAACGGTTCTGTTTCTCCGGTTGTTTCCTGAACCGTCTCGATATTTGTTTCCGCGTTTTGCATTACATCATCAGCCGTGGTATCGCCGCAGGCCGAATAACTGAAAATCATAACCGTCAGTAATAAAAAAGCAATAACTTTTCTCTTCATCGGTTTTTACCGTCCTTTCATCATAATGCCGTAAAACATGATTGTATGATTTGTTCAACACTCTTTCGTGAAGATATTATAAACGATATCTCATTCAAATTATATAACACAATTTGTCAAAATGATTTGCAAACTGTTAATTATCATACAATTAGATTTGAGCCGTAAAAAGTAATATGTGTAAATTTTACAATCTTGGGTTCATCCGGTATTGACTTAATATTTTTCCCGCAAGCCTTGAATTCATTTCATGATTGTGTTATAATAGGGAAAACAGCAAATATAATAAATATGCGGAGGAACAATTATGATTAAAGTTGCAATGCTCAGCAAATGGCATGTCCATGCCGAAGGCTACGCGAACGAAGTCAACAGAAGCGGCAAGGCTCAGGTAGCCGCTGTTTGGGACGAAGATAAAAACCGCGGCGCCGAATGGGCCGGCAGGCTTGGAGTAGACTTCGTCGAGTGTCTCGACGAACTTCTTGCAAGAAAAGATATCGACGCCGTAATCGTCGATACTCCTACCACGGCTCACCGCGACGTGATTATCAAGACCGCCAAAGCCGGCAAGCATGTTTTCACCGAAAAGGCTCTCTGCCCGACTGTCGCCGAATGCGAAGATGTAAAGAAAGCAATTCTTGACGCAGGTGTTACCTTTACGATTTCCTATCCGATGCGCGGCACTCCGACCGTTCAGTTCGCAAAAAAGATGATCGAATCCGGCGCGTTCGGAAAGCTTAGCCTTGTCCGTATCCGCAACGGACACAACGGTGTTTCGGGTAATTGGCTACCCGCTTACTGGTTTGAGAAGAAAGACGCCGCAGGCGGCGCCATGATGGACCTCGGCTGCCATCCGATGTATACTCTGCCCTACCTCTGCGGCAAACCGAAGCGCATCAACGGCATATTCACCGCTCCCTTCGGCTCGAAGGTCGACGAGAACGCCGTTTCAACTATCGAGTTTGAAGGCGGCATAATCGGTATCGCCGAGACCAGCTTTATTACCTACGCAACCAAAGAAATGATCGAAATTTACGGTTCCGAAGGAACTCTTATCTCCATAAACGGCGATGTTCAGTTCAAATCTTCGAAAACCGACGCTTACGGCGCCGACTGGTTCAAGCCGAGACTGCCTCAGCCGAAACCGAGCACCATCAACCGCTTCCTTGATGCCATTATCGCCGGCGAAAAGGCTCCGGAAGGACTTGGTATCGACGACGCCATCGCTCTTACCGAACTGCTCGAAAACGCCTATATAGCGGATGAGAACAACAAATATCAGCTGAGATAAAATTTGTTAATCGCATTGCCGGGACGCCAAATGTCCCGGTTTTTTTATTTCTTACTATATATTCACAGAAATCATTGACATTTTTGTAATTAAGGATATAATATTGTTATATAGTCTTATTTGATGCATTTTCTGAAAGGACGGCTTTGATATTATGAAAAGAATTAAGATTGCCCAGATAGGAACCAGCGCCAACAGTCATGGGAACCCAATTTTCGGCAGCCTTCAAAAACAGAGCGATATTTTTGAAATCGCGGGATATTCGATGCCGGAAAACGAACGGGATAAATTTCCGGGCAACATGAAGCTTTTTGAGGGCTTCCGAGAGATGTCCGTCGATGAAATATTGAATGACGCTTCCATTGAGGCTGTCGCGATTGAGACAGAAGAAATACACCTTACAAAATATGCTTTGATGGCTGCTAAAGTCGGAAAGCATATTCATATGGAAAAGCCGGGCGGGCGCGAGCTTTCGGAGTTTGAAGAATTAATTGAAACAGTTAAAGCCGGAAATACCGTTTTCCATACCGGATATATGTACCGATACAATCCGTATGTTATCGATCTCCTCAAACGCATCAAGGAAGGCGAACTCGGCGATATCATATCGGTCGAAGCGCAGATGAACTGCCGCCATCCGGAATCGGTTCGCAGCTGGCTTTCAGCATTTCCGGGCGGGATGATGTTCTTCCTCGGATGCCATCTGATCGATCTTATATATCGAATTCAGGGTGAGCCAAAAAAAATCATTCCGTTGAATCGCTCCACAGGTTACCTTGGGGCTTCGGGAGAAGATTTCGGCATGGCGATTTTTGAATACGACAGAGGCGTTTCCTTTGCTAAAACCTGCGCCGTCGAACGCGGAGGATTTGCGCGAAGACAGCTTGTCGTAACCGGAACCGAAGGGACCGTTGAAATAAAACCCTTTGAAATGTCAGCTCCGGGCGGCATTTGGACCGGTAAAATCGAGTTTTTCAGCGACGCATGGGCGGACAGGGGCGTTTATACCGAAACCGCCGTTTTCGACCGCTACGACGCTATGATGAACGGTTTCGGACGCATGGTGCGCGGCGAAATTGAGAATCCTTACACATATGATTATGAGCTTGATTTATACAGGACTGTGCTGCGCGCCTGTAATGCTTTGTGAAAAAATCACTATTATTTACATGACATGAAAACGAAAATCAAAAAAATACTGATTACCACCGGAAAAATTCTGTTGTTTTTTATCGGTTGGTCACTGTTAACCGTTCCCGCGTTTCTTTTAATTCCGGATACATTAAGCGGTGCCGCATGGAGATTCTTGTCGGAAATGTTTCCCTTTTTATCTATTGTCGGCTTCACCGTTTTGTTTTGGCTTTTTGAAAAGAAACGCATAAAACTGTGCATTGTTACTTATCCTGTGAAAAATATCGTCATCGGCGTTTTGGCGGGAATTATCTGGATCGGAGCAGCGGCAGGCATATTAATGATATCCGGGACAATGAAAATTGTTGCTTACAATTCCGTTCCGATGCTTTGGTTATGGATTATTTCGGTATTCATCAACGCGGCGATGCAGGAATTGCTTGTCAGAGGCTATCTCTACCAGATGCTGAAAACAGATTACAACGTTTTTGCTGCTGCCATAGTAACAACCGCTTTATTTACACTCATGCACGGAGGAGCTTTTGAAGCAGGTATAATTCCTGTTATGAATGTTCTGACAATGAGTATTTTGATGACGGTTGTAATGGAATATACGCAGTCCTTGATTGCTCCCGTTATAATGCATTTTATCTGGAATTGCGCCGGAGCAGTCATCCTCGGCGGCGTTAACCTTGCGGACGATTATCCGAGTCTATGCACGTCGGAATTTACCGGAAACGAATTGATCGCGGGCGGCGCGCCTAAGATTGAGGGCAGCATTGTCGTTTTGGTTCTCAATATTTTGCTGATTTCGGGATTTGTTTTTCTTCTAAAGAGAAGGAAGATAATTTCATCGCAAAGAATATAGCCGGAAGCATACCTATGCTTCAAAAAGTTTTAGCAATATTCAATTCTTCTATAATATGAATAAACCGAAATAAGTTATGAAAAAGAAAACCGCCTTTGAAAGACGGTTTTCTTCAATAGTATTGTGTGATTATTTTCAGATTACTGGTTTCCGGCTTCGTAGGCTTCGATGGCTTTGTCGATACTTTTCTGGATATTAGACTCATATTTAGCGAAATACGATGCGAAGTCTGACTTGTTTTTCCAGATCATATCAGTGATTTTCGTGTCGCAGTAATCGAAAGCTATCTGATACGGATAGGACAGCGTATTGAAAATTATATCAAGCATCGGACCCGATTCGGTGTCGCGGGCAATCTTACCGTTGAGCATAATATCGTAATATGCGGGAACAACGGTGGAAACCGACTCAAAACTCAGCGACTCAAGGATTATCCCGGTACGTTCAAGGTCGGATGCGGTGACAGGTATAAGCATAACAAACGGCGTTCCGCCGAAATGATAATATTCTTCCTGTTCTTCGGTATATTTCGGGCTCGGGATGAATCCGAAGTCGGCGTCCATGTCGCGAAGAGAATGAGTGTTTCCGACAGCTTCGTTGTAGAAAAGCACCTTTCCTTCGATAAACTGGTCGAGACCGCCGTGGTTTGCGGCAGTGCCGTATGGCGCGAGGAAACCGGGTGTGGCATACAGATCGGTTATCGCTTGATAACGGTCGTAGTTATATGTGTTTGCAAGATCGAAATACGGCATGTCATCGCTGTCTTTTGTGACGCTGAGTTTCGCGCCGACACCGTATACAAGCGCCTCGGAACCTACTCTTGACCAGGAGGTGTAACCGTATTGGTCGTCGTTGCCCCATTTGCCGTCTCCGTCGAGGTCAAGAGAGACGGCGGTGCCCATTTCTTTCATCTTGTCAAGTACCCACTTGTTGTCTTCAACAAGCTGGTAGGGGTTGTCAAGCTCGTAGTTTTCGCGGAGCGTTTTGTTAAACATGAGTCCGCGCACTTCGTCGTAGTGAGTAGTGTCAAAAAGGCTTATCGCGTAATATACATTTCCGTTAATTGAGGTGTCACGGATGCTGTTCTGCACCCACCAGGGCTTTGTAAGGTCGATATACGGAATATTTCCGAATATAGTCGCTTCGCCCTTCGTTGTTGACGTAAAGGCGTCAAAGGTGGTTATCAGGACGCAGTCGTAAGCATCTTCTCCGGCGGCAATCGATTTTGAAGCGGTTGAAGCCGCACCGGAAATGTTTATTTCAACTATCGAAACGCCAAACTGCTCGGCTGTTGCAAGGTTGCGTCTGTAGATGGCGTCGTTAAGCGCTTCTCCGTTTTCCTCTTCCGCGCTTATTGCATAGGTTACCATCCAGTCTGCCTGGTTGCCGTTGAGAAATTTGAATTCATATCCGTCGAATTTTACATCCTGCGGAAGATCCGGGCGCAGTTCGGTAGTTGTTTCCGCGCCATCGTCAACAGGTGTGTCAGGGGAAACGGTTGTTATGCTTGGAGTATTCGCAGACTTACCATCACCGCATCCCGCAAGCATAACCGCAAGAAGGAACGCCGAAAGAAGCGCCGCTAAGATTCTTTTGTTCATGATATAATATTACCCTCTTATTAAAATAATATTTTATGTTAAAAAATATTATATCATACATACCCTTGTTTGTCAATGTTTTTTGTTTAAATTGCCGTTTTTAACAATATATCTGCTCCAATAAAGTTACATCAAAAGTTAATATTCTGTCTTGTCTATATTGACATACAGTCATTGCTGTGGTATAATTATCTAAGAACAAGAGGGAGATTTATTATGAACGAAAAACTCATTGGTATTATTGTCGAGTGCACAAAATTAAAAGAAGAAGAAATTTACCCGGACGCCGAGCTTACAGATGATCTTGGTCTGAGTTCTCTTGATATTGCAAATATTTTCATCGAAATCGAGGAACAACTCGGCTGCGCAGCTACCGATAGAGAAATTGACAAGATGAAAACAGTCGGGGATATTGAAGCTTATCTGGCAAAACATTTGAAATAAGAACCGTTAATACACGAATGCGCGCCGTATGCCGACGCGCTTTTTTTATATTTTATTTTCCGAACCGGTTTTATAATTCTCTGAAAAACCATAATCGTATTTGATGAGTTAACTGATTTTTAATTTATTTCTTACAAGATTTTTATTAATGTCTTGCATTCGGTCGTAAAATATGCTACAATATTATATCCACAACATGGTTAGTAGCTCCCGGGGGTATATACTACATGAAAAAACGCTATAAAAACCATAAAACCGGATTCTCTGCCGGTTATATACGGTTATTTACTTTAATTATAATGACGGCTGCCGCAGCGGTATTGACGCTTTCGATTTCCGCGGCAAAACCGCAGCTGAACGCCACGAATGCGCCTCCTCCTATTTCCGTGGCAGCTCAGTCAGAAGGAACTGTTTCAAAACTGCCGGGTGATATAAAATTATACTCCAAGGCGACAAAACATTACCTTTTTCTTCCGTCCAGCGCCGATTTAAGCGCCATTCCGGTGAAATATAACGGTAAACTTAAGCTTTATGACCCTGATACCGGCATATTGTATTCAAATGGCGAGATTGCAACTCTGAATCTTTCCGAGGAAAAATCGTTTATTTATGAATATGATGAAAGTACCGATACCTATAACCGCTACTCCATTATTGTAATGAAATCGACCTCTTGCGCTTCGCTTTATATAGAGCTTGACGGAGGAGATGACGCGCTTAGAAAAATTAACTCTTATAAAGAAAACGTCGAAGCCGGCAACTTAAGAGTTACAGAAGTTGACGGGAGAATAATATACGACGGTGACATGACCAGGATGAAGGGACACGGTCTGACCTCTTACGAAGCGTCCGGTAATCTTAATACCAAAAACTCATATAATATAAATATCGGTAAAAGAACAGAGCTGATACCGGGCGCAGGCGCCTCCAAAAAATGGGTTCTTCTCAGAATCCGAACATGGGGAAATTATGATCCTGCCGGACTATCATATGTCACCGCATTTGATACATACAACGCTATCGCCGGGAAAGATTACTACAATATCTGCGCAAGATATGTTGATCTATACATAAACGGCGAATACCGCGGGGCTTATATCCTTACCGAGCGAATGGATATAAACGGCGCCATCGGTGTTGCTAACCTTGAAAAGTATACCCTTTATAAAAGCGGCCGCAGAGAGGATGAACGCTCCGACTCAGATCCGGCAATAGCTGCGGGAATTAAAAGATATTCATACTGCCCCGACGCTTATCACGAAATTGAGGATATAGACATTTCGGGAGGTTATGTGCTTGAAGTAATGTGCGGTCATTATGGTGAATATGGCTTTGAAACGAAAAACGGCATGTATATAAATGTCAAGAGCCCCTCTTATCCGACAAAGGAACAAGTGCAATACTGCGCGCTTTACATTCAGCAGTTTGAAAATGCTCTTTTCAACCTTACAGGTTACAACAGCGAGGGAAAACATTACAGCGAATACATTGACACCGTAAGCTTCGCACAGCAGACTCTTGTATACGCTTTCTACTTAAACTGGGAAATATACCGCACCAGTACATATATGTACAAGGATGTTGACGGATCGAAATATGAAAAGCTGACTTTCGGTCCCGTTTGGGACTTTGAGACCGGTCCTTCCCCGCTTGAATACGACAAAACCTTATTGGGAACCACCTTTTCATACCACGAGCATCAGCAGTATACCTGGTACCAGCGATTCTGGCAAAAGGGCGATTTCATGGCTATTATGGCTGAAGAAAACGAGCGAATGAAGTATGTTTTAGCTCAAATGCTCGGTAAAGCCGACGCCGTCGACATATTTAACCTTGATGTCTATTCCGATGAAATCGAAGCTACTCAGAAAATGAACTGGATTCGCTGGCAACAGCCCGACAACTATCGTAACTGGGCTGACCGGATTAAGAACGCTACCAATATAAGATACAATCATTGGTATAACAATCTTTGGAACCCCGAAAAATACCTGATATCAGTTGACGCCAAGCTTGAAAACAACGCTGACGGCCAAGCTGTTTTGAAAGCCGATATACAGGGCAAGTACTATGACGTTCAATGGTATAAAGTCTCTTCAACGGATCTGACACGCGGTGAGATAATAATAAAAGCAATGTATGAGGAATTTACTCCGACGGAAGACGGCGTATATTTCTGCGCAGTCACGGGACCGAACAACGCATTTTGGGAAGGAGCCAGCGGTTCGATTTTCAAAAGTCGGGAAATCATAATGTTCAGCCCCTTCATCGATACTTCAGGTAAGATTCACCCGAAGGCGGGAGGACTGGCAAGGTCTTCTGCCTCCGGAGCAAACTCAAATAAACCCGCAGCAATCTCAGATGAAAACGCTTCGGATGTCGCCGGAGATATAGTATTGAGAGAATCCGGTTCAACTGAGGCAGTTTCCGGCTCTTCTAACCTGCCATGGATTGCAGTTACCGCAATAATTGTATTATTATCCGCCGGAAGCGCATTTTTAACGGCAAAACAAAGCGTCAAAAGGGAGAAGTCAGCGGGATGAAATTTTTAAAACGGACAATCGAGTTTTACACACTTATTGCAGTCCTCTTTGTTTTAGTTGCTTCGCCGGTTTTTGCAGCATACCCCGCATCGGGCGCGGATGCCCCGGCCGGCTCCGATATACTTACAGGAGAGTTAATAGGCGAAGAAATCGGTTGGGGCGGTATCCCAGAGACAGGAGCGGCAGCCGCTTTTGACGGAAATATTTACAGTTTCTATGACCCTACCGAGGCATCAAGAGAAGAGTGCTACGCCGGACTTGACCTGGGAGAAAGATATACCCTTACCATGGCCATGATACTTCCCCGAGAAGCACAGATTACCAGATACTACGGAGCGATGATACAGGGTTCCAACGATCTTCAAAATTGGATAACATTATGGCAAAGCGAAGAGGAATCCTACAGCTGGGAATGGCATGAGATAACGGAGTTCGATTACAACATCGGATACAGGTATTACAGATATTTTAACGATCGCAACCACGGAGATGTCGCCGAAGTCGAGTTATACGGATATAAGGGCTCAAAGGGAGATGATCCGTATTCAATGAGCACAGAATATGCGATCGAAGATATCAGAGTCACCTTTGATTCAGCAGGAGGCGGAATATTCGATCCTCTCTCTGTTAGTTTCGGGCAAAACTTCCCTGTCCTTCCGACACCGGAAAAGAGCGGTTTTATCTTTGACGGATGGTTCGCGCATAAATCGGGAGGAGCTGCCGTGGAGTCCGGGGATAAGGTTACATTTTTGGAAGATATAACCCTTTACGCACGTTGGTCTGATCCAAACACTAAGAACGATTCACCTTTGGTATCTGAGGATGACGAATCCGCTTACATGACAAATAATACCGAAACAGCTTCAGCTCCCTCGCCAGACGGCAAAAAAACAAATATTGCAGTTCCCATTGTCTGTTCTGTGATTTCCGCTGCTGCCGTCACATCATCGGCTGTTTTTCAATTCAGATTGAAAAAGAAACGAAAGTAATCAATTTTTTAGGACAGCATAAACACTTGAGTTTTTGCAAAGAGTCTTATAATAAACCGGCGTCAGGAAAAGTATCCTGACGCCGGTTGTTTATTGATTTTATTAAAATCTGATTTATTTAGTCAGTTCTTCCCACGGGCAGAGATCGGCTGCCGTCTTCGGCAAGAGCCGGAAGCTGAAGCTGTATTTCTTAGCATCAAGCCTCCATTTCGGGTCGAGCGCGGGTCCGCAGGAATTTGAGCCAATGCCGGACTGAGCGTAATCTATATTCAAGTGGGTACATCCTTCGTATTCAAGCTCCCAGTCGTGCTTAGCTTCGGACAGCTGTTCCGTTGAGTAATGAGAAGCGTTGAATGAGAAGGTATCGCCATGAGCCGAAACATACAGCCCGTAGCCGCCGACATGCCTTACCTGAACCCATCTGGTGTCGCAATGGGCGCCGTGTTCCTGTGGCATTACATAAGGCTCATACAGGTCGGAAACCGGCGCGTTGAAAAGACCGATAACCGAGTTGAGCTTCATGTCCTTATACGCATCACCCGGACCGCGGCCGAACCACCTTACATTATCGAACCATCTGGGCAGGCAGATATCATATCCGAGTCTCGGCAGAAAGCTTGCCTTTTCGTTAATGTCACAGTCAGTCTTAACGGTAAGCGAACCGTCGCCGTAAACGGTATATTCAACATGAGCGCGGAGAAACGGAACCAGGGCTTTTGCGCCGAGCGAAATATCCGCTTTCACCGTAACGCTGCCATCGGAATTCGTTTCCGCCGTCATGGAGTAGCATTTCTGCTCCGCCTTGTCAAAGCCGTGTTTTTTCCATTCCCATTTGATGTTGCGGTCGTTGTCGGTAGGCGCGCGCCAGACCGTCAGCGTCATCGGCGCTTCAAGCAGCTCTCGTCCGTCCGCTTCGATTGAAATCAAAGCTCCGTATGCTGCGTCGAAGAGATAGACCTTATCATTAGCAGAAACGATAATATAAGAGTTGCCCTGCTCAAGTGTGACCGCCGGTTTCGATTCTATCTTCTGAGGCAAAGGCTTATCGGCTTTGAGACAGAGCTGCTCGAAACCGATAAAGTCACCCGCTTTACCCCATCTGTCTTTATCTTCCGTCCTTACGAGCGTTAATGTTAGATAACAGAAACCGCCGTCGGGATTATAATCGAAACAGAAATCCTTTGACTGTCCGGGCTTGAGATCGGCAGTAAGCATACCACTTTTAACAGTTTTGCCGTTGCGCTCTATCCGCCACATGAAAACACAGTCGGACATATCGGTAAAACAGCGATATGAGGTGATTCTGACAAGGCAATTTTCCGGGTCGACAAGCTCGGCTTTGAAGGGCTTATACATCTGTTTAAGCTCTTTCAGCGATTCGCTTATCCGTCTGTCGGGATAGACAAGACCGTCGACGCAGAAGTTGCCGTCATTCGGCTCGTCGCCGAAGTCTCCGCCGTAGGTGAAACGCAGACTGCCGTCATCTTGCGGGACGGCTACGCTGTGATCGGTGAATTCCCAAACGCAGGCGCCGAAGAAATTGTCGTTTGCATATATGATATCCCAATATTCTTTCAGCCCGCCGGGGCCGTTGCCCATGCTGTGAGCGTATTCGCAGAGGTAGAGCGGCTGGCGGTAAGTCTTGTTTGCGCAATATTCGGCGCACCATTCGGGAGTAGGATACATATGGCTTTCGATATCGACTACCGCTGTCTGCTGCACCCCGCCGGTATAATCCTTGTTTGCGCCTTCATAATGGACAAAGCGCGAGCTGTCGCGGCTCTTCAAATATTCAGCCATTTTTACATGGTTTTTGCCGTAGCCGGATTCGTTTCCGAGGCTCCACATTATTACGCAGGGATTGTTCTTATCGCGCTCGAAAAGGCGACGGATCCTGTCAAGATAACTCTCCGTCCATTCGTCGGAATCGGAAAGGTAATTCCATTTGATAACGCCCATCCCGTGAGTTTCGATATCACACTCGTCAACTACATAGAATCCCAGCCGGTTGCACATTTGCATGAAACGCGGGTCGTTCGGGTAATGGGCGGTACGGACGGTATTGACATTATGCTGCTTCATTATATGAAGATCGCGTACCATATGGTCATATGGGGTTGCGTGACCTAATAGATGATGGCTGTCATGTCGGTTGACGCCGCGAGCCTTGACCTTTTTGCCGTTAATCAGAACAACGCCGTCCTTTATCTCAAGCCGGCGGAATCCGACATCAAAGGAGATGTATTCCGCGCCGCATTTGATAATCAGCTTGTATAGATACGGAATTTCATCCGACCAGAGCTCCGGAGAATTGATTTCACAGGAGATATCCGATATATTCCCTTCCGCGACGGCTTTCCCGTCTGCGTCTATAAGCTCCCATGAACCTTCTGCGGAGACGGAAGAGGTGACGGCAGCTTTCAGCGAAGCAGTTTTAAGATCTTCTGCGACTTCCGGCTTTACATAGACATCTTCGATGCGAACGTGTTCGCGGAAAAGAAGGTATACCTCGCGGAAAATGCCGGACATACGCCACATATCCTGATCTTCAAGATATGATCCGTCGCACCATTTGATAACCAGAACCGATATTTCGTTTTCGCCTTCCCGGACCAGTTTTGTTATATCGAATTCGGATGTCATGTGTGAAACCTGGCTGTAACCGACAAAGCTGCCGTTAATCCAAACATAGAAGCAGGAATCAACGCCTTCGAAAGTAAGGATAATATCCTTCAGCCGAAGAATGGCTTCGTCCAGCGTAAAAGTTCTTGTGTATAGCGCGCAGGGATTTTCATCCGGAACATGAGGCGGATCAACGGGGTACGGATAATTAACATTCGTATAGTTGGGCACATCATATCCGCGGTCAAGATACAGCGAGCTTTGCCAATTTGAAGGAACGGTTATCTTTTCCGTTTCATGTGGTCCTTCTATTCCGTCAAACTCGGTTACCGAATCGAAAAAGGTGAAATCCCAATCGCCGCAGAGCGAGCGGAACCAAGCCGAGCGTCCGCGATTGTCGGCAATTGCCTTCTCACGGCTTTCATACGGGATGAAATAGGCGTGATTGGGAAGGCAGTTGACATGAAGCGTTTTTAAGTCCTTATAATAAGGTGTTATGACTGACATACGTCTCCTCTTTTCAATATTTAATCGAGTGAGGTATATACTTCGATAAGCTGATCAAGCAGCGCCTGAGTCTTGACTTCCTTTTTGGCGTAGGTAGAAGCGAAATCGCCCTTTTTCGAACCGAGGACTTCTCTCATGATAAGACCTATGCTGTTGAGAGCGTAGTTATAGATATATGCGAAATCAGAGGTTGAAGCGTCGTGGATTATATCCATTATCTGCATTGCTTCGTCCTGATTGTCGCGGATGTATTTTGTTTTAAGAGCGACTTCATAATAAGCCGGAGCGACGGTATTGTAACCTTCATACGCAAGAAGTTCAAGCACGGCAGCCACGGTTTCAAGCTTATCACAGGTTGTCGGTACGCAAACGAGAGTTGCTACGTCATGAATCAAAGCGAGATAGCTTTCCTGAGTCTCATCGAATTTCGGGAACGGGATAACGGCGTAATCTCCCTCCATGTCGCGGAGGTAGTCGGAAATATAGAACCAACCGACCATGAATGCGAGAGAGTTGTTTTTAAATTTGTTCGGAATTTTTTCGTGTAACGATGTATAGTCAGCCGGGAAAACTCTGATTCCTTCGTTTTCGTAATAGATCCTTTTTATTTTTTCGGCATAGGAAATTGTGCGCTCGTTGTTCATAACGAGAATCGGAATGTCGTTTTCATCTCTTTCGGTGCAGCGAACTCCGGCGTCGTATGTGAAGTGGTCGGTAAGATTGGCGGTGATAACGCCGCAGCCGTACTGGTCGCCTTCGTCAAACTTGCTGTCGCCGTTAAGATCTGAATAGAACTTCGATGTATATTCCGAGAACAGGTCAAGCGTCCATTTTCCGTCAAGGACCGTGGTGTAAATAGACTGAGGATCGCCTAAAATATTCTCAAACATCTGCTTGTTTACATAGCAGCAGGACTGGTGACGGATAAGACCTAATGTTATATCTCCTGACATGAAAAAGCGCTTATTTTCACCAATGGAACATTCATGTGTATAATCTCTGTCCCACCAATCTTTTTCGATATCAATATAAGGCGCGCCTTCAAGATTCATAAACATTCCTTTTATTACAAGCGGAACGACTACGAACTGAACGCCAAAAATGAAATCATAATCATTCGATCCCGAAGTGACACTTTTTTCAATAAGCGAAGCGGCGTTTTCTTCTTTAGTTAATATATTGAAAGAGACATTAACGTCATTCTGAACCTTCATGTTTCTTTCATAAACAGCATCATTGACAACATCACCGGTTTCTTCGGCTACGTCAAAATAAAAACCGTCGGTGGGGAAATATAAAGAGTTCAGAACATTAACAGTAGTTCCGCCAAAGTCGGTGCCGGCAGGAACTGAAGTTGCCGGAGCGGTGGTTTCTTCAATGGTTTCGGCGTCAGTCTGAGTGTCAGCAGAGCCGTTCTGAGCCGGGGTATCCCCTTTACCGCCGCAGGCTAACAAGACGGAAGAAAGGATAAGTGCTGCGAGAATAATTGAAGTAAGCTTTACATAAACAGGATTATTCATAAAATAACCTCCCTCTGGTATTTTAAAACGTATAAAGCAAATGTGCTGATGTATAGTTATCTCACAAATGAGAAGTTTTGTCAAGAGGATAAACGAAAAGTTATATAAGTTTACCGAGGTATATTATCACCAATGTGTCTCATTTTTACACTTTTCAGTCAAGTGAAGTATATACTTCGATAAGCTCGTCAAGCAGTTTTTGAGTCTTAACTTCCTTCTTGGCATATGTCGAAGCGAAATTGCCTTTCTTCGAACCGAGTACATCTCTCATAATAAGACCGATGCCATTAAGAGCGTAGTTATAGATATATGCGAAATCGGAGGTCGAAGCGTCGTGGATTATATCCATTATCTGCATTGCTTCGTCCTGATTATCGCGGATATATTTTGTCTTAAGAGCGACTTCATAATAAGCCGGCGCGACGGTATTGTAACCTTCATACGCAAGAAGCTCAAGCACGGCAGCCACGGTATCAAGCTTGTCACAGGTTGTCGGTACGCAAACAAGAGTAGCTACGTCATGAATCAAGGCGAGATAGTTTTCCTGAGTCTCATCGAATTTCGGGAACGGGATGACGGCGTAATCTCCCTCCATATCGCGAAGGTAGTCGGAGATATAGAACCAACCGACCATGAATGCAAGAGAGTTGTTTTTGAATTTGTTCGGAATCGTTTCGTGCAGTGAGGTATAGTCAGCCGAGAAAATCCTGATTCCTTCGTTTTCATAATAAATCTTTTTAATTTTTTCCGCATAAGAAACAGTGCGTTCGTTGTTCATAACGAGAATCGGAATGTCGTTTTCATCCCTTTCGGTGCAGCGAACGCCGGCGTCGTATGTGAAGTGGTCGGTAAGGTTGAGGGTTATTACACCGCAGCCGTACTGGTCGCCTTCGTCAAACTTGCTGTCACCGTTAAGATCTGAATAGCACTTTGATGCATATTCCGAGAACAGATCAAGCGTCCATTTTCCGTCAAGGACTGTGGTGTAAATCGACTGGGGATCACCTAAAATATTCTCAAACATCTGCTTGTTTACATAGCAGCAGGACTGGTGACGGATAAGACCTAATGTTATATCGCCGGATATGAAGAAACGCTTATTTCTGCCGATAGAACATTCATGTATATAATCTTTGTCCCACCAGTCTTTTTCAATATCTATATAAGGCGCGCCTTCAAGATTCATGAACATTCCTTTCAGGACAAGCGGAACGAATTCATACTGAATACCAAAAATGAAATCATAATCATTCGATCCCGAAGTGACACTTTTTTCAATAAGCGAAGCGGCGTCTCCATCTTTAGTTAATATGTTGAAAGAGACATTTACATCATTCTGAACCTTCATGTTTCTTTCATAAACAGCATCATTGACAACGTCGCCGGTTTCTTCGGCTACATCAAAATAAAAATTCTCCATGGTATAGTTCATTACATTCAGAGTAGTTCCGCCAAAGTCGGTGCCGACAGGAACCGAGGTTGCCGGAGCGGTGGTTTCTTCAATGGTTTCGGCGTCAGTCTGAGTGTCAGCAGAGCCGTTCTGAGCCGGGGTATCCCCTTTACCGCCGCAGGCTAACAAGACGGAAGAAAGGACAAGTGCTGCGAGAATAATTGAAGTTAGCTTTGCATAAACAGGATTATTCATAAAATAACCTCCCTCTTTTTTAGAAAATTATGTATAAAGCAAATATATGATGTATAATTATCTCACAAATAAGGGAATTTGTCAAGAGGATAACATGATTATGGTTTACTTTTTCGGGGTTTTATGGTAAAATAAATATCAGACTGAAAATAAACCAGTGAGGCATTTATTATGATGCGTTTAGATAAGTATATATCCGGCGCCGGACTTTTGTCCCGGAAAGAATGCGCCAAAGCCGTCAAAAAGGGACGGATAACAATAAACGGCATACCGGCGGCGCGTCCCGAAATCAAAATACAGGAAGGTCTGGATGAGATTGCGCTGGACGGACAGATAATTCCTTATATGGAATATACATATATCATGCTTAACAAACCGGAAGGTTATATAAGTTCGACAGATGATCCGTCGGCGCCGACAGTGCTTGATCTTGTGGATGAAAGATATTCGCGGATGGGGCTGTTCCCCTGCGGTCGTCTCGACCGCGATACTACCGGACTGTTGATACTCACAAACGACGGTCCGCTCGCTCACCGACTGCTCTCCCCAAAGTATCGCTGCGAAAAGACATATCTTGCGTCGCTTGCGTTCGTCCTTGACGATGAAGCGATAAACACACTTGAATCCGGTATTATTCTTGACGGAAAGATCACAAAGCCGGCAAGAATAGAGATAATCGGATCGACGCAGGTTAATATCACTTTGACAGAGGGACGTTATCATCAGGTAAAGCGGATGTTTGAAGCGGTCGGTAACAGGGTTTTAAAACTGAAAAGAACGCGATTTGCCTCTCTTACCCTTGACCCCGATTTGGAGATCGGAGAATGGAGGCTCCTGACGGATAACGAAACAGACTTGCTAAAAGCCGCGCCGGAAAAGACAAAGAACTGA
This sequence comes from Clostridiales bacterium, assembly GCA_012800735.1. Classification (GTDB taxonomy): domain Bacteria; phylum Bacillota; class Clostridia; order Oscillospirales; family CAG-272; genus JAAZGC01. The sequence continues at coordinate 63,094 of JAAZIU010000011.1, read as the reverse complement.
AACAGATATAAACAAATAACGCCGCTCAAATGCGGCGAGGAATATATAAAATGGATATTATCAAAACTCTTGCAGATGAGCTGCAAATTCCGATAGATAAAACAGAAGCCGCCGTTGCGCTTTTGGACGAAGGCAACACTATTCCCTTCATCGCGCGCTACCGCAAGGAACGCACAGGCTCAATAGAAGACAAAACCCTCCGCGACCTAAGCGACCGGCTTGAATATCTGCGCAAGTTGGAGGACAGAAAGGCGGAAGTAATAGATTCCATAAACAGCCAAGAAAAGCTTACCCCCGAGCTTGAGCAAAAGATAGCTTCGGCCGAAACACTTACCGCCGTTGAAGACTTATACCGTCCTTACCGCCCGAAGAGGCGCACCAGAGCTTCTGATGCGCGGGATAAAGGGCTTGAGGATTTAGCTCTTGCACTATACGCGCAGCTTGACAGCTACTCGCCTTCCATTAACGCTATAGCTGACGGATTTATTAATCCGGATAAAGGTGTTGAAACAAGAGAGGACGCTTTCAGGGGCGCTTGCGACATTATCGCGGAAGATGTAGCCGATTCCGCCGAACTGCGCGGAGAGCTCAGGGTGATGACATGGGATTACGGTAGAATCCACGCAAAAAAAGCCGGAGAAGGCAACCCCGTTTACGCCATGTATGACGATTACTCGGAACCTGTCAGCCGCATCGCCGGACACCGTGTTCTCGCAATGAACCGCGGAGAAAATGAAAAGGCGCTCAGGGTAAGCATTGAACTCGAAGACGAGATCGCGCTCAACTGGCTGCTCATGAAAACTGTATCTTCCAAAATCTCACCGGCCAGAAAATATGTTGAATCGGCGGTACTTGATAGCTATGACAGACTGATCAAACCTTCCATTGAACGCGAGATACGCTCTACCCTAACCGACAACGCTTCCACCGGGGCGATAGGAGTTTTTTCCGAAAACCTTCGCGGTCTGCTGATGAGCGCGCCGCTCAAAGGCAGAACAGTTATGGGTTTTGATCCCGGATATTACAACGGCTGCAAGCTTGCCGTCGTAGATGAAACCGGAAAGGTGCTTGAAACATCGGCTATCTATCCTCATCCTCCGCAGAAGAAAACCGACGAGGCGGCGAAGACGATGAAAAAGCTGATAAGAGATTATCGTATTGAAGTAATCGCTCTCGGCAACGGCACGGCTTCAAAAGAAAGCGAGATATTTATAAGCGAACTTCTCAAAACCATTCCGGAGGAGGTAAAATACGCCGTTGTTTCGGAATCCGGCGCTTCGGTATGGTCAGCTTCCGAAGACGCGAGAGTTGAACTGCCGGATATGGATGTAACAAGGCGTTCCGCCGTTTCCATCGCAAGGCGGCTTCAGGACCCTCTCGCGGAATTAGTAAAAATCGACCCAAAAGCTATCGGCGTCGGTCAATACCAGCACGATCTTCCGCAAAAGGAGCTTGACCGCGCGCTTGACGGGGTTGTTGAAGATGTTGTAAACGAAGTCGGAGTTGACGTAAATACCGCATCCTATCAGCTGCTTTCGCACATTTCCGGACTTAATTCCACCGTTGCAAAGAATATCGTAAAGAAGCGCGGCGATTCAGGCGGATTCAAGTCGAGGATGGAGCTTAAAGAAGTGCCGCGGCTCGGCGAGCGCACTTTTATTCAAAGCGCCGGCTTTCTGCGCGTTCCCGAGTCACACGAGATACTTGACAACACCGGCGTTCATCCGGAATCATATCCCGCGGCAAAAGAGCTGCTGAAAAGGTTCGGCTATACCGCCGCAGATGTCCGTGAAGGGCGTCTGTCTGAGCTGAGGGCAAAGATTGTCGCTGCGGGAGTTGAAGATATTGCCGAATCTCTCGGAATCGGTATTCCGACGCTTAATGACATAGTCGGAGAACTTGAAAAGCCGGGACGCGATATACGCGATTCTTTGCCGAAGCCGGAGCTGCGCGCCGATCTTCTGGATTTAGATTCGCTTCACCCCGGAATGACGCTTACAGGTACTGTCAGGAATGTTACCGATTTCGGCGCCTTTATAGACATCGGCGTTCATACCGACGGGCTGCTGCACATTTCAAAATTCGGCCGCTCAAAGCCGGAAGTCGGACAGCCTATTCGCGTAAAAGTGCTGAATATCGATAAAGAGCGGAATCGCATCGGTCTTGACAGGGCTGATTGACATATATCATACAAAAACGCCTCTTGAACTTGAACGGAGCAGATAAATTATCATCTGCCATTCAATTTTAAGGGGGTTTTTTCATCATTAACGAAAATAAAAAAAAGCTCCGTTTGACCGGAGCTTGTTGGAGCGGGTGATGGGAATCGAACCCACACATTCAGCTTGGAAGGCTGACATTCTAACCATTGAATAACACCCGCATCGGAGCGTTTTAATATTATATCACACTCCGATGGTTTTGTCAAGGGAAATTTATTGATTTTAAGACTTTCGCCGCCGCGTATTTTAGAATTTCTCTTCGTTTGCGGCGAGCCATGCGTAGCTTCGCTTTATGTCATCGAGACCGTTCGGGGTCGGGTTGTCGTTTTCAAGGGTCAGCCATTCGACGCCGATTTCTTTGGCGGTTTTTATTATTGTTATAAGGTCATTCTGTCCTTCTCCGAGAGCGCAGGGAGTTCCGTCGACGCCGTCCTTTATATGCAGCGCGACTATTCTGTCGCGATTTTCAAGCATAACCTTACGGGTATCGACTTTTGCCACAAACGACCAATAAGTGTCTATCTCAAGATAAGCGCCGGTTTTCAGCACGTCTATCGGAAGGCGGCCGGATTCAAGCGGGAAAAATTCGGTCTGATGGTTGTGGTAATAGAATTTTACGCCTTTATTTTCGCCGTACTTGTTTGCCCACTTAAATATTAATGCGGTTTTCTCCGCGTCGGCGTCGGTACCGTGCGGACCGCCGCCTGTGCCGATGAGATTCAGACCGAGAGCTTTGTTATAAGCGATGGTGGAATCAATTTTATCCGGCAGAAAAGCGTCAACTCCGACCAGATTTCCGGTTACTATCAATCCGGAATCGTCGCAGAGCTGCTTTAAAGTCACCGGGTCATAGCCGTATGTGCCGGCAAACTCGACTCCTTCGTATCCTGCTTTGCGTACTTCGGGCAGTATGCGCTTTAACCCCTCGGCATCCTTTATTTCGCTGCGAAGAGTGTAGAGCTGAACCGAATATTTCATGGTGCGGACCTCCTATTAATTTATGTGTGGACTTATGATATCACAATTCTTGCGATTTATCTATATCATTTTAAAAATCGGTTTAGTTTTCGCGCAGCAAATCTCTGAGTCCTCTGACTTTGCCGGATTTATCGTATGAACTCCAGGCGACTACTCTGTCGCGGTTGAGATTTATGTCAATAAGCTGATCGAAAGCGCCGCTGCAGCAGAAATGTCCTTCCCCCGGCTGAATCCAGAATCCGAGCGAATAGCAGCCTTCTTTTGTTTTATGATTCGTTGCAAGGTCAATCCATTCTTTTGAAATGATTCTTTTCCCGTCGTATACCCCGCCGTCCCGCAGCAACCTGCCGAATTTCGCCATGTCTGCTGTGCGTAAAAACAATCCGGTCGCGCCCATGCAATGCCCGAAAGCATCTGCCGCCCAGGCGTGAGATTGATATTTCAACGGATTAAACAACGCTTCCCATAAAAGCTTTGATGTATCAGTCCCGCCGAGTTTTTCCACGATTCTTGCGGCAAGATAATAGTTTGAATCGCTGTAACAAAAATGTGTCCCCGGCTCATAAATAAAGGGCTCGCGCAGGACATTTCTTATTAGGTCGGAATAGGGATAACCCCAGAGATCCTCGCTGTCCATATCAAGATAAAAGCGGTTTATCCCGACTGTCTGATCGAAGACCATTTTTATCGTGACATTTTTCCAGGTGTCGTTTATATCTTCCGGATAATCTTCGTAAAAAAGCTCGTATACCGAGTTTTTGTAATCGAGCAGCCCGCGGTCGAAAAGAAGACCGGAGGCGAATGAGGTATAGCTTTTTGAAACGCTGTAAATATTGTTCGAATCATTTGCCGGATTAAGCTCTGCGGTTAAGATGGCGCTGCCCACGATTTCAACTATCCTGAAAACAGGCAGATTCTCGGACTTAACTTTATCGCTCAGCTTTCCTATTATACTGTTTTGCATCATTTTGTCTTTCACCCGTTAATCGCTGCTGTCTTTTGGTGTTTGAATATCGCAGTCCTCTCTGTTTTTCATCGGGCAGCTGCCGCAATCGCCGCCGCAGGTAAAATGTTTGCCTTTTTTATGACGTTTAACCATTATCACAACGGCGACAACGCACCATGCGCAAAGCAGCAAAATCAGGATTATGTCCGTACATGACATGAGTTTATACCATAAATAAGCCGGCTATTTGATAGACGATAAAGGCAAAAATCCATGCCGTGACGCACTGAAAGACAACGACGCCTATCCCCTTAAGCTTTGAGTGAAGCTCGCGACAGATGGCAGAGACTGCCGCAACACAGGGAGTGTAGAGCAGAGTGAAAATAAGGAAGCTGAGTCCGGAACGCGGTGTAAACATCTGTGAGATTGCATTTACCACCCCTCCCGGCGCCGATGTAAGGATACCTAAGGTGGATATAACAGATTCTTTAGCGATGAATCCGGTTATAAGCGAAGTGGAGACCTGCCAGCTTCCGAAACCTAAAGGAGCGAAAATCGGTGCTATAAAAGCGCCTATCGAAGCAAGAATCGAAGAAGATTGAGATTCCACGGGGTTAAGACGAATGTCGAAGGTAGAAAAAAACCAGATTGCAAGCGTGGCAAAGAATATTATTGTAAACGCCTTGGTAATGAAATCCTTGGCTTTATCCCAAAGCAGCATTGCGACGGTTTTAGGCGAAGGAAAGCGGTAATTCGGCAATTCCATTACAAACGGTATCGGATTTCCCCGATACATCGAATGATTCATCAACAGGGCGATGAGAATCCCGACAAGGATTCCGAATATATAAAGTCCTATCATCACCAGCGCCGCGTATTTCGGGAAAAGCGCAGCGCTGAAAACGGCGTATATCGGTATTTTTGCCGAACATGACATATACGGCGTCAAAAGTATTGTCATTTTACGGTCGCGCTCGGATGAAAGCGTCCTCGTCGCCATCACCGCGGGAACGGTACAGCCGAAGCCGATAAGCATCGGGACAATCGAGCGGCCGGAAAGACCGATTTTTCGCAGCGACTTATCCATTACAAAGGCGATTCGCGCCATATATCCGGTATCTTCAAGAATTGACAAAAAGAAAAACAGTACGACAATAATAGGCAAAAATGAAAGAACCGATCCGACGCCTGCAAAAAGACCGTCAATCACAAGGGATTTCGCTATCTCGTTTGTTCCGAACGATGTAAGCGCGGTTTCGGTAACGGAGGAGAGCGAGTCTATGCCGCTTTGCAGAAGGTCTTGAAGGAACTTGCCGATTACGTTGAAAGTCAGGTAGAATATCAGCAGCATTACTCCGAAGAAAATTGGTATAGCGGCATATTTATTTGTCAAAACAAGGTCTATTTTAGCGGAACGGAGGTGTTCTTTGCTTTCACGCGCTTTTACCACCGCTCCGTCGCAAACTGATTCTATAAAGGAATATCTCATATCAGCCAGAGCGGCGTTGCAGTCGAGTCCATGTTCTTTTTCCATCTCGACTATCGAGTGATCGATAAGCTCAAGCTCGTTTTTGTCAAGATTGAGACGGCTGATAATTTTATCATCATCGCCTTCTATAAGCTTTGATGTGGCAAAACGCAACGGAAGGTCGGCGTCTTGCGCGTGATCCTCGATCACATGGCAGATTGCGTGAATACAGCGGTGTATCGGACCGGGGGAGCAAAAGTCGTATATCTTCGGCAGTTCTCGTTTACTTGCGGTCTCGTATGCTACCCTTATCAGCTCGTCTATGCCCTCATTTTTTGCGGCAGAAATCGGCACAACCGGTATACCGAGCCGCTCGCTCATCATTTCGATGTCAATGGTACCGCCGTTGGAGCGCACCTCGTCCATCATATTCAGCGCCAGTACCATAGGGATTCGAAGTTCAATAAGCTGCAGGGTCAGATAAAGGTTTCGTTCGATATTTGTTGCGTCGACGATGTTGATTATCCCGTCCGGTTTGTTATTCAGAATAAAATCCCGCGTTACTGTTTCTTCACTTGAATATGCGCGGATAGAATATATACCCGGCAGGTCGACAACCTCGACATCTTTATATCCTCTAACAAAACCGGATTTCGATTCTACGGTGACGCCGGGGAAATTGCCGACATGCTGATTTGCGCCGGTCAGCTGGTTGAAGAGAGTGGTTTTTCCGCTGTTCTGATTGCCGACTAACGCAAATGTCATGTTGCTGCACCTCCGACAGGTTCCTTCTCTTCTCCATCTCCATTCAGAGGTCTGACTTTTATTAACGCCGCATCGGCAAGACGGATGGTAAGCGCATAGTCCCGCAGCCTTATCTCAACAGGGTCTCCCATAGGCGCGGTTTTGACTACCTTTACCTTTGTACGGGGAATCAGCCCCATATCAAGCAGACGGCAGCGCAAAGCCCCTTCCCCTCCGACTGCGGTTATAACTCCGACCGAACCGGCCGACAGCTTGTCAAGCGTCAAATCATCCACCACTTTCAGATTTATTTTAAACGTATATATTCTATCATTTACCGGCTCTTATTTCAACCGGTAAAATATTAAATTCAGCCGATTGTTACCGAATTTGATTCAGGTCCGGGTGTGCCCAGAAATCTCGACCACAAATCGTGAGTCACCAGCGCGTGCGAAGCGCGCCGCGCAGTACCGTCTCCGCAGCCGAGCACTATAAGCACATAATATTCACCGTCTTTTTTTGCAAGCGTCGCCATACATTGTTTTGCCGGTACCGTATATCCCGTTTTTCCTCCGAGGACATAACCCAAATCAAGACCTTCCTTATCAAAATTCCGCTTTATCGTCGATACCACATAAACCCCGTCGGGATGAAAATTGGTCGGCGAAGTATTATAGGTAAGGGTAGTAAAAAGATCATATATCGTCTGGTTTTTCAACACATAGTATATCAGTTTGTAAAGGTCGGAGGCTGTCGAATAATGGTTAATATCATTAAGACCGGTGCAGTTGGTGAAATGAGTGTTTTCCATACCCAATCTTACCGCGGTATTATTCATAAGTTTGACAAAATCTTTTTCCGAGTCGGCCGCAAGCTTTGCGAGTCCCAGCGACGCGTCGGCTCCGGACGGCAACATAAGGCAATAAAGCAGATCGAGAGCAGACACAGCTTCACCTGCGTATAAGCCGGCTGTCGAAGCGTTGTTAGCTTTAATATAAGCTACCATATCTCGGTCAATCACAACCTTTGACTCGAGATCCGGAATATTTTCGATTGCTACCAAAGCCGTCATAATCTTGGTAAGCGAAGCGGGATAAACAATCTCGTCGGGATTTTTCTCTGCGATGACTGCCCCGGTTGTTACATTTACCAAAAGCGCGTTTTGACATTCGGTCTCATCGCCTAAAATAACCGCGGGAATCTTTTGAATCGGCGGGACTGAAGGCAGCTCCCCGACTCCGGTTATAAGCGCAGTGCCGGTATTAAAGATATCAGTTTCTTCTCCCGCTCCGTGTAAAACTGCATATACTCCGACACTAACGGCGCCTATTGCCACGCAAACTATTAGTACCAAAGCCAGAAAAGCTCCTCCCGATAAACCTCTTTTCTTCGGCTTTCCCTTCGGCGTTTCGTCGGGGAGGAAGGCGTTTATTGCCGGCTTCTGACCGCGTCCGGGAGCGGTACCCCGTGGGCGCGGATTATTTGAATTGTTTTTTCCGTTATTATCGTTTTTTCTGTTTTTATTCCCGCTGCCGTTCATCTTTTCAGATATTCTCCTTACTTGCGTCTGCTTCGGATCCGCCGGGGACTTTCAGGGAGCCGGATTTTGGGGCTTTTATATCGGAGAGCGGGTTTGACGCCATCGCCTTCTCCATTTGTTCATTTGAAACATGAGTGTAAATTTGAGTGGTGTTAAGCTGTTCATGTCCCAATATATCTTTTAGCACGCGAACATCAACCCCGCCCTCTCTGTACATCAGAGTTGCAGCGGTGTGTCTCAGCTTATGCACCGAAAAATTACGATTGCCGAGTCCTGCGCGCTCGAGATACCGCTTAACCATCCACTGAACCGTTTTATTCGATATCCTTGAGTGACGAGAGCTTATAAACATCGCATCACGGCTGTCCGCTTTTATCTGCTTATTCTTTGCCCTGACTTCAAGCCAGGCTCGAAGCGCGCTGCGGCAGGCATCGTTAAGATATATTACGCGCTGTTTTGAGCCTTTGCCCATTACCCGCAGTGATTTCAGCTCCGGGTCGGTATCGCTGAGATTTATGCCGCAGAGCTCCGAAAGACGCATCCCACAGTTTAAGAAGAGCGTTATAATCGCGTAATCCCGCTCTCTGGTTGCTGAAGAGGTATCGTTTTTTACCGTTTCGAGCAGTATTATGCATTCGTCGAGTTCAAGATATTTAGGCAGCGCCGGTCTTACTTTGGGAGTTTCGATATTCGCCGCCGGGTTGCTTTTCAACTGTCTTGTTGTAACAGTCAGATATTTGAAAAGTGACTTTAACGAAGACAGCTTCCTTGCCCGCGCTTTTGAGCCGTTTTTACGGTCGTTGGCGGCGTATACAAGAAATTCAAGGATATCCGCTCTTGTGACCGAAGCTATAATATCGATATCAAGTCCGCTGATGTCGGTTTGGGAGAAGAGCTCGTCAGTCGGTTTTTTTCCGGCTCTTGATATCGTCAGCCATTTAAGGAAAAGAGTGATGTCTATCAGATATTGTTCAACCGTAAGTTCCGAGTCGGCTTTTATTACAAGAAGGTGTCCTCTGTATTCTTTCAAAAAATCAGGAAGCATTTCCATTTTATACCTGCCTTTGCAAAAATAACCGATTTTGACATCAAAAGTTTTTCTATTTTTAAAAAAACAATTTCCTATCGTTCAAAAATAAGCGGTTATATTTCTTGATTTATATGTTATAATAAATTGTAATATACATTTGCGGCAAAACCGCGCGGTTTCTATTTTCTATAAATTAATATAAAGGTAAAATAAATTATGCTGAAATTCCTTAAAGAAAACGGCTACGGCATCTTTAAAATGTTTTTGATACAAATCGGTATGACTGTTTTCGGACTCATGCTTGCGATGGCGACTGCCTCTTCAAAATCCCTGCTTCTTGCCGCAAGCGTCTTCGCGATTCTCTTCTATTTGTATCTGTTATACTCGATGGTATGGGAAGCAGGCGCGAAGGACAAAATACGTGTCGAACACAGAAATGTAAAGCCGCAGCCCTGGAAGGGTTTTGCAATGAGCCTTATAGCAAATATCCCCAATATTCTGCTCGCTGTTCTTATCGTGATATCTTTTATGAATATACCCAAACTCGCTTCGGGAGAAATCACCCCTACTCAGCTTTCCGCCGGAGAATTTATTGTCAAAACAACATCGGACGACGACATACAAGGCGAAGTAGTTCCAACGGCTGACGAGGAACTTGGCGACGAAACGGTGTCAAATACCGAAAGTCAGAACGAGGCTAACACAAGAGCTTACGAAAAATTCGTAGCTGAAACTCCGGAATGGGCGCTAAATCTATATCAGGTAAGCTCGGCTATATTCGGATTTCTCAACGGTATGTATAACGGTATAATAGTCACTATATCACCCGACAACCCGCTGATTAAGCTTGCAGCCGCTCTGCCTGCGGTACTGGTATGCGGAACCGGTTATCTGATCGGTACCACCGGAAAGAGAATTTTCCCTCAATACAGAGGCAAGAAAGCAGAAAAAACCGAGAAAGCCTGGGGAAACAATCTGAAAGATTGAAGGGGAACTGAGGAAAGTCAATGAAAGGAAGCAAAAAGATATATCTCTGCGAGGAATGCGGTCATCAGTCGTCAAAATGGCTGGGCAGGTGTCCCTCCTGCGGATCATGGAACAGCTTCGATGAGGAAGGCGAAATAGTCGAACCGGCTTCAAAAGCCGGTCCCTCTGTTTTGAGGAGACCATCTAAAACCTTGCCTGCCGAAAGACAGGCGCTGCGATACAGCGAGCTTACCATTCCCGAATATATGAGAACTTCCACCGGGATGGGCGAGCTTGACCGCGTTCTCGGCGGAGGACTGGTGACAGGTTCCGTTGTTCTGCTTGCGGGAGAGCCGGGAATCGGAAAATCAACCCTGCTGACTCAGATCTGCGGCAGCCTCGGCAACGGCGGAAAACGCATACTTTATGTATCCGGCGAGGAATCGCGAAGCCAGCTTAAACTCCGGGCACAGCGTCTCGGGCTTAGCGATGTCGATATGTATGTCCTTACCGAATGCGATATCGACGGTATTATTTCGGAAGCAGACCGGATAAAACCTGATATCATTATCGTCGACTCGATTCAGGCTGTTTACTCAGAAAGCGTATCATCGGCGCCGGGCTCTGTAACACAGGTGCGCGAAACTGCTATGCTGCTTATCGAAACCGCAAAATCCAACGATATTTCGGTAATCATCGTAGGACATGTAAATAAAGAGGGCGGTATCGCGGGACCAAAGGTTCTTGAACATATGGTCGACTGTGTGCTTTACTTCGAGGGAGACCGTCAGTCGTCATATAGAATTATAAGAGCGCAGAAGAACCGCTTCGGATCAGTATCCGAAATAGGCGTCTTCGAAATGGAGGAAAGGGGACTTTGCGAGATACCGAACCCTTCTGAAATGCTTATGGCGGACAGACCTAAAGGCGCTTCGGGAAACTGCGCGGTCAGCATAATGGAAGGCACCCGTCCGCTGCTTGCGGAGATTCAGGCTTTGGCAGCGCCGACCACCTTTCCCTCCCCGCGCCGGACGGCTAACGGAGTTGACTACAACCGCCTCTGCCTTATATTAGCGGTACTCGAAAAACGGCTCGGGTTAAAATTCAGCACTACCGATGTTTATATGAACGTCGTAGGCGGGCTGAGGATAGACGAAACGGCAATAGACCTCGGAATGGCTCTGGCTCTGATATCTTCTTACCGGGATCTTATTGTCCCGGAGGATCTTGTCTGCATCGGCGAAATCGGTCTTTCCGGCGAATGCCGCGCGGTTTCGAATATAACTCCAAGGGTGAACGAAGCTGTAAAGTTAGGTTTTCGCACGATAGTATTGCCGTCAAGAAATGTGAAAAAGTTGGCTGAAATCGACGGGGTACGAATAGTTCCCGTATCAAGCATCTATTCGATGCTCTCTGCCAAAGGGATTCTGCTGAAGAGAAGCGACGAAGGCGCAGAATCCACGCTTTTATAATAGAAATAATAGCATAATTTTGTATAATTGTCAAGTAAGTTTCACCCCTTCATTTTAAAACAATTCCCTTTTCACGGCTTTTTTCCGAAAATACAAAGGAATTACCGTTTTGTAATGTCTCATAAAAATATTTTTATCGCAACTGTAATATTATCAGTTTTAATAGGCATTTTTGTCTCGGCTGCCTTTCCGTTATATGCCGATGTTGAGATTGAAGGCATCAGCGCCGAAATAACCGTTGTCGTGGAATCCGACGGCAGCGCCGGAATTCGAGAAAACAGAAACTATCTCTTCGGCGGGGATGAATGTACTCGTATCGGGAGATTTTACGATTTATCAAAATATGAGCCGAAAAACATTTCCGTATTTCTTGATTCGCAGGAATGCCCGATAAATGTTGATGAATCCGAAAAAAGTCCAGGTACGGCTTCGGTTTTTGCCGACGGCGGTTATCTCTTTGTCGATGTATGCATGTCAAAGCAGGACGAGAGCGGTTCCGTTATCATCGAATATCGGGTTGATGAAATCGCGGAAATTCATTCCGATTGCGCGGAAATCAATTTATCGGCGATCGCAAACGAATGCTGCGGTTTTAAATCGGTTTCTGTAAATATCTTTCTTCCCTCGGGCGCAAAAAGTGATGAGATAATCGTCTGGCCGCACGGTCCTTCCGGCACAAAAGCTGTTAAATTCAGCGGCTCGGAGATAGCAATAAACGCTGAGAATATCTCTATAAAAGACAGTATAAAACCGAGAATATTAACCCCCGCTTCCCTTTTTATCGGCGGTAAGGTTGTCCCCGGCGATTTTTCAGAGAAAATCAAAGCCGAGGAAGCAAAATACGTCTATTCTGCTGACAGTAAAGCCAAAAATGCCGTTTTCCCTCTACTGACCCCTCTTATCGCGGTGTCAGTACTGCTTCTGTTTTCTCCCTTACTTTCAAGGCTTGTCAAAAACGCCGTTATCAAACCTTATAGGATCGGAAGACATATTAAAAAGCCCGCGAAACCGCCGATGTATTCAAAAACCGCTGGTAGTGGTATCGACAGCTTCAAAGCTGCGCAGCTTGTCTGCCGATTCCCCGAATATGGCGAGATTTCGGGGGACAAACGAAGTCTCGGATTTGTCTCCTCCCGCAAGCGGCTTATCGGCTGCGCCATTGCGGAGCTTATATCTTCCGGCGCAATAACGATAACCGAAGACGGCGCAAAAGTGACCGATACCGATAAGGCGCCGAAGCGGCTTTTGCCTATCTGCCGTTTAATAGACGAAAGTGAAAACGGTGAGCTAAAAGCTCTTCTCAAAAACCGGCGAGATTACGCTCGTGATACGCTTAATGATTTTTTCAGCCGCTGTGACAAGGATTTTGACAGCGCGGGGCTGACCGAGAGACATTCTTATTTGCAAAAAAACAGCAAAGCCTCTATAATATCATTTATTGCCGCAGCGCTTCTGCCGGCGGTTGCGATGATCATATTCTCCCTTACCAATCAGGATATAACTGTTGTTATCTATGCCGTCATCTGGCTTGAAATATGCGCTGTTTATCAAATATTCCGCCGCGCAATGAGCTTTGAGCTTGTGACTTTAACCGAAAGCGGGCTTGATTCCCTTCTCCGATGCGGGGCGCTCGGGAGATATATAACCGATTATGCGCGGCAGGACGAAGCCTCACTTGAAGACGCGACGGCAAAATTCCCATATGCGGCGGCGCTCGGGCGGATGAAAGAACTTGCGGCAGCGGCGGAAAGCCTTGCTTTGAGCGAAGGAAAAACCGCGCCTGAGATATTCAGCCGTAAAGTAAGAGAATACATCAGCCGCACGGCGAACGCCGTAGCTTCGATATGCGGTTTCAGCGAAAGATTATAATTCACCGGAGGAAAAAAGACTATATGAATTTTCTTGAAAAGAGAATTTTAGAGGAAGGCACAGTTGAGCCGGGCGGCATTATCAAAGTCGACGGATTTCTTAATCATAAGATGGATATAGGTTTGCTGAATGAGATCGGGGCGGAATTCGGACGGCTTTTTGCCGATGAACGGATAAACAAGATTCTGACGGTCGAAGCCTCCGGCATCGGAATCGCTTGCATCGCTGCTCAATATTTTAAAACAGATGACGGCGAATTTCCTCCGGTTGTCTTCGCAAAGAAATCTCAGACGCTGAATCTCGGCGCTGATGTTTATCACGCGAAAGTTGAAAGCTATACACATCAAAACGAAAACATTATAAGAGTTTCAAAAAAGTATCTTTCTCCCGGCGATCGCTGTCTTATACTCGACGACTTTTTGGCGGCGGGAAACGCTGTCGTCGGTCTCTGTGAAATTATAAAACAAGCAGGAGCCGAATGCGCCGGGGTCGGCATCTGCATCGAAAAGGCTTTTCAGCCGGGCGGAAAACGATTAATTGAACTTGGTATCAAACTTCGCTCTCTTGCGATAATCAGGCTCGATGAAAACGGCGGGATATATTTTATAAAACGATAATAAACACAGCGTCCGCAGCTTTTAAGGGCTGCGGACGCTGTGTTTATATGTCAAATTTTCCGAGAATGTAACTTTTAATCAACGCAGAAACGATAACTGCCAATATTATCACCGTTACCGCTGCTGCGGTCATTTTTCTTCTCTTTCGACTCTGTGGTGAACATTACAGCCGGAGCAGTTGCCCGGACAGCCGGGACAATAGCTGCCGCCCGACTTTTCTGCTTTACGCTTCATTTTTATCTCATGAACTATAACGGCGGCGCAAGCGGAGATGACCGCGGCTACAATAAGAATATTTGGAATATTTGAAGATAGCCATTCAATCATTTTTTATGACCTCGATTTCAGTAGCTAATCAGCGTTTAAGCAGCAGCCGGCGCCGACTTATAATCTCCCGATTTCTTTTTTGCCGGTCTGAAAAGCAGGAAGAGCAACAGCGCGACGAGAATAAATGCCGCGACGGTACCCGGATTGAAAGCTACCGCGCCTGTTATCAGTCCGCCTATCTGATATACGATAAGAGATACGGCGTATGCAAACAAGTTCTGGAAGAGTATTGCGAACCAGAAGAATTTCCGGCTGCCTATCTCTTTCGCCATTGTTGATATTGCGGCAAGGCAAGGAGAGTCAAACATATTAAAGAGCAGGAAAGAAACCGCGGCTATTCCGGTCGGGAAAAATGCTGCGAACTGCGCGTGCATCGAGGGGTCGTATTCTGCGATCTCGCCAAGTCCCGCCAGCACGCCCATAGTCGAAACTATGGCTTCTTTCGCCACAAATCCGGAGATCGACGAAGCGACAGCCTGCCAGGTACCGAAGCCGAGAGGCTTGAAAATAAACGCTAAAGCAGAACCGATAACCGCCATTATCGAAAGTTCCGGGTCGACAAGACCGAAACGTCCGTTGTCAACGCCAAAGCTTGACAGGAACCACATGACGGCGCAGCAGAGGAACAGAACGGTTCCTGCTTTTTTGATAAATGCCCAGAGGCGCTCCCAGACATGCAGCAGCAAGCCTTTAACAGACGGCAAATGGTACTGCGGAAGCTCCATTACAAAAGGAGCCGGATCGCCTGCGAACATTTTGGTCTTTTTCAGAATTATGCCGGAGATTATAACAGCTGCGATACCGGCAAAATACATAAGCGGCGCCATCCACCAGGCTCCTCCCATAAGGAAGCCGGATATTGCGGCGATAACGGGAAGCTTCGCGCCGCAGGGGATAAAGCCCGTCGTAATTATCGTCATACGGCGATCCTTTTCGTTTTCTATGGTTCGGGTCGCCATAATTCCTGGAACTGCGCAGCCGGAGCTTATCATGAAGGGGATGAATGATTTGCCGGAGAGTCCGAAGCGTCGGAATATTCTGTCCATTATAAACGCGACACGCGCCATATATCCGACATCTTCAAGAAAAGAGAGGAAAAGGAAGACTATAGCCATCTGAGGCACAAAACCGAGCGGAGCGGCGATGCCGCCGATGATGCCGTCGACAACGAGTGATATGACCCATTCCGCGGCGCCGATGTTTTCAAGCAAAGTTCCGACGGCGGGTTGTATCCATTCCCCGAACAAAGTGTCGTTTGTCCAGTCGGTTACAATAGTTCCGAGAGTTGTGACGGATACGATGTAGACAAGCGTCATGACAGCGGCGAATATCGGAAGCGCCAGCCAGCGGTTGGTAACCACCAGGTCTATCTTGTCTGAAATTGAAAGCGCTTCTTTCGACTTTTTAACAAAGCACTTTTTAACAAGACCGCTTATATAATCGTAGCGTTCAGCCGTGATGATCGACTCGGCGTCATCGTCTCGTTCGGTTTCAATTTCATTAATTTTGTTTTCGATGTTTTCGGAAACTGCCTGCGACATTTTGACTGCTTCCAACACCTTTTCGTCGCGCTCGAAAATCTTAATGCTATACCAACGCCGGTTTCTTTCCGGAATGTTTGTAAGAGCGGTTTGCTCGATATCAGCGAGCGCTTCTTCAACAAGATTTGAATATTTGTGATACAACGGAGCCTTACCGCCCTTCGCCGCAGCAATAGCGGCTTCTGCGGCTTCGGTGATTCCGTTCTTTTTTAAAGCTGATATTTCTACAACTGCACAGCCAAACTTATTTGACAGTGAAATTACATCTATTTTATCGCCGGTCTTCTCGACTACATCCATCATATTGACGGCGATGATCATCGGTATGCCGATTTCTAAAAGCTGAGTTGTAAGATAAAGGTTACGCTCAAGGTTTGTGCCGTCGATAATATTAATGATCGCGTCAGGACGGTTATTTACGAGATATTCTCTTGATATTACCTCTTCGGGGCTATACGGTGACAATGAATATATTCCGGGAAGGTCCTGAATAATTACATCCGAATAGCCTTTAAGCGTTCCCTCTTTCTTTTCCACCGTAACGCCGGGCCAGTTGCCTACATACTGGTTCAATCCGGTCAGCGCGTTAAAAAGTGTTGTTTTGCCGCTGTTCGGATTTCCGGCAAGCGCGATTGTTATTTTCTTGTCATTCATTGCTGCTTCCTCCTCGCTCGACTTCAACCATCTGAGCATCCTCGCGACGCACCGTCAGCTCATATCCGCGAACGGTGATTTCGACGGGATCGCCGAGAGGTGCTACCTTGCGAACAAAAATGGTAGCTCCTTTGGTGATTCCCATGTCCATTAACCGGCGCTTTAAAGAGCCGTCTCCCGTAACCTTTGTTACTTTAACCGTTTCACCTACCGGAACTTCTCTCAGGGTCATTCCGGTAAAATTGTACTTAGAATTTGTATCCGACATTTCGCTGCTCCTTTTCAGATCATTATCCGCCCGGCAAGTTCACGGCTTACCGCGACCCGGGTGTCTTTTATCCTGACTATCATACCGGCGCAGTTATTGGAAACAACCGTTACCGGTCTTTCGCAAGAGAAACCCATGTCCTCAATACGACGGCGTAAACTGTCATTTCCCGAAACTTTTTTAATAAAATAGGTTTTACCGGGTTCACCGAATATTAACGGCATCATTCTCACTCCATCCGTAAATTACAATTAGAGTTCGCTAACTTTATGTGTGACACAAAGGTTAGCCGCAACTAACCAGATATTGTTATTATACCATGTAACCTGCAAATTGTCAAGAATAAAAGTTATGTAATTATAACCAAAGTTAGCGATGTTTAACTGTTGATTTTTATTAAAACCGCGGGATTTTTTACCCGCGGTTTTTTCATTTGAAGATTGATTTTACCGCTTCAAGATATCCGTAGCCGTTAACGTCGTCCGGCTGAAGGTAACTCGCCTCCGTCCATTCGTTCCAGCTGTTAATCGTGATAAGCGGAACGGGGAGCGAATCTCTGTGTTTATCCATGTATTCTTTTGCCAGAAGCAGCGCTTCTTTTACCGCTTCTGGAGTGTTGTTTTTTACAACTCCCGGAACAAATATTTTAAAACGCGGATTGGTATCCCAGCCGAGAGAGACATGCGGGAAATACGGCGCGTCATAAAGTCCGGCGAACTTATCCCATGCGGATACCGCATCCGCGACGATATCCCTATACTCTCTGTCCATATTAAGAAAGTGACAGTATTGGTAATTGGTAAGGCTGGCAAATCCTAACTTTGAGAATGTTTCCCGGTCAAGCAGAACTTCTCCGGCGGTTGTCTTTAAAATATTGTGAGATGTACTGTATTTGGCGAGTTGAAGATGAAGACCGTCCAGTCCTGCTTTTACCGTTTTTTTGCGGAAAAGATCTATTGCTTTTGCGGTATTGTCAATATCCCCGAAGCTGTTAATCAGATTTTGCAGATCATAAATCATAAGCACCGGCTCGCCGTTGATTTTATAATAATTGTCGCGAACGAAATAGTTATTTATTATCCGATCGCATATTATATCGAAATCAGCATTGCTGACTTTTCCCTCCCAGATCACCGGCGCGTCCCATGAGGCGGTCGGCTTGTGCCACAACGAGGTAGCGTCGTGGTTCGCCCACATTAGATAGAACTTCATACGGCTGTTGTTTTTTGCTTTTAAAAATCCGTTATTAAGACAATGTTCAAGGAAGGGTCTGCCGTCATACCAATACCAGTCATAAATAAAAGTGTTTATTCCGTGGTCAGCTGCGGCTGATATCTGCATCTCCATTACATACGGATCCGCTTCGTTTAGATAGCCCCAGAGCGGCTTTCGCGGCCATCGGTGTCCTTCGTATTTTGCGACGGCTGATTTGACAGTCTGCCATTCTCCGTATCCCTCCTCCCAAAAAATCCGTGCTCTCGGTTCGTCACCGGTATAAGAAGGCCAGACATATGCGGCGATATCGTATTTTGACATTTTTAGCTCCTTTATATTAATCGTTATAAAACTTTGCTGTTTAGTCGAGAAATAAAACCTATATGGATATAATTAGCGTTAATTTCGCCGTCTCATAAATAATGCCGTTTTTAGAAATCAACCGATAATAATAATAATAATAATATATCATCAAAGCCTTGACTTGTCAAGAGGCAGCTGTCAAAGAAAATAAATGTCTTTAGATCACCATTATTATATTTCTTTGTTTCATTAGTCATAGTATATTCAAAATATACCGTTGACAAATTCGGGGTTTTGAGTTATAATTTATAATAGGTAATTGTGTGAATCCGGCTTTTCGCCATATGACACAATACCTCAATTATTATTTGACGAGGAAACGCAATGACTGCAAGCATGACTGCTTTCGGCCGCGCACAGAAAACTTTTGACGATAAGGTGATAACGGTTGAGATTCGTTCCGTCAACAACCGGTATTTTGATTGTTCGACTCGTCTGCCGCGGCTCTTCGGTTTTCTTGAAGAAAAAATTCGGCCATATATCCAGTCGCGGAAGATAAGCCGCGGTAAAATTGACGTTTCAGTAAATGTTGATATATTAGGCACCGTCGGAACCGAGGTCAAACTTGACGATGTTTATACGAGAAGTTACATAGATGCGTTAAAGAGACTGCGAGATGAGTTTTCGCTTACCGATGATATATCCGTCATGACAGTCGCTTCCAACCGCGACCTTTTTCTTACTCACAAGCCGGACGAAGATACCGAACGAATCTGGGATGAAGTGCGAGCTACCCTTGACGAAGCGCTTGATGTTTTCATTGCCGCGAGACTTGCCGAAGGCGAGAATCTTAAAACCGACATACTGACAAAGCGCGACCGGCTTTTAGACATGAAAAACCTCGTTTGTGAGCTCTCTGAAAAGAGTATCAGCGATTATCGCTCAAAACTTGAAACCCGACTTCGCACCGTCCTTGAAGACCTTGAAATGGAATTCGATTCCCAACGTATCCTTACAGAATGCGCGCTATTCGCCGATAAAGTATCGGTAGACGAAGAGCTTGTAAGGCTTGACAGTCACTTTAAAGCTATGGATGGGATTTTCGCCGCTGCCGAACCCTGCGGAAGAAAGCTTGATTTCCTGGTTCAGGAAATGAACCGAGAGATAAACACGATCGGCTCAAAATGCAGCGATGTTGAGATTACTTCTATCGTTGTTGATATGAAAAACGAGCTTGAAAAAATCCGCGAACAGATACAGAATATCGAATAAAATGAGATTTATAAACATAGGCTTCGGAAACCGCGTCTGCGATGAGCGCATAGTAGCGCTTATGAGTCCCGACTCGTCGCCTGTCAAACGCCTGATCTCCGAAGCGAAGGATTCCGCCCGCGTCATCGACGCTACCTGCGGTCGAAAGACCAGAACGGTTATTATCACCGACTCGGAGCATGTTATTCTCTCCGCGGTAAAGATTGATACCGTTTCCGCCCGTCTGAACGGAACCGGCGAAGAGCTTCCGGATGAAGAAGCTTTGGACGCTCAGGTATAACGGAAATCTGCTTTTCAGGAAGCTTTATTATTTTATCGAATTGAGAGGATGCCATCGGTATGAATTGTTGCGAAAACTGTCCCCGCGGCCAGCTTATCGTGATTTCCGGTCCATCCGGGGTCGGAAAAGGCACGGTTGTCTCACTGATTTTAGAAACATACAACGGTTTTTCAAGGTCAAAATCGCTGACCACACGACCGAGACGCGACCGAGACCCCAATGATGAAAAATATGAGTTTTGCGACCGGGACACTTTCAATAAACGTTTTGAAGAGGGCGATATCCTCGAACGCACCGAATACGGCGGCAACTATTACGGCACTATCCGCTCAGAGCTTGAAAAAGGTGTTGAAGAGGGCAAAAACATTCTAATGGAGATAGATGTAAACGGAGCGCTTCAGATAAAGCGGCTTTACCCACACGCTATTCTTATCTGTCTTCTTCCCGACAAATTCTCCGATCTTATTACCAGGCTGCGCACCCGCGGAACCGAGGATCCGGAGAATATGAAAATCAGGCTCGATGAAGCCAAAAAGGAAATAACCTATTTTCACGAATTTGATTATGTTGTTGTAAACAGCAGCGGCAAAGCCGCCAAAGCTGCCGAAGAAATAGTCGGTATTGTCCATGCCGACAGTCTTCGTACCGCCCGACACAACGAGTTTTACAAAGAGCTGCTTGACAGTCTGAATTCTGAGGGAAGCGGCTGTCCCGACGCAAACGATAATTAAATTGATAATTAACTAAAGACATAAATAACAAGGAAGCAAGATATTATGATTTATCCGCCTATTGAAGAGCTTACCGCCAACAAATACAACCGCTATATGCTTGTAATAGCGACAGCAAAATGCGCCAGAATGGTAACCGACGAATACTGCGAACAGCGCGCTATCGCAGAAAAGCTGCTTGAAAACAAACAGACCGACAAATCTCTGGCTTCAATGATTAAGCGCGAAATCAGAGACGAAAAAGCCGTAAAAACCGCTATAAACCGTCTTCACAAGGGCAGTTATCGGATAATCGACGAGTCGCTGGATATGGAATATCAGGCGGAAAAACTGCATCTTGAAATGCTTAAAGAAGAAGAGGCGGAACGCCTTGCCGTCGAGCGCAAGCAGCGCGAAGACGACGCCCGCCGAGCCCAGCTAAAAGCCATTGCCGAAGCTCATGCAAACGATCCCGTTGAAGAAGAGGATGAAGACAGCGCGATTGACGCCGCTTTCGATCTGAAGGCTCAGAGACAGATGAAGCGTCGGGCTCAGAATTCTTCTGCAACCGAAAAAAGCGCCGCTGAAAACACAATCGACGACGACATCGATTCAGACGACGATTATGAAGATGATGACAGTCTCGACAGCAGCATTGACGATACGCTTGGAATCGACGGCGCGCTAGACGACGACGGTTCATATGATGTCTGATTATTACAGAAAAAACAAGGGGAAAAAAACTACTCCGCTGCCTGTGCCAGTTGCGCGGGTAAATCTTATTGACGCGCCATACAGCCTCGATAAGACATACGATTATTATATTCCGGAGCCTCTGACCGAATCAATAATAGCCGGGGGCTTCGTAGTTGTTCCATTTGGCGGCGGTAATCGCCGCCAAATTGCGCTTGTTACGGAAGTTTCCGACCATACAGACTATCCGGAGTTTAAAATCAAGACACTGTATGGTCCGGTTGAAAACTCAATCTCTCTTACACCCGAGCAGCTTGCTCTCTGCGTATATCTTAAAGAAACAACTTTCTGCTCGATAGGAGAAGCAGTCCGTACCGTAGTCCCATCAGCCGCCCTTTCTTCAATATCCGAATATTATGAAGTCGCGCAGACGCCGCCTATGGATTCGGATCTGGCGACCCTATCGGTTTATAATTTGCTGACAAAGGTGGGACCTGTCACAAAGGAACGGATTCAGACCGAATGCGGTGACGAAGCCTATCGCAGACTGCCGCAGATGGTTAAAAAGGGTTATATTACACGTCAAACCGAAATAGCCGGAAGCGCGGCAGTCAGATATCAGACCTTTTATTCCCTTGCAAAAGACACCGATACAATAAAAGCGCATTTGGAAAAGGTAAAAAGACGCGGAGCAGTACGGCAGGCAGCGGTGCTTGAGGCATTGCTTGAATGTGTCGACAGCGCGATGACTTCCGCCGAGTTTCGAAGCGAAACCGGCGCATCTGCATCGGTGCTTAAAAATCTTACCGAAGCCGGATTTTTAAAGGAAGAAAAAAAGGACTTATACAGGGATCCTTATTCCGCTCAGGTACCGGAGCCGGCTCCGGACAACAATCAGCTCAGTCAGGAACAGCAGCAGGCTGCCGATAAGATAATTGCTCTTTACCGGACAAGCGAGCCGAAGGCGGCGCTGCTGCACGGAGTCACCGGCAGCGGGAAAACCCGCGTTATAAAACGCCTTATAGACGAAGTTATCGCTTCCCCTCCCGACGAAAACGGCATCGGGCGGGCAGCTATTGTTTTAGTTCCGGAAATATCGCTTACCCCTCAGGCTGTCGCATTCTTCCGGTCGTATTACAAAGACCGGGTTGTGGTGCTTCACTCGGGGTTATCGGCGGGGGAAAGATACGACAGCTGGCGGAGGATGTCCTTGGGCGAGGTTGATGTCTGTATCGGCACAAGATCGGCGGTCTTTGCTCCCTTCCCTCGAATCGGCATGATAGTTATCGACGAGGAGCAGGAGCACACTTATAAATCGGACATGACTCCGAGATATCACGCAAGGGAGATCGCACGCTACCGCTGCGCTAAACACAACGCGCTGATGCTGCTATCCTCAGCGACTCCATCTCTTGAGGCATACAGAAAAGCGGAAACCGGCGCTTATACCCTTGTCGAGTTGAACACCAGATACGGCGGGGCAATACTACCGGAGGTTATTATCGCCGACTCACGGGTTGATTTAAGAAACGGTATTGTCGGACCTGTCGGGTCGATATTACGCGAAGAAATCGAAAAAAACCTGCAAAAAGGCGAACAGGCGATATTATTCCTGAACCGGCGCGGTTACAACCGATTCCTGCGCTGTCCTTTATGCGGGGAAGTTATAATGTGTCCGCACTGCTCTGTCGCGCTGACATTTCATTCGGCGAGGCAGGGAGAAGGACATCTTTCCTGCCATTGGTGCGGCTACCGTACGGCTGTTCCGGATAAATGCCCGGGCTGCGGCGGGGAGCATCTCTCGTACGAAGGCTACGGCACTCAAAAGGTAGAGGAGGAGCTTTTAAAACTCTTCCCCTCTGCGAGGGTTCTGCGTCTTGACGCGGACACCACATCAGCTAAATTTTCCTGCGACGAAATACTTAATGCTTTTAAAAACCGCGAGGCTGATATACTTCTCGGCACTCAGATGGTTACAAAAGGACATGATTTCCCGGGAGTAACCCTTGTAGGTGTGCTTTCGGCGGATATGTCGCTTTATCTAAACGACTACAGAGCAAACGAAGAGACTTTCGCGCTTTTAACACAAGTCATCGGCCGCGCCGGACGAAGCGATACGCCCGGCAGAGCGGTCATTCAAACCTACTCTCCCGACCATCCGGTGATACGGCTTGCCGCAAAGCAGGATTATCAAACCTTTTACAAAAACGAGGCGGCTTTGCGTAAAACACTCGTCTTCCCTCCTTTCTGCGACATAGCTCAGCTCACATTGACGGGCGATGAGGAAACTCATCTTTACAACGCCGCAATCGCGCTAAACGACTATATAAAATCACAGCTTATCGGAAGCTACAAGGATGTAAGCGTAATCGTCACCGGTCCCTTTGAGCCTTATCAATACAAAGTTAACGACAAATACCGGCTGAAATTCATGATAAAATGCGGTATAAACCGCCGTACGAGGAAGTTTTTAAATTCGATCATGAGTATGATGAACGAACAGGCTTATAAACTTGTTACGGCTTCGCTCGATATAAACCCGAACTGATGATCGGTAAACAGAGGTGAATTCATCATGGCAATTCTTAATATAATAAAGGTCGGCGATCCCGCCCTTAGAAAAACAAGTCGTCCTATCGACAAAATCACCGACAGGATCAGAATCCTTGCCGCCGATATGATCGAAACGATGCATGAAGCGGAAGGAGCCGGGCTTGCCGCTCCTCAGGTCGGAGTGCTCCGCCGGATGGTTGTTATAGAAACCGAGGAAGAAGAGACATATGTATTGATTAATCCCGAAATAACCGAGCGATGCGGCAGGCAGCGCAATGTTGAGGGATGCCTTTCGGTACCCGGAGAATGGGGGATAACCGATCGACCCGAGACGGTAACGGTCAAATATACCGATCTCGACGGAGAAGAGCAGACACTCTCCGGCTCCGATCTGCTTGCCCGTGCTATATGTCATGAACTCGATCACCTTGAAGGTAAGCTGTTTATTGATGACGCTATAATGATTCATGAAGATGATGCTATGGATATTATGTTCGGAGATTTAGATCCACAAGAAATTGTAGATGATGTTGAAGGCGGCGAAGATGAGCAATAAACTTTCCCGGATCATGTTTATGGGCACCCCCGAATTCGCCGAGATACAGCTTGACGCTCTCGCAAAGCGGGGATTTCCGATAACCTCCGTTGTTACTCAGCCGGATAAGCCGAAAAACCGTGGGCATAAACTCACGCCGCCGCCCGTAAAAGTCAAAGCCGAAGAACTCGGAGTAAAGGTATATCAACCGACAACTCTTAGAGATGAGAAATTCGCAGAAATCTTAAACACAGAGGCGCCGGAACTCATAGTTGTCGCCGCTTACGGAAAAATATTGCCTCCCGCAGTGATAGCTTATCCGAAATACGGCTGTATAAATGTTCACGGCTCTCTGCTTCCCGAGTATAGGGGAGCGGCACCCATTCAGAGAGCTATTATGGACGGAAAGAATTTCACCGGTATAACAACCATGCTGATGGACGAAGGGCTTGATACCGGAGATATGCTGTTATCAAGAGAAGTTTTGATTGCACCCGATGATGACTCCGGAACACTGACTTTAAAAATGGCAGAAGTCGGAGCCGAGCTTCTCGTCGAAACGATAGACCGGCTGATTACCGGAAAAATAACGCCGATAAAACAGGACGATTCAAAATCAAGCTACGCATCTAAAATAGAAAAGTCTGACTGTTCGCTTGATTTTTCGCTGCCCGCCGGAAAGCTGTCAAATATTATCCGAGCGCTTTCACCGGAGCCGCTTGCCGTTTGCTCACATAACGGGCGACAGCTGAAAATCGCACTTGCATCAGCCGTTGATGAAAAATCCGTTGCTGCCCCAGGAACTGTCATTTCCACAAAAAGCGGTATTGATGTTGCAACAGGCGATGGTATACTGAAAATTACCGAACTTATTCCCGCCGGGAAAGCCCGGATGAGCGCTGATGCTTTTGTTAACGGTCGGCAGATAAAAGAAGGAGATATTTTAAGCGGATGGATTACTACTACCTGATACTGGTTCTGCCTGCGTTGCTGTTTGCTCTTTGGGCGCAGTTTCGTGTCAAATATGTTTTCGCCAAATATTCGAAAAAACAAACTCAATCCGGTTTGTCCGGACGCGACTCCGCCGAGCTTATACTTCAATCCAACGGTCTCGGTTATATACCTGTAAACCATGTCTCCGGCAATCTGACGGACCATTACAACCCCAAGTCGGAGACGATTAATTTATCAGACCAAGTGTATAACTCCTCTACACAAGCGTCCGTAGGAGTAGCCGCGCACGAAGCCGGACACGCGATACAACATTCGACCGGTTATCTGCCGATTAAGATAAGATCTGCAATAATCCCGATAACCACAATAGGCTCGCAGATTTCCTGGCCGTTGATACTTATCGGACTCGTTCTTGGGTGGACAAATCTCGCCATTATCGGTGTCGCTTTGTTTTCTTTGACCGCGCTTTTTCAACTTATAACCCTTCCGGTTGAGTTTGACGCGTCAAACCGCGCGCTGAAGTCACTAGCGGAAAGCGGACGTTTTACGGATGAGGAGCTCGTCGGAGCAAAAAAAGTTTTGAGCGCCGCAGCGCTTACATATGTCGCCGCTCTTGCGGTTTCGATAGCACAGCTTATAAGACT
The DNA here is from genome assembly GCA_012800735.1 of Clostridiales bacterium. GTDB lineage: Bacteria > Bacillota > Clostridia > Oscillospirales > CAG-272 > JAAZGC01. The sequence goes on along the minus strand of JAAZIU010000011.1, from coordinate 37,293 downwards.
GCTTGCCATAGTGAGCGGATCGGGCAGAAGAAAAAGATAAACTACACGCCGCGTATCTTTTACGCGGCTTTATAAATGCTATTATGGGAAAAACATTAAAAACAAAAATAGAATATACCGCGCGCGAAGCCGCATTTCTTTCACTCATACGGTTGATTAAAACCGACGGCTACGCGAATATCGAAACCGAAACCGCCGCAGCTAAATATAACCTGAAGGACGATGACAAAGCGCTTTACACCGCTCTTGTTATGGGAGTTACCGACAGGGCAATTTCTCTCGATTGGCTTATCGGACAGTTTTCATCAAGAAAACCGGAGAAGCTCGACCGGGATGTGCTTACCGTTTTAAGGCTGGGCTTTTATCAGTTATTTTATATGGATCGTATCCCCGATCACGCCGCGGTGAATGAGACAGTAGAGCTTGCGAAAACCTTCTGCGCGAAGGGAGCTGCAGTCTCCGGATTCGTGAATGCCGTTATGCGGTCAGCGCTTCGAGGTCGAGACAAATTAAAGTGGCCGGATATTGATCATGATCGGGTTTTTGCGCTTTCTGTACGCCATTCCCTACCCGAATGGATTGTCAGGCTATGGCTTGAAAGTTATCCCGACAACGCCGAAGCTCTGATGGAATACGCAAATTCAACGCCTCCGCTGACGCTGAGAGTTAATACCCTTAAAACGACCGCTGAATCTCTGAAAGATAAAATAGCAACGGAAGGATTCAAGGCTGATTTGCATACAGATACACCTTATTCTATAACGACCGACGCTTCATACATCTTTCTCACGGATAAATATCCCGGGGAATTCTTCGTTCAGGACAGGGCGTCTCAGATAGCCTCGGAAGCTTTCGGAGCGGAAACCGGGGAAAGCATACTCGATGCCTGCGCCGCTCCGGGCGGGAAAAGCTTTTATTCGGCTCTGCGGATGAATAACGAAGGCAAAGTCGTCTCATGCGATATACATAAAAACAAACCGGCTCTTATTTTCTCCGGCGCCGAAGCGCTTGGCATAACTATCATAGAGCCTGTTTTATCTGACAGCTCAAAGCCGGATAAAAGGTTTAAAAAGAAGATGTTTGACCGTGTTTTATGCGATGTTCCCTGCTCCGGTCTCGGCGTAATAGCAAAAAAGCCGGATATAAGATATAAGGATAGAGAGCAGATAAAAGAGCTGCCGGAAAAACAATACGCCATTCTTGAAAACTGCTCAAATTATGTGAAATCCGGCGGTATAATTATGTATTCAACCTGTACTCTTGTGCCTGATGAAAACGAAGGGGTTGCCAATCGATTTACAAAAAGCCATCCGGAATTTGAATACATCTCCTCGCGGACACTTTTCCCAAACACCGACGGCTGCGACGGATTCTATTACTCTCTCTGGAAAAGAAAATAAAAGTTATAAAATCATTATTCTTAATTTATTGGAACTCAGTTAAATGAGTTCCAATGTTTTAATGTTTATGAATATTCCAAACTGTATTAATATTCAAGGAGTATAATATTAGTTAGATTATAAACTAACAGGAGGCAGTTATGGGACCAGGTGGACCTAACAGACCCGGCCCGGGAAGGCGTTTCAATTCCGCCCGCGATGAGCTGGAGAAAATCAAACCGAACTCAATTAAAGAAGTACCGATATTTCTTAAAAAGCTGCTGTCGAGTTTTTTCTTTCGTCTATTTTATGTTTTCCGACTGGTATGGGGAACGCGGCCCTGGATTCTTTTCGTCATGTTATTCATGGCGATATTCAACGGAGTAATGCCGGTAATATCCGCTTATATCAACGCTGCGCTTCTCAACTCGCTTGCCGCCGCTTACATCGGAGAAGTCGGCATGGAAGTTATCATGAAGCTTCTGCTGTTGAGGTTCATACACTCCTTCGTCAACAATCTTGTCAGGAACATTAACCGTATCGTGACGAGGATTTACGGTGAACTTGTCGTTCAGCATATCAAGCGGATGATAATGGACAAGGCGCGAACAATTGATCTTGCCAGCTTCGATGATCCGGAATTCTATTCAAGACTCGAAAACGCCAATAACGAAGCCGGACACCGGCCGATTCAAATTCTCGAGTCTACATTCTCCATCATGAGCACCGTAATTTCGATGGTCAGCTTTATAGTGATACTCTGGGGAATCTCACCGTATGCTCCGCTTATAATTATTGCGCTTTCGATTCCTTCGGCTATAATCAATTTTATTTATCGACGCAAGAATGTCAACTACATCCGACACCGCTCTAAAGAACGCCGTCAGATGTTCTACTATTCGAATCTGATGACCAACAAGGATCTGGTGAAAGAGGTAAGAATATTCAATCTTTCCGATCTCTTTATTGAAAGCTATGTTGAAGTTTTCGGTAAGTATTTTGCCGGGTTGAAAAAGCTTTATATCGAGGAAGGTTCTTGGCATATTGGACTTGAAGTGGTTTCGTCCGTTGTAAATTTCCTGCTTTATATATTTATAGCCGGTAAGGTCGTTGCGGGACAGATCGAGGTCGGTGATTATTCCCTTTATACCGGCGCTCTGTCAAGTATTTCAGGCGGGATTTCATCTCTTATCAATACGACAGCTTCGATTTTCGAAGGTACTCTGTTTATCGACAATTTAATTGCCTTCATGGACGAAGAACAGCGGATAATTCCACTCATCGAATCCCCGCTCAAGGTAAAGCGTCACGCTCCTCACGAGATTGAATTTCTCAATGTCAGCTTCCGTTATCCCGGAACCGAACGGGATGTGCTCAAGAACATAAACGTCAAACTTGAAGCGGGAGAAACGATAGTTTTGGTCGGTCTTAACGGCGCCGGCAAGACCACTCTATTAAAACTGCTTACGCGGCTCTACGACCCGACGGAAGGCGTAATACTGCTTGACGGAGAAGATATCCGAAATTACGATGTTCAGGATCTGTATTCGATATTCGGGATAATCTTCCAGGATTTCGGGAAATATGCTTTTAGCGTAAAGCAAAATATCGCATTCGGAGATATTGATAAACCGATCGTTCAGGAAGAAATCGAAAAAGCCGCCCGGCACAGCTCCGCCGATGAGTTTATACAGGCGCTTCCCGACGGTTACAATACCCCGCTAATGCGTTACTTTGAAGAAAACGGAATCGAGCTTTCTATCGGCATGTGGCAGAAACTCTCGATTGCCAGGGCTTTTTACGGTGATTCGGATATCGTAATTCTTGATGAGCCAACGGCTTCGCTTGACGCTCTTGCCGAGCAGGAGGTATATAATCAATTCGACCGTCTCCGCGAAGACAAGATGACTATTTTCGTCTCTCATCGTCTTTCCTCCGCAACCGTGGCAGATAAGATAATCGTCTTAAAGGACGGCGAAGTTGTCGAACTCGGCAATCACAGGGAACTTATGGCAAACGAGGGAGAATACTACACTCTCTTTACCACCCAGGCAAAGTATTATGTGACAACAGACAGCGACGGAACACAGCGCATAGACAACGGCAGAGCTCAAACCGAGTTGATCGAAACAACGGAAAAATCGGAAACAACTGACTTATCGGAAAAGACACCGGATACCGATGAAATCGATATGAGTTAACATTTTGAACAAGCTTTGCCAAAATGTAAATTTATCTTCTGCCTCCCGCGTGAGCTCTGCGGGCAGTCTATAAATATGCCGCAATGGTTTGAATAGCACAAAAAAACAAGCCGGGCTCTTCGGATACAACAACATACTCAAAATCTATTGACAATATGACAAATATATAGTATAATACATACAGCAGTTGTTCTATGATGTTAAGTTTTAAAATACTGATTTTCGTGTCGGCTCGCCGTTGTATCGGACAGTTACGCCGTAATTAACTCGAAATCCATATTTAACGCAATACAGGATTTGAACCTTATTTTCTGTATTAATGATTTGTTCTGTGAACCTGTTCTTTGAACCGGTGAGAAAGGCAGTATACAATGAGAACGAAAGTTCCCCACAATTTACTGACAATATCCGAAATGACAAGGCGTAAAAACAATATAGAAGTTGAGGTATTGTTTCTTGAAGAATTGGTTCTTAACAACGAACTGATTAAAAAACTGCGCGCCAGCTCCTCTATGTTCAATAAATCTGTTTATGTTCAGATTTATTATGAAGGTGAAAGGTATAATGTCGCAAGGGTGGACCGCCAGAAAAACGGTCAATACCGAATCGGACTTATTAATAAAACTTCGTCTTTATTATTGAACGGTCAGCTCGGCGAAGGACTTGATTTGATATCAAAAAACGCTATTTAATTGGTTTTATAAAATAAATTTAATACAAAACATTAAAATCAGCGAATTTCGTCGTTTTTTACGATGATTTTCGTTGATTTTTTGTTTTATTTGCGGTATAATATATATAATAAACTAAAATAAGGTAATTTGATATGAACACATACAGCAACGACCGGAAAACAGTTCCTTTTTTGCCTGCGGATATTCTTATACCGAAAAACGGCTTTGAAAAGTGGGCGATAGTCGCCTGTGACCAGTTTACCTCCGAGCCGCAATACTGGCGGGATGTGGCAGCGCTTGTCGGCGACGCGCCGTCTGCTTTGAAAATCACGCTGCCGGAGATTTATTTAAACGATGACGATGTCTCAGATCGCATTGCTGAAATAAACGACCGGATGCATGAATATCTTTCCGGCGATATCTTCAGAGAGTTTAAAAACTCAATGATATATGTTGAAAGGACGCTGCCGTGCGGCCTTATCAGGCGCGGGATTGTCGGCGCTCTTGACCTTGAATATTATGACTACACTCCCGGCTCCAACGCCGCGATAAGGGCTACCGAGGGAACAGTAATTGAAAGAATACCGCCGCGAGTGAAGATAAGACGCGGCGCTCCTCTTGAGATCCCGCACGCAATGGTGCTTTACGACGATCCCCAAAACACGGTGATAGGTCCGCTTGAAGGCGGTAATGACCGAGACGGTTCCGATTCGGATATCTACGCCTTCTCGCTGATGATGGGCGGCGGTTTTGTACGTGGACGCAGACTCACCGACGGAGAGGTCGCCGGGGTTACAGAAGCGCTTTACGGTTTGTTGGAAGCAAATCAGTCGGAAAACCCGATGTTGTTCGCGGTAGGCGATGGAAATCATTCGCTCGCCGCGGCGCGTCAATGTTATCTTGCCAATCCCACCGAATTAAACCGCTACGCACTCGTAGAAATCGTGAATATACACGACCCGGCGCTTGAATTCGAGCCGATATACAGGGTGCTTTTCAATGTCGACCCGACAAGCGTAATTGATGCGCTTAAAGCGGAAGACACCGCTGACGGCAGCGCGCACAGCGTAAGCTATGTTTGTTCAAGCGGTGAAGGTGAAGTTCGTATAGGCGCGGGAAATGCTCTTGCAGTCGGCGCGGTACAGGATTTTATCGACAGGTATATAGAGAATCATCCGGACGCTTTGGTAGATTATATCCACGGGATTGAAGTAGCCCGTTATCTTTCAAGGGAAAAAGAATCGGTAGGTTTTATCTTTGAAGGCATGCGTAAAGATGAGCTCTTCCCCGCTGTTTTAAAAGACGGCGCCTTGCCGCGCAAAACTTTTTCAATGGGAGAAGCTCAATCAAAGAGATACTACCTTGAAGCGAGGAAAATCGATCCTGCGGAAGATTATTGAGATAAAGATAAAGGGACGGAAAATCCGTCCCGTTTTTTATTATGGCATCTTATATTTTCTTGCGGCAACCGTCGATGGGGTAATTAACTCCCGAGATGTATCTTGCTTCGTCGGATGCGAGAAAAGCTATCAAATCGGCGCACTCTTCCGGAGTACCGCTGCGGCCGATATATGAGAGGTGTTCGTTGTTTCTTCCGTTTTCAGTCACTATGTTACCGGGCGAAACAGAATTTATCGTAACGCCCTTTTCTGTTGCTTCCCGGGCAAGCGCTGCCGAAAAGGCGATAATCGCGCCTTTTGTCATTGAATAATCTACCATATTGGCGATACCGTAAATTCCGGCAACCGAGGCTATATTTATAATCCGCCCCCAGCCGCGACTATACATCGGTTCAAGCAGCGCGTGAGTCAGATACATCGTTCCCAATATATTAATACCGATTTTACGATTCCATAAGTCTGAATTCTGTTTTTCAAACGGCAAATAACCTTCACGGTAGATACCAGCATTATTTACGAGTATATCTATATGCCCGAGCTGTTCTTCCGCGTCTGCCGCCATAGTTCGGCAGGCGTTTTCATCAGAAACATCAACCGTATATGAAACCGTATCTACGCCGTATTTATCTTTTATTTCGGATGTGACTGTCTTAAGACCGGCTTCGTTTATATCGCAAACGGCGATGCCGCAGCCGAAAGAGGCAAGCTTCAAAGCCGTCGCCTTTCCTATTCCGCCTGCCGCGCCGGTTACAAGCGCGTTTCTGTCCTCGAATATCATCTGTCAACCCTCTAATGACTTCATTCCTTCGATGAATTTTTCGATATCCTTCTGCACCTTGCTTTCATTTTTCTCCAAAAATGACGCAATAGTTTCGGGTCCGCGTTTTGACTGAGCCATAATATTTGTACATATCCCGCCGAAATCGTAAGCGCAGCCCGGGTCATAGAGACGATTCTCGTAAATCATGTCGAGACAGATTTTGGATTCGTCGTCCCTGAGTATTTTGGTATTCAGAAGTACCTCATAAAAAATCTCGTTCAGCGAATAATACGATTCTGCCGACAGCAGATCTATTGCCGCCGCCGAAAGCTCAAGATCGGACACTACCGCAGGAATGCAGCACACCGGAGATACGGTGTAACCTATCGAGGTCGAGTAATTTTCCTGTTCTTCGGTCATCAGCGGAGTGGGTATAACGCCGAAATCTGCTTCCATCGCCCGAAGCTCAAGCAGGCTCTGCATCGGACGCATCAGGAAAAGCACCTGATTCTGAATGAACATATTTTCGGTTTCAATTATGTTTAGACCATGCGTCTGACGGTTGAAAAACTGCGCTTTGTCATTCATGAAAGCTGCGACATCCTGAAGTACAGTCACGGCAAGCTCGGATTTCATCGCAAATTCGGGTATGCCTTCGGCATTGGGTTTGCAGAACATAAGACCGGCTGACTGATAAAGCTCATACATAGCGTCATCCTGACCGGAAAAACCGTAACGATCATTCTTATCATATATATCGTTTCCGTCAAGGTCTGCAGATACAAGCTTGCCGAGTTCTTTTACCCGGTCAAAAGTCCATTTTTTATCTATAACCTCGGCATAAAAATTCCCCATATTATAATCCGCCGCTATCTGCTTGTTGAACATTATGATAATAGAAAGCAGCTTTACCATATAGTTCATGTCGGAAATTGCGCCCCAGGTCTTGCCGATTATTTTAAATGCGGCTTCTGCTTTTTGATCATACCACAGCTTTGAAAAATCAAGGCAGGAATCGAGTGAAGTAAGATAGCCCGCGGGAATTATCGATTTCAACTCTCCCCACTGAGGAATGCAGATATCGTAATCTGCGCTTCCCGCCATAACCTGAGCGCCTATTTTTTTATTTGCCGTTGACCGGTCGGTATAGGCCTGCTCTTTAATTGTTATGTTAAGCAGCTCCTCAACCTTGCGGTTGCGGAGATATACGGCGTCTCCAAGCAAATCGCCGGTTTCCTCGTCAACATTTACGTCGCAGGCGATCTGATCCGACCAGCCGCAGAAAGCGACAGGGTCGAAATAAAGTATATTTAAGTCTCTTCCCTCGCCGTCAAGCTGATATTCCGGGAAATCTCGCGTAGTCTCGGCTTCGGTCGTCTCTTCAGTTGTCGGGATGGCGGTGGTTTCATTTACTTTTCCGGAATCGGTTCCGGAGTTTCCGCAGGCTACAAGCGGGAGAAGCAGTAATAACGCAAGAATGAGAGAGGTAAGTTTTTTCTTTATCATTATATATATCCTTTCTGTTTATTATTCCATATCAGTCTCTTGCTCCGCATTGACGGCCGCCGTCAACGGTGAAGTTTGCACCGGTTATAAACGCGGCTTTGTCTGAGCAGAGGTACAGAACCATATCGACAACTTCCCGAACTTCTGCGGCGCGACCGAGCGGGGTTTTCATATTCGCCATATCGAGTCGCGTCAGAACCGGTCCGGGAGTAACGCAGCAGCAGCGGACGCCGTGCGGCGCTCCCAAAAGCGCAATCGACTTTGTCAAACCGTAAAGGCCGCTTTTCTCTGCGGAGTAATCGGCGGCGTTTGAACCGGTAAGCGCGTCAATGGAGGAAATGTTTATTATTACTCCGCGCTTCTGATCGCGCATAATATTAAAAGCCGCGCGAGCTATATACAGCGGAGCGCGGAAATTAACCTCGACACCCCAATCTATCACTTCGATTGGCAAATCATTGAAGTTTTTCCCCGCTTTGCATACCCGCGACGGACAGCCGCCGGCGTAGCTTACAGTAATATCAACCGAGCCGTATTTATCTTTTGCATATAAAACGGCGGCTTCGATATCTTTGTATCGCCTGACGTCGCAAATCAGATAATCGGCGCCGATTTCTTTCGCTTTTTCCTTCAGCGTCTTTTCGTCAATGTCAAGCATTACTACATTTGCGCCCGATTCAACAAGGCATTTCGATGTCAGAAAGCCCATTCCAGACGCTGCGCCGGTTATCAGCGCGGTTTGTCCGGTGAATTTATAATCGTCCATAAATATTCCTTTCAGTTGCTTAATATTTGACAACTCAGTCAATTTTTAAAGCAGTTTTTAATTTTTCACAAACAACTATTTATTATTATAACTCATTTTTAAATAATATGCAAGATTATAAGATGTTATTTTGCAAATTGCGATAAAGTTCAAATAATATTGATGGATAGAAATGTAAAATAATAAAGCCTTCCGAAAATCGAAAGGCTTATATTTATATTATAATTTGTAAGGTTACAGCGAACGCACTTGTAAATTCTTATTCTTGACGATTCAAAATGCAGTTGCTTATCGTTTCGGCGTTTATTTCTCCACCGGCGGTTACACTTGCTTTGATCGTGTCGGCATTCAGGCTGCCGACGACTTCGGCGGAACCGTCTATATTTTCACATTCCACATCGCCGCCGCAGTGTACATCTCCGCTGATATTATTGCATTCCACATCGCCGTCTGCGCAGAGTGAACCTTCGATATTATTGCAGGTGACATCACCGCCTGATTTAACCGAACCGCCGACGTTATTGCATTGGACATCACAGTCTGATTTGACGGGGCCTCCCACATTATTGCAGCTGACATCACAGCCTGCTCTGACCGCACCGCCTACGTTATCGCATTTGGCATCTCCGCCGGCTTCGACCGAACCGCCGACATCGCCGCAGGTAACATCGCCATCCGCTTTGACAGCTCCCTCAACATCTCCGCAACTTATATCTCCGCCGCAATATACATCTCCGCCGATATTTCCGGTAGCGGCATCGCCGTTAGCTTCGAGTTTGCCCTTGACATTGCAGCACGAAAGATTTTCTCCGGCGGTGGCATTTCCGTAAATAGCCATACACTGGATTGAATAGCCGCTGTTTGCGCTGCCTGCGATATCGGCGCAGGTGAGTGAATCCCCGACATTAACCGTCCCCCCGACATTACCGCAGGTAACAGAATCACCAGCCGCGAGGTTTCCGCCGACATTGCCGCATTCAACAGAATCTCCGGCGCTGAGATTTCCTCCTACAATGCCGCAGGAAACATTCCCTTCCGCATCGACAAAGCCGCCGATATTGCCTTTAACAGCCGCATTTCCCCAAACGGCTATGTTTATCTTGTTGTCCTGATAATCGGAAAAATCGAGTTTGACGGTCGTGTCGTCTTCATATACAGATTCGATATACTGACCGCCGCTGTATCTGATGACATGGATCGTTGTGTCACTTGATTCATTTTCGAATCGAAAAAGCCGTCTTAAGAATTTTGACTCGCGATTATTATAATCGATTGTATCTTTTCTTAAGAACTTTCTGAAGTAATCTTCGAAGTCTTCTGAAATATCGGGTTCTTCCGGTGAACTTGTCTCAAAAGATGAATCCGGAGTAAGCGTTACATTTTCAGTCTCGTAAACTTCATCGTTTGTCTGTTCCACAGCTAAATCAGGCTCTTGCACTTCCTCCGCCCCGTAAAACAGATCATCCAATGATATATCGAAAAAATCCGCTATTTTCGGCAGCATCATTATATCCGGCATGGATGCTCCGGTTTCCCATTTTGAAACCGCCTGAACCGAGACGTTGAATTCCTGCGCGAGTTTATCCTGCGACAATCCGAGACCGGTTCTCAGATTTCTTATATTCGCGGCTATGTTAATTTGTTTTGAGTTCATATTCTTCCCCTTATTAACTTTTTTATGATTCCCCATTTTACTCTGAGCTCCGGAGTTCTTTTGTGATTTAATTATAACATATGCCGCGATTTTTGTAAACATACTGTCGGTTGAAGCTCGGATTTTAAGGCGCAAAATCAGCTGTTATTCCTTATGTTATATGGATTATTTGAGTCAACAATATTATTCGCGACAAGATTACATCAACTGACGGTTGATATAATTATAATAATAATTTGGTTTTATTCATATGTAATATTTGCCTGTTTTCAACTGATATTCATTTTCTGGCGATTATCAACCAGGAGTTGATATATATTTTTTATTGAAATTTGTTTTTAATCTCTCAACCTGCGGTTGATATGATTTTTATTTAATATAAAGCGTTTTAAGAGTGATCATGCATTTTTTATATATGAAAACCGGAAGCGCCTTTGAGCTCTTCCGGTTTTTCTGTTATTATTCTGCGTCTCGAAACTGATATTTATACAACTCGGCATAAATGCCGTCTAAATCCATCAGCCGGGCATGGGTTCCCTGCTCTCTGATGCCGTCGTCGTCTATAACGATGATTTTTGATGCGTGCTTTATGGTGGACAGGCGGTGAGCGACGATAATTGTCGTGCGGCCGCGGCAGAGTTTGTCAAGCGACTGCTGGATCAGCATCTCGGTCGCGTTGTCAAGCGCCGACGTCGCTTCGTCAAGGATTAGCACCGGCGGGTCTTTGAGGAAGACGCGGGCAATGGATATACGCTGTTTCTGACCGCCGGAAAGCTTGACGCCTCGTTCTCCGACAAGCTGATTATATCCTTCGGGCAACGTCATGACATAATCATGGATATTGGCAAGCTTGGCTGCGCGTTCAACTTCTTCTCGGGAAGCGCCGGGACGACCGTAGGCGATATTGTCAAATACCGTTCCGTCAAAGAGAAAGATATCCTGCGCTACGATTCCTATCGAATCCCTGAGAGATTCGCGGGTAACTTCCCTGATATCCTTTCCGTCGATTGTAATTGAGCCGCTGTTTATCTCGTAAAAGCGGGGGATAAGGTTGCATATCGTGGTCTTGCCGCCGCCGGAAGGACCTACCAGCGCGACAGTCTCTCCCTGCGGGATATCGAAAGTTATTCCGCTCAACACCTGCGCTTTTCCGTCTCCGTAAGAAAAACTGACATCGTTAAATGCAATCTCACCTTTTACGTCTGTCAGATTAATCGCATTCGGAGAGTCTTCTTCAACCGGAAGATCCATTATTTCGCAGAAACGCCGAAATCCTGACATGCCTTCCTGAAGCTGTTCGATAAAAGCGACTATTCTTCTAATCGGATTCAAAAAGACGCCTACATAAAGCACAAAAGCTGTATAATCACCGAAATTTATCTTTCCGAAATAGGTGAAAATTCCGCCGGTAAGGAGCACCGTGATATAGAGAATATCGGCAATAAACGCATTTCCGGCGCCGAATTCGCCCATTACTTTGTATGCCTTGGATCTTGCCCTTACAAATGCCGAGTTGCCGGCTTCGAACTGGGCGTTTTCATAGCTTTTATTTGTAAAGGCTTTTGAAACCCTGATCCCGGATATGCTGTTTTCAAGCTGCGCGTTGATAACGGCGAGTTCTTCGTGGTTCTTTGTAAACGCGGCGCTGAGTTTTAACCGCTTTTTCATTGCGAAGATTATCATAATCGGTATCTGGCAAAAGATAATCAGCGTCATTGTCAGATTTACGGACGCCATCATCACAAAAGATCCTATCAACAGCACCGCCGAAATGAAGAGATCCTCGGGTCCGTGATGCGCAAGTTCGGAAACCGCAAAAAGGTCGTTGGTTATCCTTGACATGATGGCTCCGGTTTTGTTGTCGTCGAAAAATTTCAACGGCATTCTCTGAAGCCGGTCAAAAATTTCCCGCCGCATCTGCGCCTGCATTTTCACGCCGACAACATGACCGTAATACTGGGTAAAGTAGTTCATTCCGAGCTTGATCAGGTAAATACATAGCAATATCCCGGCAGTAATCAGAACCATATTTATCATTTTGCCCGGAATATAAACATTCAGCACCTGTCTTGTCAGCATCGGATAAAACATATCGCAGACGGCAAGCACAAGCGCGGCTCCCATATCAAGGAAAAACATTTTCCTTTGGGGCTTATAATATCGAACGAAGCGTTTTATATATTCAATGTCTTTCATAAGCATAAATGTACGGCGGAACAATCCGCCGCATAAAAAATTACGTTAGTATAAAATATCGGTTTTACGACAAAAAAGCGGATCGGTGAAGATCCGCCTTTGAAATCTATTGTTCTTATCTGCGATCACCCTGCTGACGGCGGGAATTCTTCATAATATTCATTATATCATTGAAATCGTCATCCGAGATGAAAGACTCGGTTTTCGGTTCCGGAGCCGTCTGAGTTTCTGCGCTCTGTGTATCTGCTTCGGTTTTTGCTGCGTCGCCGGATTTATAGAAAGGCTGCCTCTCTCCTGTCGGGCGGGTTGCGCCGGTTGCCGGAGTTACCGCTTCTTTGCGGGCTTCAACTTTCTTATCGCCTTCTTCATTGCTTGACATGGCACTGAAACCGGTCGCAATAACTGTTACAAGCATACGATCTTCGAGTGTGCTGTCAAACGCTACGCCGTAAATGACCTGAGCGTCCGGCGAAGCCTCGTCGGTAATGAATGAAGAGGCTGCTTCAGCTTCGTCAAGTCCGATATCCGGAGAAGCAGTAATGTTGACGATAACGCCCATTGCGCCCCGAATCGAGGTTTCAAGCAGCGGGCTCGAAATGGCGCCCTTCGCCGCTTCAATAGCTTTATCCTTGCCTTCGGCGCTGCCGATACCCATATGGGCAAAGCCGCCGTTCTCCATTATAGTGGTTACATCGGCGAAGTCAAGGTTGATATATCCGGGAACATTTATCAGCTCGGTAATGGACTGAACGCCGCGGCGGAGCACATCATCAGCTTCCGCAAAGGCATTTTTTAAGGTTATCCGCTTTTCGGAAATCTGTTTCAAGCGGTCGTTTGGTATTATAATGAGCGAGTCGACAATAGTGCTGAACTTTTCTATTCCGGCTTCGGCGGTGCGCATGCGGCGCTGACCTTCAAAGCTGAATGGTTTTGTGACTATTCCGACTGTCAGTATATCTAAATCTTTCGCTATTTTGGCAATTACCGGAGCGGCGCCGGTTCCGGTGCCTCCGCCCATACCCGCGGTGATAAAGCACATTTCCGCTCCTTTAAGAGCGTTGCTGATTTCTTCTGTGCTTTCCTCCGCCGCCCTGACGCCTATATCGGGATTGGCTCCGGCACCGTGGCCTTTGGTTATTTTTTCTCCTATCGGAATCTTTACCTGCGCGTTATTCTGATTGAGAGCCTGCTTATCTGTATTTATAGCAATGAACTCAACTCCCTGAACATTGCACTCTATCATATGGTTGACTGCATTGCAGCCGCCGCCGCCAACTCCGATAACTTTTATTATAACTCCACTATCTACACTCTCGTCCAACTCGAATGGCATCTGCGTTACCTCCAGCAATATTTAAATACGTCCGAATAAAAAAACGGACGCCCAATTATTAATAAACTTTTTCTCGAAGATGCTTCGAGAAACAATGATATCGGATTCTGCGTCGTATAACGCTTTATATGATATTATGCTTCGAAACAAATCTTCATTTTCGCGTTTCCGCATCGGTTCGCGCAATTATAACTATACTGATTATACTTATAATATGATACCCTTTTTTTTACATTTTTGCAAGAGGTTTTGATAAAGTTTAAAATCTTTTAACAACTGATAACAGTTATTTCAGATGTTTTCTTTAATATTGCGATCTTTTTTATTTTTTTCCGCTTAATCGGACCTTACTGTCGAAAATTACAAACCCCTGCGTTATGTCGCTTACATTTACGGTACCCTTGAGCTTATCGGTGCTGAATTCATCTTCGAAGGTCTTAATTATCTTCCTCACGAGTTCGAGCTTTACATCAAGATTTTCGTTTTTTCCGAATTCGATACGGTATTGATGGTTGTATATAAAAAACATATCGAATTTGTCATTCATGTTGATTGAAGATATAAGCATTGACATATCCGATTCATACAGTGTTTCTATGACTTTGCTTACATTTTCGAAATCGCTTTTCCGTTTGAAAACGACTTCGGTGCCGGTTACGGCATATGCAACCGGCGGCAGAGTTACATGACAAAGACCCCTGTGGTCGAGATCCGATTCCCGCTCGACACATTCAAGCAATCTCAGCTTATGAGACAAAACGAAGTATCTGCCGGCTATTTCTGTATAATAAGCCCCGTTGTCATCCTCTATTTTAAGCGATAAAGCCGACGGAAAAACTTTCCCTATCTTGACGTTTTTAATATAAGGATAAGTCAGTTTGAGCTGATAGGCGATATTTTGCGAATCAAGAGGAAAAATACTCGCGTCCTGATATCTGGCGAGTACCGAGTCTTTGATGTCGTCGTTTGAATAGATTTCGCTTCCTTCGACTGAAACCGACTTTACCCTAAAAACAAAAAGATACATCAGAGATATAAGAAGAGAAAGCACCGCGACGGTCATAGCCGAGAAAAGTATAATTTCCTTTATGCGGTCGCGCTTTTTTTTGCGTCCGGCTTTTTCAAAATTTTCCCTGAGAACCCGATCTCCGAGTTCTATTCTATCCATGCGGCAGCCTCCTCTCATATGAATTCAAGGCTTTTGAATATTAGTTTTGTTTCAGAAGTTTCGAAAGCCCCGCGTATATTCTTTCGGAGGCGTCATTTACGGCAAACTCCGATATGTTATCCGCCATTTTCTTTCTCTTCGTCGAATCTGATACCAGCGAGCGAACAGCTTCGGCAAGTCGTCCCTCTGCAAGCTCGCTTTCCTGAAACACGAGAGCTGCGTTTTTGTCGGCTAACACCTTTGCGTTTTTATACTGATGGTTATCTGCTACGTTTGGCGAAGGAATCAGGATACAGGCTTTTCTCATCAAAGCAAGCTCAGATAAAGTCATCGCGCCGGCTCGGCAGATAACGATGTCCGCGGCAGCCATCTCCTGCGGCATATTATATATATACTCGACAAGACTGAGATTGGCAAACTTATCCAGTTCCATTTCCTTGAATTGCACCGAGGCAATCGGCCATTCAATGGCTCCCGTTGCATGGAGATGTCTTATCTTCGGTTCTTTTGAAGTATAGTCCCTCATTACCGCAAGGATTTCGTTATTGACCTGTTCGGCGCCCATCGAACCGCCGTAAGAAAGAATACAAATATCGTCGGCATTAACTCCGAGCTCCTGTCTCGCCTTATCTCTGTCTTGTATTTCAAAGGCTCCGCGCATCGGATTTCCGACTCTTTCCGCCTTATGCGGATACTTTAAAACTTTCTTTGTCTCTTCAAAATTAATAAATATTAGATCAACGTCTTTTTCAAGCATTTTGACCGCGAAACCGGGTATTGCATTTGATTCGTGAAGAGCAGTCGGAATCCCCAGCTTATGAGCCGCTTTGACGACCGGCCAGCAGGCATAACCGCCGGTTCCGACGACTATATCCGGAGCAAGCTGCAAAAGCAGCTTTTTGGCTTTATTGACCGATGTAACGGTAAGCCAAGCCGTTTTGAGATTCGACAGGGATATTTTCCGTTTAAGTCCCTGTATTTCGACATGATAAAGGGGGTAACCGGCAAGAGGGACAAGTTTGTTCTCTATTCCCTTCGGAGTTCCTATATAGCTGATTTCCGAATCAGGTTCGTGCGCCTTGATGGTACCGGCTATCGCGAGCGCGGGATTGACATGACCTCCCGTACCTCCGCCGGATAAAACGATTTTCATATATTTTGCCGCCTTTATTCCTTTATTCAGTATTCAACTTCGCCGCTCATAGGTGTATCTTGACATACATAACAGTATCCCCATTTCGGCGACCTGCATCGCAGTCGACGTGCCTCCGCAGGAAAAGAAAGGCAGCGAAATGCCGGTATTCGGGAAAAGATTTGTTACAACAAGCATATTAAGCGCTGCCTGGAAGCCGATATGTGTGGTTATTCCTATCACTGTAAGCGCGGAGAAAGTATCCGGCATCCTTGAAGCGATTTTGAAGCCGCGCCAGACAAACAATATAAAGAGCAGTATAACCGAAGCTGCCCCTATAAGTCCGAGCTCTTCACAAACTATCGGGAAAATAAAGTCATTCTGAGGCTGAGAAACAAACATATATTTCTGACGGCTGTTTCCGAGCCCGACTCCGAATATCCCTCCCGAACCGATGGCGTTCAATCCCTGTATTGTCTGATAAACTTCATCGAGAGTGCTGTATTTTTCGGGATGCAGCCAGGTGTCGACCCTTTTATAAGCATAATCCCATACCTTTATAGTAACAGCCAATACGCCGAAACCGATCATTCCGGTAAGAACTATCCAGATAAGCTCACAGCCGCCGATAAATATAATGGTAAAACCGATGATAAATATAATCGCGGTACCGGAAATATGCTTTTCAAGCAACACGAGGATGCAGACGATCAACAGCATTCCGAATGGCAGAGCGGCGCCGTAGAAAAACGAAGTGAACTTGTTCTGATAATCGATTACGTTTTTACCGTATCTCTCCATATACAGCGCGAGGAATAAGATAATCATTATCTTCATGAATTCCGAGGGCTGTATCGATATGCCGGCAATACTGATCCACCGCTGGGCTACCCCCTGCGATATTCCGATTATAGGGACAACCGCAAGCAACAATACCGCGACCAACATTCCCGGTATTACGAACTTTGTTATGGTTCTGTAATCCATTCTTATAAGGAATATCATCGCGATAAAACCGAGCGCAACCGCTACCAACTGACGCTTTATAAAATAATAGCTGTCACCGGTCCGAACCAATGCATAGGCATAACTGGCGCTGAACGCCATGATTAAACCGTAGCCTATCAGAACGAGTATAATGACCAGCATAGGTCGATCGATGCTTCCCCTTATACGAACGATATCTCCGCTGCGAATAAAAGCGTTTCTAACTCCGGAAACAGTTTTTGTCGAAGTCTTATTATCGGTTTTGAGAGGCGCGGGAGAAGTTCTTCTACCGCTTACAGGCGGCTGACCGCCTTCTGAGTTGCGGATAGGCCGCGTATTATTACGGCGATTGATGTTATTTTCTCTGTTCATTTTTCATAAACCGCCTGTCCGAACATCAGAGCCCGAACCAGGCTATCAAGCAGGTTATTGCGGTGAAAGCGGAAAAAACAGCAGTTACTTTGATTTCACTCCAACCGCATTTTTCGAAATGATGATGAATCGGAGCCATTTTAAACAGTCGTTTTCCGTGTGTCAATTTAAAATAAGCCACCTGAAGCACTACCGACAAACATTCTATTATATAGATAAGTCCGACCAAAAGCAGAATCAACAGATTGTCAAGCAAAAAAGCGCAGCCGACTACCAATCCGCCTAAGAAAAGAGAACCGGTGTCGCCCATAAATACGCGGGCGGGATAAAAGTTGTAAATTAGAAATCCAATCGCAGAGCCGAACATAAGTCCGGAAAGAGCTGCCGCTCCGCCGACCCCCGCTTTTACAGACGCCGCAGTAAAGAAAATCGCCACGACTGCAACAATAGAAGAGCATAGACCGTCGATACCGTCACTGAGATTAACTCCGTTATTGATACCGGTTAAGGCAATTATCGCAATCACATAGTAAAACCAGCCTAAATCGACTTCCCTTCCCAAAAAAGGGATCGGAACAACCGTATCTATAAAACCGAAAATGCGCATCGCTGCGATATAGATTATTGCGATTCCAAACTGCAAGGCGTATTTTTGCGCAGCCGTCAAACCTTCGTTTCGGTTATGTGCGAATTTGGTGCGGTCATCCAGCCAACCGGCAAAACCGTAAGCGACCGACATAAGATAAGTGATAACAAGGGGTGGTAAAATATCGCCGTCACCCTTTAAAAGCACAACCGCCGCAACTGCCGCCAAAGCAATCGCTGAACCGGCAATAAAGCTGAGACCGCCCATCGTCGGCGTTCCTTCCTTGCTTTTATGCCAGCGGGGACCTATATCGAGTATTTTTTGCCCGAGTTTCCGGCTTTTCAGATAAGGAATAAGACGCCGGAGAATAAGCGCCGTTGCTGCAAATGTGATAAGAAAAGCGATGAGCCAAAGAATAAAAGAATTCATTAAAAATCACCGCCTTTGAATATCGCCGCTGCGCGCTCAAGCTCCATCGCGCGGCTGCCTTTTATCAGCACCGAGTCGCCTGTCTTTAAAAGTTCCCTCATGAGCCTGCCGGCTTCATCCGCATCTTTGCAGCGATATACGGAACCGTAAGAAAGACCTCCCATAACTGCGCTGTCTGCAATATCCAAAGCTTCATATCCGACTGCGATCAGCAAATCGAGCGGGAGCGACGCTGCTGCTTCGCCGACCTTACGGTGAAGGTCGGATGAGTAGCTTCCCAGCTCATACATATTTCCGAGAACCGCGCACATTCTTCCTCCGTTTATACCGGCAAGCCCGCGCAATACTTCAAGCGAGGCAAGCATCGATTCGGGAGAGGCGTTATAACAGTCCTCGATTAAGGTGATTCCGGAAAATTCATATATATCCTGTCTCATCGCGGCGGGACGGTAATCCGACAGTCCTTCTCGAATACTGTTTTCGTCTATGCTGCAAAGCAGCCCCGCGCAAAAGGCATATGATGCGTCGAGAGCCGTATGACGGCCGTGAGTAGGTATCCGTAGATCCCTAAATTCCCTGCCGTCTGACGATTTTAATGTAAAAACCGCTCCCTCTTCAGTATCGATAAAATCAGTTATCCTAAGAAAGGCGTCTATGTCGTCTTCGGAAGGCGAAACATAATATGCGTTTTCAATTCCCGCAAGCAACGGCTCACTGCCGTTGAGAATAAGTTTTCCGCCGGTTTTCAGACCGTCGCGAATTTCAAGCTTGGCTTTTGCAATATTTTCCCTCGAGCCCAAAAGACCGATATGAGAGGTGCCGATATTCGTAATAACCGCCATGTCGGGTTCGGCAATAAGGCTGAGTTTCGAAATCTCGCCTTTTGCGGACATACCGCACTCGATAACAAGGGATTTATCGTCCGGATGCAGTTTCAAAAGAACTGTCGGCAAGCCTATTTCGTTGTTGAAATTGCCTTCTGTTTTGTGCGTCTTATATTTTTGCCTCATTACCGAGGTAAGGTATTCCTTTGTAGTTGTCTTTCCGACCGATCCGGTAACGGCAATGGTAAATGGGTTTATTTTTCTTTTATAATAACGTGCGATTTTACCGAGCGCTGCGGTGGTGTCATCGACTAAAATAAAGCTGCCTGCGGTTTCATTCGGAAAGCTTGACACCAAAGCGGCTGCGGCACCGTTTTTAAGCGCACTCGCGGCAAACTGATTTCCGTCAAGTCTTTCTCCGCGTATAGCTACAAACAGCATGCCTGGATGCGCATCTCGCGAATCCGTCGATACCGATGAAATAATCGCGTCATCCCCTATCAGTCTGCCGCCGCAGATATGCGCTGCGGCAGACGCCGAAATATCGCCGGCAAGCTTTGCGAACATACGGCTTTTTGAATCGGGGGCGGTTTTGGATGGTTCCATATATTGTCCTTAATAGTATTCGTGGTTACGTTCTTTAGTTGATATTGTCGTCAAGATATCGCATTTTTACGACAACGAGCGAGCCGTAAAGAGCCTCTTCGCCCGCCGGCGGCTGCTGAGCCACTACAACCGCGGAATCGCCTATGTCATAATTCTGGGTGCCGTCGATTGCAAAATTAAACCCGGCATTGGTTACAACTGAATTTGCAGAGGCGGAGGTGAGTCCGATTACACTCGGTACCGTCATATAGGTATCCATAACGGCATTGCCGACATAAAACACTATCTTCCCCGTATCTTTACGAAGATAGCTGCCGGCAGCCGGTATCTGGTTGTTTACGACAAGGGTGCTGTCTCCGGCCACACCGCCGACAACTTCATAGTCAATGCCGAGATTTCGGCAGGATCTCAAAGCATCCCTGAGGGGCCAGCTTTTATAATTAGCTACCTTGACGCTCAATTTTGCGAGTTCTCTTTCCGAATAGCTGCGCTCAATGCCGAGCAGCGGCAGAACTCCCTCCATGATCTTTGCGACATACGGCGCGGCGATATAGCTTCCGTAAATAGTTGACTGGGTCGGCTCGTCGACGATCAAAAGCACCGCGACCTTCGGGTCGTCTGACGGGGCGTATGCCGTGGTCGAACCTACATAATAAATCGAGTCGCCCTTTGCGTCAAGTACGTCTCTGATCTGCGATGTGCCGGTTTTCGCTGCGATTTTATAACCGGCGACATAGGTGTTCTTTGCTCCCCCGTTTCCGGAAACCCCTTCCTCCAGGATCTGAGAGATAGTTTTACAGACTTCGGAAGAAACAACGCTGCGTTTAACCTGTGTGCCGAATTCCCTAACGACATTTCCGTCGTCATCCATAAGTTTATCGATCAAATGGGGGGTGACAAGATTGCCTCCGTTTGCAACGGCGCAAATCGCCGTCAGATGTGTTATCGGAGAAACTTTAAATGTTTGACCGAAGGAATATACCGCAAGCTCAACCTGGTTAAAACCGTTATAGCTGTGATATATGGTATTTGCCTCGCCGGGCAAGTCGATGCCGGTTTTTTCGGTGTAACCGAAAGCTTCGAAATAGTTGTAAAATTTTGCCTTACCCATTCTGAGAGCAATCTGCATCATGGTAGGATTACAGGACTGCTGAAGCATATAGGTAAAAGGCATGGTGCCGTGACCGTATTTGTAGTGACAGGCAATCGGCTCATCATAACCTTTTACATAATAATAGCCGTTACAGGTGAATTTTTCTTCTATATCAATTATCTTTTCCTGCAGCGCCATTGCCGTCGTGATGACTTTCATTGTCGAGCCGGGCTCATATACCTCTGATACGTTTTTGTTTTTCCAAAGAGAGTACAGAAGATTCCAATAAAGCTCTTTGTATTCGTCCGAAGACGGATCAAGTCCGGTTTCATCAAGCTTTTTCTGACTGTCGGGATCAAGAGTAAACGGATCGTTGAGATCGTAATTCGGATAGGTACCCATCGCAAGCACCGCGCCGGTGTTTACATCCATTATGATGCCGGAAACACGGTTATTCGGCTTTGACTCTTCGTAAGCTGATTTAAGCTGTTTTTCGAGTACGTCCTGAATCTTGACATCTATTGTGGTTATAAGGTTATAACCGTTTTCAGCCTCAACATATGTCGTATAATCCGACGGAATACGCACCCCCTGCGCGCTGCGCGCGGTTATATATCGACCGGCGGTGCCTGTCAGTTCGGTGTTGTAATAAAGTTCAAGTCCTCCGAGCCCTCCGTCGGTTCCGCATACGCCGATGACCTGCGAAGCCATCGTTCCGTATGGATAATAACGTCTATACGAGCGCTCAAGGTTAACCTGACGGGTGAGATTATTTTCATTTATAAATTCTCTCACTTTCTCGGCTTCCTCTTCGGAGGCTTCTTTTTTTATAGTTTCATCTTTCCTGTGACTCTTGTCCGCCTTTTCAAGGATTGAGCCGTAATCCACCCCGAGGATTTTCGACAATCCCTCGCAAATCAGAAGCTTTTGCTCGTCGTCTGTAAAATAATACGGAGATATAAAGACTCTCCATACGGTTACATTCGCTGCTAATTGCGTCATGTTTCGGTCGTAGATAGCGCCTCGTGTCGCCGAGACGGTGAGTTCTCTCTGAACGTTGCTCGCAACCTTTCTCGAATATTCATCATATTTATATATCTGAAGATATGCAAGGCGGCCGAGTAGAATAGCCCATACAAGACTAAATACAACAAGTATCAGAGCCGCGCGCCTCAACATCCTGCGGCGGCGGCTTTTAACCCGTGTTCCGGAAGCATGCGCGGTTTTGACGGCTTTGTTGCCGGAGGTTATTGAATTGTTCCTTTTATCTTGAATTTCCGCCATAATATATACCTATGAAATATATGAAGAACGCCGGTTTGTTATTTTAAGGTTCGGGAGAATCGATCTCCTCCTGTGTTTCGGCTATATTGACAAGAGGCTCCGAAGCAGTTTCAAACCCCTCGGATTCGTCTGAAGCTTCAGTTGTCTCCGAATCACTTTCTGAATCTGTTTCTTCCGTGGTCTCGGTTTCGGCAAGACTGCCGCCGAAAATATCCGTGGTCGGCTGATGCTTTTTATCAAGCACCTCGATCTTATCTTCGACTTCGACAGTAATATATTTTTTAGCAAGCCTGTCTATCTTGACCATGCCAAGCACATTAACGGCATAGTCTTGTATTTCCTGAAGGTTATTTTTCTGCTCCAACTCTATTGAAAGGTCGCTGCGCTCGTTTTTTAACTTTTCAAGCCTGCTTTGAAGCTGTTCGATTTCTACGGTATATTCATTTATCCGCACATATGAAGCGACCATAACCATAAAAAGCGCGGTGCAGAGCAAAGTCATAAAAATGACCGTTATCGGAAGCGGGGATTTCTTGTCCGATGTTATTGTATTTTCCGCCGAGCCGGCAAGATCATCGACAAAAACCGGAGATAGTTTTTTCCTTGGTTTCGGCGCCTCAGACTGCGACAGTCGGCGATTTGTCGGACGTACATTTGCGGCATTTTCCCGCTTTCCGGGGGGGCTGCCGGTATTGCTCACTGCGCGGCTTCCGACGGAGTATCCGCGCCCGGCGGTCTGTTGCGCACCGCGGCCGGTATTTTTAGAGGATTGATTGCCCGAACCGCTGCTCCGGTTTCTATTATAACGATTGTTGGAATTTTGCATTATTTTATCCTGAAATAAATATCCAAAGGGCGGCTCAATCCGCGTTTTCATAAGGTCCCGGCAGCTTTTCGGCGTATCTCAGCCTTGCGCTGTGAGCTCTGGGGTTGTCCTGAAGCTCGATTTCACCCGGCACTACCGGTTTGAATACCTTGATTTTCGGCTTTCTGCCGCAGACACAGACGGGAAAGTCGGAAGGACAAACGCAGCCTTTCGAAAGACCGTTGAATGCCTGTTTAATTTCCCTATCCTCAAGAGAATGGAAGGTAATAACCGCTATCCTGCCACCGACAGCGAGTCTGTCGACAAGAGCTTCAACTGTGGGAGTTAATATCTCGATTTCGTGATTTACTTCAATTCTGAGCGCCTGGAAGCTGCGCTTCGCCGGGTGACCGCCTGATAAACGATAATTGCGCGGAACAGCCGACTCGATAATCTCGACAAGCTCAAGGGTTCGGGTTATCGGCTTTATCTGCCTTTGATTTACAATAGCTGCGGCAATACGCCGGGAATATTTCTCCTCTCCCCAGCGTTTTAAAATATCGGCGAGTCTTGTCTCTTCATAACCGTTTACAATATCCGCCGCGGTGAATGATTTGTCTTTATCCATTCTCATATCGAGCGGCGCGTCTTGCATATACGAAAATCCGCGTCGCGGATCGTCTATCTGATGTGAGCTAACGCCGATATCCATCAGCGCTCCGTCAAGCGATATGTTTTTAAATATCTGTTCGGCTTCCGAGAAATTTGCGCGGATCAAGGTGTAACGGTCTTCAAAACTGGCGAGACGTTTTTTAACCGCTTCGATCGCTTCTTCGTCCTGATCGATGCAAAAAAGATGACCGGAAGAAATGCGTTTTACGATTTCAAACGAATGTCCCCCGCCGCCGGCCGTACAGTCGGCGTATATACCGTCCGGTTTTATATCAAGCGCGTCTATCGATTCCCAAAGCAGCACCGGACGGTGGTTGAATTCAAGCCGCGGCATTAAATAATCCATAAAATATATAAGTTATATTTTCAGCTCGCCGGAATCAATCAGTTTGCCGATATAATCGGCAGCGATTTCCGGCATCCAGCCGTCAAGCGGCAGGCGGTATTTGATAAGTTCTCTTACTGCGGTTGAGCTCATCCTTGCGTATTCGGGAGATGACGGAAGAAACAAAGTTTCAGCTCCTTCCCAAATATACAGATTTACATCTGATATCATAAGCTCATAATCGATGTCTCCCGCGCTGCGTATACCCTTAACTATTGCCGAATATCCGCCTGTTTTTGCATATTCCGCCACAAGTATATCCGATATATCGGCTTTGGCTCCTTTGATTTCCGAGCAGACCAGTCGCAGCAGCTCAAAACGCTGCTGCGGGGTGAACATACCGGAGAGGCGTTTTTCGGAGTTTACGAAAATACAGGCAGTCACTTCACCGAACAAAGCGGCGGCGCGTCGAATTATATCTGTATGTCCGGTTGTCACCGGGTCAAAGCTTCCGGGAATAAGAACTTTCATATGATTTAAGCCTCCGGCAGCTCGGCTGCGGCTTCTTTAAAAAGCAGCGTTATATATGCTTTCCCGTATCTTGAATGACGGCGCAAGGTAAGTCCCGGGGCGGAAAACGGCTCTTTTCTCTGACTTTCGCAAAAAACGAAAGCGCCGTCTTCAAGCATATCTCCTTCAAGCAGAAGGGAAAGCGCGTCGTCTATCTTCTCTGAATCATAATAAGGCGGATCAATAAAAACAAGGTCATACTTTAAACCGCCCTTCATCTTCAAAAAGCGCTTGTAATCGGCGCATAGGATATTACAGCGTTCATAAAGACGGGTCTTCTTCGCGTTTGCCTTTATAACCTCGACCGCTTCCTGAGACGAATCGACAAAATCCGCTTTTTCCGCGCCGCGGCTGAGCGCTTCGAGACCCATCTGACCGCTGCCGGCGAAAAGGTCAAGAACTCTCCTGCCTTCAATTTCAAATTGAATCATCGAGAAAACCGCTTCCTTTGTCATATCCGACGTCGGACGGGTGTTTTCAACTCCTTGCGGCGCCAAAAGCTTCGCGCCGCGGGCACTACCGGTTATTATACGCATTTATATTATTCCTCTGTCTCTTGTTCTTGCTGTTCAGCAGCTTCTTTATCAGCTCCCGAATAATACGCCGATATCGCTTCGGCGTTTTTTCGGCTGACGCCTTTTACCGAAGCGATTTCTTCAATGCTCGCGGCTTTCAGCTTTGCGATGCTGCCGAAATGGGAAAGCAGCAGCCTTGCCTTTACGGGACCTATCCCGTTGATTGCCGTAAGCGATGAGGTTTTGACGCTCTTTCGCTTCGCGTCGTTCATACGCCTTTGTGTAAAACGGTGAACCTCTTCCTGAAGTTTATATATAAACTGGAAAACCGACTGCTCCTTCGCAATTGAAATTTCCTCTTTGTCGGTTGTAAGCGCGCGGGTTTTATGAAAATCATCTTTAACCATCCCGAAAACCGGGATTTCGACGTTTAGATCATTCATCAGCTCGCGTACGGTTGATACATGTCCCCTGCCGCCGTCAAGCAGAATCAGATCCGGAAGATTGTCAAGTTTTTTTAGCCGCCGTTCAATCGCCTGTCTCATTGAAAGGTAATCGTCGGGTTTTTCGAGCTTTCCGCCGTTTATTCTGTAATATCGGTATTCGCTTTTATCAAGGCGCCCGTCAATCGCGACTATCATACCGGCGGTTACATGTTCAGCGCCGATATTGGATACGTCGTAGGCTTCTATCCTTTGCGGTACCACTTCAAGCGCAAGCATTCTGGCGAGTTTTATGAGAACTTCTGAATCACGATCAGCCTGCATCACATATTCCACGGCAGCCTGCTTTGCGTTTTCGGCTACCATAGCAACGAGGGCTTTATTGACGCCGCGCTCGGGATGTTTTATATATACTTTCCGCTGAGCATGACTGTTGAGAAATTCGGACAAGAGAGATTCGTTGTCTTCTCCTTCCTCGGCTCCCTCGTTAAGGTCAATTCCCAAAAGCAGCTCGCGCGGGATATATTCCCTTTTTAAATAATAATCGGTTATAAAAGATGTAAGCGAGTTTGAGTCGGCTATCTGCTCGGCAGGAAAGACAAAATTGGTGTTGTCGACTACTTTGCCGGACCGGACATTCATTATCGAAAGGCAGGAACAGGAATCGTCCGAATAAAAACCTATTACATCCTGATCGAGGTCGCCTGAGCCGACAACCTTTTGCTTTTCATCG
Organism: Clostridiales bacterium; assembly: GCA_012800735.1. Classification (GTDB taxonomy): domain Bacteria; phylum Bacillota; class Clostridia; order Oscillospirales; family CAG-272; genus JAAZGC01. Next base: position 10,880 of record JAAZIU010000011.1, on the reverse strand, counting down.
ATTTTCGTAAGAGCGGCAATGCGGTCGCGGTATACTGCCGCAGCCTCAAAGCGAAGATTTTCCGCAGCTTCCTCCATCCTGGCGTTTAAAGCGCCGACGACATCTCTGTAACCGCCGCGCAGAAAATAAGCTATATCTTTAAAGGCTTCTTTGTATTCTTCAGATGATATTTTGCCGGTGCACGGCGCCATACAGCGCCCCAGCTGAAAATACAGGCAAGGACGGGTTTTTCCGATATCGCGCGGGAATTCCAGTTTACAGGAAGCTACGTGAAAGACGCGTTGAGCGGTTCGCATTATGTCATATGCTATATTAATCCCGCTGTACGGACCGTAATAAATCGCGCCGTCATCCTGTCGCCGCCTTGTGACAGTCATCGAGGGGTAGTCCCCCTGTGTGACGCGGATATACGGATAGCTTTTGTCATCCTTAAGCCTTATGTTATATCTCGGTTTATGAAGCTTGATAAGGCTGTTTTCAAGGGTGAGCGCTTCCATTTCCGAATCGACCAGGATATACTCAAAATCGCTTACATTTGCGATCATCCTGCGAGTCTTCGGCGACTCATCGGCTCTTTCGGCGAAATATTGGCTTACGCGGCTTCTGAGCACCTTTGATTTGCCGATATATATCACCGCGGATTTTGCGTCCTTCATGATATATATTCCCGGTGAAAAAGGCAGTGTGGATGCCTTAAGGCGAAGCCTTTCGAGGCGCTCCTGATTTGATTCCAAGCCCTTACACCTCCCGCCGGCAATGCCATGACTTAACAATTTATTCGTATATGCGATATTGAAAAAAAGAGCAAACAACTCTTCTGGAGTCGTCCGCTCCTTTATCGGAAAAAGCAGAAACCGCAGCCCGGAAAAAGGCTCGGCCGAGCTTTATTTTTGCCCGGAGCGAAAAACTCCGAAAAATACTTATTCGTTGAAACCTGTTTCTACAAGCTCAGCCAGACCCTCAAGCGCTTCATTTTCATCGGCGCCGTCGGCTATCAAAGTAATTGTCATTCCCTTGACAATACCGAGCGAGAGAACGCCTAAAAGGCTCTTCGCGTTTACCCGGCGATCTTCCTTCTCGACCCAGATAGAGCTTTTATATGTATTGGCTTTCTGAATGAAAAAGGTGGCTGGTCTGGCGTGAAGTCCTACATTGTTCTGAATTGTGACATCGCGAGATACCATCGTCTAAACGCTCCTATCTATTTTTATGTCCCGGCATGAAAAATCATCCGGAAGGTATGCTGCCTATGTTTCTTTCATTTTACTATAACTGTAAATATTATATCATAGCTTAACGACAAAATCAAGGCAATATTTTAAATAATATCGCTTGGAAACAGGATTTTATTTAGTTTTTTATGTAACTTATAAAATCTGAATTTGATAAAACCCGGATCAGTCACCCGAAATCTTGTTGACATCGGTTATTGTTATTGTAACAAGAATATTTTTTGACTGAACAAGCATCTCCTTGCCGGGACCGATGTATTGAGTTCCGCCAAGCATAAAACCGTCGTCGGTAAAGCTGCCGACCGCTTTAATGACTCCCCTGACATCATATCGCTGCTCGTTATAGGATTTGATTATTTCAAAGTCGCTATTATGAATATAAACCTCGTTATAGTCACGGGTCTTTGATTCAAGAGTGCCTATTCTTATTCCGTTCTGTTTCCAATAGAAGACATCGCCTTCAACAAAACCGTCAACGGAGGACAGCCTGAGGTCTGAAGCGATAAACGAAATGCTCGCCTCTTCACTTGTGCCCGTGGAACTGATGCGGCTTATCAGATTATATCTTATAGCGGTTCCCGCTATAGCGCCTATGATAATCACAATAACCGCCAAGTCTATAACATTGAATCGGAGTTTGTTCTTTTTCTCAGTCATTTCAGTTTACCTCCGTTATTGAAGTACAGTAGCCGACACCGGTAAAATCGGGAACCCTCAGACTTACAAGCGTTCCGACCTGTATCTGATATCCGCCTATCATATAAAAACCGGTCGACACGGTAGCATCTGCAGTTACTGTCACGGTAATATCATATTTGTCGGGTACTATTGCGGAAACAATTCTGCCTGCGGTTTCATCTTCGATATCAATTGATGTCTGTACGGTTTTTATATCCGTCACCTCGCCGATAGGCATCAGCTTTACCGTATCTGTCACGCTGTCTCCGATTTTAATATTGCCTTTAAATTCGCCTCTGACATTTGTAAGCAGCACGGTATACTGTATCGGTCTCTCCGAAACCGCCCTCTGCTGCCCGACCCGCCCGCTCATAACAAAATAAGCAGCTAACGCTACTGCTGCGATTATGATCAGCAGAAGCAAAGCATCTATTATATTGAACCTAATTTTGCTTTTCATATCATTGTCCACCGTTTTATATCGTTATTATATCAATTACTGCTCTGTCTGCGCTGCAGTCTTCTATTCTCTTTACTGCTCTTATCGGGTTTTCAAATATTCCGGCGCGGCGGGAGGCAATAGTCAGACCGACAAGCAGCCAGAACAGGAGGAATATCCTGTAATTATACCAGACATAATCGGTCATTCCCTGCGCAAGCACCGCAAGTACTCCTGAAAATCCTCCGATTGAAATATATCTGTGTCCGGTTTTTGCCGAAACATCGCTGCGATAAAAACTGAAATTAGCTCTCGAAAAAGAAACCATCGCTCCTATGAACAGCAAAAGTCCGAAAATCCCGAGTTCTACAAGGAGCTGAAGATACAAGTTATGACTGTGCGGCGCGCCTTCTATTCCGGCAAGCGAATATTTGGGATATACCGTTACAAATGCCTGATTGCCTGTTCCCACTCCGGATATAAAGAAATCACGGGCGATATTCAACGCGCCTTTCCATATATTAACCCTATAAGAGGTTGATGTATCTGCGAGATTTCCGATTGATGTAAATCGACTGATTATTGACTGCGGCAACAGATACGGCAGGAAAGGCAGCGAAAAAATTCCTCCGAATATCAGGAGCAGAGTTCTGTGATTTAACATCAAAAGGTAGATAAGTCCGGCAATAATCAAACCGAGCCAGGCTCCCCTTGACCACGTAAGCGCAAGACAAATCATTCCGACACCGAAAACGCCGAAGGATGCAAGCTTTTTCCAGCCTTTCTTCGCGGCAAATACCAATGACAAGGCTATGGGGATGGTTAGCAGCAGATATTCGGCGAGGACGTTGGGATTGCCGAAGGTTGACACAACCCTTCCGGATATGTTTTCAAACATTTCGGTGTCCTGCCAGATGGTCTCGGTAAGTCCGAAAAGATACTCGTATACTCCGTACAGTGAAACGAGGGCGGAACCCGCAACTATCGCCACCGCACAGCGCTTAACCCAGACACCGGTGCGGATGAGATTCGCCATCATAAAATATCCGAGCAGGAAATCAAAAAACACAATAGAATGCTTAAAAGAAGCCGTTCTTCCGGCGGAAATAATTCCTCCCGCAAGATAAATAATGCCGAAAACCATTATCCAGACGTCAACAGGTTCTATTTTCAGCGTCCTTTTACCGCTTATCAACTTCATCACCCAGCACAGCGCGCACCAGGAAGTGAGCGCGACAAGCCCCATAGTCGGTGAAAACGGCAGAACAAGCAGAATAATCACAAGCCCGCTTTCCGGTGAATGCGCAATAAGAGTCATTGCCAAAAGCGCGGCAATCCCGACAAAAATGTAAATGGGGGAGACGAAATACGTCAGTATTCCGACAGCAGTTCCGGCAAGTAAAACCGCAGCGCCGGTTCCTCTGCTGTTATCAATATCGTCCGTTTCAACGTCATCCCGCCTGAGCCCCAAAAACCGAAAGAGCACAAAACCGGCTATTCTTGATGAGCAAAGCTCTGCAGAAAGAGTTTTCTTCGAGAGAAATAAGAGCAACGAAATAAGTACCGCTGCGGCTCCGATACCGAAATCAATAAGATGGGTATCGGAAAACAGAACGAAATACTTAAGCATCCAGATAGCGACGGTGTAAAGCCCGGCAGACAGAAAACCGATCCCCCAGCTTCGCATCGGCATGGCAAGCATAACATGAAGGCTGTTGGAAAAAGCATTCAGTATAACGCTTCCCGAAAAACCGTTCAAAAAGAAGCGCTTGATTCTCCCGCTCAGTCTTCTTTGCACCGCGCCGATCTTTTCGAAATAACCGTTAAACCTTTGCGTCGCGGCATCATAGGACGAGAACATGTTTCCCGTAAGGCTTTCGGCAAGTTTTACATTGAGAAAATCAGCGAATTTGATAAGACCGCCCAATATAAGCGACCCGGTTATCAATTCCCGGAAACCGACACGCTCGCCGTTTTTTTTGTTTGGCTGCTTTTTTATATCATCTGCAATTTTCATACTTATAAACACCTACCATTTAAGGGTTCCGACAACATATTTCGAGCCGATTTTCATAACGGCTAAATAAACCGCGGCGCCGGGAAGAAATACGGCGAAACAGATAATCAAATTGCCGGCAAAACTGTTTGAAAAAGGATTTATGTCGAACAGTCGGTATACTACCGACATAACCCCGGCGCTCAAAATTGCTCCAAGCCATAGATTCCATGTGCGTTTTATAAATCCGTCAAAAAGTCCTTTCATTTTTTTCGATGCGGCAAAAAGCAATGCTGCCGCTGTGACCAATTGACCTGCGCAGGCTCCGGCAGCGGCTCCCGAAAGAACCGGAACGGCGCCGGAAAATATCAGAACAGCCGATACCACAGCGTCGGAAGCGATACCGCAGATCGCCGCAATCATCGGAATCTTATCAAGGCCTTTCGAGTAAAACGCCCTGTTCAAAAGCTCGATTACGGCAAAAGCCGGCATTGCGGGAACTATGAAGCGAAGCGCCGAAGCGGTCGCGGCTGCGGACTCGGCTCCGAAAGCGCCGCGCTGATACATTACGGAAACACCGCAGCCGGAAAGTATAAATACCGCCGCGGTGAACGGAACCGTAAGCATAAGCGCCGAATCAAAGCCCCGCCGTAATGTATTCATGAAGCCTTCGTCGTCGCCGGATCCCGAAAGCCTTGAAAGTTCGGGGAATACATAATTGCATATCGAATAGGTAAGAATTCCGGTTATCATCAGATACACATTATATGCGTATGTAAACACCGATATCCCGCCGTCCGTGTCCGAAAGCGAGGAAAAGGCGGTTCCCAAAAGCAAAGTCGCGGGCATAAGCCACGCGCCGATCATCACCGGCGGCGCCGATTTCAACGCTGCGGGCAGCTCCGAATCGCGTATTCCCGCCGCAGGAGACAACAGAAATCGCTCTTTACCGGAAAAGGCAAGCGGAATTACCAGAGTTGCAAGCTGAATCAGCCAGGAAATAACATATGCGGCGGCAAGACCGTAAATTCCGTTTTCTCCGAGAAGCGGATTTATAAACGCAAGGTAGATTATTACGCCTGCGTTTGAGATGGCGGAAATCAGAGCCGGAAGCAGATAGCGTCCTTTCGATTGCATTATTCCGGTCAGCGTATATGCGCCGCCGGTAAAAATAATCATCGGGAACATTATACGGAGCAGTTCTGATGCCAACTTTTGCGCGTTGCCGCTTAGCCCGGGAGCGAGAATCGAAATTAACTGAGGCGAAAAGACAATTCCGAGACCCGCCAGCAGAACACAAAAAAGCAGAATTATATTTACAAATCTCTGAGCAAAATCATCCGCTCTCTTTGTACCTTCGCGGGCGAGCAGTCTGTTATACACCGGAATAAAAGAACCGGGTATCGCCGCTCCGAGCAGCATATCAAAAACCGTAAGCGGTATCACCGAGGCTTCGGCAAAAGCGGCGGCTTCAAGACCGGTGCCGTAACTTGAGGCGAGAAGTACCGTCCGCAGAAGTCCGAGAACCTTTGCAAGCAACGTCGCCGCCATCATTAGGATAATTGTCCGGCGGGGGCGGGAAGCTCCGGAACTTTTTTTATTTATAGCGCTCACAGCAAATCCGGGCGCAGCTTTTTCGTCAGCTCGAGCGACTTTTCATAGCGCCAGCGCTCGATGTGAGCATGATTTCCGCTTAAGAGAACTTCGGGAACTTCGAGTCCGCGAAAGTTTTGCGGTTTTGTATACTGCGGATACTCAAGCAAGCCTCCGGAGAAACTTTCAATCTCATGACATTCGTCATCTGACAGAACGCCCGGGCAAAGCCGTCCGATGCAGTCACAAAGAATGCAGGCGGGAAGCTCGCCGCCGGTCAGCACATAATCGCCGATGCTTATTTGCTCGTCGATGCAGAGGTCTATTACCCGCTCATCGATTCCCTCGTAATGACCGCATAGGATAATCAGCCTGTCGTATGAAGCCAGGCGGGAAGCCTCTTTTTGATTCAGCAGTCTTCCCTTCGGAGACATATATATCCTCCTTGCGTTGTCGATATTTCCCATCGCAGTAACCGCTTCCATCGCCGCCGTGAGGGGCGGGGCTGACATTACCATACCTTTTCCGCCGCCGTAAGGCGTGTCGTCTACCCGACGGTGACGGTCTTCCGACCAGTCGCGGATTTGATGCGTATATATTTCAAGCTTTCCTGCTTTGCGGGCGCGGCCGATTATGCTTTCGTCAAGCACTGAGCTTATAAACTCCGGGAAAAGGGTCAATATATCGAATCTCATGTCAGGCTTTTATTGCGCCGTCGTCAAACATTCCCGGGATCGGGCGAACCTTGACTCCGCTTTCAAAATCGATTTCAATAACGAAAGGCTTGATTGCCGGCAAAAGAGAAGTCGCGCCGTCCGAGTGGGTAACCACGTATAAATCCTGCGCGCCCTGAACGAGAACATCCGATATCTCACCGTAAATTTCGCCGTTATCTGCGTCGATTACTTTAAGTCCGATAAGATCGGTTATGAAATGGTCGCCTTCTTCAAGCTCTATATCTTCTCGATCCGCATAAATCACCCTTCCCCGCAACGAGGCGGCTGCATCGCGGTCATCAATCCCTTCAAGCTTCAGAAGCGCAAATTGCTTCAAATATGTTGCTTTCTCGACTTTGCGCTTGCCGTCTCCTTCGGGGGAAAAATAGATATAGGGCAATGATGTGACAGCTTCTACGCTGTCTGACCAGCACTCGACTTTTACCATGCCGGCGACACCGTGAACATTGATAATCTTGCCGGTTTCAAGATATTTTTGCATTTATATTAAGCTCCGTATTGGTGTTTTATAGATTATACCATATTCTATGATTATTTTCACCTGTTTTTTAAAAATTTTATTGAAAACATCACATAATTATGGTATGATAGACAAAGAAAGCAAAAATATCAAAAAAATGAGGTAAAATTAATGAAACTGGGAATTATTCGCGGGTATTCCGCAGCAGATTTCGACTATGTAAAAAAGAACGAACTCGAATTTATCGAGGTTTGCTGCAACTTTGATCCGGATATCGAAAACTTTCTTAAAAACAAGGATTCGATAAAGGAAAACATCAAGCGCACGGGTATCCCGCTGCAGTCAGTCGGACGCTGGAACATTGATTGCAACATCGGCGGTAAGATCGACTCAGAACGTTTTGAATTCCTTGCGTCACTGCTCGACGCAGCCATTGAAGTAGGCGCGCCGAATTTCGTCTGCGGCTGCAATTACGCTTCCGATGCAACCCCGTACCGCAACTATACGGCTGCAATAGAGCTGTTCGGGCGGCTTATAGAACGCGCCGACGGAAGAACGAATATCTGCGTTTACAACTGCGACTGGGAGAATTTCGTTCACTCCGACGCTCAGTGGAAGGTTGTTTTAGGCGAGCTGCCCGAACTTAAAATCAAATTCGATGCTTCGCACTCTTTCGGACGCAGATCCGATTACCTGGCTGAGCTATCCGACTGGGGAGACCGGATAGGACATATGCATGTCAAGGGCGCCGTCAGAGCCGGCAGCCGCGGTGTCGACGATCCGCCCGCGGGTATGGATGCGCTGCGCTGGTCGGAGATCTTCGCTATCCTGTATTCCCGCGGTTACACAGGCGGACTTTCAATCGAGCCGCATTCCAGCGCCTGGCGCGCCGATATTCCGCGCGGAGAAAAAGGAATTCTCTTTGCCCGCGATTTTATCCGGCGGTTCCTTGTTGAATAAAACAACCGTGATGTTACGGCTGACGACTTGAAGGAGGATAAGTTATGAGAATTTTGAGAATAACAGCTTTAGTGCTTACCATTGCGTTAGCCGTATCTGTCTTTGTTTCCTGCGGGAAGTCACCGTCGTCAAACAAAAACGAAACAGATAATCTTCCAGCTGCCGAAAATCCTGAAATCGAGTCCGAAGAAACGACATTGGGAGATGGATTACCCGACATTGATTTCGGCGGCGCCGATTTTACCATCGCAGTCAGAAATTCGCGGCTGGACGACTTCTTCACCGAAGAAGAAACCGGCGAGATTAAAAACGACGCGGTTTTTGCCCGCAACCGGGTCGTTGAGGAACGATTCGGGATTACCCTCCATGTTGTCGATTATTCCGACGACTGGAACTCCGGTCTTCGCGCCGTCGTGAACAATTCCCTTTTGGCGGCGGACGGCGCGTTTGACATCGTCGTTCCCGACTACTGGTGGGGCTGCGAAACGCTTGGGGCTTTCACCGATCTTCTGACGCTTAACTATCTTGATTTCGACCGTCCCTGGTGGTGCCACGGATGGAACCAAAATGTTCGGATATTGAACAAACTCTACACCGCTGTCGGAGACTATACCCTCGACATGATCCGGAATCAGGAGGTTGTATTCTTCAACAAGAGAATGGTTGAAGATTATTCTCTCGGAAATATTTACGAGACAGTCTCCGCCGGAAAATGGACTCTTGACAAGCTCAACCTCGATATTGCCGCCGTCTCCGCCGACTTAAACGGCGATGGAAAGATGACTTCGGATGCCGACTGCTTCGGAGCCTCGTTCGGTCTGCATTCGGGGCGAAATCTTTTTTATTCCTTCGGCTTAAGGCTTGCGTCCGCGGATGAGGAAGGGCGGTATCACTACGATTATTACAACGACCGCTTTGAAAATCTGTATTCCGGAGTTCACAAACTGATAAATCTTACCGACGGCGTTGATTATGACAAGATGTCGGTTGATCAGATCATGTCGGCAATGAACGAAAACCGATTGCTTTTCTGGTTCGCAAATGTGAGAAATGCGGAGACTCTTCGTTCGCTCGATGCCGATTTCGGAATCATCCCGACTCCGAAATTCGATGAAAATCAGGAGAACTACATCTCATCAAACCTCGGCACCTCATACTTTGCGATACCGAATTATGTCACGGATACCGACAGGGCGGCTATTATACTTGAGGCGCTGAACTACGAAAGCCATCGCCTCGTCCGGCCGGCATATTATGATATTGTGCTAAAAGGTAAGGGAACCCGCGATGAGGATTCCGAAAAAATGCTTGACCTTGTCATGGATGTCTCTTATATCGACTTCGTATTTGTCAACGCAGCGGCGCTTGACTATGCAGCAGAGGCGGTCTTCGACGCAGTCATCGCGCGCAAAGACAGCTACGCTTCATCCTACGAAAAACGTCAGAACAAGGACAACAAACTGATGGAAAAGCTGATGGACAGCTATGCTGAAATGAACTGATTTTAACAGCGATTGTTTTATGTAAAAAGCTAAATCACAACTAATAAACCATAAACGGAGGAAAAAATATGTATAACGGACTCGGAAGCGGACTTTCCGATCTTGCGCGCCGCTCTTCGGCAATTACAAGGTCGATTTCCGCGGAAAACTTCACCGGAGAAAAGGGCAAAGGCGGGATGGCGACCGAGGGAACCGGCGCATCCTGCGCAAGGGATTTAGGTATCGGCTGGAAGGTTTCGCCTTCGGTTTCAATCGCTCCGGGAAAAAACTTTGTTCTAGCGGATATAAGAGCCGAGGGAGCGATAAAACACATCTGGCTCACCGGAGCCTTTGAGTCATGGCGCTGGATGATACTCAGAATCTACTGGGACGATTCGGATACACCGGCGGTTGAAACGCCGCTCGGAGATTTCTTTGCAAATCCGCAAGCCGATCAGTACGCACAGATAAATTCATTGGCGGTATGTATCAACCCGAAGTGCGGCTGCAACTGCTACTGGACGATGCCTTTTAAAAAACGCGCGCTTATCACCCTTGAGAACATAAGCGACCGGGACGCGATTTGCTATTATCAGATCGATTACATCGAGACTAAGCTTGAAGAGGAACCGATGTATTTCTGCGCCCGCTTCCGCCGTACAAATCCGCTGCCTTATAAAGATGTTTACACCATTATTGACGGGATTGAAGGCGACGGACAGTTTGTCGGCACATCCATGCTCTGGGGCGTCAACAATAACGGATGGTGGGGAGAGGGAGAAATAAAATTCTATATCGACGGCGACACCGATTTCCCGACTATCTGCGGCACCGGTACCGAAGACTATTTCTGTGCCTCCTACAATTTTGACGTTGACGGAAAATATCAGACCTTTTCTTCCCCATATGCCGGACTCTCGAAAATTTCCGCAACAGATGAAACTTATCGCAGCAACCGCCGTTTCTCGCTGTATCGCTGGCATATAACCGACCCCATATATTTCAAAAAAGATCTTCGCGTTACGATACAGGCGCTGGGCTGGCGTCAGGGTGGACGCTATCTGCCGCTTCAGGACGATCTCAGCTCGGTTGCATATTGGTATCAGACATCGCCCGCGGTAAATCAGCCGCCGCTGCCCGACAAAGACGGACTTGAGATAAATTAAATGATATATATAAGGGGCTGTATCAAAACTCAAATTTTGTTACAGCCCCTTTTTTTATGAAACCCCGGTTAAAATTCACCCCAAACCTTTGGAAAAACGGCAAAAGAAAACAAAAAACATCATAAAAACACAGGGCAT
>JAAZIU010000010.1 GCA_012800735.1 Clostridiales bacterium | reverse complement strand
CTATAGTTGCTATTGAGAAAATGCTCTGCTATCTTGAAGAAAAATACGACACAACATTTTGTTATGCCGGTTATGTTGCTGCAAGCCCGTTGGAAAAAGAACATATGATTGCGTTTCAAAAATCCGGAGATACGGAGTCGGATTGTTTTACAATAACAAAGGATGGCGACACTTACGAAGATGAATACATGAATGTAGCGGCAAATGCGGGATTTACATCTTATTTATATGAAAATATTAAGTCATTTGCGCCCGGCGCGGAGTTTGAGATTTTTGCTAAAATCACAAAGACTTACTTCTTTGAAGTGCCAACGAGTAATTCCGATTTTGACGGAAAAGTAGAGAGCAGTCTGATGATTTTTATCGACGAAAGCACTTTTAAAGAAGAAAATTTAAAAAGCTTTACTGAGCAATTTGCTGAATTTATGAAAGAACATAAACTTTTCGGCATTGCTCAGATTATCCTTCTTAAAGAGGGGAATTTAGTAAATCTTACAAAATATAATTTTTCACCCTATCTTTCGGAAGAGCACTATATAAGCAGAGAAACATTGTATATTAAAAAATAAGATTTAGACTGCGATGTGAGGGGAAGAAGCAAATTTTTCTAAGCTTTTATGAGGAAATAAAAGCATAATTTTTAGAAAACATGGCAAAAAGCAGTCAGGGCTCTCCGATGTTTGCGGAGAGCCCTGACTGTTCAGTATATAAATATATGTAGCCGTTTTCTGTGAGGCTTGTGAGTTTATTTAATTTTCTTTAAGAAATCGTCGATTACCGTTTCCAGATTCGGCTGGCCGATTTCCTGAAGCTGATATTCCACCTTAACGCAGGGCTTTTTGATTTCGATAACGCGCTTCAGGTCGATAGGCGTTGCAATGATAACGCTGTCGCAGTCGCAGGCGTCAATCGTTGCGGCAAGGTCTTTCATCTGCTCGTCGCCATATCCCATGGCGGGCAGCACCGTTCCTATTTCAGGATAGCTTTGGAAGGTGTTTTTGAGTTTTCCCACGGCATAGGGACGCGGGTCCACCAACTCGGCTGCGCCGAAGCGCTGCGCCGCAACAACCCCGGCGCCGATTTTCATTTCGCCGTGGGTCAGAGTCGGCCCGTCTTCTATAACGAGAACGCGCTTGCCGCTTATTGCGGATATGTCGTCAACAGAAAGGGTGCTTGCCGCATCGATAACAGTGGCGTTCGGGTTCACTTTTCTTATGTTTTCGCGGACTGTATTGATGTCCTTATAATCGGCGCTGTCGATTTTGTTAATCACCACGGCATCTGCCGTTCTCAAGACAACTTCGCCGGGGTAATATGAGACCTCATGACCGGGGCGGAGCGGATCTGCGATTGCAATCATCAAATCGGGTGTATAAAAGGAGAAGTCGTTGTTTCCTCCGTCCCAGAGAATCACATCGCATCCTGCCGGGTCGTTTTCGGCGGCGCGCAGAATTGCCTCATAGTCGACGCCCGCATAAATCACGTTGCCGCGGACGATATGGGGCTCATACTCCTCCATTTCCTCAATGGTGCAGGAATATTTTGCCAAATCGTCTATCGTGGCAAAACGCTGCACCTTTTGTTCGCTTAAATTGCCATAGGGCATGGGATGGCGCACAGCGACGACCTT
>JAAZIU010000009.1 GCA_012800735.1 Clostridiales bacterium | reverse complement strand
TTAAATGTGTGATAAATTTATTATACAATAAATTTATCACGGTGGATATATGGTACGTGAGGGCGACTCCCGGCGTCTCACTTCGGCGGGGATGTATGTGTCGAATTATATTCTGTCGGACTTGCCGGATTTTGGAGAAGAGTTAGATGTGTGATAAATTTATCACGGCGGATATATGGTGAGGGAAAATGATTCCCGACGGCTGACTTTGGCTGACACTATGTGTCAGCCGCGAGTTTCGACTGTGTCGAAACATCGCCGCCGGCTGGTTAAGTGATTATCGGTGTTTTTTTCTGATGTATAATAATTTTAACATAAGCGAACCGGATAGGCGGCTTTGGAAAACCGCGTAAGTTTCGGCTCGTCTTTGGTTTTTGAGGTGAATTATATGAATAATACGGATAAGATGGATAAGATGGAAGAAATTCGCGTGCCCGTTTTGGCGGAGGCCGTTGCCATTGAGGCGGACGCCCTTTATCGCGGATATAGCCGCGTAACTCCCGAGGCGTTTGACGCCGCCGTTTCGGCGCTGATGTCCTGCTCGACCGTCGCCGCGTCCGGCTGCGGACATTCGGGATATGTGCTCGACCATTTTGTGCATCTGCTCAACTGCGCCGAGATTCCCGCCCGCTTCATCTCGACCAACGACGCCACTCACGGCGAGATGGGCTTTGTTTCGGCGTCGTCGGTGATGGTTATCGCCTCAAGAGGCGGCAGGACGCAGGAGCTGCTGCCGATTCAGGAAATCGCCCGCAGCCGGGGCGCGAAGATTATCGTCGTGACGGAAAACGAGGACTCGCCGCTCGCCAAAGGCGCGGATATCGTGCTGCTTGTGTCGATAACGCGGGAGATTGACCCGCATAACGTCCAGGGGACGACGAGTTTTACCGTCTTTTCGGTGCTGTTCGACGCAATTCAGTGCGAGATACTGAGGAGGAAAGGCGGAGGAGCCGAGGCGTTTGCGGAGATTCATCCGGGGGGAGCTGTGGGGGAGAGGCTTACGAAGTGAGGGTTTTTCCCGATTGTTTAAAAAAGCATATAAAAACAAGAGACATCCGTGCGGACGTCTCTTTTTATAATTTTAATAACTTATCCTTGGTGCGGCGACGTTTTGCCGAAGGCAAAACTCGCGACTAACCGCTTCTGTGGTTAGTCAGGGGCGAGAGATGTTTCGCGTTGTGAAACTCGCCGCCGGCGTTCCACGCCGGCGGACACCCGGGGGGAGCCGTGGGGGAGCGAATTAGGGGATATTTCGCTTCGATTGTTTAAAATAGTATATAAAATGCGAACAGACGCCGGAAAAGGCGTCTGTTTTTTTGGAAATTATAATTTTGCCGCTAAAATTCATATTATTTGATTTTGCGAAGCAAAATACGACGTTTCGCCGAAAGTGAAACTCTCGAATACCGCCGTGAGCGCGTAGCATCCGCAGGGGGTGATTTTGAGCATAAAAAATCTTTTTGTTAATTCCCTTTCGGATCGTTTGATTAAATATGTGAAGACAAAAGCAGGTTCCAAGCAGCTTTCAATGTGTGATGAAATTGAGCAAGTATATTTGAACAAATATATTGAAATGTTATGTGTTAAGGTGTATAATATAGTTAGCTAAACAATTAGCTATAGCTACTGCTTTAGCTATAGCTATTGATAGAGAAACGACTGTAAATATTTGAAAGAATACTTTAAAGCAAAACCTGAAAACAAAACCCCGAAAGGAAATTTATGTTATGAAAAAACAAATCAACAAAGATACCTCTCTCGAAGAATTGATTGACGCGGCGATTTATTCGGCTAAAAATAACGTCAACAGCAAAGAAATATTCACGGTGAAAGATTTGTTTGTCGGCGTCGAATGGAAACGCCTTCCCGACAGCTCGAAAAAGCAGCTCGGAATATTTTTCCATGATTTTGTTAAAAACCAGGGCAAGGATGGATACGCCGCGGTTGAGAAAACCAGGCAGAATCAGCGGCAATATAAGAAGAAATGAGGTTTTTGAGATTGGAAGTGTTTAGATACCCTATACTTTGATTTTAGACTTACTGAATAATAACCTACAGCTAAAGCATTAGCTATAGGTTATATAGCGATAACACATCTAAAGACTCCACCTTCCGTCGGCGATATATTGGCGAAATTAATGAGATTTCAAAATTGGCGGTATTTAGATACCCTATACTTTGATTTTAGACTTGCTGAATAATAACTTATAGCTAAAACACTAGCTATAAGTATATCTAAGATAACACTGATAAAACTCGACCTTCCGACAGCGACGTTTCGCCTTCGACAATATTCGCAGAATAACCCACTCTCCGCAGATTATTCACTCAACTTTGGAGCAGCGACGTTTCGCCTTCGACAATATCCGCAGAATAACCCACTCTCCGCAGATTATTCACTCATCTTTGGTGCGGCGACGTTTTGCCTTCGGCAAAACTCGCGAATACCGCCGGAGGCGGTATTCAAACCGTATCCAAAAATTCCCGGATACAGGCGTTTACCTCCCGCGGCTTGTCTACGTTTGCGTTATGGGCGGCGCCTTTTATTATCTCTAACGGATAACCGGTCTTTTCTGCCCATTCTTTGTTATATTTCGCGACTTTGCCGGTTACGTCTTTTTCGCCGAGGATCAGCAATACCGGACAGGGAATCCGCAGATCGCAGTTGTCTTTCAGAAAAGCGGCGTAGGCGTTTCCCATCAGGCGGCTGAGCTCTCGCTTATTATACGGCGCAAGCATCCGCATCATGTTGTCATACGCCTTTTGCGTTGCGGACACCTGTTTCGCCATCGCCCTTTTCATCCACCCGAACGGGTAAAGATTAGCCATCCAGCCGATTTGTTTTAAAATCCAGGTGTCAAATTTTGAATAGTATTCAAGTCCGTAAGGGGTGCTGTCGATAGAAATAAACGCCTTCGCGCGGTCGGGATATCGCTTTATAAATGCCTGGGCAAAATATCCTCCCAAAGACTGCCCCGCGAGAACGACTTTGGTTATGTCATGCTCGTCCAGAATTGCTTTCATATATCCTGCGGCGTCGCCGAAATCATATTCTTCGAAGGGTCTGGATTTTCCGTGCCCGGGGGCGTCCCAGGCTAAAACGTTGTATTCGTTTTTGAAATAAGCCGTCTGTTCGTCAAACATACTGTGATCGGCGGTAAGCCCGTGCAGGAAGAAAATCGTTTCCGCGCCGGCGTCCCAATTTTCCGATTGCAGATAAAAAATATTGCCTTTTTCCGTTTGAAGCAGTTTATCTTTCATGCAGCTCACCTTTGATGTTTTATAAAAAAGCCCTGCGCCGTAAAAATTGCAGGGCTTTTTAAAGTAATTCGGAAATACGCAGGTTATGACTTTATTTTTCGGCGTTCTGTTCAATCCACGCTATCTTCGCGCACACGCAGAGTATCTCCGCGGCCGCTTTCAGCTCTTTCAGCGGCGGGTATGACGGCGCAATCCGCAGGTTGCGGTCATGCGGGTCGCGGCGGTAGGGGAAGGTCGCGCCGACGGGGGTCAGCTTTACGCCGGCGGCGGCGCAGAGGTCGTATGTCCGGCGGGCGGTGCCGTCGGGCAGGTCGAGGCTGATGAAATATCCGCCGCGCGGGGGGATCCATTCGCCGATTCCGGCGGGGGTAAGCTCGCGGTCGAGAATCTCAAGGACAAGCTCGAATTTCGGGCGAAGCAGCTCGGCGTGGCGGCGCATATGCCGGCGGATGTCGTCGGCGGTTTTGAAAAGGCGGGTGTGGCGGAGCATATTCAGCTTATCGAAACAGATTGTCTGTATCGTAACGACGCTCATTATCTGCTTGATATTCGCGGGGGAGGCGCAGAGGGCGGCGACGCCGGCGCCGGGGAAGCTGATTTTTGATGTTGACGCGAACTCGAACACCCGATCTTCGTTCCCGACGGCAAGGCATTCGTTGTAGAGATTCAAAAGGAAGTCGCCCTCGTCGTAAAAATCGTGGACTAAATAGGCGTTGTCCCAGAAGATACGGAAGTCGGGGGCGGCGGTCTTCATCCGCGCGAGGCGGCGGACGGTGTCCGGGCTGCAGGTAATTCCCTGCGGGTTTGAGTATTTCGGCACGCACCAAATCCCCCTGACGGCCGGGTCGGAGGCGGCTATGCGCTCGACTTCGTCCATATCCGGGCCATCGGGGGTCATATCGATGTTTATCATCTCGATGCCGAGCGATTCGCAGATGGCGAAATGGCGGTCATAGCCGGGGACGGGGCAGAGGAATTTCACTTTGTCGCGGCACCACGGTCTTTCCGAGCCGACAACGCCGTACAGCATGGCGCGGGCGACCGCGTCGTACATCAGATTCAGCGACGAGTTGCCTCCGACGATGATATTTTCCGGCTTGACTTCGAGCAGCTCCGCGAACAGGCGCTTAGTTTCCGGCAAGCCGTCGGGCAGGCCGTAATTGCGGCAGTCAACGCCGCCCTCCGAGAAGCAGTCGGCGGATTTTGAAATCAAGCCGAGCATATCTTCCGTCAGGTCAAGCTGATCGGCGTCCGGCTTCCCGCGGGACATATCGAGGGAGAGGCCGGCGGCTTTGAAGTCTTCGTATCGGCTGCGGAGCGCCGCAAGCTCGGAGGCGAGTTCGTTTTTAGTCATGTCGGCGTATGGTTTTGTCATTTGGTGAAGTGCCTTTCGTTGGTATTTTTTGTTACAAGGGGATTTTTCGGGGGAGTTTGTTCCCGATTTCGGTCGGTTGTGTCTTACAAGTCGGTTTTTTACTTATATTGCAGAGACTGCATATTATACATCTCGGCGTATCTGCCGTTTTTATTCATGAGTTCTGTATGTGTGCCTTCTTCTATGATTTCGCCGTTATCCAGAACAACGATATGATTGCAGAAACGGCTCATCGAGAGTCTGTGTGAAATCAAAAGCAGCAGCTTAGATTCAGCGAGAGCGCGCATATTTTCGGAAAGGCGGCTTTCGGACAGCGCGTCCAGGGCGGAATTCGGCTCGTCCATGATAACCACATCCGCGCAGCGCCAGACAGCTCTGGCGATTGTCAGCTTCTGCTGTTCGCCGCCGGAAAAATTCACGCCGTTTTCATCGAAGTTTTTGGTGCAGAACGTGTCGATACCGTCCGGAAGCTTCCCGATGTACTCGGCGATACCGGCAAAGTCCAGCGCTTCGCGCATTTTGTCCGCGTCCGCGGCATCGGAAAAGGCGATATTCTCTTTTACCGAGTAGGCAAACAGCCATACTTCCTGGAATACGGGGGCGAAATGCGCTATGTATTCCGGGTATGACAGCTCGCGAATGTCAGTTCCGTTCACAAGTATCGCTCCCGAATCGACGTCATAAAGGCGCAGAAGCAGCTTTATGAGCGTAGTCTTCCCCGCGCCGTTCTCGCCGACAAGTATCGTGCTGTCTTTCGCATCGATAAACAGGTTGAGCCCGCGGATTGCGGGTTCGCTCTGTCCCGGATATGTGAAGGTGACATTTTTGAACTCAATGCTTCTGACGGATTCTTCGGTAGGCTTGCCGTCTTTGGTAATCGTCTCGGTTCTGCCTAAAATACCGTCGATTTCGGCGAGATTGACAGCCGATTCACGGAAACTCAAAAGACACCCGAACAGGCCTTCAACCGCTCCGTAAAATTCGTACAAAGCCGCGAGATAGACGGTAAACGAGCTGATTGCCACAAGCCCGTCCGAATAGCTCCGGATCAGGTATGCGTACATTCCGAATATCATCAGAGCGTTCAGAACCGTTTTGAGAGTTCCGATGCCTAAATTATATCTGTTCTGCTTTTTCCTTACTTCAATTTCCGCTTCGGAAGCGTCGGCGAATTTGGATAAAAACATATTCTGCGCGTCATTTGCGCGGATATCCTTTGCCGTCCCGAAGTCGAGCATACAGTTTTCGGCATATTCGCGCTGCCGTCTGAGCGGGGATTTTTGCATTTCAAAGTCATGGTTTACCTCGGTCGCTTTGCGGTTGATAAAATACAACAGAAGCACTACCGCGAGAGTGACAAGCGCTACCGGAAAATTCAGCGTCGAAACGGTAAAAAACAGGAAAATCAGCAACAGGATGTGCAGAAAGAGCTCGGAAAACAGCGTATCGGACAAGCCGTAATAAGCCGCGTCCATCGCTCTTTCGAGTCCGTCAAGCGCTTCGCTGTCTTCGAGGTCCTTATAGTCCATCGTCATCGCCTTTGCGCTGATACGGCGCTTGAAGTAATGCGCGAATTTCAGGTTGTATACCGTCTGAACCCACTCAGTTATGCCGATTGTCGAATCGACAATCCACGAGAACGCCGAAAAAGATATCAACACTATAACAAAAGCGGATAACTGTTTGCCGGTACATGCGTCAATGATGAATTTCGGCAGCAGCACAGGTATTATCTTTTTCACGGTGAGCATGAAGATATATAAAAACTGAGTGAAAACGCCTTCCCAGCCGAAGCTCAGCTGTATGCGAAAGAGATATAAGGCTTTTTTAAATGAATCGCCGAAAGAGGCAAATAAGTTTTTCATCTCATTCATCCTCCTCTCGGTAAGCTTCCGCCTGGGCGCTGAACATTTCGGCGTACAGCCCTCCCTGCGCCATCAGCTCGTCATGCGTTCCGTCGCCGACTGCCGCGCCCGAATCAAAGACGACAATGCGCGAGCAGCGTTTACAGCTCGCAAGCCTGTGGGAAATGAAGAAAACCGTTTGAACGGAAGGCAGGTTGAAAATTGAATCGTAGATAAGCTGTTCGCCGCGGGGAGACAGCTCCGCCGTCGGCTCGTCGAAAATATAGATTCCCGCTTCGCGGTATAGCGCCCGCGCAATGAGTATCCTTTTTCTTTCTCCTCCGGAAAAATCAGACCCGTTTTCATTCAGCGCCCTTGTGACATAAGTCTCAAGCCCGTCTTCGCAGCGCTCAAGCCGTTCCCAGATCTTCAGCGCTCTGAGGATTTCCTCGGCTCTTTCTTCATCAAACGGGCGGTCGAACGAAATATTTTCGCGGACGGAATAACGAAACAGCTCCGAATCCTGAAACGCGGCGGAAAAGACGGCTGAGTATTCGTCTTTCAGGATTTCGCTTATGTCTTTGCCGTCAAGCAGAATTCTGCCCTCCGTCGGGGTATACAGACCCAAAAGCAGCTTTATGAGCGTTGTCTTCCCCGCGCCGTTTTTGCCGACAATCGCGATTTTTTCACCGAGATGAAAGGTGAGGTTGATGTTTTTCAATACGTAAGTTTCCGATTCCGGATAGCGGAAGGAAAGGTTTTGAAGCTCAATGGTCATCGGAATCCGGCGTTTGGCTTCGCTTTCGCCGCCGGAGCCGCTCTCGCGGTCGTACTTTCCGACAAAATCAAGATAGCAGCTCACATATTGGTTTTGATTTTTAAGCGCGACAACTGCCGAGAGGAATCCGGAAAGCGCCGCGGCAAGCGCAATTACCGCGCCGGTGTATTGAATAAATGTACCGACGGTAATATCGCCGTTATATAAGCTCAGACCGATAAGACCGTAAGTCGCCGATAAAAACAGCGCCTGCGTAAAAGCCGCAATGACCCTGAGCGGAGACAATTTCCGGATGCTTGACAGCTCCAGCGAATACATCTTCTTCATATATCTGTCGAATTTTTCCGCGATAAAATCATGCAGCCTGAAGACGCGGACTTCCTTTGCGTTGGAATAATCCATAACGCTGCGCGAGACATAGCCTATCCGCCTGTTGAGCGGAGCCGTCTTTTCCTGAAGCTTGAATAATCCGATTTCTTCGCGATTCTGACAGACGGCTCTCACTATGGTCGAAGCAATCAGGACTATCATGAAAATCCATGAATATTCGAGCAGAATATACAGATATGAAAACAGCTTCAATAAATTCGAGAACGCGGAAAACACCGTGTCCAGCACGGAAGAAACCGTGATTTCCGATATAAATTCACGAACCATGCCGTAATCGTCAAGAGTCTGTCTGCTTTCAAACTCCGCGTACGGCATCCGCGCCGCCGCGCGCTGAAGCTCTTCGCTCAGTTTCCGGTTGAGCCGCATATCCCTGAGCGATATCGCGTTGCCCAACAAGCCTGTCAGCAGAGTCTGAAGCAGCATTGTAAGAACAAGCGCCCCGGCAAAAAGCAAGGCGGCTTTTATGTCCTTGTTTATACCGACAGAATCAATGATGTACCGGGGAATACTGACCGTCAGAATTCCGAATATGACATCGGGTATGATGCCGAGTATTTTCAGCGGTATATACAGCCTGTCGTTCTCGGCAGCGAAACGAAGCGAAAAGGAAAGCACGCTGCAAATTGCTTTAATTTGACTTTTCATTGTTTTGACTCCGTCAAAACTCACAGAATAACCGCTTTGCGGTTATTCACTATATCCAGAAAAAACATAAGTAATGACTTAACTTTGAAACAGCGATATATTGCCGGAGGCAATATTCGCAGCGGACGCGGAGCGTCCGCAGACGCCTTTCAAGGCGTCAGCAGACGCAGACTGCCAACCTGGCTGTAATCCGTCGGCTTGAATCCCAGCGCCAGCGCGGGGGAGTTCAGATTCAGGGTGAAATCCCGATTTTCCGCGTCGAAGAAGAGCGGGTCGGAGATGAGGCTGTCGTTGAAGTGACCGCTTCTTTGCGCTCTCGATAAATCCGACGAACCGAAGAGATTTTTTCCGGCGTAGTCGTAAAAGAGGTTGTGCGTATCGGCGAAGCGGCGCTCATTCGGGTTTGCGTTCATCAGCGGCGCGCCGTTCGTGACGATGATATTGCTTTCAAGAAACAGCGATATATGATCCTCGGCGCGGGTTATCGCAAATCCGGCGCGGCGGCCGAAGGCGAAGATGTTGTTGACTATCATGTTCTCGCGGCCGTAATGCTGATGGAACGCCTCGTCGGAGAAATCATAGCAGAGATTGTCGCGGACGGTGATGCCGGTCGAGCCTTCGTCGAGGTAAATTCCCCAGCCGCCGTAGACGGCCGCGTTCACGTCGCTTATCACGTTGCCGGAGAGCACCGTGTTTTTCTGCACGCCCAAGGTGTAAATCCCGCCGAGGTCGGAGAGGAGTCCCTGCCCTAAATTGCTTATGCGGTTGTCTTTTATCTTGTTGCCGTCGGTGACGGTGTCGTTGTAGCCCCAGCTCCAGCCGCAGGATACGCCCGAATAATAGCCGTCATGAATGTCGTTGTTGCTTACTTCGCAGTTAAGGCAGTAGCGCATCAGCACGCCGACGCCGTTTGCGAACACCCGGCCGTAGCCGTCGATTATATTGCCTTTTATCACGGCGTTTTCGATGCATCCGGTCCTGTCGTTCTCTCCGCCCAAGTGTATCGCGCCTGCGCCTAAGTCGTAAAAGTCGCAGTTTTGAACGGCGAGGCCGCTGACCGCTTTTTCGGCGTGGAGCGCGGTGTAGCCTACGCCTTTGAAGCGGCAGGAAAGGAAGGAGACGCCGCTGCTGTTTTTAACCGAGACCGCCGACGAAGGCAGATCCGTCGCCGCCTGATGCGGGGCGCGGTCGGCGATATCCCAGCCGCTCAAGGCAAAGCAGACGCCGTCAAAAGATACCGACGCGCTTTCGGCGGTGGAGGAGACGCCGTCTATCGCGACGAGCCGCTCAATGCCGCCTATCCAGACGGAAAGGGAGGATATATCCTCTCCCGCGGGCGGGATTACATATAAAAGGTTATCCTTGCGGTCGATATACGCCTGTCCCGGGTGGCGCAGACCGGATTTTACGTTCTCGAAATGAAATTTCGCTCCGCCGCTGCCGTGACCGGAATAGAGGCTGAAGCCGGTTTCGGCGCCTAAAGTGATTTCGTTTTTCGGGTAGTCGATGTTTTTGACGGACAGCCTGTCGTCGTCCCAGTAGTTGTACATCCGCATCTGAACGCCGGCAAGATCGCCGATGTCGTCGAGCGGGGTTGACGAATGGATGACGGACGAGCCTTCCGAGTATTCGGTCGGGCCTTCCGGGACGCAGGTGAGAAATGAGCCGTCATAGGGGTATACGGGGCGGGTCAGCCGCGTTGCGCTCATGATGTCGGCGCCGATATAGACGTCGCGGAAACATCCCCCGCCTTCCGCCGTAAGTTCGGGAGGCAGCAGGGCTGAGTAAACGGCGACGCCGCCGAGCTGTGTTTCGGAAAACGCCGCGCCGGAAAGCTTTAAAGCGCCGGAGATGACGGCTTTTCCTTCCCCTCTGAAAGCGACCGTCGAAAAGCCGAGGGTTTCTTCGGTGAGCTCAATCGGTTTTTGAAGGACATATTCGCCGGGGGCGAGGTTTATCGTGATGTGGTAAAGCTTTCCCGACGCCGCCGAGTCGGTGAGGAATTTTATCGCCGCTTCAAGTCCGGCCGTGTCGGTTACGCTCTGCGTCAGCTTCTCGTAAACCGCCTTTCCAGTCGGCGCGAAGGTATAGTCCCAGGCGGTCTCGCCGGCGGCGGCTCCGTCGAAAATCGCGGTTACCGCGGCGCAGAGCTGCGCGTCGTCGCTGCCGGAGATGACCATCATCCCGCCGGTGCAGTCGACTTTCCAGCCGTCGACATTTTCATCCTGCATCAGGCTTATCACCCGTCCGCCCTTCTTTTCGGCAGACAGCGAAAGTCCGGCAAGTTCCGCTGCTTTCTTCTGCATCAGCGCGACGGCGCGGCGGCTGCCATCGGCTCCCGAAAGCGAATATTCGCCCAAGGGGTTGCCGAAGACGGTGATATTTTCTATCTGATAATTTTCAAGGTGTTCCATACCGTCCTCCGGAAGCTGTTCGGGGCCGTCGGGACAGTTTTGCGCAAGCCAGAGGCAGGCGTTTTTGACCGCCTCTTCCGAGCCGCCGCAAAGGGCGACGAATCCGGAACCGTCGGCTTTGATTCTCCAGTCGCGCAACCGCAGTCCCGCCGCTGTCGTCTCGGAAAGCGCGCGGGTGGTAAGTCCTACGAGGATTTCTTTGCCGGATGTCGGGAGTTCTTCATTCCGGCCGACATAGTCGGTCGAAAGGTCGATTTCCGCCCCTCCGGCGGCAAGCGCTTTGCGCAGTTCAACCGCCGCCGAAATAAGCGTATCCGAAACTCCGTAGTCGGGGCGGATGACGGTATATCCCGCCCAGCCGGCGGGGGTGTCCTGTGGGGAAGTTGACGGCGGCGCTTCGGGTGACGGAGTATCGCCGGGGACATTTCCGGCGTCGTCAGCGGTTTCGCCCGCGTCGTTTGTGGCGGGCGCCGTGTTGTCAATATCTCCGGTCTCGGCGTCCCCGCCCTTCCCGGAACAGGAGACTGCAAAAAGCAAAACGGCGAGCAGAATCAGAAAAACGGATAGTTTATGCATATAACAGCCTCCTTGTATTTATTTATCGGTATTAATAACTTAACTTTGGAACGGCGATATATTTCCGTAGGAAATATTCGCGAATAGCGCCGGAGGCGCTATTCAATGCATAATAAGCAGCCTCCTTTATGGTTATTCATTGGAATTAATCACTAAACTTTTGAGCGGCGACATTTCAATAAATGATTTTGCCAAAGGCAAAATCTACATCAGAAAAAACACCGATTATGACTTAACTTTGGTGCGGCGATATATTTCCGCAGGAAATATTCGCGAATAGCGCCGGAGGCGCTATTCAAAACTCGCAGCTGGCGCAGCGCGCCAGCAGGAGGCGCTATTCTATGACGCTAAAAATTCTTCGAGCATCTGCTTATACCCTTCCGGGTCTTCTGACGGAAACTCGGCGTGGTCGTATTTATCGGTGGTGACAAGCATTTTTTTGTCGTGGGGAATCGCCGCGTAAAGCTCGTCTCCGATATATGCCGGAGTGACGTCATCTATTGAGGAATTCGAGATCAACACCGGCTTTGTCGTCGATTTCAGCCATTCCGCCGGGTTCATGTCGGCGTAACTGATGCCGAGTTTGAATTTCATGTAAATCTCTCCGCAGGAAGTCATATAGGAAAGCGGGATGCCGTTTTGTTCGGAGATGTCTTTCATTTCGCTTTCAATCATGTCAATGCCGCGGCCGACGGGACACTCAAGGATAAGGCGGTCGATGCCGCTCTCGTCGCGTCCCATAGCGATAGCCGCCGTCGCGCCGCCGTAGGACTCTCCCCAGAGTATCAGCTCTCCGCCGGAGAGGAGATTTTCCCGCGCGTAGGCGACGACATCCAAAGTGTCATAACTTTCAAGAACCCCGAAAGTGCTGTGATCCGCCGTGTTCTCCCCCGAATTCCGCTGGTCGTAGGCGATGACGCCGTAACCCAAGTCGAGGAAATTTTGCATCATGTAGGTAAGCGATTTTCCCGTCCCGCCCATGCCGTGGACGAGTACCGCGACGCCTTTCGAGCCGTCTTTTTCGACATATATTGCGGGGATTTCATGGTCTTCGCGGGTGGAGGGGATTTTAACTTCGACGACTTTGTTTTCCGACGCGAATTTTTCATATTCGCCGATGTATTCCGATTGATTTTTAACGGTTTCATCTCTCGGAATGAAGTTTGTCATTCCGTCGAAAACCGCCGAACCGATGAAAACCGAGAATCCGACGGCGGCTATAACGGCAAGTATCAGGATGACAATTACGATAATCGCGATGACTTTCAGGGCTTTTTTCATGAAATCTCCTATCTGCTCTATATGGGTGGATTTGTTGATAAAAGAGATTTTTGAATAACCGCTCTGCGGTTAATTACTTTACTTTGGCGCTATTTTCAGATAAATTGATTTTGCGAAGCAAAATCTTCTTTAGAAAAAACACCGATAACGACTTTGCTTTGGTGCGGAGACGTTTTGCCGTAGGCAAAACTCTCGAATAGCGCCTCCGGCGCTATTCAATTCATATAGAAAAAACATAAGCTATGACTTTACTATCCGGCGGCGACGTTTCGGCGAAGCCGAAACTCGCTTGATTGGTGCGAAGCGCCAATCAAAAATCTGCGCTTCCGGTGGTTCTCGGGAACAGCGACACGTCGCGGATGTTGTCCATGCCGGTTATGTACATTATCATCCGCTCGAAGCCGAGGCCGAAGCCGGCGTGGTGAGTGCCGCCCCAGCGGCGCAAGTCGTTGTACCAGCGGTAGTTTTCGACGTCCATTCCGAGACGGCGGATGTTGTCTTCGAGTACGTCGAGCCGCTCCTCGCGCTGACTGCCGCCGCAGAGCTCGCCGACACCGGGGACAAGCATATCCGCCGCCGCGACGGTCTTTCCGTCGTCGTTCAGCCGCATATAGAAGGACTTTATCTCTCTCGGCCAGTCGGTGACGAACACCGGCTTTTTGAAGTGCTGTTCGGTGAGATATCTCTCATGCTCGGTGGCGAGGTCTTCGCCCCAGCCGAGGGGGTATTTGAAGCTGACGCCGCTTTCTTTTGCTTTTTGGAGGATTTCTATCGCCTCGGTGTAGCTTACCCGCACGAACTCGGAGGAGACGACGTTGTTGAGCTTTTTAATCAGCTCCTTGTCGTTCCAGCGGTTGAAGAATTCGATTTCTTCCGAGCAGTTATCCATCACGTAATTGATTATGTATTTGACCAAGTCTTCTGAGAGTTGCATCTCGTCTGAAAGATCGGCGAAAGCAATCTCCGGCTCTATCATCCAGAATTCGGCGGCGTGGCGCGGGGTGTTGCTGTTTTCGGCGCGGAAAGTCGGGCCGAAGGTGTATATCTTGCCGAACGCCTGCGCGAATGCCTCTCCGTTGAGCTGACCGGAGACGGTCAGGAACGCTTCTGCGCCGAAAAAGTCCTGAGACCAGTCAATCTCGCCGGATTCCAGCCGCGGCGGGTCGTTTACATCCAGCGTTGTGACGCGGAACATCTCTCCGGCGCCCTCGCAGTCGGATGTCGTGATTATCGGGGTGTGGACGTAAATATAGCCGCGCTTGTTGAAAAATTCGTGGATAGCGAAAGCGGCGGCGGAACGGACGCGGAATACCGCGTTGAAGGTGTTGGTGCGGGGACGCAGATGCGCCAGCGAGCGGAGGTATTCGCGGGTATGGCGCTTGTTCTGTATCGGGTATTCCGGGTCGGACGCGCCCTCTACCGTGACATCGGTCGCTTTCAGCTCATACGGCTGCTTCGCGCCGGGGGTGAGGGTGAAAATTCCTTTCGCTATAATGGCGGCGCCGATATTCAGGGAGGCAATATCATTGTAATTCGAGAGCTTCGATTCCTCGATGACTATCTGAAGGCAGGAGAATGTCGAGCCGTCGTTCAGCTCAATGAAGCCGAAAGCGTTTGACGCGCGGATATTGCGCACCCATCCGGCGACGGTTACCTCTTTTTCCGAATAAAGCTCCGCAGAGCCGCGAAGCTCATGCAAATCAGTGCGAACCATGACAAACTCCTTGATATATAAAATAGATTTTTTGTGAAAGAATCAGCCGACCGATACGGCAAAAATAATTAATAACTAAACTTCGGAGCATAGAGTTTCACCGAAGGTGAAACTCTCAGAATATCCGCGAAGCGGATATTCACTTGACTTCGGAGCGGAGATGTTTCACCTCCGGTGAAACTCTCGACTTGCACCTTTCGGCGCAAGTCAATTATACCATGATATTTTACTTCATTGCAATGGGATAAAGTTAATTATTATTATATTTTGTAATAAATATGGCATTTGTTGGGCTAAATTCGCGGAAATTTATGGGGTAGAGAAAAACTGGCGATAGGTTCGGGCGTGAAAAGACGCCGGAAATGCCGGCGTCTTGTGTTTATTCAATTTCAAGCAACCTCGCCGCGTTGCCGTAGAAGATGTCATATGCGTCGGCGGGCGAGGCGTTTTTGCTGTTTTCCAGCGCCTGTTTCATAGCTTTGATCTCTTCGTACATAAAGAAAGTTATCTTTTCCGCTTCCTCTTCGCAGACCTCCCGCAGGTGCGGGTCGGGGACTTCGGAGGGGTACATTCCCGGCGGGACGAGGTTTATGTAGGTGCCGTTTTCTTCAATCCGCCGCATCCGCATCCGGGTAATCGGCAGGTCGGTGCCCCACAATACCCGCTTCGGGCCGACGGCGTCCAAAAGCTGACGCATCACGACGGCGTTTGTGTTCGCGCAGAAGTCGAAAAGCAGGTCGTCGCAGTCGGGGCAGGCGCAGAGCCGCTCAAGCGCGTCGCCGACGTCGCTTTGGCAGTAGGCGCGGCCGATATGCGCGATTATAAGGCGCAGCCGCTTCCACCGCTGTTTTATCTCGATTATCTGGGCGATGTTGACGGGGTCGCCCAGGCGGCCGGGGCGCGGGATATGCAGCATCACTATGCCGCCCATCCTGTCGATTACTTCAAAATGTTCCGGCGGGAAAAAGTCATAGATTCGTATCTCTTTTTCCGGCAGATAGGCGGGGGAGAGGTCGAGGTAGCTCTTTATGCCGCGGAAATTTCCGACTTTTATCGCAACTTCAAGCTCTTCGGCGCTCTGGCGGGGATGAGAATAATAGAGCGCCGGAATGCCGTGTTCTTTTGAAACTTTGGCGATGTAGCGGTTTTGCGGCTTCATGGACTCGGGGGTGGAGGAGGAGCCGCCGGTGGTGCCGAAAATCAGCGGCGTCACTTCGATGCCGGGGAACATCAGCCGGTATGTCTCGAAAAGGTCTTCTATCGGGTTTTCGGCGGCGACGAGGTCCGGCCAGGTGACGGTGCGGCGGGGGCCTTTGTTTTCGTCACCCGATTTGTCGATATCGCTGTTGCGCCAGACATGGCAGTGGATGTCAATCATCTTCGGCGGCAGCAGCTCTCTTATCGATTCGTATTCTTCGCGGTCGCGGGCGGTAATCGGAAACAGCATGGCAATTCCTTTCGTTTATTATATAAAACTTAAATAAAGACTTATTTTCGGGACGAATAACCCGCCCCGCCGGTTATTCGATTTTTTTCAGCCTTTCATAAGTAATGACAATATGCTCGTTTACAAATTTTTTAAGCTCTCCCTCCGGCGTTATCCCCATCCTTATGTTGTAATCGGGACGGCAGGCGGCGTAGTCGGCTAAGAACCCGCCCAGCGGCGTCGAGGGAGCGCCGGCGGCTTTGAGCGCGCCGTTTAAAAGATTGTATGAAGTGACTTTGTTGCCTTTCCCCATATGCAGCACCCGATTGTCGGCAAGCGGGAAATTCGCGGCGACGAGAAAGGGGGTCGACTGGGTAATCTGCCGCTCGGCGGCCGAGACGAATGAGGGGTCGTCGACAAGTCCGCCGGCGACGTATCCGGAAAGATTTGCGCCCAAAGTCGGCGCGTGGTCGCCGAACCAGATAAGCATCGTCGGGCGGGAAGCCGTTTTTGTGTATTCGTAAAGCCGGGCGAGCGATTCGTCGGCGTCGCAGAGACCTTGGGTGAAATTCAAGACGGCGTTTTGTACCGATTCGCCGTATCTGCCCTCTTCGAACTCGGCTCTGATCGTAAATTCTTCGTCGGCGAATTTGTTTTCATACGGCTGGTGGTTTTCCATGCTGACGGCGAAGACAAAGAGGGGCTGTTCTTCTTCGCGGTTTTCGAGGACGTGTTTTATATATTCGACGAAAGTAAAGTCGCTTATTTGGCGGCCGCGATAGAGCGGCTCGATGCCGGAGATGTCTTCAAGCTCTCCGGCGAAAAGGCATTCGTCGAAGCCGAGCAGCGGCCAGACCGATTTTCTCCTGTAAAAGCTCGGCAGATACGGATGCAGCCCGACGCAGCGGTAGCCCTCGTCTTTAAGGTCGCGGACATGGCAGGGGAAGTCGGATTTGATATACTGATACGGCACCGAACCGCTCGGCAGGCCGTCGGTGGTAAGTCCGGTCAAAAGCTCGAATTCCGGCCGCGCCGTGCCGCCGCCGAAACCGGTCGTGTAAAAACTGCCGGAGATAACGCCGTCATCCGACGCTATGCGGTCGAAATGCTCCATCGGGTCTTTTGAATACCCGAAATCCGCGTCATCGGCGCCGGTCTTGAAAAACTCAACGCCGCGGAGCTGACGGGCGTCCCAATAAGATTCGCTTAAAACGAGGATGATATCCGGACGGGCGAAATCGTCTTCGGCGGGCTTTTCCGGGTATCTTGCCAGAATTTCCCCGCCGAGTCCCGGATAATAGCCGTCGGGGCGGGAGATGCCGCCGGAGAGGAGGTTTATGACAAAGGCGCCGCAAAGGCCGTTCTGCTCGTAGTTTGAGTTTTGCAGCGCCATGTCTTCGAGGTAGAGGGAGCTGCGGTTAAGCGTCTTCTCCACCCTTTCGGGGGTGGAGACGGAGAAAACGAGAAAAAAGACGATGAGCGCCGCCGCCGGCAGCCGGATATACCATTTAAGCGGCACCGACAGCCTTGTAAGGCCGATCAGCAGAGCCATCAAAACGGCGAGGATTCCCATAATCAGATAGAGCGGCGGCAGCGGAATTTTGACGAAATCGAGCAGCCGGGGGAGTTTTCCGACCTGCTGCGCCACATCCCAGGGGTAGAGATATTCGCCGGTGAGGCGGTATTTGAAATAGTCGGCTATCCCGCCTCCGACGACAAAGAAGCCCAGCAATACCGCCGCCGGCCAGAACCGGCGGCAGATAAGCGATATCGCCGCGTAGATAAGATACAGCGCGGCGACGCAGAAAACAACGACGGGCGCGCGGGCGGAAAGGAATTTTGAAAACTCCTCTTGGTCGGCGTAATGAATATATTCGGCGGCAAAAAAGCAGAAAGGCGGATAAATCAAAGCCGCCGCCGCCGCTGACGCCTTAAAAGCAGGATGCGAAAGGCGGTCGGAAAGCGGCTTCGGCTGTTCGGTAACGATTTTATTCATATCAAGGTACTGACTCCGGGGCGGCGGACGGGTATTTTTGCCGCCTCGGAGGTTTTATTTTTTATTTAATGTGTGTTCGGCTTGCGTTCCTCCTGTCTTGTCCGGGGTGTTTATCGGGTTTGTCGGAGACTCGTTAGGATCTCCTTATGATAAATCGGTATCTTATTATCAGCATAACAAACAGGACCGCGGTAAAGGCGAGGGAGACTATAAGCGACGTCTCGTCATAGCCTTTCAGGAGGACATAGGTGTGCTTCAGGGGAATTATATCGGTTATCTTTTGCATGAATTTCGGCAGGTATTCGACGGCTATCAGAACGCCGCTGAGGAAGATGGAGGGCTGGAAGAGCGCTTGTGAGATAACGGTTGCCATCGCGTTTGTCTTCGAGAACATTCCTATCGCAACTCCGATCATCGTCGACAAAAGAATACCGACGAACAGCGCCGCGAAGTACCGCGGCATCGATTCGGGAAGATAAGCGCCGAAAAGCGGCTTTGCCGTCAGGAGGATTGTCATTGAAATGACGAAGCAATGGAAGATGTTGCTTACCGCGGCGCTCAAAAACACCCGACGGAGGCGGAGACCGCCCGCAATGTAAGCTCTTTTGATATCGCCGGCGGAATAGCGGACGACGTTAATCGGAAGTCCCAGATAGCTGTTCATCGCAATGGTAAAGGCGGTCATGCTCATGATGATGGTTTTCTTGTTTTCTTCGTTTATGCCGACGAAAACCGCGCTGAACATCAGGTAACAGAGGATCGGCAGCAGATAGTTGACGACCATCAAAAAAATGTTCCGGAAAGTCATCATATAATAAACTTTCAGATTAACCCAAAGCGCTTTAAGCGTTTTCATGACCGTCACCCCGCATCATCTTTGTAAGTTCTTCTTCTACCGTCTTTTTCTTTATATATATGTTTGTGATTCGGTCGTCTTCGGCTTTCAGGCGCTCCAAAAGTTCTGTAAGACAGAGGTTGATGCTGCCGCACTCGAAATACAGCTCTCCGTCAATTTCTTCTTTAAGCGAGGAATAAATCAAATCCGCGCCGACAAGGCTGTTCTTCTCGCTCGATACGGCGACGATATGCCGGTCGCCGTCTGCGAGGCTTTCTTCGCTCAATTCCCTGCCGATTCGTCCCTTTTCGATGAAAAGCACCCTGTCGCAGAGGTTCTCGACTTCAAACATATCGTGAGAGGTCAGGAGGATGGTCTTCCCCTCTTTTTTGAGTTCGTCTATCTTTGCGTAGAGAAGCTGCCGCGAGTTGACGTCAAGTCCGGCGGTCGGCTCGTCGAGAATGATGATTTTCGGGTCGTGGAGTATCGCCAAAAGCAGGTGGAGGCGTCTTTTCTGTCCGGTTGACAGCTTGCCGTACTGCTTTTCCCTAAGCTGCCTTACGTCCAGCTCGTCGTAAAGCCGGTCGTCGAAGCCGGCGCCGTGTTCCGCCGAAAAGAGTTCGACGGCTTCCTTTACCTTCATCTCGTCGGGCAGCGAGGAAGATTGGAGCTGAACGCCTAAAATTTCTCGTATCTGTCTCGAATCATCTTCGATGGTCATGCCGTCGATTAAAATATCTCCCTTTTGCCAGTCCCGGATTCCTTCGATACATTCGAGGAGGGTGGTTTTTCCGGCGCCGTTGCCTCCGACGATTCCGAGGCACTCTCCTCTTCTGACATCAAGGCTCAGATTAAAAAGAACCTGGGTTTTGCCGTAGCTTTTATCGAGGTTTCTGACCTCAATGATATTTTCCATCCGATCCTCCTTGTTCCGGTGGGGTATGAGTTGGGTTTTGCTTTTTTATAAAGATATCCGTTTCGGATATTTTTCACACTTTGTTTCGGCAGATTTATTTAATTGTCAATGAATTTACGTCGCCGCCCACTTGTTGAGCGCGTTGATGTACGCGCGGATGCAGGCTTCGATTATGTCGGGCGAGACGCTGCGGCCGGTGAAGCCGACGCCGTCGATATTGAGGCGTATCTTCGCTTCTCCCAGCGCGTCGGTGCCTTCGGTGACGGCTCTTATCTCGAATTCCTCGAGGCTGATGTCTCCGGCGCCGGACAGGCGGTGAATTGCGTTGAACGCCGCGTCGATGGGACCGTCGCCGAGCGCCGCTTCGCTCATCTGCGCCCCGCGGCAGGAAAGCGACACCATCGCCATCGCGGCTGAGTTGTTGCCGGATTGTATCTGGAAAGTCTCAAGCGCGTATACCGGCGACTGCGAGTCTAAGTATTCGTTGACTATCGCCATTATATCCTCGTCGGTGACGCTTTTTTTGTCGGCGTAGTCCTTGAAGCGGGCGAAAAGCAGCGTTATCGCCTCATCCGAAAGAGTCTGATATCCAAGCTCGGAAAGCCGCTGCGAAAAAGCGTGCCGCCCGGAAAGCTTGCCTAAAACAAAGCCCTCCTCCGCCATCCCGACCGATTCGGGGGTCATAATCTCGTAGGTGCTGCGGTTCATCATTACGCCGTGCTGATGGATTCCCGATTCGTGCAGAAAGCAGTTTGAGCCGACTATCGGCTTGTTCGGCGGGTTGGGAA
Organism: Clostridiales bacterium; assembly: GCA_012800735.1. Taxonomy (GTDB): domain Bacteria; phylum Bacillota; class Clostridia; order Oscillospirales; family CAG-272; genus JAAZGC01. The sequence goes on along the minus strand of JAAZIU010000009.1, from coordinate 73,290 downwards.
CGCCGTAGAGCGAGGAGACCAGCCTTGAAACCCGATAAAGCTGCGTTGTGTCGAGGTTTATGTCGCGGTCGTAGCAGTCGGCGCGGGTTTTTATCGCCATCGCTATCTCTTCGAGCGCCGCGTTGCCCGCCCGCTCGCCGACGCCGTTTATCGTACATTCGACCTGCAAAGCGCCGTTTTCTATCGCGGCGAGGGAGTTTGCCACCCCCATGCCCAAGTCGTCGTGGCAATGGGAGGAGATTACACAGTTTTCCGCGCCTTTTACGTTCTCTTTAATCGTCTTTACAAGCGCGCCGAACTCCGGCGGGCAGGCGTATCCGACGGTGTCGGGAATATTCAGCGTCGTCGCGCCGTTCGCCGCGGCAATCTCAAAAAGGCGGATCAGAAACTCGACGTCCGACCGCGTCGCGTCTTCGCAGGAGAATTCGATGTCGTCGAAATATTCGCGGGCTTTTGAAACACATTCGGCGACCCGCCGCTCGACCTGTTCCGGCGTCATCCGGAGTTTATATTCCATATGTATCGGCGAGGATGCTATAAACAGGTTAATCCGCTTCCTCTCCGCCGATTTAAGCGCCTCCGCCGCCGCTTCGATGTCGCCCTCCACGCAGCGGGCAAGACCGCAGATGACCGGCGTTCTTACCGTCCGCGCTATCTCGGCGACGCAGCCGAAGTCTCCGTTCGACGCCGCCGGAAAACCGGCTTCGATGATATCGACGCCCAGCTGCTCCAGCGCGCGGGCTATCTCAAGCTTGCCGGAGCGGTTTACATAGACGCCGGGCGTCTGCTCTCCGTCTCTTAATGTTGTGTCTAAAAATAAAATTTTCTGCATTATAAAAATTTGAAGGAGATTCGCGCAAACGGCAGCGCCGCGCAAACCAGCTCCCACAGTTCTCCTGTATAAAAATTATATATTCAGGCTGAAATAAGGATGTTATCTCAAATAGCTAACGATTTTAAGTAATATTTGTCCCAGAAGTTTTGAAAGCCCAGAAAACTTTTTCAAAAGTTTTCAGGTGGGGTTCGGGGCAAAGCTTGCGGACACCTACTGCGCAGGCGTCCGCAGCGAGTTTTGACTTTGTCAAAATCATCTCTGACTAACGCGGAGCGTTAGTCGCGAATATTGTCTTCGACAATATATCGCTGTTCCTAAGTTAAGTTTTTATCGGTGTTTTCTCTTAAGTATGTTTTGCTTTGAGCAAAACATATTTATTTCTTCTTTATCTTCTCCCAATATGCCTTTGCCGCCTGTTCGTTTTTGCAGTCGCCGTATTCGTAATATTTTTTGTCGCCCAAGTCATACGGCAGGTATCGCTGCTCGACCCAGCGGTTTTCAAATTCATGGGGATATTTGTAGCCGTCAAAGCTGTTGGACGGCCGCAGATACGGCGGCATCTGCTGTCCCAGACCGGCTTCGATGTCGGCTTTCGCAGCGGCGTAGGCGAGGTAGGCGGTGTTCGACTTCGGGGAAGTCGCGAGCAGGACGGCCGCGTGGGAGAGCGGAACCGTCGCTTCCGGCATACCCAGCTCTTTCGCCGACTCGCAGCAGGCGCGGGTGACGACGGCGGCTAACGGATAGGCAAGCCCGATATCCTCCGACGCTATCACCTGAAGCCGTCGGACGGCGCCGGGAAGGTCGCCCGACTCAAGGATTCTTGCAAGATAAAAAACCGCCGCGTCGGGGTCGGAGCCGCGGATGGACTTCTGCAGCGCCGAAAGCAGGTCGTAATGCGCGGTGCCGCTTTTGTCCGCCGCCCAGACGGCTTTCGGGGCGAAAAGATTGATATCCGCCGACGCGGGATCGCCGCCGGACGCGGCGTACAGCTGCTCCAGCAAATTCAGCGCGCGGCGGACGTCGCCGGCGCCTCTTGAGGCGATCTCATAAAGCAGGTCGTCTTCGTCTTCGCGGGGTTCGGCGGCGTCGGGGTTGTCCGATCTCAGCAGAGAGAGACCCCGCCTCAGCGCCGGCAGCATCTCTTCCGGAGTTACCGGCAGAAACTCAAAGACGGAACTCCGGCTCAAAACCGCCGCGTAGACGTAAAGATACGGGTTTTCCGTCGTCGACGCGATAAGCGTGACCCGCCCGTCCTCCATATATTCGAGCAGCGTTTGCTGCTGTTTTTTGTTGAAATACTGTATCTCGTCGAGGTAAAGCAGAACTCCGCCGGAACCGAAAAGGGTGGCGGTTTCGGCGATGGCGCTTTTTACGTCGGCGAGGCTCGCGGTCGTCGCGTTGAGGCGGCGGATGGTTTTGTCGGAGCCGCGGGCGATTATCTCGGCGGCGGTCGTCTTACCGGTGCCGGGTGGGCCGTAAAAGACCATGTTCGGCAGATATCCGGAGTCAAGGATGCGGCGGATCGCGCCGTTTTTCCCGAAAAGCCGCTCCTGACCGACCATCTCGTCGAAAGAGGTCGGGCGAATCCGCTCCGCCAGAGGGGTGGTTTGCCGTGTCATTTTTTGTTATTTTTGTCGGGCTTCAACGCCTCTGATGTTGAAGCGGATTTCGATGAAGAAGCCGATTTCAGCGATTTAAACGCCGCGGTAAATTTTTCCTTCGGCGTCGGGGTCGGAGCCGCGGCCTTCACGTCGAGTTCCGCGATAAATTCGCAGAGAGTGGCCGTTGAATCCGGCTTTCTTATCAGCTCTATGCTTTTGCGCATCAGCTCAAGGCGGCGGGGGAAGTTGAAGATGACGTAAAGGATTTCGTCTATCGGGAAGGTGTCGGTTATCAGCATCGCGGCGCCGAAGTTCAGGAGAAATTCGGTGTTTCTGTCCTCGTGCCCGGGAATCGGGTCGTCAAGTATCATCGGCAGCCGCCGCGCGAGGCTTTCCGACGTCGTAAGCCCGCCGGGTTTTGTTATTATGATGTCGGCGGCGGACATCAGAACGTCGACTTTGTCGGTAAAGCCCAGAAGGGTGAATTTCTTTTTAAGCTTCATCCGCTTGAGCTTTTTCAGCGCGTGGGCGTTGTTGCCGGTGACGACGACGGTCTGGAAATCAAACTCGCTCTCGTCAATCGCCCGTACGGTCTTCACGATATCTCCGTGACCCATAGAGCCGCTCATGTAAAGCAGCGTCTTCATATCCGGATTTAGTCCGGAGGCGCGGGCGGCTTCCTCGCGGGGGATTTCGACGGCGAATTTCGGATCTATCGGGATGCCGTAAGGGAGTATCTGATCCTCCCGGAAGCCCTTTTTCAGCGCCTTGTCGAGCAAAAGCTCGCTTGGAGTAACGACATAGTCGAAGCGGAGCGCTTCTTCCCAATAGGGGTGAAAGCTGAAGTCGGTGAGGATTCCTATCGTTTTCGCGCGGGTCTCGCCGAGCTGCTTCATGATGTCGACCATTATTCCGGCGAAAATGTGGGTGCAGACAATGACGTCGGGGTCGTATTCGTCGGTGAATTTGCGGAGCTTTTGCGCGAGCGCCATGTTGGTAAGCCTTGTCGGCGACATTTTAAAGCTGTTGCTCTTTCGCTGTTCGAGCTGGCGGTATACCGTCCGGTAGGCGGATTTGACCGCAAAGTGATATCCGCCGGAAACGGTGTCGCCCAGCACCTTGCTGAGATAGTAATAGGCGTCAAGCACCTCGCACTCAATGCCGAGCGCTTCAAGGCCGCGCCTTACTGCTTGGGCGGTGGAATTATGACCGCCGCCGGCGGTTATCGTTAAAACAAGTACTTTCATTTCGGGATAAGTCTCCGTTATCTGCGCCGATGCGGGCGCGTTTATATTTGAGTATATTATTTGAAGTTAATTTTCATCGATTCAAAACAATTATACCATTTTAATGAAGCTATTGCAAGCGAACGATATTAATTTAATCAAAACTTAAAAAAGACGGCCCGCGTTTTGCGCGGACCGTAAACTGTTCAGCCGTTAATCAGAGTTTATCTTTGAGCTTCTCCCAGACGGTGTCGGCGTAGATTTTGTAGCCGTGTTCGTTGGGGTGCCAGTTGTCGTGGAAATACCTCATCGCGCGGTCGCGCTCGTTCAGAGCCGCCATCGCCTCGTTCGCCGCGTCAAAAACCGAGACGAAGCTGTCCGCCGTTCCGGCTTTTTCGGCGGCGAGGCGCACCTGTCTTATCATATCGGGATACGGCACGCCGGAGACGGGCGACGAAAGCTCTCCCATTATAGGAAAGACATCGTGGATTACTAACTTATCTGTCAGCGCCTTCGCTTCGGCGATGAGCCGCCCGACGCTTTGCCGGTATTCTTCGGGGGTGATATTGCGCAGCCAGTCGTTTATCGCGCTGCACTCGAGGACGATGATATCCGGCTTCATCGCCGCGACATAGTCTTCCCAGTAGCTTTCAAGGTATTCGGCGGTCGAGCGGGAGCCGACGCCGGAGTTTACGCAGGCGTATCTGCCGGAGTGCATCTCAACCCGCCGGAGCAGCGGCGCGCCGGATTCGGCTTTTACGCAGATTTCGTGGTCGGCATCTTCGCAAAAGAGCGGCAGGCGGACGAAGCCGGAGGCGGTGTTTTCTCCCTCCTCGCCCTCAAGGCCGATTTCGGCTTTCTTTTCGCCGTCGATATAAACTCCGGCTGTTCCCGCGCCGGCGCCTTTTCTGAAAGTAAGCAGCAGAAAGTCGAACTTCCCGCGGAGAACAAAGGGTTTTTTCCCGATTCTAAGGCACTCGCGGGTCGGACGGGCGTCGGCGCGGCCTGTGTAAAGCAGATTCAGCTCCGAAAAATCGACGTCGTAAGCCGACGAGCCGGTCGCTTCTCCCACAAGGCGGCGGAGCTGATTTACATAACTCGGCGGGGAGAAAGAAAACATCCGCATATCCGCCGCGCAAGCCGGCGAGCCGAGAAGAAACTCCCCGCCCACCCCCTCGCCCCAAGTGTGAGAGTCGCCCTGAAAGACAATCGTTTTTATCATAAAAACCTCAAATATCTTGATATAATGACTTTACTTTGGTACGGAGATGTTTCGGCTTCGCCGAAACTCTCGACTGGCGCGGAGCGCCAGTCAGGGACGAGAGATGTTTTTCCGAAGGAAAAAACTCGCGAATACCGCCGCAGGCGGTATTCAAAGCTCCTTGGAATACTATTGTTTTTATCATAACTTTTTCTCGGATATCAAGATTTAATAACTTTACTTTGGTACGGAGAGTTTTGCCTACGGCGAAACTCTCAGAACAACCCGCGTTCCGCGGGTTATTCACTTTCGGCCAAAAATGCGATTATCTTTTCAAGCTCGGCGTTTGCCGGTTTGGATTGCTTTTCTATATACGACGCCCAGCCGAAATTCTTTTTCGAAACGACGTTTCCGAAAATATGGTCATAACCGCACCAACTATAAAGATAGGTCGAGCCGACGTCGGCGACGCGGTTTGCGAAGATAAGGTCTATCATCCGGATGCTGTTGTCGTCGCGGGTCTTTTTGTATTTCAGCGTCACGTCGCGGTAGGCTCCTATCACCGATTTGTAGCCGTTGAAGCTCAGCTCCTCAAGCACGGCGCCGGAAAATTCCGGGTCGCGGCAGGAAATCGGCAGCAGCACCCACGCAGGGTCTATCGTCGGGTTCAGGTATTTTTCCTGCGCTTCGTCCCGTTTCGGGCAGGGCAGCACGCCGTAATCGTCCTGCATCTCGCTGAGAGAAGTTATCCCCATGAAGAATGTCGAGAGAAAGAGGGAATTGCCGCCGACAAAATTGTGCGCGGTATAGCCTTCCTGATTAAGCAGCACGTCGCCGGAGTGATAGATGTCAAAAGCCAGCTGCACCGCCGACGCGGTGTCTTCTCTGTCCCAGACGAGGATCGGGAAGCCGTCTTCGTCCTTGCCCATCATGTTCGCTCCGCAGCTCAGCACCGTTGTCGTTCCGAGAGAGCAGGTCTGATAGAAGCAGGAAAGGCCGTACCGGTCGGTGGCGGTCATCTTGCCGTCGCCGTCGATATCGTCGGTGACTTCCGTCATAAGCCCCCGCATTTTGTCGTATGTCCATCTGCCCGAGTCAACGTCGGAGTAAAGCTCGTCCTTCTGATGGCCGAAGTCTTCGAGCATCTTTGAGTTGAAAATTACCGCCATTGTGTAGTTCAGCGAAAGGATGTTATACGAGCCCAATGTGAAATAGGTCTTGCCCATCATCGACATATCTTCGGAGATATCCGGGTTCCACCATTCCGACGTAAGGTCGATATACGCGGCGTCTTCGAGCGGGCGGAGAGAGCCGTCGAGCATGCAGTAAGTCGCAAAGCGGCCGGAATAGTTGCAGGCGTCGAAGGTGTTGTCTCCCGATGCGGCCGCCTGCGAAAGGATCTTCTGCATACCTATGATATCCTTCTGCGTCTCTTTTATCTCGCAGCCGAGGCGGTTTTCGGCGTCGGCTACCATATTAAAAATGGCGTCGTTGAGAACGTCGCCGTTCAGCTCCTCGACGAATGACCAGTGATATTCCTTGTAGTCGGCGGAAAGCAGGTTGAAGCTCTCCCCTTCGAATTTAACATCATCCGGAACGCCGGATGTAAGTTCCGCCGTCGTCGTCTCCTCGACGGTTGTTTCGGGGGCGGCGGTATCGGCGGGTTTGGCGGCTTCGCCACAGGCGGCGAACAGTAATGCGGCGGCAAGCGCGATTAAAATTATCTTCGAGTGTTTCATATCTTTTCCCCCATTACATTCGTTATTCCCGTAAAACGAGCGAACTGCTTGTCAATAGATACATTTTACCATCTTGTAAGACGAAATGCAAGAGGATTTGAATAAATAATAAATTTGCCTCAAAAAACACCGATAATGACTAAACTTCGGGACGGAGACGTTTCGGCGAAGCCGAAACTCTCGACTGGCGCAGAACGCCAGTCAGGGACGAGAGACGTTTCGGCGAAGCCGAAACTCTCGAATAACCCGCGTTTCGCGGGTTATTCAACGGCGCCCAAAAGCGAAATTATCCTGTCAAGCTCCGCCTGAGCCGCGGGCGTCTGCTTTTCTACATACGACGCCCAGCCGAAATCGTTTTTAGAGACTACATTCGTAAAGACGCTGTCATACCCGCACCAGTCAAAAAGATAGGTCGAGCCGATGTCGGCTACGAGATTTGAGAAAATCAGGTCAATCATTCTTATGCTGTTTTCATCTCGGGTCTTTTTGTATTTCAGCGTCACGTCGCGATAGGCTCCCTGCACCGTTTTCCAGCCGTTGAAGCTCAGCTCCTCAAGCACGGCGCCGGAAAATTCCGGGTCGCGGCAGGCGGCGGGCAGCAACACCCACGCAGGATCGAGGGTGGGATTCAGGTATTTCTCCTGCGCCTCGTCCCGCTTGGGATAAGGCAGCACGCCGTAGTCATCCTGCATTTCGGAAAGATAGCTGATACCCATAAAGAAAGTTGAGAAAAAGAGGGACTTTCCGGCAATGAAATTATCGGCGGTATATCCCGGCTGATCGAGCAGCATGTCGCCGGAATGGTAGATGTCGAAAGCAAGCTGCATCGCGTTTGCGGTGTCTTCCCTGTCCCAGACGAGGATCGGGAAGCCGTTTTCATCCTTCCCCATCATGTTCGCCCCGCAGCTCAGCACGGTTGCGGTGCCGATGGCGTCGGTCTGGAAGAAGGTGGAAAGTCCCCAGCGGTCGTCGACGGTCATCTTGCCGTCGCCGTCGAGGTCGGCGGTTACATCCGTCATAAGCGCGCGCAGCCGGCCGTAAGTCCATTTTCCTTCGTCGACGTCATTATAAAGCGTATCCGGATGATGGCCGAAGTCTTCGAGCATGCGGTTGTTTACAAGCATCGTCATGGTATGGTTCAGCGCGAGGATATTATATGAGCCTAAAGTGAAATAGGTCTTTCCCATCATCGACATATCCGCCGAAACGTCCGGGTTCCACCATTCCGCCGAAAGGTCGATATAAGCGGCGTCTTCGAGCGGGCGGATAGAGCCGTCGAGCATGCAGTAAGTAGCGAAGCGGCCGGAATAGTTGCAGGCGTCGTATGCGGGGTCGCCGGAGGCGGCCGCTCTTGAAAGCATCTTCTGCATTTCAAAGATATTGCGCCGGCTCTCTTTTATCTCACAGCCGAGTTTGCTTTCGGCGTCAATTCTCATGTTGAATATCGCGTCGTTCAGAACGTCGCCGTTCAGCTCCTCGACAAAAGACCAGTGATAGTCCCGGTAATTGGCGGAAAGAAGGTTGAAGCTCTCCCCTTCGAATTTTACGTCTTCCGGAACGCCGGAGACAGGCTCCGCCGTTGTCGTCTCTTCCGTCGTTGTCTCCGGTTCGGCTGCGGCTGTGGTATCGGCGGGTTTTGCCGATTCGGCGCAAGCGTTAAAAACGGAAAGCAGCAAAGCGGCTGCGAGCGCGATCAAAATGATTTTTGTGAACTTCATATCCGTCCTCCGTAGAAAAAATAGATAATATTGTTATATTAGCATATTATTCTACCACTTTTTAAAGTAAAATGCAAGTCCCGGGGGAAACAGGGCCATCTTTCCGCGTTTGACGAAACAAAATATTAATCGGGTAAGGTTGATATGCTTCTTTAATAGTGGTATAATATAATGGAAGATTACAAGAAACGGTACGGGATTATGAGAAAAAGAAGACCTAAATCAAAATCAAGAACAACAATATATACGTTTGTGATGTTCCTGGCGCTTGCCGCGCTTATCTTAGTGCTTGCCGTCGCTTATACGCACGGCTGCGAATCGCGCATCGCAAAGGAGCCGCAGACGACGGAAACGGAGGAGCCAGTTACGACGCCGCCCGACACCGAGCCGCCCGCGACGGAGCCGGAAACGACAACGGAAGAAACGACGACCGAGGAAACCACCCTCCTCCCGATTGACGAAGAGACCGACAGCCGGTACGCAAATTCCGATGAAATTACCGAGGACGACGGCGCGGCTTCCGCGTCGCTCATGGCGGAGGGGGAAAACGCTTTCGACCCGGCGCTTTTCTATATATTCGCCGAGGAGACCGCTCGATTCTTTCCGGCGCCGGCTCAGTCGGGACCGGACGGGGTATTGCTCAACCGCGGCGGAGGGTACGCGCAGTTTATCATGTACCGCGCCATCCGCAGCCGTCCCGGCGGAGAGGCTTTGGGCGTTGACGAAAACGGCCTGATGCTCATCCCGGAAGCCGAGGTACTCGCGACGGCGGAGCGATATCTGGGCGATAAACCGGCGATTTCCGACATATTTGTCTGGCCTTTCGGCGAACCGGTTGACGGCTTCTGCCGCTACAATCCGGACGTCGGGCTTCCGGCGGCGGATATAGCCTCGCTTTCCTCGAACATTGACGAAGACGCCGGCGAGGCGATAGCCATAACGGAAATGGGGGACGGCTCGAGGCTTGTCTACCGTTATAAGCTGGTTTCGGAAAGCTGGCGGCTGACGGCGATAGACGAGGGATAAAAAAACCCGCTTTTACGCAGGATAAAATGAATATGAAAGAAAATATCAAAACACTTGTCGACGCCCTTGTTGCGGAGCGGAACCTGCCGGATGAGGGGCTGCGCGCTCTGATTGAAGCCGAGAGCGAAGACGCTGCGTATCTGCGCGCGCGGGGAGGCGAAGTCTGCGAGTCGGTTTACGGAAAAGCCGTTTATCTGCGCGGGCTTGTCGAATTTACAAACTACTGCAAAAACGACTGCTTTTACTGCGGGCTGCGCCGTTCAAACCGCGAATGTGAGCGGTATCGGCTCACCGAAGAAGAAGTCCTCGACTGCGCCATTCGCGGCTATGAACTCGGTTTTCGCACCGTTGTGCTCCAGGGCGGCGAAGACGGGGGTTTTTCCGACGAGTCGGTCGTTTCGGTTGTCCGGAAGATAAAGGAGAGCTGCCCCGACACCGCCGTGACGCTTTCGATAGGCGAGCGGGACGCCGATAAATATCAGGCGTTTTTCGACGCCGGCGCCGACAGGTATCTTTTGCGCGAGGAAACCGCGTCGCCGGAACATTATTCAAAGCTGCACCCGCCGGAGCTGTCGCTTGAGCGTCGGCTTGACTGCCTTTATGAGCTGAAACGCATCGGCTTTCAGGTCGGATGCGGGTTTATGGTCGGCGCGCCGTATCAGACGACGGGCGATATCATCGCCGATCTGCGATTTATGCAGAAATTCAAACCGCATATGCTGGGAATCGGGCCGTTTATCCCCCACAAATCGACGCCTTTCCGGGACTTTCCGGCGGGGTCGGTCGAGATGACGCTGAATCTGCTCGCGATCAGCCGGATAATGCTCCCCGAAGTGCTGCTGCCCGCAACCACCGCCCTCGGCACCGCCTCCGACAGAGGCCGCGAAGACGGCCTGCTCGCCGGCGCGAATGTGATAATGCCGAATTTAAGCCCGGCGCCTGTCCGGTCGAAGTATCTTTTGTATGACGGCAAGCTGTGTACGGGGGATGAAGCGGCGGAGAGCGTGCGTCTGATGGAGCGGCGGATAGAGAGCGCGGGGAGGTATGTCGATTGGGGGCGAGGGGACTTTGCGGGGATGGGAGAAAACAAATAAAAACTTAACTTTGGTACGGAGAGTTTTTTTAAGGTACATAAATCGTAATTCAAGGGGGGCATATCATGAAACAGCTTACAAAAAGACTTATCTCGTTCTTCATCTGCGCCTGCTTTTTGGCGGGATTTATCGCCTGCGGGGACAAGGGCGCGCCTGCCGAGACCGCCGCAGGGACGGAGACGGCGGCGGCTCCGGAAGCTGCCGAGGCTGCCGAAACGACGGCTGTAAAGCCGAACCTTCCCGACACCGACTGGGAAGGCAGAGAGTTCCACGTTTTAGGGCACAGCGACCCGACCTATCCGCAGTTTGACAACTTCGAGATTTACGCCGAGGGGGAAACCGGCGAGATCGTCAACGACACAATTTACCGCCGCAACCGTACCATCGAAGAGAGATACAACGTAAAAATCAAAGCCACCCTCGACTACAACGAGGCGGGCATTATCCGCAAAACGACGATGGCGGGAGAGCAGCTCTACGACCTCTTTTTCTCGCCGCTCATGTTCATCGGCGGGGTTATCACCAACGGCGATCTGCTTGATCTGAACGAGATAGAATACATCGACTTTTCGCAGCCGTGGTGGAACAGCCGCGCCAACGGCGAGCTTGAGCTCTGGGGGCGTCTTTACGCGACGACTTCCGACTACGGGCTTGAAGACAAAAAGCGCTCGTATACCACGATAATGAACCGCGATATGGCGAAGGACTACGACCTTCCCGACGTCGTCGCGCTGGTTGACGACGGGGCCTGGACCGTTGACCGGATGACCGAGATGTGCGCCGCCGTCGCGGCCGACCTTGACGGCGACGGAGTTATGACCGACGCCGACCGCTGGGGGCTGACGATGGATTCATACAACGCCTTTACCAACTATCTGCGCGGCTGCGACGTTGCGATAATCACGAAGGGGGAAGACGGCAATCCCGCGCTCACCTTCAACAACCCGCGTACCGTCGCGGCGATAGATAAGGTAATCGCCCTCACCTGCGACACCGATTTCGCCGGCTTCTGCGAAGATTTTGAAGGCAAGGTGGATTACAATATGTGGAGCTTCGCGGGGAAAGTTTTCAAAGCGGGAGAAGCCCTCTTTATCGCCGTTTTCCCGCAGTCGCTCAGCGGCTTTTCCGCCGACTGCGAATTTGAATACGGCGTCATCCCCAACCCGAAGCTGGACGAATCGCAGCCGCTTTACTGCTCCTATCCCGACTTTATCGGCTCAACGCTGTTCGGAGTGCCGAAAGCGGCGCCCCGGCCCGACTTCTCCGGCTTCATGCTGGAGGCGCTGTCGGCGGAGTCCAAGTATACCACTTTGCCGGCTTATATCGAGATATCCTGCAAGAACAAATACACTTACGACGAAGCTTCCGGGCGGATGCTCGACCTTATCTTCTCGTCGATGAGCTATGATCTGGGGATAATCTTCAACTTGGGCGGGATGAGCGAGATTGTCAGGACAACCATCCCGAAGAAAAAGGAGAACGTTTTCGCGTCGGAATACGCAAAGAAAGAGAAGAAGACGCTGACGGCAATAGAAAAGCTCCGGGAGACGGTGGAGGAGATAGAGAGTTCGTAATTATACCATTAAAAGACTGTACTGTTTTTCCGGTTAAACGAGCTATATTAATATCTAATTAAATTTAAATTTTCATTAGATTTACAAAAACAACTTTTCGTTATGATACAATATTTTTATATTAATAGGTATGCCTTTAAGAATTGCTTATTTAAAGTAAAGGAGAACTAACAATGCCTAATTGGGGTCAAGTTTTAACTGAGATCCAAGGGACTCGTGTTGACAACCCTCTCGACATTGTACGTAGAAAGTATCTAGGTATAATGCACGAGTATACCGGTAGAAATATTATTGCATATTATTCAGGTTTTTTGCAGAAGAATAATCTTAATTGTAATATTGACGACAACGATAAAAACGCCCTAATGCAAGCTGTCCATGGTTTAGATAAAAGCAAGGGGCTTGACCTTATTTTACACACACCTGGTGGAAGCACAGCCGCAACAGAATCTATAGTAGACTATCTTCGCTCTATATTTGATTGTAATATAAGAGCATTTATTCCTCAAATAGCTATGTCGGCGGGCACAATGATTGCATTATCTTGCAAAGAGATTATCATGGGAAAACAGTCTAATATAGGTCCTATTGATCCGCAATTTGGCGGAGGGATGTCGTGTGCCGGTGTAATAGAGGAATTTAAGAACGCAGTAGACAGTATAAAAGCAGAGCCAGATTCAGTCCCTTTATGGCAAGCCATAATCTCTAAGTATCATCCTACTTTTTTGGGCGACTGTAAAAAGGCAATCGATTGGTCAGATTCTATGGTCAAAAAGTGGCTGGTAACAAACATGCTGAGAGATAGTAGTACCCCCGATGAAGATGCTAACAAGATTGTTGAAAAATTAGGTAGTCACGAAGAAACGTTTACGCACTCAAGGCATATTCACATGGAAGAGTGCAAGAGTTTGGGAATAAAAGTCATTCCATTAGAATCATTTCCAAACAAGGAGTTAGGTGGTTGTAAAGATTTACAGGATTGCGTGCTTACTATTCATCATACATATATGCATACTTTTTCCAATTCTCCAGCGGTAAAGATCGTTGAAAATCACATTGGAAGCGCCATGATAATTAACGCCGCGTCAGCGAATACATGAGATGGAGGAATATCAATGAATAAGGATATATTTGAGCAGCAATATAGAGCTTTGGGATTTGATGTAAAACCGTTGCCATCCAATTATACCCCAGACTCTTTTGCCCAGCAGTTAATGAAGGATATACCGAAAAAGCCTTCAATATCATATTCTGCAAACACGAATTACAAAACCGATTCCAAAGAAAACAAGAAAAAATAATAGCTTATCATAAACTAAAAGCAAGCCCCACAGGTTTTTTATACCTGTGAGGCTTGTTTTATTGTGTTTATTGAGGTTTTTCACCCCCTCCCAATATCAAGTGTCCCAATATAATCCCCATTCCCAAAAGTTTTTGAAGATAGGGGGCGCGGGGGAAAGAAACTTTTTGCAAAAAGTTTCTTTCCCCCGCAAAAATTACTACATAATTATTTCCCCGTTCGGCGCATATACTTTATATCCCCGGTTGGCTCTCGCGCAGCGGCGGCAGAGCCAGGCGAAGAGCCGGACGGTGGAACGATAGGCGCGGGAGACATATTCGGCGGCGGCTTTCGGGTCGGCGCAGTCGAAGGCGCATCCGGCGCCCCGGTAGCGGATGTTCGGCGGCTCGCACATCTCGACGCCGATATGAGAGCCGTTGGCGGTGCCTCCGGCGTGCCAGCCGCGCATCTCCCAGGGGAGGGTTTGATAAATATCGCCGGTGTTCGCGTCGATAAAGGCGTGGACGCAGGCGCGTTTGAAATCCGGACGGTTGAACTGCCGGATAAAGACCATCGCGTCCGGCTGAGGACAGCCGACAGAGTGGAGCATAAGCCCGCGGACGGCGAGCGGCTGATCCAGTTTATAGCAGGGATTTTCCGTGCAATACGCCTGTTTTATGTCGAGTTCAATTTTTGCCATTATTGTCATCCTCCTTTTCTGCGCCCTCGGCGTCGTCGTGAAGCTGTTTTAGCGCGAGGCGCAGCCGGCGCGGAAGGGGCAGCCCCAGCTTTACCGAGTTTTCGGCGATCGAAAGCCCCTCGTTTGCGATATAGAAAAATATAAACGCCGTCCGGAGCACCGAGCCGCTTCCGATTATCAGCGTGTCGATGATATGCCCCATGCCGACGATTACGAATATCAGCATCTTTCGCAGGATGCCGCGAAAGCCGATATCCGAAGACAGCCGCCTTTCCGACGCCGCCGACATAAGCCCGGTCGCGGTGTCGATGACGACGAAGACGGCCAAAGCGGCGATAAGTCCGTCCCGGCCGCCGATGAAAAAGCCGACAAGCCCGCCCAATGCGGCGGCTCCGGCTCGGATGGTGTTGAAAATTTCCTTCATAAAACCCCCTTTTTTCGTTTTTTATTCCCTTTTTTCTGTATAGAACATTGTTGAATAACTTTCACATATTATACCGTTACACACCGTTGTTATTCTAAATAGTTCTAATTATATTATAGCGCCTTTTCGCGCTTTTGTCAATAGAACTTTCGTCGGCGGGCGGAAGATGTATGTTTTTCGCGACTCTTTCGGGGAATAAATACCGCCTGCCGACAGAAAAATTAATATCGTAAACAAAATGTTTCGGAAACGCCGTAATTTTCGGCATTTTTATAAAATGCATGAATTTCTCATAAACAGGTTGACACAAAAAGGCGATAATGCTATAATTAGATAACAGAATTAACAAAAATTACAGGGGGAAAGATATTTTGAAAAAATCGTACCGAATTGCGGCGCTCATGCTCGCCGCATTGATATTCGCGCTGACATTTGCTGCCGGCTGCGGCGACTCGGCTCCGGCGGCTGATGAAACGACCGCCGCCGCGACGACGGCGGAGACCGAAGCGGCGGAAACCGACCGCTCGCAGACACCCGACGACCTGCCGGACGACCTCGACTTCGGCGGGGAGGAGTTTACGATACACGTTCGGGGAGACGAAACCTCGTATGAGGATTTCTTCTCGGAACAGACCGGCGATATTATCGACGACGTGATTTACAACCGCAACCGCGCGGTTGAGGAGCGGCTCAACACGGCGATTTCCGTTTACAGGGGAAAAGGCTGGGAAACTTACAACGACGAGCTTAAAAACATCCGCAACGCCGTTCAGGCGGGGGACGATTCGTGGGATGTCATCGCCGGATGGTCGGCGAGGATACCGATAGTCGCAAACGAAGGGCTTTTCCTCAACCTCTACGAGCTGCCGTATCTGAACCTTGACCGGGAATGGTGGGTTCAGACGCTAAAAGAGGAGCTGACCATCGGCGGCAAGCTTTATTTTGCAACCGGCGACATAACGCTGACGCTGCTTGAGGCGGCGTATGTAATCTGCTTCAACAAGGCTCTTGCCGTTGACTACAACGTGCCGGATCTTTACGAAGCGGTGAATAACGGCAGCTGGACGCTTGACATGATGGCGAAGACCGCCTCCCTTGTCTCCGCCGACCTCAACGGCGACGGCAAATACGACGAAAACGACCTTTACGGCTGCGCGATAACCTCCTCGAACAACGTCGACTGCTTTTTGCAGTCGAGCGGGATAAAAATGATTGTCCGCGACGAGGACGGATATCCGAAGTTTGAAATGGAGTACGACAAGATAGCGCAGCTCTGCGACTGGGTTTACGGCTTTATGTACGAAACTCCCGCAGTTTTCGGCAGGTCGTACAGAGACGGCGATTTCTCCGGCGCGCAGTATAACCTCTTCAAAACCGACCGCTCCCTTCTGCTGCCGGCGGTGCTGGACAACACCCGCTCGGGGCTGAACGACATGGAAAGCGACTACGGAATTATCCCGTACCCGAAATACGACGAAAATCAGGAGAAGTATCTTACGAGAATCCAGGACGCGCTGGCGCTGATGTGCGTGCCGATTACCAACCCGAAAACCGAGCTTGCCGGCGCGATGCTGGAGGCGATGGCGGCGGAGTCGTATCGCTTTGTCACCCCGCAGTATTTCGAGATCGCCCTTAAAGTCAAATACAGCCGCGACGAAATCAGCTCTCAGATGCTCGACATCGTCCGCGACGGCGCCTATCTCAACTTCGCTTCGATTTATAACGAATCGATCGGCTATCCGTGGTTTGTCATGCGCGAACTTATGACGGCAAAGTCGAAAGACTTCGCCTCCTGGTACGCAAAGAATGAGCCGAAGATAATAAAGGCGCTGGATAAATGCGTCGAAGCTTTCGAGGAGCTGGGGTGAGGGGCATATAAATAATTTTTTTGGGGGTTAAATCGTGTTTAAAAGAATTATCATTTTTATTATTTCCCTGCTGCTGATATTCTCCGTACTATCCGCCTGCGGAGAGCAGGCCGACGGCGCTGCCGATGAAACGACCGAAATTACCGAATCGCAAACCGCCGCCGAAGAGACAACGACCGAACCGCCGGAATACATCCCGCCGGAAGACAGCGACTGGGGCGGGGCGGAGATTACAATCGCGGCGATAAATTACGGCTGGGGCAACGGAGCATGGATTGCTACCGGCTACTGTGAAATGTATGCGGAAGAGGAGAGCGGCGACCCGCTGAACGACGCTATTTATGAGCGTATGAGAGCTGTCGAGGAAGAACTTAATTTAAAGATATCGGGATACAAACTTAAAAAATTTTCCGCAGCCGCCACAGATTTTTCAAAGACGGTTCTTGCCGGAGAAGATGTCATAGATTTCGGAATGGTAAACGCCTCAAATCTTCCGACTCTTCTTAATAAAGGACTGCTTATCGATCTTAAAACGCTTCCTTACATCGATTTTTCCCGCAGCTGGTGGGATCAGAACCTTATATCCGAACTTGAAATAGTCGGAAAACTCAGGGCGGCGACCGGCGATATCAGCCTTTATAACGATTACGCCGCGATAACCTATTTTTTCAACAAGCACCTGCACGAATCGCTCGGGCTGGAAAACCTTTACGACCTTGTGAGGGGCGGGGGCTGGACTATCGACAAGGCGATGGCGATGTGCGAAGCGGCGGCGATGGACCTCAACGGAAACGGAGAGCCGGATATCGATGACAGCTTCGGCATGCTGCTTGAGCCGTCGACA
Organism: Clostridiales bacterium; assembly: GCA_012800735.1. Lineage (GTDB taxonomy): Bacteria > Bacillota > Clostridia > Oscillospirales > CAG-272 > JAAZGC01. Next base: position 56,161 of record JAAZIU010000009.1, on the reverse strand, counting down.
ATCAGATATACCATGTATTCCTGCGGGGTCAGACTTACAAAAATTGACTCGGACGGCGTGCCGCAGCTCTGCGTCGATACCGATATCGGTTCGCGTGTGGCAGACGCCTTTGTTCCGTTCATGAAAGACAAACGGGTAAATATACTGTCGAGCAACTACGGCGGGTATTCAAATACCTTTACCGATCTGATGCTGCCGATGTTTATTGACAACCGGGCGCTGTTCTACAACAATCAGATGCTTGTCGCGCTCAATCTGCGCAATATGGAGGCGGATTTCGGGATAGTCCCTACTCCGAAGTTAGACGAAGCGCAGACGGAATATTTTTGTCCGGTAAGCGAATGGTGGGCTACTCTCGCCGTCGTTCCGGTTACCAACACGCAGCCGGAGATGACGGGACAGGCGATAGAAGCGATGGGTTTTTACGGTCAGCAGCTAATAAAACCGGCTTTCATCGACACAACTGTCAAGACGAAGACGCTCCGCGACGAGGACTCTTCGGAAATGATGGAGCTTATCTTCAAAAGTCGGGTATACGACTCTGCCAGCTTCTTCGATTACGGCGGCATAAAGGGATTGTTTGACACGGTATTCAACCGGGGAGAGGGCAGCTTCGTGTCCGCCTACGCAAAAATCGAAACCAAAGCTCAGAAGGCGATAGACAAACTGATTGGAGAGCTTTCGGGTATGTGAGGGACAAATATCAATTCAATTATATACTATATGAAGGTGTAACTTTTGTTCAAAAGAATTTTTACGGCTCTTTTGGCTTTTCTGATGATGTTATAGGTTTTATCCGCCTGCGGAGAGCCTGCCGATGATACGGCGGCAGATATCACAAGAAATAACGACGGTAAAACACATAAAATATTAAAAGGAAGAAGAATACTGACATGAAATATCCTGCTTTGAAAACAATCTCGCTGATTCTGGCGCTTCTTACGCTCTCAGTCGCGCTCCCCTCATGCGGAGGCGGGGAAACCGGCGGCTCAGATATCACCGCCGCGCCCCAATCCGACGGTGAAACCGCTGCGGCTGAAACCGAATTTGTCTACGACTACGGCAGCCTCGACATGGAGGGGGAGGAGTTCAAAATACTCAACACCGAACAGCCTTATATGTTCTACTCAAGTCTCGACTTTGAGGAGCTGACCGGAGACGCTCTGGACGATGAGATTTTCCTCCGCAACCGCGCAATTGAGAGCAGCTACAATCTGGAAATTGCGATCGACGGCGGCTACTCGCTGGAGGATGCTTCGACGGCGCTGCAGAAAACCGTATTGGCGGGGGATGATGTGTATAAAGCCGCCTATCTGCGCGACACCTGGATTGCAAATCTGCTCACCGGCGGCTGCCTGGCAGATCAGCAGGATTACGACGGCTTCCGGTTTGATATGCCCTGGTGGGACGGCGATGCCATCGAGATGAACCGCTTCGGCGGCAAACAGTCGATATTCTTCTCATTCAACGACGTATCGCTGGTTGACTTCGAGGGCACGGTTACCGTCTTCTTCAACGAGGACATGATGGAGGATTTGGGGATAGAATTCCCCTACCAGACCGTTCGGGACGGCAAGTGGACCCTTGACGCCTATGCGGCTCTTGCCAAGGCGGGCGCCAATCTCAACGGCGCCGACTCCTTCGCCTGGGCGCAGGACAGCGACGCCGTATACGGCTGCATATCCTACGAGCATTTCACCGACTCATTTATCATCGGCGGCGATGTGGACTTCTTCACTCGCGACGCCGACAACAATCCCCGGCTTGCCGCCCGGGGGGATAAGTTTGACGCGGTAGTGGAAAAGGTACTGCGACTCTGCGTAAACGACGGCGAGTGGCTCTTCCTCAACAAATCTGAGCCCAACCACTACGAGATAGCCTTCAAGAACAGCCGCACCCTTATGACGGTGGCGCAGCTCAAGGCGGCAAACAAATACCGCGACATGGAGACCTCATACGGCATACTGCCGATACCCAAGTACGACGAGGCGCAGGAGGACTACCGCTGTCTGCGCTCCTACACCTATGTGCTTTGCATACCGGCGACAAATACCGATATGGACAAGACGGCTGTCGTTATGGACGCCCTCGCCTACCGCAGCTACGCCGACGTAATGCCGGTGTTCTATGAGGGCAGAGTTTCCCAGAAGACCCTGCGCAATCAGGATTCCATAGACATGCTCGCCATCATGCGCGACAGCCGCCATTATGACATCGGTCAGGCCTACGGCTGGGGCAACACCATAAAGGATATATTCCGCAAATGCGCCAAGAGCAAGAAAACCGAATACGCCTCGGATGTGGAGTCCAAGCGCGCGGCTATCGAGGCGTCTATAGAGGAAATCATAGAGATGATAGGCTGACGGCGTTATGCCTTAAAAAGGGCGGAGTTTTTTCTGTCTCCGCCTTTTTCCGTTGACTTTCAGCGCTGATTTTGTTATAATGATACACGGTCAGCTTCGCGTCCGCCTACGCAAAAACAGAAACCAAAGCTCGGAGGGCGACAGACAAACTGATCGAAGAGCTTTCGGATATGCGAAGGGACAAATATCAATTTTATAATATGCTATATGGAGGTGTAACTTTTGTTCAAAAGAATTTTTACGGCTGTTTTGGCTTTACTGATGATATTCTCGGTTTTATCCGCCTGCGGAGAGCAGGCCGACGGCGCAGCCGACGAAACAACCGAAATTACCGAATCGCAAACCACCGTCGAGGAAACCACGACCGAACCGCCGGAATACATCCCGCCGGAAGACAGCGACTGGGGCGGGGCGGAACTTACCGTTGCGGCGGAGTTTTACGGCAAGGGAAACAACTGGGTCGCTATGGACTACTGTGAATTGTATTCCGAAGAGGAAGACGGCGACCCGCTGAACGACGCTATTTACTTCCGGCTCAGAGCTGTCGAGGAAGAACTGAATCTGAAAATATCCTTATATCCGCTTACCAACATACTCACTGAACTGACAAAGACCGTCAGCGCCGGAGAGGATGTAATCGACTTCGGAATGGCGACCGTCGCGTATATTTCGCCGATAATGAACAAAGGGCTGGTCATAGACCTGAAAACGCTTCCGTATATCGATTTTTCCCACAGCTGGTGGGATCAGAACCTGATATCCGAGCTTGAGATTCTCGGCAAACTCAGGGCAGCGACCGGCGATATCAGCCTTTACAACGACTACGCCGCGATAACTTATTTCTTCAACAAGCATCTGCACGAATCGCTCGGGCTTGAGAACCTTTACGACCTTGTCAGAAGCGGGGGCTGGACTCTCCCCAAAGCTATCGAGATGAGCGAAGCGGCGGCGATGGACCTCAACGGAAACGGAGAGCCGGATATCGAAGACAGCTTCGGTATGCTGCTTGAACCCTCTACGCTTCGATATACCTTCTTTTCCTCCGGTGTCAGATTTACAAAGATAGACTCGGACGGCGTGCCGCAGCTCTGCGTCAATCAGGACCTTGCGTCGCGCGTTGTCGACACCCTTGTTCCGTTTATGAAGGACAAGCGAGTCAATATACTGTCGAGCAACTACGGCGGATATTCAAATACTTATACCGATCTGATGCTGCCGATGTTCCAGGATAACCGCGCTCTGTTCTATAACAACCAAATGCTCGTTGCGCTCAACCTGCGCAATATGGAGGCGGATTTCGGGATAGTTCCTCCTCCGAAGCTGGACGAAGCGCAGGCGGAATATCTCTCCCCGGTGAACGACTGGTGGAGTACTCTTGTCGTTGTTCCCAAGACAAATACGCAGCCGGAGATGACGGGACAAGCGATAGAGGCAATGGGCTTTTACGGTCAGCAGATTGTAAGACCGGCTTTCATCGACACAACGGTCAAGACAAAAGCGCTCCGCGACGAGGACTCTTCGGAGATGATGGAGCTGATTTTCAAAAATCGCGTCTATGACGCCGCCACTATTTTCGATTTCGGAGGCTTAAGAAGCATAGACGATCCTCTGATGAGCCGCGGGGAGGGCAGCTTCGCGTCGTCATACGCCAAGATAGAGACGAGAGCTCAGAAGGCGATAGACAAACTGATCGGAGAGCTTTCGGATATGTGAGGGGAAAATTTGAAGTTTTTGACGGCAAATCTTGTATTTCTTTAAGGGATTTTGTTAAATTTTCTTATAATTCAGAGCCTTGTATCACATTATTCATTATTTTGAGATATAATTTATAAAAAGCAATTTCATATCACACCGGTTTTTGTATTTCAAATTAACAATCAAAGACGCCGGCTTTGAGAGGACATCATGTCATACAAGAAACGTTTTGGCGACCGCAAAGACGCCGCGCTCGTCCGCGATATCGACGGAATGCACTATGTTATGCCGCTGCTTTTTCCCGGCCGCACCGCAAACGAAGCTTTTATCTCCGAAATGATTGATCTTTCGAAGCTCAACGACTTTCTGGAGCGGAAAAACGCGGAGGGGTCTGATTTTCGGTACACCTTCTTTCACCTTATGGTGACGGCGATGCTTCGCGTCATCACACAGCGGCCGCTGCTCAACCGCTTCATCAAGAACGGTTCTCTCTTTCATCGCGACGAGATAAGCGCTTCCTTTTTAGTGAAAAAGCGCCTTTCCGATACCGCGGGAGAGGGGCTGGCTATCGTCCGCGCCGAACCTTCCGACAACCTCGACTCAATTCACGAAATTATCAAAAAACAGATTCGGCTGAACCGCTCGGAGGAACCGGACCGCTCAAGCGACGTTATGGATGTGCTCGCTTCCCGCTTTCCCCGCTTCCTTTCGAGATTCATCCTGCGGGTAGCGGTGTGGCTTGACACACACGGCCTTGTGCCGCAGTCGCTTATCGAAACCGATCCCTATCACCGCTCGGTGCTGCTTTCAAATTACGGCTCGATCCGGCTCCAAAGCGGCTACCATCACCTTTCAAACTGGGGAACGACTTCGATTTTCGTCACGATAGGCGAAATAAAGCCCCGTCCGTTTTTCCGTTCGGACGGGACTTTCGAGATGAAAAACAGCGTCGACATCGGCCTCACGATAGACGAGCGGATAGCCGACGGCTACTATTACGCAAAATCGGTAAAGATGCTGAAGACCCTGCTTGAAAACCCGGAATTGCTTGAGGATACGATGGATACGCCGATAAGACCGGAAAAAAGGCGGCCGTCGGAGCAATAGAGGGGACGGAGGGGCTTGCCGGCGGCGCCGATGAGCGGCTGCAAAAATGGTGAGCTATCAGGAATAGGGGCAAATATTAAAAGACAGTTCGCGCGAGCTGTCTTTTTAATTTAAATACTATGAAAATTAAAATTTATTACTTTTATTTACATAATTCTTAAAAAAACCGTTTGCATTTATTTGCGAATCGGAATATACTTATAAAAGATAAGTTCAAAGAATATTTCAGAGGTGAAGTAATTGAATATTCAGCTTGACAGAAACTTGTCCGAGAAATATAACTCAAAGTCCCAAAGAGTAAGAGTTATAACGGAAAATTGGATGTTTAGGAATATGTATTGTCCGCGATGCGGATTCGCGCGTATCGAGCAATTCAAAAACAACAAACCCGTTGCCGATTTCTTCTGTTCTAATTGCGATAACGAATATGAGCTGAAAAGCAAAAGCGGTAAATTGGGAAATAAAATAACCGACGGCGCTTACGGTACAATGATAGAGAGAATTATAAGCAATAACAATCCCGATTTTTTCTTTCTGACATATTCCGAAAAAGAGCATAAGGTCAACGATTTGATATTGATTTTAAAACACTTTTTTGTCCCGGATATCATTGAAAAAAGAAATCCTTTGAGTTCAAATGCCCGCCGCGCCGGATGGGTAGGCTGTAACATTTTAATCGATGAAATTCCGGAGCAAGGCAGAATTTCAATAATATCAAGGGGAGAAATATCAGATTCCGAAACGGTGGTATCCAAAGTAAATCGAGGCAGCAGCCTTGAGGTCGGTAACATAAACAGCCGCGGATGGCTTATGGACATTTTAAATTGTGTCAATCGCATTCAGTCACAAGTATTTACTTTGAAGGAAGTTTACGCATTTGAGGAAGAATTGAAGATAAAACATCCCGATAACAATAATATAAAACCCAAGATCAGGCAGCAATTACAATTTTTAAGAGACAAGGGATTTTTGGAGTTCTTAGGCAGCGGAAGATACAGAAAAACAATATGAGGTGAAAAATGAAAAAATATACAATAGTTATAGAGGAAACGGTTGCGGAAGAATTCGAAATTCAGGCGAAAAACGAAGCAGACGCCGTGGAAAAAGCAATGCAAAAATATAAAGCCGCCGAATTTGTTTTGGAGCCCGGCGTATTACAGAATGTCAGGGTAGCTTTAGTAAAACCGGATAAGGACGATTCGGAAATTGAATGGATTGAATTCTGAAATCCTGCTTTTGTAAAATATCAAAGGAGCGGGCTGCTTTAAAGCAGTTTCCGCTCCTCTTAAATATTATTCAATCCCCCTCATATCCAGATAAACACGGAAAACCTTTTCCCGCAGCGGGGGCAGACGGCGCTTTTCTTCCCGCGATGCCCCTTTTTTACCGGAAAACAAAGCACGGCGCGGCAGTCGGGACAGCGGCGGTAGCGGGTGGTTCTTATATATTTGAAACGGTTCCGCATAAGCGCGGCGCCGTTTTGTATTCTTGCGCCGAGACGGGAGAAAAAGCGCCGGACGGCAAACAGCGCGTCGAGAAAAGCGCCGTTTTCCCGGCGGCGGGCGGCGATATTCTTTGAAAGCAGGCGGAAGAGCGCGAAGATGAGCGGGATCAGAGCGGAGGCGGCTATGACGCGGTAGACGAAAGGATTTCGGTAGGCAAACGGCGAGGCGACAAGGATTATCGTGACATGGACAAATAAAAGAAAGCCGCCTAACGGGTCGAAACCGTATCTGCCGGAAAAAAAGCGGCGGATGCGTTCAAAAACGCTTCTGAGCCATTCCCTGAAATTAAAATGGGACAAAAATCTCATCTCCTTATTTTATTTATCGAAACCATCGGGTTTCGGAATTATTTCGGTTTAAAAATCGCCGCGGAAAACCGGACGTTGTATATTTCCGCCGCGGTCTTCCGCGGCTTGGGTTTTCCGATTATTATCGCTCCGATGAATATACAGCATATACCGAATATACAGCCGAAAAACCCGCGAAGCCTTATGGCGTAAGGCGTCTGAAAAAAATCAAAGTTTCGGCATTATACAGGTATATAATTTTTTTAGACGAAAGTCGAAGCCTCCGCGGCTCCGTCTCCGGCCGACGGCAAGGTCGGGGTCATTCGCCCGAAACTCTGTAAAATCCGCTTTACAAAAGGGTCGCCTCGTCCGCGCCGAAAAATGTAGAAAGCTGCCGTTTCTGTGGAGAAAAGCTGTGGAAAATGTGGGAAAGGCGGGTTTTATCGGGATTTTTCGGCGAGAAATCGCGTTTTTCTGTGGAAAACCATGTGGATATGTGGAAAAGTCTCCGGATTTACATCTCGTCGGGCGGTATATTATAATTTTAACACCGGCTTATATACATGAGTTTGCATTTTTGTAAAATGAGTGATAAAAATTTTCTCCGAACAGCTGACGGAGAAAAATATTCGCCCGCATTCGCAGCATTCGCCGTGTATATCTTGCCTGTTCGGGATAATTTCGCCGGAAAGGGTAAATTTAATCTTTGACTGTTGACTTGAAACGCCGATTAATGGTATAATAATAACGAATCTGAAAAAAATATCCGGCGAAAGAAGGTGTTTTAATGCGACTTTTAAAATCAAGGCCATGCCTTGCTCTCCCGATTTCAAATCATATGCCCACCGTCCGCGTCACCTTTTCGACAGGCGGCGACGATGTATGGGAACTTGACTGCCGGCTCGATTTTGAAAATCCGGCTTATAAAATACCGCTCGACTTCTCCCGCTTCTTCGGCGACGCGGACGAAATAGAGCTTCAAATCAGCCCTGACTTCGAATTTGAAGACTGTGAGCTTATAAAATCCGAATATGACGAACTTTATCGTCCGCAGCTCCGTTTCTCTCCCATGTACGGCTGGACAAACGATCCGAACGGCCTCTGCTACTACAAGGGGCTTTATCATATGTTCTTCCAGCACAACCCGGCGGGTACCACCTGGGGCAATATGCACTGGGGACACGCGACTTCCGAAAATCTGACTCATTGGAAGGAGCACAGCATCGCCCTCTACCCCGACCCCGACGCGCACACGATATTCAGCGGCTGCGCGATAGTCGACCATAACAACGTCTCGGGGCTGGGGAAGAAGAACGATCCCGCCATGCTGCTTTTCTATACCGCGGCGGGAAAGCCGTTTGAGCAGCGGCTGGCTTATACGACGGACGGATTTACCTTCCATCGCTACGAAAGCGGAAAAGGCGTCTCCGGAACGGCCGTTGTGCCGCATATCGCCGGGGACAACCGCGATCCGAAGGTAATCTTTTGCGAAGAGCTGTCAAAATTCGTGATGGCGCTGTATCTTACCGACAATACCTTTACCCTGCTTACCTCCTCAAATCTCCTTGACTGGACGCATCTTCAGGATATCGAGCTGCCCGGCGACGCCGAGTGTCCCGATTTTTATCCGCTTGAAGCCGACGACGGCAGCCGCCGCTGGGTTTTGTCCGGCGCGTCCGGCCATTATTACGTCGGCGAATTCAAGAAAGGGCGGATGGGCGGCGGCTTGATTTTCGAGCCTTCGCAGGGCTGGAGATCCTTTCAGCCAACCGGAGGCGCCGGAGACCCTCCCACCCGCGGATATGCCGCTCAGACCTTCTCGGACGAGCCGAAGGACAGGAGGATAAGGATTTGCTGGCAGAGGATTTCGACTCCGTCCGGCGCTGTTTTCAACCAGAACATGAGCTTTCCGCATGAAGTGAAGCTTGTTCGGGAGCGCAGCGGCGGTTTTCGCCTCACCGCTCAGCCGATAAACGAGATAGCCCTGCTTACGACCGACCGCGGTCATTCCCTGCGCGCCGATTTTGACGTTATCTGCGCCTCGGACGCTTCGATGATGCTCCGCGGGGTAAGAATACCGCTGCCGAAGGGGGAATACCGCGCCACCGTGCTGCTTGACGGCAGCTCCTGGGAAAGATACATTCCGGCTTTGGGCGATGTCTGCTCCGGGACGATGCCGATGATGACCCCGCCGGAGCCGACAAAGCGGAGCCGCCGACGCAAGCTGCTCCCGCTCCGCCCCGTTTACACCAACCGCGACAAGGGCGGACATTCCTTTGACCGCGCCACCGTAAAGGCGTACGGCGAAAAGGCGCTGGATTCTATCTGGAAAAAACCTTATATAGAAGGAATCGAGATTTAAATTATGGACAGAAGACCCGAAGTCAATACCGCTCAGGATAAGCTGCTCGATCTGCAGCGCTCTCTCGCGCATGAATCAAAGACGGCCGACCGGCTGACCGTGATATTTTTCATCCTGTTGATATTTGCGCTGACCGTACTGATGATTGTCCTGCCCGACCGGGAATTTTCCGAGCAGGAGAACCGCTATCTGCAAAAGCAGCCGGAATTTACCGTCAAAGCCCTGATAGACGGCAGCTATACCGGCAAAGTAGGCGACTATTTCGCCGATCAGTTCCCGCTGCGCGACGCTTTCGTCGCAATCAAGGGCGTCGCCGAGATAGCCCAGGGCAAGCGGGAAAACAACAGCGTTACCCTCGCCTCCGACGGATATATCATCAAGCGCGGCGGCTATCCGGACTATGAAACGATAGACAAGAACCTCAGCGGTATTATCGCTTTCGCCGACGGCGCCGAGCGGCTGGGCATCCCTTATATTGTCGCCGTCGCCGGACGGGGAGAGGATGTGCTTCGGGAAAAACAGCCGGCGCTTTATCCGCGGGATATTCAGGACAAGGCTTATCGGTATTTGCATGAGAACCTCGATTCCGTCGCGAACCTTAAATACTTAGACCTCTGCGCCGTCTTCGCGGCCGCGGAGGAGGAAACCTCGGAACAGCTCTATTACAAGACCGACCACCACTGGACGTCCCGCGGGGCGCTGATGGGCGCGAATCTGATTTTGAAGGAACTCGGCGCCGAGACGCATGACTATTCATTCTACGCCCCGGAAACCGCCTCCGAAGCCTTTTACGGAACGACCTGGTCAAGCGGCGGGATGAAGTGGGTAAAACCCGACAAAATCGAGTTTTTCCGCTTTGAGGGCGACGAGGAGTTCGTCACGCATATCGACGACACCGGCGTCGAATACAAAGGCTTCTACGACCGCTCCTACCTTGAAAAGAAGGACAAATACTCAAGCTTCATCGGCGGAAACAACGCCCGCGTCGACATCTACAAAGTCGACGACAGCGGCGTGCGCATCGAGCGGCCGAAACTCGTCGTGTTAAAAGACAGCTTCGCCCACTCCGCCGCCCCCTTCCTCGCCCAATCTTACGACCTTATCTACATCGACCTGCGCTACTACAAAGACTCGGTCTTCAAACTCTGCCGCGAAGAAGGAGCCGCCGCCGTAGTCGTCCTCATCAACTTCGACTCGCTCGAATCGTCCTCCACCTTCGGGCTTCTGAAAATGGGACTTTGATTGCGGGGGGACTTCGTCCCCCCGGACCCCCCTGACAAGAAAACTTTTGGAAAAGTTTTCTTGACTTTCAAAACTTCTGGGAAAATTAATGGTGCGAAGTCGTTAGCTATTTGAAATAAAAACTTCACTTGCCGACGGCGATATATTGCCGAAGGCAATATTCGCGACTAACGCGGAGCGTTAGTCAATACCTCATAGAAAAAACACAATCTAAGACTTAACTTCGGAGCGGAGACGTTTTGCCGCAGGCAAAACTCTCGACTAACCCGCGGGACGCGGGTTAGTCAAGGACACCATATATATTTTTATGCAAAAAATATCTCCCGCGCGGCTCTTTTACGCCGCGCTGATACTCTGGGCGGCGCTGCTGCTGGTTTCACTCGGGCTGGGCGCCGCGCTGTACAGCATCTCCGGCGATGTTTTGAAGGAATGGCTTTACAAGACGCTGGACTTTGTCTCGTCGCTGCTTTCCCTCGCCGCCTTTTTCGCGCTGACGGCGGTACTCGGCATCAGCCGGTATTATGATATCTTCCGCCTAAGGGTGACTGCCGTCTGCGTCGCGGCTCTTTTGACGCCGCAGATAAGCTCGACTATACTTGTGTCGGTGTTTCAGTCGGACTTTTCCGAACAGCCGGGATATTACCTGCTTTCGATCTGGGTGGAGCTTATCTTCGGCGGGATTATTTTTGCCGCGGTAATAATCGCGGCGGAATTGCTGCGCGGACGCGGCGTGCGGAAGGTCTTTATCGCCGCGATGGCTGTCTGGCTGCTGCTTTCGCTGAGTCAGGAGCTGATAACCACCGTCGACTTCCTTTATGAGATCAAAGACCCGACCGCCGGCGAGAAAGTCTCGATAGTTACCGCCTATATCTTGCCGGCTGTACAAGCCTTTCTGGGCTATGTTCTTTCCTGCGCCGCGCTGGAACTTATGACCGAGAAAGAGCCGGTTCCGGCTGCGGCGGATCGGCAGTCGGAACCGAATCCGACTGAAGCGGCGGAGCCTCCGGCGCTTCCGCCAAAACCGAAAACCGGAAAAAAACAGCGACGATAACTGTTTTTAAATATAATGAAACGAGAGGTTTGCCATGACGACACTCGAATTCGTAAAAAAGCTGATGCCCTCCGCTGATTTGGGCGAAGAAAGCTCATTGCCGCCGTTTTCCGATTTTTCGACGGCCGACGGAAAATCCGGCTCCCGTCTCGACGAAGACGACGAGCTTTTCATAAACTTCGGCTCTGTGCCGAGTTCATTTCCGTACAGGATGCAGGACAACTACACCCGCGAACTTGAAGAGCGCGAGTATGAATTCGCCGTCCTTGAAAATGAGTATCTTCGGGCCGAGTTTCTGCCGGATTTCGGCGGAAAGCTCTGGTCGCTTGTCGATAAAAAGACGGGACGCGACCTGCTTTTCGCAAATCCGGTCGTCCGTCCCTGCAACCTTGCCGTCCGCAACGCCTGGACCTCCGGCGGCGTTGAGTGGAACTGCGGATATTTAGGACATCATCCGCACACCTGTTCCCGGCTTTACACCGCCGTCACGACTTTAGGCGCGGATATCACAAACGAAACTCAGGGGATAACCTACAAAGCCGACACTCCGGTGCTCCGCATGTACGAATACGAGCGGGTTCGCGGCGCCGTCTATCAGATGGACTTTTTCCTGCCCGACGGCTCGCCGGTGCTGCTCTGCCGGATGCGGATAGTCAACCCCAACCCGACGCCGGTGCCGATGTACTGGTGGTCGAACATGGCGGTTCCCGAATACAAAGAGGGACGGGTAATCGTTCCGGCCGAGGAGACCTACACCTACGGCAGCGGCGGTATTGTCAAGATAGACGTTCCGGTGTCGGAGCAGTATCCTTTTGATATAACGAGATATGTAAATCTGAACCACGCCGTCGACTTCTTCTTCAAGCTCCGCGACGACCGCCGCCGCTATGAAGCGTCGATCGACGAGGGCGGTTTCGGGCTGATTCAATGCTCGACGAGGCGCCTCAAAGGCCGCAAGCTGTTCACCTGGGGACAGGGACAGGGGGGAGACCGCTGGCAGGAATACCTCTCCGGCCGCGGCTGCGACGGCAGATACATCGAAATTCAGGCGGGACTTGCCTGGTCGCAGTTCGAATCGCTTCCGATGCCCGCCCGCACCGCTTGGGAATGGGTTGAGGCTTACGGCGCGCTTTCGACAAATCCCGCCGTATCTTTAGGCGACGACTGGGCGGCGGCGAGAGCCGAGACGGAAGAAAAACTTGAAGCGCTCATCCCCGAAGCCGAGCTTGAAAAGCTGCTGGCGGCGACAAAGCCGATGGCGCTGACGCCTGCTCCCACGCTTCGGCACTGCGGCAGCGGATGGGGCGCGCTTGAAAACCTCCGCCGGGAAAAGGCGGGAGAGGCGAACATCTCCCCGCACCTCGATTTCGGCGAAATCGGAGAAGAACAGGAGCAGTGGAAGACGCTGCTTGAAACCGACACATTCGGTTCCCGCTGCCCGAAGACGGCGCCGGAGAGCTACATCTCCGCCGGAAACCCGCTCTATCCCGCGCAGGCGTCCGGCGACTTCTGGCTCGCCAAGGCGGAAAAAGCGGCGCGCGTAACCGAAGAATACAACTGGTACAGCCGCTATCAGTACGGCGTAATGCTGCTGTCGCTGCGGCGTTTTTCCGAGGCGAGAGCCGAGCTTGAGCGGTCGATGGAGCTTAAAGCCAACCCCTGGGCGCTTTATTCGCTGGCGCGGCTTGCCCGCTTCCGCGGCGAGAGCGAACGCGCGTCGGCGATGACGGTGGAAGCCGCTGCGATGGCGCCGAACGATATCTCGCTTGTAAAGGCGGCGCTTCAATCAATGACCGACAGCAAGAAGTATTCGTCCGTTACCCGATTTGTTTCCGAGCTTGAACCGGAGATGGCGAGTCTGCCGCGGATACGGCTCTATCTCGCGAACGCCCTTGTTAAAACCGGTCGCGTCGACGAAGCCGACGCGCTGCTCCACGACGGCGGCGGGCTTGTCGTCGCCGACATCCGCGAGGGCGAGACGAGCATCACCGAAATCTGGTACGAAATCGAAGAGGCGAAGGCGAAGCGGGATAACCGTCCCTTCGACCGCGCGACGGTAAAACCGCCGGTCATCTTCGACTTCCGGATGCACTGATTCGTACAGCCGAATCTGTAAAAGATTATGAAAAAAGGCTATCGAAGCTTCATTATAACGGCGCTGATACTGCTTTTCTGCGCCATAGCGACGCTGCTGTCGCTCCAGCGGCTGGTGACGATAAAGCGGCTTTCGGCGATATTCGTCGCCGCCGCGCTGATGCTTGTCATCAACTGGGTCCGCGTTTTCGGCGACCGGGAAAAGAGCGGCATTTCAAAGAAGCTGCTTGCGGCTTTCGGCGCCGCCAGCTTTATCCCCGCCGCCGCGCTGATGATTTTTGCGGTTCTGGCGCTGCTTAAACTGAGTAATTAATTATATATATACACGGAGGCAAAACACAAATGAAAAAACTCGCTGACATCGGCATTATCGGCCTTGCCGTCATGGGCGAAAACCTCGCCCTCAACATGGAATCGAAGGGTTTCACCGTCGCCGTATTCAACCGCTCTTACAGCCGGGTAGCCGACTTTCTCGGCAGCCGCGGAGCCGGAAAGAATTTCATCGGCGCCGAAACGCTCGAGGAGCTTGTCGCAAATCTCGCAAAGCCGCGCAAGGTCTTTATGATGATTAAAGCCGGCGCTCCCGTCGACGAAATGATAGATAAGCTGATTCCGCTGATGGAAGAGGGCGATATCATCATCGACGGCGGCAACAGCCACTTCCCCGACACCATCCGCCGCACCGCTTATGTCGAGAGCAAAGGACTGCTCTATGTCGGCACCGGCGTTTCCGGCGGCGAAGAGGGCGCGCTTTTGGGCCCGTCGATGATGCCCGGCGGCTCACCGGCGGCGTGGCAGTATGTAAAACCCATCTTCCAGTCGATCTGCGCCGTCGCCGACGGCTCTCCCTGCTGCGACTGGGTAGGCGAGAACGGCGCCGGACATTTCGTCAAGATGGTTCACAACGGCATTGAATACGGCGACATACAGCTCATCTGCGAGGCGTATCAAATTATGCGCGACTACCTGGGCATGTCGGCCGACGAGATGCACGAGGTGTTCGAGAGCTGGCGCAGCTCCGACCTTTCAAGCTATCTCATCGACATAACCGCCGATATCCTCGCTTACAAGGACGACGACGGCGAACCGCTCGTCGACAAAATCCTTGACACCGCCGGTCAGAAAGGCACCGGCAAGTGGACGGCCGTCGCCGCCCTCGACGAGGGAGTTCCGCTGACGCTGATCGGCGAAGCGGTATTCGCCCGCTTCCTCTCTGCTCAGAAAGAGGAGCGCGTCGAGGCGTCGAAGATTTTAGGCTCCGACATCGCCCGCTTCAGCGGCACCGAAGAGGAAAAGAAGGCGTTCATCAACAGTATAAGCCGCGCGCTGCTTGCGTCGAAGGTGGTTTCCTACGCGCAGGGATATATGCTGATGCGCGCCGCCGCCGAAAGCTACGGCTGGCACCTCAACTACGGCGGCATCGCGCTTATGTGGCGCGGCGGCTGCATCATCCGCTCGGTCTTCTTAGGCAGGATATACGACGCCTACAAAGCCGACCCGGAGCTGACAAACCTGCTTACGACGCCCTATTTCCGGGAGCTTATGGCGGGGCTTATCCCCGACTGGCGGCGCGTCGTCGGCGCCTGCGTGGCGGCCGGACTGCCGACCCCCGCTTTCAGCTCGGCGCTCGCCTACTACGACGGCTACCGCTGCCCGCGCCTGCCGGCAAACCTGCTCCAGGCCCAGCGCGACTACTTCGGCGCGCACACCTACGAGCGCACAGACGCGCCGAGGGGCGAGTTCTTCCATACCAACTGGACGGGCAGAGGCGGCACGACTTCGGCGGCGACTTATAATGCGTGAGTGAAAAAGAGCCGCAAGACTTCCATAATACCGTTAAATTGAACAAAAAATAACAACATTCGCCGTATTAAGGCTTCAAAAAGTCTTTTTACGGCGATATTTTTGTAAAGAAATATCGGATATATTGTTAATATTTTTGCCGATTGTCGGGCAAAAACGCTTTTTTGCGGGAGGAAAACCGAAATTATATAAAAAATATAAGTATTTTATGCGAAAATCAAAATAGAGTAATATGTAGGAGATATAAGAATGTAAGATTATAATCAACCTTGTTAAACGGCTCTGAATATAGTTTTTTTAAAAAAATGCGCGGACAATTTTGGCAGATACCCCCCTGTCCGATAGTTAGTAAGAGGAGGTTACCCCTCACCGATAAGGGACAGGAGACAACCATAACCTCCGCAAGAAATTCAGTCGAAAAACTCAGAGCCGAAAGGAGCGTTTTTGATGAGCTGGGCAAAGTACAACGAAGACAACTTTGAGATTATTCGCGTGAGAGAGTATCTCAGGGAGACGGAAACACGACCGCAGCGGAAAACAAGCGGCGTCGGGAAAAGCCGCGCGGGAGTTATGCCCGCGGCGCCGGCTGTTAAATATGTGAAACCCGGAGGGCTTGCCCGCGTACAGGAAAAATACGAGGATCGCTATCTTGAGTGCCTGGATTGCGGGCGGTTGTTTTGCTGCAGCGCCGAAGCGCAGAAGCGTTACGCCGAAAACAAAAGCAGATACCCCCGGCGCTGCGAAAGCTGCCGATAAAAACGCGGTCTTCGCAAGTTTATGCGTCAGCCTTGAAAATGTTGCAATTTACCGTTGTAATCCGGGACAAAATCTGATACAATAAAACAACCGAAATTAAATCATATAGGAGCTGACATGGGAATATTATCTTGGATCATCTTCGGCGGACTCGCCGGATGGATCGCCAGCCTTATCATGAAAACCGACAAGAAGATGGGGCTGCTCGCCAACATTGCCGTCGGAATCGTCGGCGCGATGATCGGCGGATTTCTGATGAGCATTATCAACAAAACCGGCGTGACCGGGTTTAATCTGTATTCTTTCCTGGTCGCGGTGCTGGGGGCGGTCGTGCTGCTGTTTATTATTAAGGCGGTCGGCGGGAAGAATTAACCGCGCCGATAATTTACAGAACCCCCTGAAACGGCAACTCTGCCTAACCAAAAAACCGACATGAATTCACCCACCGCCACCCTCCCCTCAAAAACCCTCTATATTTCCGACCTTGACGGCACGCTTCTTAATCAAAACGCCGAGCTGTCCGAATATACAATAGCCGCGCTAAACGAGCTTATCGGCAGAGGCGTTCATTTCTCCGTCGCGACCGCCCGCACCGCCGCGACGGCGGTTCAGATGTTAAAGCGCGTCAAAATCAATATGCCGGTAATTCTAATGAACGGCGTTTTGATATATGATATCGCCGAGGAGAGGTATATAAAAAAAGAAATCCTTTCAAAAGAAAAAACCGCGCAAATTCTCGCGGCGATGAAAAAAACAGGGCAGAGCGGGCTTATGTATACCCTCGCCGGAGAGGAACTTCTGACATATTACGATCGCATATATAGCAAAGCCCTGCAAGACTTCGTTTGCGAACGAGTGCAGAAATTCAACAAAAAATTCGTGCAGATAAACGATCTTTCCGCCGCAGACACCGATATCATCTACTTTTGCTTTATGGATACCCGGGAAAACATCCGCCGGCTTTATGACGAAATAAAGGGCGTAAGCGGCGTCCGCGTTGAAAAATATCAGGATATTTACTCCGCCGGCGACCTTTGGTATATGGAAGTTTTCGGCGGCGACGCTTCGAAATACAACGCCGTTATGTTTCTGCGGGAGCGATACGGCTTTTCAAGAGTAATCGGTTTCGGAGACAATTTAAACGACCTGCCCCTGTTCGCCGCCTGCGATGAATGTTACGCCGTCGGCAACGCAAAGACGGAAGTGAAAGCAAAAGCCGCCGCGGTCATCGGAACAAACGAAGAAGACGGCGTCGCGAAGTGGCTCGAATTGAACGCCGTTTGATGCCGGAATGTGTGAAATATAGAAACCCACACAAAAACATCGCCGTACCAAGACCCCACGGGTCCCGGTACGGCGATATCAATTCCCCTACATCATCTCATCCCCCTAAAACCACCGGTGCGACGACTCCGCCCTTCCGCCCGGCGGCAGGCCTTCCTGCGCTTCTCTCGCGGCGATGTTTCCCATATCCCGCAGGCGGGCGGAGAGCTTCGGCGCTTCCGACATGACGGCGGAGGCGGCGGTGTAGAACGCCAGCGCCGGCCAGAGCAGCGCTTCAAGCGGGATGTCGGCGCCGCTGTCAGTTACGCGGCTCTCGGAGGTATATTCGGCGCGCGGCAGGCCGAACGCCATGCGGATGCGGTTGTTCACCCCCCAAAGCTCGGCTGAGGCGAGGTTAATCAGCGCCATCAGCCGCTCCCGCCCGCCGGAGAAGAAGAGCGCCGGCGGCGTCGCGTCAAGTTCGCGGTCGTAGTCGTATTCATCGAGCAGGGCAAACGCCGCTTCGAGCAATTCGGATACTTTCATATATCACCGTCCTTTCTTTATTTCCGAGCTTGATCCTCTTAAGGGGATTAAGCCGATTTAGCCGCTTAAGCGGATAAATCAATTTAAGCGTCGGTTGCGGCAAGGTTTAAATTAAGCAGCACAATCTCGCCGGGGAAGACAAGCTTCGCGCCGTAGAGGTGCAGCCCTTTTACCGCGTCGGCGAACCGCTTTTCCGGGCGATACGCTTCAACCGAGGCAAGCTGAGAGGCGAAGGCAATCGCGCGGCGGGTGCGGGCAAAGCACTTGTGATAGAGCTTGCCGGCAGATTCAGCCGACGCGACGCCGGTCGAGACGAAGACCTTCATGCCTAAAAAACTGCCGATAGAGCCGTCGTCAAGGGCGTCTACATTGTCGGTGCCGGTGAGGATTTTCGCCTTGAGGACGCGGGTCGCGACGGCGGGGGAAAGCTCGAGGAAAATCTCCTCGCGGGAGCTTACGTTGTTCGCCGACAGCTTTTCGCGGGCGCTGAGCAGGATATCGGTGACGGAGGAGGTAGTTACCCCATCCGCCGTGACAGTCATCCCCGCCCCGACGCTCGGCCAGATCCCGAAGATGTAGTCGTCGGCGGTCGCCGCGAGCGCTCTCGCCGCCTCGTCCATCGCAAGCTCCATCAGCTTCGGATGCTGCTGAGCCGCGTCGATGTCGTCGATCTGGAAGTTGAACGCCTTCGCCTGGTCGATAAGCAGCTCGCGGCTGTTGCCTGAAAGCTCCTGCGGCGCCGAAAAGTCGCTGTTGCGCTGGTAGTCGAAGATATTCACCGGCTCGATGCCGTTTATCTTGACGCGGTCGCCGCGGCTCTTGATGTCCCCCTCGAATGCGCGCCAGCTGTTTGCGGCGCCGATGCAGCGGCGCTGGAGCTGCCGCCAGAGTGTCTCCGACCATACCGCCGGAATGAAATTGGTAATTGCCATGATAAAATCCCTTTCTTTCTGTATATGTTGGTTTTCGTATGCGTTGGATGTGTCTACTGTCCGCGGCGGTCTACTGTCCGCGGCGGAGCGACCGGATTATGTCGTCAAGACAGGCGCGGACGCGGCTTCGCGGCATTGCCCGGATTTCCTCTTCGGTGTAGAGGGCGGGTTTCGGCGGCTCGCCGGGCGCGCCGGGTTCGGTCAGCGCTTCAAGCTGTCGGCGCAGTTCCGAGTTTTCTTCGCGGAGACGGGTTATTTCTTCGGCGGCTGTAGCCGCAGTGGCAGAAGTCGCGGCGGTGTTTTCGGTTTCTGCTGCCGCGGTTTCGGTTTCGTCAATTCCGCCGGCTGTCGCTTCAATTGCGTTGTTCTCGTTCATCTTCTTTCCTTTCTTTCCTTTCTATCCTTTCTTTCGGTTTCTCTTTTTTATGCGATAGGATGTCGGCGATAAGCCCTTCCCGGTCGGAGATTACCCCTCGCGGCAGCCGCTTTACGTAGTCGGCGGCGGAGATATCCCCCGCTTCGTAGAGCCGCTTCAGTTCGGCGGCTTCGGCGGACGCCGTCCAGCCGTCGGTTTCGCTTACGGCCGTTTCCGCTCTGACAGTCCCGCGGGAGAGGGCGGTTTTTGTCTCTTCGGACATTTCGGCGGCGATTGTCGCGATGTCGGAAACCGTATCGGCGAGCCTTTGTTTGACGCCGCGAAGCGGGATGTCCGACGCCCTTTGGAGGGCGAGTATCGCCGAGGTGTTCGACGCCGCCCCTTCCCCCAAAGCCGCCTCGGTCGCGCCGTGAAGCTCCTTTGTGTCGGCAGCGGCGCGGGATATCAGGTCAAGATACCCGTCGGAAAGCTGCCCGACACCGATTACCGCCGCGGCGCGGCTGACGTCCCCGCCGCTCATCACCCCGATAGCCTCGCCTACGGAGTCGTTCCACTCCGGGATAAGCGCCCGGTCGTAGATAACTTTCGAGAAAGCCGTCTCGGTCATGTGCCGCATCGCGAGGGCGTAAGCCATGTTGAGGTATTTCTGGTTCGCTTCAAGCGCCGCCGCGGCTCCCGCGCCGTAAAAGCCGCCGATATCGCCGTTCCATCTCATCACGGCGAAGGGATACAGCCGCCGCCCCGTCTCTCCCCGGCGCAATACGGCGTCCCCGCAGGACTCTTCAAACCGGACAAGTCCGTCGCCGCCGCGGAAGAAGCGCAGTTCGACCGGAACAAAGCCGTTTTCGTCCGCGTCGGCGGTTTTCGCGCCACGAATCGACGGCGGCAGCTCCATCCGCTTTCGCGATGTCAGCAGCAGATACGGCTGACTTTGGGTATCGGCTATAAGCGGGTCGGCGCAGAGCAGCGACGTCGGCTCAACGCTTTTTGCGCGGACTTCAAGCCCCTCCCGCCAGAGATAGCAGACTCCGCTGCCGGTTATCGCCGAGTTGTATATCAGGGAATTTACCACCCTTGAAAGGCGGTTTCTCTCGGCGAAGCGGGCGATATATGCGTTCAGCTCGCCGCTTTCATCCCCGACAAATCGCGGGGAGTATTCGCAGGAGCCGAGCTGTCCCGCTTTGAGGTCGATTATCCTTGCGACGACGTTGAAGACCGGGCGGGGAATCGGCGCTCCCCGATAATCGTCCCATTGGCAGCCGGAGTAGAAGCGGCGGCCGCAGAACGCCTCTCTTGCAAACCGCTGAGCTTCCGCTTCGGCTTTTGCCGCGGAAAGGCGCTCTGACGGCAGAATTTCTTTTGTCATAAGTTCACCTCCTTGTTTTGTTCTCTCCGCCGCCCTCCGCCGTCGAATAGATTTCGGCGGAGAGCAGCTTCACCGGCGCTTCGCCGGAAAAGCGCAGACGGATATGGTCGACTCTGCCTAAGCGAATCCGGCTGCGGCAGACTACGGGCGCATCTCCCGCCGCGCGGGTAAGGATCTGGCGGCTGACGATATCCCCGCTTTCCGTCGTACCGTCGGCGAAAGCCGCGACGGCGTTTGACCCGGCGCCCATGGTAATGGTGGCGAACGCCGCCGTTTTGCGTCTTATCGGCTCGCCGCAGTCTTTCCAATTCCCTTTGTAGCCGACGGTTATCGGGATATCGCCGTCAAAGCAGTATCCGTCTTCAAAAACCGCCAGAGTCCCGCCGAAGACGGCCGCCGTCCTCCCCTCGAAGTCAAGGCAGAAATCGGGGCAGAAGTCGTATTTATACCACTCCTTTCGTTTTTCGTTATAGACAAGCGTCCTCCCGCCGGCGCAGAGCCAGATTTCGCCGTGCGGCGCGTCGTACCGGAGGTCGGCGGCGGAAAGCGTCTCGTCGTCGAGGTCGGGGCAGCCGATAATGCGTTCCGCGTCGCGCTCACCGGCGACATATGAGGCGTTCCAGAGCCAGACGCCGCCGCGGTCGACGGATATAGGCGCCCTGCCCGCCATCACCGCGCCGCCGGGGCGGTAAGCGCCTACCGATTCGTTCAGCATCGACGAGTGATAGCCGTGGCGGGAACCTAACACAACGCCGTTTTTATCGGTCGCTTCGCCTATCTTCTTTTGCGTCAGAAGAAAGCATTCTCCCCTCGTAAACGCAAGCGCGCGGCTGCCCCGCCTGACTATCGCGTTCAGCGGATGAGCCGAGCCGACGGAGAAGACTCCGTCCCGGGTGAAATACCCGCCGCAGGGACTGCCTGTTTTCAGCTCCGAAGCAAAGACGGTATTCGGGTCGGCGCCCCAGAGCAGCACCGCCGACGCGCCTACCCCGCCCCAGACCGCCGCGTGACGGCAGCGGCGGAGTTTCGCCCTCAGCGAGGCGGTATCGCCGCCCTGCGTAAGCGGGGTGTAAATCACCTCAACCGTGGCGTAGCCGTGTATCTGCTGCGCGAATGTCACAACCGTCCCGACATCTCCGTAATTCAGCGTCCAGCCGGAAAGCAGAGCGCCGTTTTTTCTGACTTCATGCACCGACAGCGCCCGCCGGCTGAGCTGCACGCTCGCGGTAGAAGAATTCAGGTAGAAAACCTCTTTTACCCTGTCGTTCATGAGATTCGGCTCGGTTACCACCTTACCCGGTCCCGCTCCGTTTGATATCGCGACCGTCGGTATCTCGCCCTCAAGAACGGCGGCTCCCTCCGCGCCGATGAGATAGATGTTCGCCCCGTCGAGCAGATAAAGCGCGCCGGCGAAGAAATAGAAGCTGACTTCGCCTTCGGTAGTGGCAAGAGCGCCTATATGCGCCGCTCCGTCGGGATTCAGCCGGTAAACGCCCGCGCCGACGACATAGTGCCAGCGGCTTTCGACGGCGCCGTCATATGAGCCGTACCAGGCGCCGCGTATATTTCCGCCTGCCGTGATAAGCGTTTTAAATCCGGGTCTTGATACGAGCGCTCCGCCGTCATGGCGCAGGTTCAGGCACTCGAGCGCCGACGTCAGCCCCGGAAATTTCGTTTCATAAATAAGCCTTTTGCTTTCGGGATATGCCATTTTATTTCCTCGTTTTTTGGTTGTTCAGCGGATAAAGTTCCAGCCGCCCGGGTTTTTTCGCTCAAAGGCGAAATTCGTCTTTTCTGCTTCGACGGGCGCTCTCGGGCGGCTCATCAGGGCGTATCTCAGCGCTTCCGGCGCGTGGGTGGCGCTGTGCGGCCTGTCGGAGGCGTCGTCGGGGACGGTTTTCGAGAAGACCAGCGCCTGCATCGACGATATCAGCGTCTCGCAGGAGGGGTCTATCGTAAGCCCCGGATTTCCGTCCGGGGAAAACGCGAGATACTCCCGCATATTCAGCCAGCCCGGCACCCGGCGGTCGTCCGCGCGTATCAGCGGCGGAAGCGCGATTCTGCTCATTGTCTCGATTCCCGAAACTCCGCTGTCCTGACGGCGGTTCCAGAGGTCGGGCGACGCCGCGATATACATCGGCTCCGATTTGGGATATCTCGCTTTGATTTCGTCAAGCTTTCGCCTTATTTCAATCGCCGCCGCCGAGAGGGTGAGGTTTTCCCTGCACAATTCCGCCGCGACGTGAACGTGTCCGTCGGCGCCGATAACGCAGACTATGAGCGCCAGCATATCAAAGCCGTAGTCAAGTCCGCAGAACCAGCTTCCGGCGAGGGCGGGCTGATATTTTATATGCCTTTCCGGGTCAAACTCGGCGAAGAACTGCCCTTCGAAGACGTTCCAGTCGCCGTCGAGCCAGGCGCGGCGGAGGCGCGGGTCGCGGATTGCGCGAAGACGGTTTACATAATCGGGATCGGCTTTCATGAGCGCCGGATTGTCGGCGGCTTTCGCTTGAATAAAGGCGTAATCGTCGGGATTTTCGCCGTCGGCGAAATTGCGGTCGACGAACAGCCTTTTGACCCAGATGTGCCCGACGCCGCCGGGGTTGCAGCTCAGATACATCCGCTTCGGCGTCCGGCTCACCCCTCTAAGGCAGGCGCGGAGGCAGTTGAACTGATATTCGGTGATTTGCGTCGCCTCGTCTATCGCGATGACGTCGTATTCCCGCCCCTGATAGCGCTGCGCGTCGGAGTCGCTGGCAAGATAGCCCATGAAAAGGATCGAGCCGTTTTTAAACCGGAAACATTTTCGCTGTTCGTTCCAGACGGCGACTCCTCTAAGCGCCGCCTGAAGCGGCAGGATGTGGTTTGAGTAAAGTTCCGGATACGACCGCCGCACCAAAAGCAGTTTCGAGCCCGGCCATCTCAGCGCCATCAGCGCAAGTTTCCGCCGCAGCGCCCACGACTTTCCCCCTCCCCTTGCTCCGCCGTAAGCGGTGTATTTCGCGCGGGAATTAAAGAAAAGCCGCTGCTTTTCCGACGGTGTGCCGAAGTCTCTGAACCCTTTTCGGAGGACGGATTTTTTCACTGTCACTCCCCGTCTGTAAGGTCGATTCCGGCGGCGTCGCCGAAGCTGTCCGCCAGCTCAAGCAGGAACGCCATAGTCGACGCGGTGTTCGGCGCTTTGCGGTTGACCGCTTCGTCGATGAAGCGGGCGCGCATCAAATCTTTTGCCCGCGGGAACCGCCCGGCAAGCTCGTCCATCTCCCAGCTTGTCATGCCGAGCGAGAAGCGGAAACCCGCCGCCGTCGCAACCAAGCCTTTTTCTCGGCAGTCGTCAAAATAAGCGCCGCAGGCGGCGAGCAGCTCCGCCTCGCTTTCGATATCGGCGGTGTCGTCCAAAACCCCTATGTTATCCTTTTCGCTCATTCAATACCCCCCTTGTTGTTCGTATTAATTCTAATCGTCGTATCTATATTACCATATAGTTCGAATCAAAACAAGCCTTAATATTGCACAAACTTGAACTTACGGGGACGGTGATTTTCATTTAAGAGGAAGCTTCGGCGAAATCTCAGATTGCTTTTGTTCGCGAAAATGTCAGTCAGAATAAGGATAAACAGCGTTATTGGTCAGAATTGAGGGCGCCGCAGATAAGCGGCGGGAAAATCATTTTGTTCATAATTAAAGTTCGTATCATGCGTATAAGTTCTATATAGTTCGCAAAAATCGAACCCGAATTGTCCCTCAAGTCATGAAATCCACTTGACTGTTATGCCAAATTATGTTATAATATCGGGGAATGGAAAGATAAACACGACAACTTTTAAAAGCATTCCGAAAGGCAAATATAATGGCAGAAGAAAAATTAGATTTTACCTCCGAAAGCGGGGAGATCAGCGTAACGACGCAGCACATCTTCCCGATAATCAAAAAATGGCTCTATTCAGATAAAGAAATATTCCTCCGCGAGATGGTCTCAAACTCCTGCGACGCCGTTACCAAGCTGCGCCGACTGATATCTTTGGGCGAAGCGCGGGAGATTCCCGACGAGGGCTGGCGCGTCGACGTCGTCTCCGACGAAAAAAACGGCACTTTGACTTTCACCGACAACGGAATCGGCATGACCGGAGATGAGGTCAAGAAATATATCGGTCAGATTGCCCTCTCCGGCGCGCTTGATTTTATCGAAAAATACGAAGCGGAGGGCGGAGATTCATCTAAAAGCGGCATTATCGGCCATTTCGGTCTCGGATTCTACTCCGCGTTCATGGTCGCGGAAAAGATAGATATAATCACACAGTCCTGGCAGGACGCCCCCGCCGTCCGCTGGAGCTGCGGCGACGACGGAAAATACGAGATGTTCGACACCGTCCGTACGGCGGGACGCGGCACCGACGTTATACTTTACGTCTCGGAAGACGAGCGCGATTTTCTGAAAGAAACAAAGATACGCGAGCTGCTCGACAAATACTGCGCTTTCATGCCGGTTGAGATATATTTCAAAACCGCCGACCACAAATGCGTCGAACCGGAAAAGGACGAGGACGGCAATGAAAAGGAAACGCCGCCCTGCTCCTGCGAAACCCCGGTAAACGACACCCATCCGCTCTGGATGAAAAACCCGTCGGAGATAACCGACGAGGAATACAAGGAATTTTACCGCAAGGTCTTCGCCGACTGGAAGGAACCGCTCTTTCACATCCATCTCAACGCCGACTACCCCTTAAATTTCCGCGGGATAATCTATTTCCCCCGCTTCAACACCGAAACCGACCGCCTCGAAGGGCAGATAAAGCTTTACTACAACCAGGTATTCGTCGCCGACAATATAAAGGAAGTCATCCCCGAGTATCTGCTGATGCTCAAGGGAGTGCTCGACTGTCCCGAACTGCCGCTCAACGTCAGCCGCTCATATCTGCAGAATTCCGGATATGTAACTAAGATTTCCAATCATATAACCAAAAAAGTCACCGACAAGCTTTCTCAGATGTTCCGCGACGACCGCGAGAATTTCGAGAAGCTCTGGCCGGATATGAAGATATTCATCGAATACGGCTGTCTGCGCGACCGCAAGTTTTATGAGCGGGTGAAGGATATCGTCCTGCTCGGACTAACCGACGGCAAAAAGACCGATAAATACGTCACAGTTGCCGAATACCTCGAAAAGGCAAAGGAAAAGCACGAAAACACCGTCTATTACACCACCTCCCCGCAGGCTCACGCCGCCTATGTCGCGATGTACCGCGCTCAGGAGATAGACGTCGTCGATTTTGATAAATTCATCGACACGCAGTTTATAAACGTCCTTGAGCAGGAGCTGAAAATCAAGTTCCTCCGCGTAGACGCCGATGTCGCCGGCGCTCTCAAAGCCGAGGGCGAGGAATACGACAACGAAGCGCTGACTTCTCTTTTCCGCAAAGTCTGCGGCAGCGATAAGCTTGAAGTCAAATACGAGCCGCTGCGCGACGAAGGCACGCCGCTGCTGCTCAACGTCGACGAGGGCGGACGGAGAATGGACGAGATGATGCGGATGTACCGGATGACCGAAGGCGAAGACTATGAGATTCCCTCAACCGCGTCGTCTACGCTTGTCGTCAACACCAACTCGCCGCTGATAAAGAAGCTCGGGGAGACGCTCGACGAAACCGTCGCGTCTCAGATGTATACCTTAGCGCTGCTTTCCCAGAGACAGCTTTCGTCGGATGAGCTTGTGAACTTCCTGAAGAACAGCTTTGAGCTGCTGGGGAGGGTGACGGGGGAGGCGGAAAGCGAAACAGAAGCCGGAAAAGACCCCTCCGACGGCTGAAACACAGACAGCCATCCGAAATTTCGACCCGATAAAACCGAATAATCCGGACGGTGTCTGGATTATTCACACGAAAAATGAGGCTTTTATGGCAAGACCGACGTCAAAAACGGATCTTCTGACCGCCGCGCATATGAATTTTGAAAAACTAAATGAACTCATAGCGTCGATGTCGGAAACAGAGCTGAATACGCCTTTTGACTTTTCAGCCGACTTAAATAAAAAGGAAGAACACTGGAAGCGGGACAAAAACCTGCGGGATGTTCTGATTCACCTTTACGAGTGGCATCAGCTTATGCTGAATTGGGTCGATTCAAATATGAAAGGCGAAGACCGCCCTTTCCTCATCCCGCCGTATAACTGGAAAACCTACGGCGAGATGAATGTTGAGTTTTGGAAGAAACACCAAGGCACGGCGCTTGAAGACGCCGAATTAATGCTCAAAAAGTCTCATGAGGATATAATGAAGCTCGCCGAGACCTTTTCGGATAAAGAACTATTTGCCAAGGATGTTTTTCCATGGGTAGGCGGCAGCACGCTCGGCTCATATTTTGTAAGCACGACCGCAAGCCATTATGACTGGGCGATAAAGAAGCTGAAAGCCCATAAAAAGAACTGCGGATAACAGTCAGACGGTCGGCCGCGCTGATGTCGGACGATAAATAGTACGCAACAGCTTATAATAAACCGGTTTGTAAACATGATATAAATTATGAGGATACCGAAATTATGTTGCGGAATGCAAAAAACGGAACGGTTGTCGTTGACGGCGCCGAAATGAGCTACGTTTCTTTCGGCTTCGGGGAAAAGGTTCTGATTCTTCTCCCCGGCTTGTCGGACGGTCTTGCGACGGTAAAAGGAAAAGCCCTGCTTTTGGCGGGTTATTACAGGATTTTCGCAAAAAAATACAGGGTTTACGCGTTCAGCAGGAAGGATTGCCTGCCGGAGGGATATTCTATCCGGGATATGTCCGATGATCAGGCAAAGGCGATGCGTCAGCTCGGGATAGAGAAAGCGTCGGTTATCGGGGTGTCTCAGGGCGGGATGATTGCGCAATATCTTGCGATTGACCACCCGGAGCTTATCGAAAAACTCATAATTGCAGTTTCCGCGCCCCGGATAAACGAGCTGACGGCGGCTTGCGTCAACCGATGGATTTGCTTTGCAAAGCAGGGAGATCACAGGAAACTCATGATCGACGTTGCGGAAAATACCTATTCGTCGAAATCTCTTTGGAAATACAGAATTATCTATCCGATAATCGGTTTTATCGGCAAGCCGTCCGACTACGGCAGATTCCTGATCAACGCAGAGGCAATTCTCCGCTTCAGCGCTATCGATGATTTGAAGAATATTTCCTGCCCCGCGCTTATCATCGGCGGAGAGGAAGATAAAATAGTCGGAATACAGGCGTCTTACGAGATGCACAAAAATATTGCGAACAGCGATTTGATTGTATATCCGGGATTGGGTCACGGCGCTTTTGAAGAAGCGAAGGATTTTAATCGGCGTGTTCTCGATTTTCTGGAAACATAAAAATAATGCGTCTTCCGGTCACAAAACATAATAAAAGGGGCAGACAATGAAAAAAATCGCCATGTTCACGATGGGTACCAGAGGGGACGTTCAGCCGTATATCATTTTATCGGCAGAGCTGAAAAGAGCCGGATATGACGTGACGCTCGGCTCGCACCCCTACTGGAGAAACCTGGTCGAGGGCGCCGGCATCCGTTTTGAGCCGATAGGGCCGGATATCGATATCGAAAAAGAGGCGGCGATAATCAGAGGGAAGAATTCAAACCCCGTTTTGAGTATGCTTCGGCTTATGAATTTCGTTTTCAAAATCATTCAAAATTCGACGGCCGAAATTTACGACGTCTGCAAAGGCAAAGACCTGATAGTCGTAAGCCACAGCCAGATGGGCGCGACGGAGGCGGAAGCGCAGGGGATACCGACGATAAACGTGACGCTGCAAAAAGAGATGATCGCCGAAAAGCTGAAGCCCCAGACTTTCCGGGACAAGCTTATCGGAGGGATAATCGGTGGGCAGGCGGCAAAACCGTATAACAAGATACGGAAAGTATACGGCCTTACGCCGGTAAAGTCTTCCGACGAGATAATTTCCCGCAGGCTGAATCTTGTGCCGATAAGCCGCCACGTTCTCAAAAGAAACCCGTATTGGGAAGACCATCACGTGCTGACCGGCTATTGGTATGAAGAGGAAGAGGATTACATACCCGACGAAAAGCTGGCGAATTTTCTTGCGGACGGAGAAAAACCGATACTTTTGGCGCTCGGAGCGATGTCTTTCGAAGAAAAATCCGATAAAGCAAAGCTCGATATGTTCGTCCGCGCTTTCGAAAGGGCGGGATGCCGGGCGATTATCCAGGGTTTTCAGAAGACGCTGAAAAGCTACGAGCTGCCGGAAACAATGATTTCCTGCGGCAGCGTTCCGCACAGCTATCTTTTCCGGCATTGCCTGTTTGTCATTCATCACTGCGGGTTCGGAACTTCGGCGGCGACGATGATTTACGGAATTCCGTCTATCCCGGCGCCGCACGTGCTGGATCAGATGGGCTTTGCGGCGCAGCTTTACGACGCCGGCGTCGCGACAAAGCCGATTGAGTCAAAGAAACTCAGCGAAGAGACGATTTTCGGCGCGATTTCGGAGATGAAAAACAGATACGAAGAAAAGAAAAGGAACGCGGAGCTGATTTCCGCCAAAATCAAGGAAGAAGGCGGCGTTAAAGAGGCCGTAAGGCTGATTGAAAAGGCGATGGAGACATAAATTCGGGAATATGATTTTCAGGAGGGGCAGATGAAAAAACTTTCAGTCACTTTTGAAGGCGCAGCCGACACGACCGGATATCTGTTTTCGTTTGCAAAACTTGCCGAATTATATAAAAAGTCGCATGAGGCGCTGATGTCCGCGTTCGGATTGATAAGCGCGGCAAAAACAGACGCCGGCGCAAAAGACAGGATAATCTCGCTTGTCGCCGAAGCCCGCGGCGCCGAAGCCGCGGCGCTTGCGATAATGGAATCGTAAATCCCGGCGGCACAGCGGACGCAGATAAAACAGATGCGGGGGGGCGGCAGGATGGAAATATCCAAAACATTACATTTGATAATCAAATGGACTGCCAGAATCCTCGCCGCCGCGGTGACCCTTTTCGGACTTCCGTTTTACTTCGGCTACGGCAATCCCCTGCCGTTCACAAAGCCCGGATATACCTTTTATGACAACGCCTGGCTTATCGTTTTCCCGCTTATGTTCATCGGACTTATAATCGGCTGGATATGGCCGAAAATCGGCGGGTTTCTTGTGGTTATACCGATTTTGTTCGGGTTTGCCGTGACGTTGGTTGCAAAATTCGGCATACCGATTCATATGCTCGTGCCGCTGTTTGTCGGGGTTTTGTACCTCTTAACGGGATTTACAAAATCGAAACAATAAAAAATCATGTAATTTGTCTGCAAAAATCGGGGGATGAAATCATGGCGTTTGATTTCAAGAAGGAATTTAAAGAGTTTTACCTGCCGAAAAACAAGCCGGAAATCGTCGAAGTTCCCCGCGCGAATTATATCGCGGTGCGCGGGCAGGGCGACCCGAACGAAGAGGGCGGCGAATATCAGAAGGCGGTCGGCATATTGTATTCGGTGGCTTATACGCTTAAGATGAGCTACATGACCGACTACAAGATCGAAGGATTTTTCGAATACGTCGTCCCGCCGCTGGAGGGCTTCTGGTGGCAGGACAATTTCGCCGGAGTGGATTTTTCGAATAAGTCTTCGTTCAAATGGATTTCAGTTATCCGGCTTCCCGATTTTATAACAGAGGAAAACTTTAGATGGGCGGTCGAAACCGCTTCGGAAAAGAAGAAAATCGACTGTTCCCCGGCGGAATTTCTGACTGTTGACGAAGGGCTCTGCGTTCAGATGATGCATATCGGACGGTATGACGACGAGCCGGAATCCGTCGAGATGATGCACGCGTTTATTTCGGAGAACGGATATACGCTCGATTTCGGGGAAAAGAGAAAACACCATGAAATCTATCTGTCGGACCCGAGAAGAGCTGCGCCGGAGAAGCTGAAGACAGTTATCCGGCATCCGATTAAAAGGGCGGAGTGATATTCGGTAAAATGTGCATTGAATGTTATTCCGATGAAAATCGGGTGACTCCACTTTTGAATCCGCTTGATTGTCTTACAAACCACACTCAATATATCTGCGGGAGCTGCGGGCGGTGCATCTGTATCGAACGCGACCCTGTCAGGGGACTGCAGAGATGGAATTTTCCCTTCAAATCGCTTGAAATCGCAAAGTTATATCTGCGGACGGCCGATTATACGGCGAAAAAGCCCTGCGGCATATACGAGATTGAAAGCGGCAAGGGGAGGCTGTCATATAAGATTTTTGCCGATAAAGAGGATCTGGAACTGTTTTTGAAAAAGAACAAAGACAAAATATGCAGGCAGCCGGCGCCGGTTTTCCGAGTCGATGAATACAAAGAGTATCCGGATACGCAGGTTCGGAAGCTGACCGGAGATGAGACAGCGAAATATATGAGCGAGCGGTGAGGTTGGGGGTTATTGCGCCGGAAAAAATTCCCCCTGACTTAAAAACTCCCGCTTATTTCCTCCCGCCCCCGTTTGGGATGCTTTAAATATAAAATGGACAGAAAAAAGAACGCGGCGAAACTGATAAGAAATATATTGCTTACCTTGTTTTTAATTCTTGCGCTGCTTATCATTTTCAGCTTTATATTCCATAAAATCCGGCTAAGCATGGAAAAGGAAAAATTCGTCCCGATCGGCCGAAGGGTCGAAGTTAACGGCCACTGTCTAAACGTCTGTTCGGAAGGCGAAGGGAAAGCGACGCTTGTCTTCATGTCGGGCGCCGGAACCTGCTCGCCGCTGCTTGATTTTAAATCTCTCTGTTCGGAACTGAGCGACGAATACAAAATCGCCGTTGTCGAAAAAGCCGGATACGGATTCAGCGACGACTCGGATATTTCGAGGGATATCGACACTATGCTGTCCGAGACGAGAGCGGCGCTGCGATTATCCGGGCATACGCCGCCGTATGTTTTGGTTCCCCATTCGATGTCGGGAATCGAGGCGCTTTACTGGGCGCAGCAATATCCCGATGAGGTTTCGGCGATTATCGGGCTTGATATGTCGGTTCCCGAGTTTTATAAGGAAATGAAAATCAGCGCGCCGTTTGTTCGTCTGCTTTCGCTGGCTTCGGATATCGGCCTGACCCGCTTAATACCCGGTATTTCCGAAAGCGAGGCGATAAAACACGGCGCTTTAACCGAAGAAGAAAAAGAGCTGTATCGGGTTATCTTTTATCGAGGAACGCTGACGACGGCGATGATAAACGAACTCAAAGAGGTAAAGAACAGCGCGAAAAAAGTTTCTGAAGGCGATCCCGCCGACGTTCCGATCTTGTTGTTTTCGTCAAACGGAGACGGAACCGGATTTGATAAAGACACCTGGCGCAGAATCCACAATAATTTTATAAGCGCAGTTCCGGGGGGAAAAATCATTGAAGTTGATTTGCCCCACTACCTGCACGATTACGATTACAAAGTCATTTCCGAAGAAATAAAAATATATTTATCCGAAATTATCGGGTGAAATCAGGAAACCCCCAAAACCCAGTCAATCTTTTTTTAATATAAAGGAGAACACAGCATGAAAATAGGAGTAATGGCGGAATCCTTCCGCAAACCCTTCCGCGAGAGCATTGAGATCGCCGCCGGACTCGGCGCAGAGGGCATACAGAAGTATGCCGTCAGCGGTGAGATCAACTGGACAAAGGATCAGAAGCGCGAAGTCATGGATATCATGAATTCGAACGGCCTCGTTTTCTCCGCGCTTTGCGGTGACTTCGGCCACGGCTTCGGCAACCCCGACACCGACGCCGATATCATCGAGAAATCAAAGCGGGTAGTCGACCTTGCCCTCGAATGGGGAACCAACGTCGTCACCACCCACATCGGCGTCATTCCCGAAGAGGAGTGCCCGAAGAAAGAGCTGATGCGCAAATCCTGCCGCGAGCTGGCGCTTTACGCCGACTCGGTAGGCGCTGCGTTTGCCTGCGAGACGGGTCCCGAGAATTCCGTTCTGATGGCCGAATTCCTCGATTCGCTCGGCGCCGGCGGCGTCAGGGTCAACTTCGACCCCGCGAACCTCGTCATGGTTATCGGCGAGCGCCCGGAGATCGCGGTCAAGAACCTCGGCCGCTACATCGTCCACACCCACGCAAAAGACGGCAAACAGCTGCCCGAAGGCGGATACATTGAGCTGCCGCTCGGTCAGGGCGACGTAAACTTTGACCTTTACCTGCCCGCCCTCAAGGAGACCGGATTCGACGGATTCCTTACCGTTGAGCGCGAAGCCGGCGACACCCCCGAAGAAGACATCAAACTCGCCGTCGACTTCCTCCGCGAAATGATAAAGAAGCACGACCTTTGATATCTGAAAAACAATTCTGAAGCGCGCCGCCCGAATCGTCGGGCGGCATTGCTTTTGAAAATCAATCCAACCCGTGGTTGGAAGATTTGGCATTGCTTCAAACTGACGCGTTATTGATTTCTCCTCGGTAATGCCGTAAAATAAAGATACAGCAACAGAAATATTACGGAGGTCTTTATATGAACAACTTCAAGCTTAACGAGCAGATTACCTTTCTGCGCAAAGGAAAAGGCATTACTCAGGAGGAGCTTGCGCAGGCTCTCGGAGTGACAAATCAGGCGGTCAGCAAGTGGGAGTCGGGGCAGTGCTGTCCGGATATCCAGCTTTTGCCGGACATCGCCGGTTATTTCGGGGTTTCGATAGACGAGCTGATGGGATATAAGGCGGCGGATTCCTTTGAAAACGTATATCTGAAAATCAAGCAGCTTTTTGCGGACAGTCCCGCCGAAACCGCGTTCCGCAGCGCTTTCCGGCTGTCTGTGCTGCTGCATGAAGCGGCCTGCTCCAGAGGCTATAAAAGCTATATCCCGTGGGATACCGACAAGAATTTCGGACTTAAGGAGGACGGCTACAAGTGGGGCTTTTCCGCCTGCTCCGAGACGGAGGGCAATACCGTTCACGCCGGAAACGCCGTGTTTATCGCCGACGGCGCGTCATACCGCTCACCGACGCCGTCGCAGCTGCGGGATATTTATCTGTCGATTGAAAGGCTCTGCGACAAGAATGTTTTAAAGGTATTATACGCGCTGTATGAGCTTACCGCCGCCGATTTTGATATTTACGTAAGTCTCGCCGAAATCGCAGCGAAGTCGAAACTGACGGATGACGAAACCGAAAAGGCTTTGTCTCAGATACCGATTACGGTCAAAGAAGATGAAGACGGGGAGACGCTTTACCGCCTCGAAGGCTCTTATATGCACATGCCGGCGCTCCTGCTTATGCTTCGGGAAAAATAAGATATTAATCCTCTGCCATCTAAGTGAATTTCAAGTCTGCCGCGGGTTTTCCCCGCGGCGGTTTTTTTAATGAATCACATTAATAATATATAAATTTTCCTCAAACCGTTGATTTTTGCTTTACGATTTGATAATATGAAGATACGGAAATGAAAATATGCCGGAAGCAATCAGCCGGCAAGACAGGATTTATTGTTTTCGGGAGGATTGTTGAAATGAAATTTTCTGATATAGCCGTTTTAATACTCGCGGCGGTAATGCTGCTTTCCGTTCTTTACTCATGCGGCAAAGACGCGGGAGGCGCGCCGGATTCAAATATCCCGGCGGCGCAGGAAAACGCCCCGGACGGCGGGGCGGCAGACGCCGAAACGACGCGCGCTCCTTCCGGCGTCGAGGAGGGACTTGATTTCGGCGGCGCCGAGTTTAAGCAGCTCCATCCCGAATGGCAGGGCTACCGCCATTATTTCTTCGCCGACGAAGAGAACGGCGACGTTATGAACGATTCGATCTACCTGCGCAAAGCCCGTGTCGAAGAGGAGCTGAACGTTGAGATTATCTCGTTTAACGTCGGGCGGGAAGACACGCTGCCCCCTGCGCTCATAAAAACGGTGAACGCCGGCGAGGACGCTTATCAGCAGGTCTTTCTGCACTGCATCTACGGCGTTTCCCAGCTTTCAAGCGGCGGATATCTTTTCAACGTCGACAATCTGCCGTATATCAGCCTTGACTCCGACTGGTGGAACAAAAAGCAGATGGATGTGCTGCGGCTCGGCAAAAACACCCATTTTTGCGTAAACGACACGATGATTCCCTGTCCGTACGTCATCTTCTTCAACAAGGGCATGGTGGATAATTACGGACTTGACAACCCCTATCAGCTGGTTTACGACGGAAAATGGACGCTTGACCGGTTCATCGACATGGCGGGCGCCGTGGTTGAGGACATCAACGGCGACGGCGTATTGGACGTAAACGACCAGGTCGGAATAACCGCGAATGAGATATCGAAATATATCAGCTTTGTCACCGGCTCAAATCAATTTATAACCGAAAAGAACGACGAAGGCCGGGTTTCCGTTGCGATGAACACCCCGAAGATGGTGGATATCGTCGAAAGATTTTATCGGCTCGGGGCGGAAAACGCAATTTATCTCTGCAAAGTAAATCAGGAAGAGTCGGACTTCACGATGAACACCGACCGCGTTCTGTTCAACCTGGGCGCAATTACGCAGGCGGAGTTTATGCGGGGTTACGACGTTGAATTCGGCATGCTCCCTTACCCGAAATACGACGAGGCGCAGGCGGAATACCGCTCGCTCGACTGGGGCGGCCTTATGTGCGTGCCGACGACGGTTGTCAATAAGGAAATGACCGGCGCCGTCATCGAGCTGCTCGCCTATTACAGCAAGGACGAAGTCATCCCGACCTACTACGGCGACATCCTCACCGGAAAACTCGCCCGCGACGAAGACGCCGCAAAGATGATGGACCTGCTTTTCGACACTATCTGCTACGAAGTCGGAGGGAACTATTTCGGCTTTGACGCCGGATTCAGCAATCTTTTCTTCTGCCTGCCGCGGCTGGCGCTCGAAAAGAAGAGCGCCGACTTTGCGTCCTGGTATGATAAAAACGAAAAGGTTGCAAACAAAACCCTCGACAAATTCTACGAAAGTCTCGACGCCGCCGAGAACGGCTAAGTTTATTAAAACGCCCGTAAACCGAAAAAGGAGGCTTGTATGAGCAAAAACAAGCTGTTTTTGACCGTTCTGCTATTCCTTGCGGTAATTCCGGCGTCGGTTCCCGTTTTGTATTTTGCGTACAAAAACATAAGCAAATCCGCCGGCGAAAATCCGGCTGACGAAATAACCGACGCCTCGGAAACTCTTTTAAAAGACAAATTCGACGAGCGGGAGGTATATGACCGCGGTCTTCTTGAAATCAAAAGTATCGCCGAATCGACCGACTTCGATGAATTTTTATACTGGCAGGAAGCGGAAATTATCGACTTTAAATTCCTCTGCTCTTTCAAAACCGGCGCCAACGACTTCGCCCTTTTCGAACTCACCGGCGCCGGCGGACAGGGCGGGTTTATGATATACGACTGCGAAAGCGGCGAATCAAGCGCCTTCGCCGCGGGCGAATCGCCGTATAAAGCGCTGGAATAAAAGATAGCGGACAAAGAGGACGTCGGGGTGCCGGAGGATGTGATTACATCGGAGCCGTATTACTTTTATTACGCGGGAAGTTACGGATACGGAATTATAAACGAAAAGGGGCTTTTCGATATATACAATTTGTGGGATATGGCAGAGGGGCTTGAAGCCGATGTTTTGAGGGATGTTTCGTTTGCCGCGGCGGGAGTTGACTGAATATCGGCAAGGCACGTTCCCAGAATTCATTTCCATGCATAAAAATACAGTTTTCTGCAAATTTCTGTTGACAATCCGCATAAATTGTGTTATCATAATCATAACGTAATAAAACAATAAAGGAGACTAATGCCATGAAGAAAATTCTTTCGCTTGCCGTATCGGCGCTTCTGCTCCTCTCGCTTTTCGGAGCGGCGGCGTTCGCTTATGACCCTGTCAGTTATGATATCCCGAAGGCAGTCACCGCGCCTGTCATTGACGGCGTGATGGGCGACGGCGAATGGGACAACGCCCTCGTCGTCGAGATGATGCCGCTCGCCGACCTTAACTATGTCGTCGACTCAAACAACGCGTTGGGCGAAGGCACGGCGTTTCGCTTCATGTGGGATGAGAGCAACCTTTATTATCTTATAAGCGTTGCCGACACCTCTGTTCCCGACTCAGCTCCGCCTTACGGCGACGCGCTCAACTCGGGCGACGGCGTTCAGTTCGGCGTTTTCGGTCCGACCGGCGGCGATGCCGGCGTGGGCGAAAGCCACCTCTTCTTTACCATGCATCCGAAGACCGACAACGGCTCCCCGGACCTCTACGAGCATTTCAACATCGTCGACCAGATAGCCAACGACACTCACGGCGCGAAGATCGCCTCGACATTCCAGAATGACTCCGCTTATACCGTTGAAGGCTATATTCCGTGGTCGGTGTTTGCGACTATCTACAAAAACGGCTTTACCGACGAGATAAAGGGCGTTTCGGGACAGCAGCTGCGCATCTCCTGCGTTGTCATGGAGCTGAACGGCAGCGATCAGTCGCTTATAACCAAGGGCGGCTGGTTCAACTTCGATGAGACCGACATTTACACCCTGACGGACGCTCCCGCCGGCTTCGTTCCGGCTCCGGAAACCGAAGCCCCTGTTGAGGAAGCGCCCGCGCCTGTCGCCGAAGAAGCTCCGGCAGCCGCCGCTCCCGCAGCCGAAATTACATCGGCTCAGACCGGCGACGCCGCCGCAATTATTCTGCTTGCCGCTGCCGCCGCTATCATCGGCGCCGTGGTTATCAGAAAGAGAATAAGATAAGCGGGAAATTTAACGCCGCAAACGAAACCGGATAATATGCACGGAAAACTGAAATGAATGAATTTTGCTTGAAAAAAATAAATAACACCTGTTCATTCATCCGCGAAGACGGAAATTCCGGCAGATATCAAACGGAAAACACGGCGAGCGAGGTCACGACCTCGCTCGCTTTTTTATATAATTATATAAACTGTAAATAATATTAAATATTTTGCGTATTCTGCCGCCGTTTCGGCAAAATGCAGAGAATTATCTGAAATTAAAACACATTTTATAAAGGAGGATCATAAGTGTTCAAATGGTTAAATAAACTGCGCGAGAAGAACCGGCTGTATTTCGCCCTTTTGTGGATAGTCGTTTATATTGTTTTAAACTCGGCTGCAATCCCTCTGTCCGCGCTGATCGGCGTAGAAAGCTCCGCCGCGCTTGCCGTAAACGCGGTTTTGAGCGCGCTGCTGTTTTTCTGGCTGAAAAGCAACGGGCTTGCCGAGCATTACGGGCTTCGCCGCGTCGATATTCCGGCGTCGAGGTTTCTCTTTTACATTCCCCTTATCGTATTCATGTCAAGGAACCTCTGGTTCGGATTTGCGATAAATTTTCCGCCGGCAGGGACTGTCTGTTATATTTTAAGCATGCTGCTGGTCGGATTTTTGGAAGAAGTCATTATGAGAGGGCTGCTGTTCAGGGCGCTCGCCGAAAAAAACGTCAAAACCGCGATTATCATAACCAGCGTTACCTTCGGTCTTGGGCATATTGTAAATTTATTCAACGGCAGCGGGATGGATCTTGTCGCAAATATCTGCCAGGTGTTCAGCGCCGTCGGCTGCGGCTTCCTGTTTGTGATAATTTTCCATCGCAGCGGAAGTCTGATTCCGTGTATCGTCGCGCACTCGGTACATAACGCCGTCAGCGTTTTCGGAAATGAAGCGGGAATTACGGCGCAGAAAAGGATTATCTTTTCGGTAGTTACCGTTATTCTTGTCGTTGGATACGCGCTGATTTTAATGAAAACGCTTCCGAAAAACGAGTATTCCGAACCGGAAAACATTGAGGCGGGCGAACAGGGCTGACGAAATCAGAACGGGAATTGCCACGGTTTCGCCAAAAAAGGACGAGTGATCGTCCTTTTTTATATAATTTATATAAGAAACCGAGTTTCGGAGTTCAGTTATATTTTATCTTCGTTTCGCACTTAAATCTCAAAATATATAAAAATTCATCATTGTGCCAGACTCCATGGCGCTCAAAGCCGCAGCGCTCGTAAAGCTTTTGCCCCCGGATGTTGTTTTTATGAGTCGTAAGCATGATTCCCCCTCTGCCGGTGCTGCGGCACCAGTCAATCACCGTCCCGACAAGCCTCTGTCCCAGGCGCCGCCCCTGCAGCCTCTCCGCGACGGCAACGCCGAGCCACGGCAGCATTGATTCTTTCTCCCAGACGAAGACAATTCCGGCGATAAATTCCCGCCCGTTTTCCTCCCGGTCGGTCGCTATCCAGAATTCATGGTCGGAGAGTTTGCCGTCGCAGAAATTATATGCGCGCAGCTCGTTTCCCCGCTGCATATTGAAAAATCCGGCGCTAATATCGCTCATCTGAGCAAAAAACTCCTCCGCGAGAGGCTTATCTTCCGCCGTCATCAGCCGTATTTGAAGCGAATCGATGTCGTTCATTTAAAAATCCCGTGTGTTTCTTACTCGTATATTTCGTATAATTTCTCAAGCCCCGTTTCGACCGAGCTGATGTTTTTTTCGTAGTAGGAGGCGAAGTCGGTGCTTCTCGCCATGACAAGGTCGCGGAACCAATAGGGCAGGCGCTTGAAATGAGCGATGCCGAACTGATAAGAAAAGTCGAAGATGCGGCCGTCCATGATAAGGTCAACCATCGCGGCGGTATCGGCGTCTTCCGAATACTTGCCCTTGAGCGCCACGTCGTAGTGCGCCGGGTAGACGGTCTTATACGACTCGGCGGACAGCGCCTCAAATATCACTCCGACCAGGTCAAGTCTCTCCGGCGGTACCGATATCGGAATGCCGAATACCGAATATTCGTCGAAAGCCTGAGTCAGGTATTTTTCCTGCTGCTCGTCCCACTTCGGGTTGGGCAGGATACCGTAGCTGTCGCTCATTGAGCGGCAGGTGTTGAAGCAGTTTTCGAAAGCTAAGGGAGCAAACGCCATCAGCCCGGCGGGGAACCGCTGCCTTTCGAGCCATTGTTCGGTATAGGCGCGGACGCCGGGAGTGCCGTACAGCATCGTGACTACCTTTTCAAGCGCCGACTGCGTTTTTTCCGTCATAATCGTGACAATGATCTTCCCGTCCTTGTCGCGGCCGGTCAGCGTCTGCCCGAAGGAAGTCAGCCAGACGTCCGCCGGGTCGCAGGGGAATTCCCCGAAACCGTAAAGGTCGGAATCGTCCGTTTCGCCGTTGCCGTTCAGGTCTTCGTAGATACCGGAAACAATCCCGATAAAATTGTCTATTGTCCATTTGTTGTCATATACCATCGCGTAGAGGTCGGCGTCGGGATGACCGTAAGCTTCGCAGATGCGCTTGTTGAAGAAGATGCCGTAGGTGAACATCATCGATGTCAGCGCAAGGTCGCCGGTCGCGGCGAAGAGACGGCCGTTTATCGTCGCCGAGTCGTTTGAAAGACGGTTATACCACGGCTTTTCAAGGTCGACATACGGCATATCCGTCCAGCTGCAGTAAACGCCTTTTGATATCGGCTCGTTCGCCTTATACGCCATATGGGCGGAAATCTCGTAAGCGTAGTCGCCAGCGAGGGTCGGAGAGACTATCTTATTATGCGGCGATTCGCAGGTGATCGCATTGATGACGACGTTGAAACGCTCCTCGATCAGGCGGTTGCGCTCATATACCGAGTCGTTTTCGACGGCTCCCGTCTGCTCCTCGGCGTCGATTTCATAAGCGCGGTCGGCGCGGCAGAGGATGCGGTATTCGGCGCCTTCAAAATCCATCTCCGGCAGCTCGTCGGATATCGTCCCGCGCTCTTCAAGCTCCGACTGCGTTGTTTCTTCGGCGGTTATAATTTCCCGCGTATCCTCGGCGGGAGCTTGGGCGCTGTCGCCGCCGCAGCCGTAAAGCGACGACGAAAGCAGGATTGACGCGAGCAGAATCAATGATAAAATCCGTTTTTCGGTCATATCTATTCCCTTTCTTTTATTTGTCATAAAACACCTTTTACAGCTGTATGATAACATCAATTTTCACTTATGTCAAGACGGCAATCCGCATATTTTTGCAAAAAGCATGAAAAGTCAGGCGGCGCAAACGATAAGAGTAAAGCGGCGAAGCGACCGCGGCTGTCGATATCGGGTCTTGCGGTTTCAAAATTAATGCAAAGGTTATTGCCTCTTTTTAAATTTTGTGCTATAATATTAAATGACTGAAAAACATGAATTTTAAATACAAGAAGGTGCCGAAATGAATATCGAAAAAATACTTTCAGGGCTTGAAAACGGCTCTTACGATGAAAAATTGCTCGCGCTTTACGGCGAAGAACGCCTTTGTGAACAGCGTAAGCGCTGGGCAGGCGCGGCGCGTCAGTTTCTCGCTCTTTACGGAGATGCAGAAAACGCCGGTATGTTCAGCGTGCCCGGCCGCTCGGAGATTTCCGGCAACCATACCGACCACAACCGCGGCCGCGTCCTCGCCGCGTCGATAGACCTCGACATCATAGCGATAGCCGCCCCCGCCGACGGTACGATAATACGTGTTAAAAGCGAGGGTTTTGACGAAGATATCGTCGACATAAGCGACCTTGACCCGGAAAAGGCGGAGAAGTATCACTCCTCGGCGCTTATCGCGGGCGTCTGCGCCGGACTTAAAAATCGCGGCTATAAATACGGCGGATTTAACGCCTACACGACGAACGACGTGCTTAAGGGTTCGGGAATGTCGAGTTCGGCGGCGTTTGAGTGCATGATTGGCGCGATTGAAAACCATTTCTACAACGACGGCAATGTCAGCGCGCCGGAAATCGCGCAGATCGGTCAGTATGCCGAAAACGTTTTCTTCGGCAAGCCCTGCGGTCTTATGGATCAGACGGCGTGCGCCGTCGGCGACTTTGTTTATATCGACTTCGCCGACCCGAAAGCCGCGGTCATTGAGCCGCTGCACTTCGACCTTTCCGGACACGGCTACACCCTCTGCATCACCGCGACCGGCGGCAACCACGCCGATCTGAACGAAGACTACGCCTCCGTTCCCGCCGAGATGAAAGCCGTCGCCGCCGCCCTCGGTCAGGAGGCGCTGCGCGGAATTACCTTCGACCGGCTTATCGCCGCCATCCCGGAACTGAGAGAAAAGACGGGCGACCGCGCCATCCTCCGCGCCATCCACTTCATCGGCGAAAACGAGCGGGTAAAGGCTCAGGCGGAGGCGCTCAAAAAGGGAGACCTTGACTTCTTCCTTGACGGAGTTTTAGCGTCCGGCAGATCAAGCTGGATGAAGCTGCAAAACGTATATACCACGAAAAACGTTGCGGAACAGGGACTTTCCGTAGCCCTCGCCGTGTCCGAACAGGTACTTAGCGGCTCTGAGCGCAAGGCGGCGTGGCGGGTCCACGGCGGAGGATTTGCCGGAACGATACAGGCTTTTGTGCCGGACGAAGAGGTCGCAAATTACAAAAAAGTTCTCGATTCCGTCTTCGGCGAAGACGCTTGCCGTCCGCTGAAAATACGCCCTCAGGGCGCCGTCCGCGTAATCT
Organism: Clostridiales bacterium; assembly: GCA_012800735.1. Taxonomy (GTDB): domain Bacteria; phylum Bacillota; class Clostridia; order Oscillospirales; family CAG-272; genus JAAZGC01. The sequence goes on along the minus strand of JAAZIU010000009.1, from coordinate 14,001 downwards.
GACGGAAGAAAACGAGGTTCACAAATGCCCTACATATCTATAAAAGCTTATCCCAGAGACAGCGAAGCCGTCGACAAGCTCGCGCAAAAGATAAAAGAAGACATAATTGAGCTTTGGGGCTGCTCTCCGGAAACGGTATCTATCTCATTCGAAGCCGTCGCGCCGGAGGAATGGGAAGAAAAGGTAAGGAAGCCCCAAATACTCGCGCATCCCGAAAAGCTGCGCATCCTTGACGGCAAAAAGACTGAAAAGAACGGAGGGACAAAATGAGCGCCGCCGAAAACAATCAGAATACATATAACATCCTCGGCGCTTCCTCTACAAAGGAAGAAGTCCATAAGGCAATCTCAAAGCTCGACCGGGGGATATACACCGGCGCTTTCTGCAAGCTGATAGCCGACCCGGCGGGCGACCCCGACTGGTGCGCCGCAATGCACGCCGACGGCGCGGGGACAAAATCCTCCCTCGCTTATCTGATGTTCCGGGAGACCGGCGATTTCTCCGTCTGGCGCGGGATAGCGCAGGATTCGCTTGTAATGAATCTTGACGACCTGCTTTGCGTCGGCGCGACCGGCGGCTTTGTGCTTTCCAACACCATCGACCGCAACGCGCATCTCGTCGACGGCCGCGCGATAACCGAAATTATCGCGGGTTACGCCGATTTTATCGACACCCTTGCCGAATACGGCATCGATATCCAGATGTCCGGCGGAGAGACCGCCGATGTCGGCGACCTTGCGAGAACGGTCATTGTCAACTCAACCCTCTTTATGCGGATGCGCCGCGAGGATGTGATTAACTGCGACAATATCCGTCCGGGCGACGTTATCGTAGGACTCGCTTCATACGGACAGTGCCGCTATGAGAAATCATACAACTCCGGCATGGGCTCAAACGGCCTCACCGCCGCCCGCCACCTGCTGCTCTCAAACGCATATGCGGAAAAATACCCGGAAACTTACAGTCCGACCATTCCGAAAGAAAAGGTCTACTGCGGCAGCTTTAAAGTTACCGATCCGCTGTCCGGGACCGGAGTATCGGTCGGCGCCGCCATCCTCTCACCAACCCGGACATACGCCCCTGTTATAAAGGACATACTTGACACCTTCCGCCCGTCGATACACGGGATTATCCACTGCACCGGCGGCGGGCTTGTCAAATGCCGCGGCTTCGGCCGGGGAGTGAAATACGTAAAAGACGACCTCATCGACGTCCCGCCGCTCTTCCGCGCCATCTACGAAACCGGCTCGATAAGCCTCAAAGAGATGTACCAGACTTTCAACATGGGCTGCCGTCTCGAAATAATCGTCCCCGAATCCGCCGCCTACGGCATACTTGAAATCGCAAGGAAATACGAAATTGCGGCAAAAATCGTCGGCCGCGTCGAGGGACAGGCCGGAGGGGATGAAAATTCGGTTGAAATCCACGACCGCATCGAAGGGCGGATTTTCAGATACTGAACGACATAAATAACTTAAAGCCATATATAATGATATGAAACATCGAATTTTAACCGTCAGTTCGGCGAACCTCGACCTTGACGCGAAGCTTAATACGGCGCCCGAGGGCGGTCAGACGGTGATTGGAACCGAATATTCCTATGTGCCGGGCGGCAAGGGGGCAAACTCCGCCGTAACCGTCGCCCGTTTAGGTTTCGACTCAATCCTCTGCGCCCGTCTGGGGCGCGACTCCGCCGCCGATCGGCTGATGGCGCTCTACCGCGCCGAGGGGATAGACACCCGCTTTATCGCCCGCGACTCGGTAAACCCGACCGGACTTGCGCTGATACTGATTGAAGAAAGCGGTCAGAACCGGATTGTAGTGTATCCCGGCGCCAACATGGCGCTTTCCCCTTCCGACGCCGAATACGCCTTCACCGCCTACCCCGACGCGCTGCTGATGCAGCTTGAGATAGGCAGGGAAACCATCCTCTGGTCGGCGGAAACGGCGCGGCGGCAGGGGATTCCCGTCATAATCGACGCCGGTCCCGCCGTGTCGGATTTTCCGCTTGAAAAGTTAGGTCCCGTCGATATCTTCTCGCCTAACGAGAGCGAATGCGCCGCCTATACCGGCATAACTCCGTCCGGCGCCGATTCCTGCTTTGCCGCCTGCATGGCGCTGGAGAAGCGGATACAGGCGAAATATTACGTGCTGAAGCTGGGCGGGCGCGGATGCTATGTCTACGACGGCAAATACTGCCGCTCCTTCCCGCCGTATGAGGTCGATGTCGTCGACACGACCGCCGCCGGCGACGCTTTCACCGCCGCGCTCACGGTGGAATATCTCTCAAGCGGCAGCATCTCCCGCGCCGCTGTCTTCGCAAACGTCGTCGGCAGCCTTACCGTCTCGAAATCCGGCGCGTCGTCGAGTATCCCGACGCTCGCGGAGGTAAGGCGGTTCATGGGCGAGAGGGATATACGGCTGAAATAATAAGAATCCACCCCGGAGGACTGTTCTTCCGGGGTTTTTCGTCATACGAAAGTCATTGTTTAGGGAGAACAAATACCATGAAAAACCCTCACTATTTCCACAGAACATCTCTGATATTAATTGCTGCGCTTCTTCTTTTCAATTTTTGGAGCTGCAACAGCGATTCCCGTGCATCCGGTGATTCCGCAGCATCGGACAATTTTATTTTGGAAAGCGACTTTACCGTAGCCATCAGCGAATTGGCGGGGGTAACGATAAACGATGTTTATGCGTTCGGAAATCAGGTATATCTGATTTCTGACGATAATTGTTTTACCTATGATCTTTCCGATAAAACCATAAGCGATTATCCGGTCGGCGGTTCCTCGATCTGCGTTGATAACGCCTGTATATATGTGTGTTCAACCGCCACTCGCTCGTTAAATATATATTCGACAGCTGATTTTTCCGAAACCGCGACACACACACTCGACATACCGAAAGAATCGCTTCAGAAGATTAACAGAATGTTGCTTTTTGGAAAAACAATTATCTTTGAAGCGCTGTATTTGAATTCAAGCGGATATACGGAGAGTTATGTTTTTGAATATAATACCGAAAAGCTGACCCTGACCGATCACACCGCTTATTTCAAAAGCAAGGATTCGTATTCGCTGTTAATAACAATGGATAAGAAAAGCGCCGACACACTCGTCTTCGTTTCGGTCGCAAATACGAGTTTTATAAATACCATCATTAAATCATATACTTATAACTTCAAAAAGCAGACTGTCCAAGAAGAATTTATCTTTAACTTTGATTTATCGAGCTGCGCTTATGACGCCGAATCCGATTATTATTTCTACTCTTTGGACAGTTATACTCTGAAGCGGTATATCCGTTCCGACGATGCAAACACGACCATTACCAAATTCAACGAAGAAATCGGCGATTCGCTGCATATCGACAGATTCTTTATTTATAACGGCTGGTTGTTTATTTACAAAAACAGCTCAAATGTTTTGTCCGCCGTAAATACCGCCATGACGGAAGATTCAATCCATATTTTAGCTTACGATTCAGTTCAACTCTGGTTTGATCTCGATAATATCGCCGAACAGTTCCAACGCAGGTATGGCAAAAATGTTTATATTACTTTTTATAAATCTAAAATATTTAAAGACATCCTCAGAACTAAACTGTTATCTAAATCAGATGATTTTGATATTATTTTTGTCGATAATCCGGCGGAATCAAATTTTCTCGCCAGCCTTATAAAATACAAACTGTATGCTCCGCTTAACGAAAACGAGCAGATTAACAAGAATTTTGAAGAAATGTACCCCGGCGTTCCGGACATGGTTCGATTTGATGATTCCGTAATAGGAATTCCGTATTATTTTGATATATCAAATCTTCTTGAACGCGAAAACGACGCTCCCGTTCTTCCCGGATTCGACATAACTATTTCGGATATCTGGAGCGCCTGCGAACAGATATCCCCGGATGATAACATAACCCTGTTCTCCGACCATTACATGATGGTGCGTTTACTCACCGAGACAGTTCAGGATCAGATTCTTTCGGATAATTTCTCCGCCGATGAAATAGAGTCTCTGCTTACAAATATCAAGAAGAATTATGATTCCGGCAAACTCTTCAGCACAGATATAAATGGGAATTATTTGGAAGGAAAAACCCATGTTTTCAGAGTCGGCCCTATGTTTTTCTATAGATTCTTAATTACTCCCGGTGAAGATGATATTGTTTTCCCCGAATACGGTGTGGCAGGTTATCCTTATCCGGAGAAAAGACACATTAATTTAAGGGGTCTGGCTTTAATCAATAAATATTCTGCAAATTTGGATTTAGCATATGATTTCTTCGCTCTGATGACGGAAAATGACAACATATATTCAACCGGCTTGCAAGAAATATATCAAACCCTTTTGGGAAAGCAGCTTGAAAGAAATCCGATGTATTCAAAATGGACTCAGGATGACATTGCATACTTATCCGTTCTTCCTCAGCTCTTTGAAAACTCGGTAGTGTATACCTTCGATTGCAACCTGTTCGGAGACTATATCCGCGAGAATATAATGACGGATTTCTTCACAGGAAAGCTCTCTCCGAAAGACGCTGCCAAAGAAATAGTGACTTTCGTTGAGTATACATATTTTGAGTGATCGTTATGAAGAAAAAAATCGTGATTTTATTTACCGTCGTTTTCACCGCCTCGATTATATTTTCATATTTTTGGGGCGGTAATGTCAGAGACTTTCTCTCTGCCAAGGTTGAAGTGATGTCTCCGGTCTTCTACACATTTGCCGACGGAAAATCAACAATGACGGGGCTTTCTTCCTCTTGTTTTCATACTTCCGACACCGAAACATATGCTTTTATTGTTGAAGAAAAAACCGATACCGGAGAAAAGGCATATTTTGTCAGAAAAATCGATGTCACCGCCGGGCGGACAGATGACAGATGTACCGAACTTTTAAAATCTTCCGAATTCAACGCAATTTATGTTGCCTTGGCAGATAAAACCATAAATGACGGCGACAGAGTTGTAATATCGAAAGTGCTGAATTCACCGTAAACTGTTTAAGATTCAGTTTATTTGACATTTATATTCACGCAGAGGAAACCATATGAATAACAAATACTGGAAGTTCATGCTCATACCGAGCTTTGCCGGATTTTTGGTGTTTTATATCATACCATTTTTCCGCTCGTTATCCTACGCATGGCTGAACGATGCTTTCAATCAGGAATTCTGCGGTCTTGAAAATTTCAAAACGCTCCTGAAATCCGAGTATTTTTTGCTCGGAATGAAAAACACCTTTATTTTCACTGCGATATCCGTTCCGCTGATAATCGTTATTTCTTATATAATCGCCTTTCTTCTGGCGTTTGTTCTGCGAAAACTGATGTTCGTTCAGTCGGCAATATTTCTGCCGTATCTTCTCCCGTCGATAACAGCTGTTATGATCTGGCAGTCCCACTTTGCTTCATTCCCCGCGCCGTCGTCGCTGCTGCTTCTGTTTATATGGAAATATACCGGACTGAATGTCATTCTCCTGACCACTTCATTTCTGACAGTCCCTCAGGAGGTGCTTGATTCGGCGCAGATAGACGGCTCCTCCAAATTATCCACTCTAATATATATTCTGTTTCCGAACAGCATCCCGATGGTTTTGTTTACAGGAATCCTTTCTTTCGTCAATTCGTTCAAGATTTACCGCGAATCGTATCTTCTGTGGGGGAATTATCCGGATAAAAGCGTATATATGATACAAAATTATCTGAACAACCATTTCGAGAAATTGAATTACCAGAATGTTTCCGCCGCTGCAAGCATATTCTTCATCGTGATCTTCGTTATTATCATCGCGCTGTTATGGTTTGAGAAGAAATGGAGCGAGCGGATATGGTAAAAAAACTCCTGCATATTATCGGCAGCCTTTTAATTTTGGCTTTAGCCGCAGTTATGATCGCACCTGTAATCTTATCCTTGCTTTACTCCGTCGGGATTAATTTCAGCGGGGTTATCTCCCCCTCTCTGAGCGGTTATTGGGATTTTTATATAGCAAAGCCGCTCTACTTAAATGCGTTTGTTCGCTCCTTTCTCGTCAGCGGAGCTGTGACTCTGGGCGCTCTCATTGTCTCGATCCCGGCTGCGTTTGTATTCGCAAAAGTAAAAATGAAAGGAAAGGCGTTTCTGTTCACAGCCTATATAATCGTAATGGTTATGCCTTTTCAAGTCACCTTGTTGCCTCACTACATAGTTTCAAAGCAGCTTAATATTTATGACACCCTGTACGCGCTGATTATTCCGGGAATATTCTCCTGTCTGCCGGTTTTCCTGCTGACGCAGATAACCAAAACCCTCCCGAACGATATAATCGAAGCTTCGACACTTGAGACTTCCAATATCCTTAGAATCCTTTGGTCGATTGTAATTCCGAATATCAAACCCGGCATTATATGTACCGCGGTATTGGTTTTTTCCGATCAATGGAACTTGGTTGCCGAACCGCTTGTCCTTATCGAATCGGAATCAAAATTCCCGCTCGCCGTTATTCTGAACGCCTTTTCTTCGCAAACACTATACGCTTTTGCGGCGGTTGTTATCTTCCTGCTGCCGCCGTATCTGCTGTTTTCATTGTTTAAACAAGACATCATGGAAGGACTTGGAAGTTATAAACTCAAATAAGCTATCTCTTTTTGAAACCCCAATCATGTGTATTTATCAGAAAAATCTATCTTATGTTTAGGAAATAACGACGGATTACCGTAAAGACTTTTTTGTAGTTACGGTGATATTTTTATGTGATTTTTTTCGAAGCGGTTGGCTGCGAAACCTTATTTGCTTGTTTTCTTTTATTTTCATTTCCGATATTGATTCTGACTGACGAATAACATTGACTTTTTGTTAATATAGGTATATAATAAAGATATAAATACCAAGGAAGACATTATATGACAAACGAGAATATATTCAGCTTATATTACAGCAATCCGCCGGAACTTATTGAAACAATCGATTTATGCCGGGGCGAAGATGATTTCCGTCGGATATATATTACCGATAACGGCGCAACAAAGCTTGCTGTAAAGCATACCTCTAATTCATTTACCGACGCCGCTAAAATTGCCGCGTGGTCTCGCCTGATAGACGAATATAACAATCTCGGAATATACTGCCCTAAAATTGTTCTTAATCGCAGCGGCAGCAAGGTTTTTGAATATACCGAAAACGGGCGGGTGTATCATATTTATGCCGAAGAATTCGCTAAATATCATATTGCCGAAAAGATTATTACAGATGAATTGAAAGATGAAAACGGCAGACCTCGCTATGTTGACGATTTGCTGCGTTCTGTCGGCAAGGTTGCGTCCGCTTATTTTGATTTTATGGATTTCCATTCGGCATATTGTCTTCTCGAACCGTATTCCGCTCCCGACACAACCGATGAAGGCACCGAAACCGCCTTGCGTTTTTGCAGCTATGTAAAGGATAATATACCTGCGTTTTATTCTAAAGTTCAGGCGCTGCTTGAGATTTTTTATCGAAACCGGGAGGAATTGCGCAAAATTTATCATACATTGCCGGTTTCCTGCTTTCAGGCAGATCTTAATGATTCAAATGTATTGATAGACGGAGCGGGCAATTTTAAGGGGCTTATTGACTTCAATTTATCCGGAAAAGAACCGGCGCTTAATTACACTGTCCGCGCAGCGCTGTGGCTGATATTCGACAGTCGTCTTTATGACGAAAATAATTCCCGCCTCTATTGGTACAGCGAGGAACTTAACGATTTAAGAATGAATGAGTTTATGCGCAACATAAGCTGCATCGAAGAATTCTACGCCTATTCAGATATCGAGCGCAGGGCGTTTCCGGTTCTGTTCAGATATATGAATTCATTTTGGTGGCACCAGATTTGGGAGATTGAACGAATCAGGGATAACAGCGAAAAGATTGATACGCTGCTGAATTGGCTCCGGCTTCAGATGACGCGGGATGATATCCGGCTGCCGTGACAAATCATAATAAAACTCACGATAAAATAACATTCGGGAAATTCAAGTAATATCACCGTAACAACTCAAAACGGGTTTTAACGGTGAATGTTTTATGTAATTTTTTAAGGGTCTACTGAAATTCATTTCTGCGTAATCAAAAACCGCTTCAATAATACTGCGGAAAATTTCCGCCGACGCTTGAAAAACAGGAAATTGTATAGTATAATACAGATAAGTTTTTTTGATATCTGCGGAAAGTGTGATGAAATGAAAAATTACCTTCGCGCAGCGGCGCTTATGCTCGCCGCTCTTATTTCCTTATCCTTTTGCGCCTGCGGCTCCGGCGCAGACCCGACCGTGACCGACGCAAATGCCGACGGCGCTCCCGAAGGCGCGACGGAAGCCGCCGAAACCGTCGATACCGAAGCGGCTGAGCTTGAAGCCGCTTTAGCGGCAATTCCCGAATTTGACTTTGAAGGCAAGCCGTTCAACGTTATCGCCCGCCCGGCGGTAGGCACCTCAGAGAAAGAGATTTATTCGGCTGAAGAAAACGGAGAAGTTCTGAACGACGCCGTCTTCCGCCGCAACAGCCTGGTAAACGAGCGGTTCAACACCGAGATTACTCTTATAACCGGCGACGCCTCGGCGAAAATCAAATCCGCCGTCCTTTCCGGCGACAACACCTACGATATCTCTATGCCGAATATCAGCGAGGCAAGCACTCTCGCCTCCGGCGGAATCTTATACAATTTCTGCGCCCTGCCGCACAACAATTTTGAAAAACCGTGGTGGGAGCTGGGAACTTATGAGCTGAACATCGCGGGCAAAGTCTTCTTCATGAACTCGGCTATGAACTACCTCGCCGACGACGTCACCTATATCATGATGTTCAACAAGCAGCTGATAGCCGACAACGGCATGGAGGAGCCTTATGAGCTTGTCCGCGGCGGCAAGTGGACGCTCGACGTCTTCACAAAGATGATCCAGGATATCTCCGCCGATATCGACGGCGACGGAGAGTTTACCACAAACGACCTTTACGGTTTTATTACAACCTCGGCTTATCAGAACGGATTCTTCTACGCCTCCGACCTCAAATATATCAACTCGGACGCCGATACCGGACTTCATCTTGCGCTTGATGTGGAAAAGGCGACCCTTCTGCTTGAAAAGACAAATTACATCTACCACGGCGGGAACGTCACCTGGATGTCGCCGGGCGGACAAGAGGGTGTCGGAAAAGATATGTTCATGCAGAACGGCGGGCTGTTCTACGGCGAGGTAATGAGCTATATCGTCAATATGCGCGCGATGGACACCGACTTCGGCGTCATCCCGATACCGAAATGGGACGAAGCGCAGGAGAACTACAAGACTTATGTGAACAACATCAGCTCGACGATGGTTATCCCGCTCAACTGCCCGGACCCGGAAAGGCTTTCCGCAATACTTGAAATGATCGCCGTCACGTCGAGAATGTACGTCACACCCGCATATTACGACGTCGCACTTTCCGGCAAGTTCACCCGCGACGAGGAATCCGCCGAGATGCTTGAGATAATCCGCCGCCACCGCGTTTATGACTTCGGAATGACTTACACGACGATAGGTCTTTCCGATCTGTTCTCCTCGCTCGTGCTGAAAAACAGCGGCGATATAATCTCGCAGTATGAAAAGCGTATCTCGAAAGCCGAGACGCAGATAGATAAGCTGACGGAAAAATTCGACGCGATGGAATAAATACGCAAGACAGATTAAATGAGGTTTTATAAATGATACGCCCCGCAAGAGCGGAAGACATCCCGCATCTCCATCGGCTTTTGGGTCAGGTGGAACTTATCCACCACGAGGGACGGCCGGATATTTTCAAGGGACCCGACCCCGACGGCTCCCCCCGCCGCAAATACTCGGACGACGAACTCGCGCTTATCCTGAAAGACGAAAGCACTCCGGTTTTTGTGTATGACACGGGCGGCTATGTCGTCGGCTACGCCTTTACCGCGTTTAAACAGGTCAAAGACGACAACATCTTAGTCGACTCGAAAACGCTGTATATCGACGATATCTGTATCGACGAGACTGCGCGCGGCGCGGGTGTCGGCCGGGCGCTTTACGAATACGCGGAAGAATTTGCGCGGAAAAACGGCTGCTGCCGGGTTGAGCTCCGCGTCTGGACAATGAACGAACCGGCGCTTTCTTTCTATCAAAAAATGGGCATGAAGCCGCTGTATATCTACATGGAAAAGCAGCTCAGGGAGTGAAGCTTTGTAATAATATTCACGCACATATGAACAAAAAACAGCCCCCTCAAAAGGGCTGTTCTCTATCCGCAGAGCTTTGCCAAAAGTCCCGCGACTATTTATATAACAAAAAACGGTTCAATTTTTTGAACCGTTTTCATCGTGGAGCTGGTAATCGGACTCGGACCGATGACCTCGTCCTTACCAAGGACGCGCTCTACCTACTGAGCTATACCAGCGTTTTTTCACAACGCTCATATATTATATCAAATCAAACCCGCTTTGTCAAGGCTTTTTGCGAAAATTATTGCCTGTCCGAATCAGAACCGCCCCTTTGCCGCCCGTTCCCAAAAGTTTTTGAAGAGAGCGCGAGAGAAACTTTTTTCAAAAAGTTTCTCTCGCATAAAAGCTTCTCGTAATTTACTTAATATCCACCGCTTTGCCGGTTCTTGCAGACTCGTAGATTGCGTCGATCATCTTCATCAGGATAACGCCGTCTTCGCCGGGGGCGCGGCAGGGAGCTTTGCCTTCGGCGGCGTCGACGAAGCCGCGCATCTCGTCGTTAAAGGCGCGGGTGAAGTCGAAGCCGGGGGCGCTGCTCGGGCTGATATCAACGAATCTGCCCGCCATGTCGGTGTAGATGGTGAACGGCGACATATTCACGCCGCCCTTGGTGCCCATCAGCTCGATATTGCCGGTGTCGCGGGCGATGTTGAGGTTGAAGCTGGCTTCCATCAGCATGGTGAGCCCCGAATCGAAACGAATCATGGCTGAAGTGAAGTCCTCGACGTCGTATTTGTACTTAGACGCCGAAGTGGTCGCCGACCACGCCGTTTCGCCGCCGGCGGCGCGGTTGTTTCCTAAATTCTTGTATGTCACGCCGTAAGCCTGTATAGGCTTCGGAAGACCGGAAAGGTATCTTACCAGGTCCATGACGTGGACGCCTAAGTCGATGAGCGGACCGCCGCCGGAATACGCAAGGTCGCCGAACCAGCCGCCCGGGAAGCCGCTCTTGCGCAGATAGGTGGCTTTCGCGTAGTAGACGTCGCCGATTACTCCGGCTTTTTTAAACGCCAGAACCGCGTCGGCGTCGGCGCCGAAACGACGCACAAATCCGACCTGAAGCACCTTGCCGCAGGCTTTCGCCGTGTCGAGCATCTCCTGCGCTTCAATCGCGTTCATCGCCATCGGCTTCTCGCAGATGACGTGCGCGCCGCCCTTCAGCGCGGCGATTGTCGCGCCTTTGTGCGCCGAGTTCCAGGTAGTGACGGAGACAAGATCGATATCCTCTTTCTCCATCATCTCGTTGTAGTCTTCGTAGACTTTCTTAATCCCGTAATTCTTCGCGTAAGCCTCGGCTTTCGGAAGATCGATGTCGCAGCAGGCGACGACTTCGACGCGGTCCGGCATCGCAAGATACCCGGTCATGTGGCAGTGCGATATCCCGCCGCATCCGATAATGGCAGCTCTGAGTTTTGACATGATATGTACCTCTTTATTTTTATTTTGCGAAAGAAACTTTTTACAAAAAGTTTCTCTCGCGCTCTCTTCAAAAATTTTACGTCAACTTTGTGTTATGATGCTGTACTTATAGTGTGACTTTCCTTTTGTTCCTCTAACAATCTATGATATTGATCATATTGAGGATCTGCCTTAAAATCCTCAAATTGATTGAAATAAGTCATTTTGCCGTTGCTGAATAATGCAATCCCATCACTGTCTTGTAAATTTGTTAATCTATGCGTTATAGATACTACCATTGTTTCAGGCAAAACTTTTTTCAGTTTTGATAAAATATGTTCTTCCGATACTATATCAATATTGCTGGTAGCCTCATCCAATATCAATAAATCCGGTTTTGCATACAGCGCTCTTATCAGCGCTAATTTTTGCCTTTCACCGCCGGAAAAATCAACACCGGATTCTTCCACAATATTATTCAAGTGCTCGGCGTCGGGAAAAACCCCTTCCAATTTTACTATCTTCAGAAGATCATAGATTAATCCGAAGTCCACTTCCTCATCTTTTCGAAGATAAATAATATTCTCCAAAACAGATTTCCGCCAGACAGTAATGTTTTGCGGGACATAAGCTATACGGCTTCGAAAAGTTTCGATATCCAAATCCCTTAATTCACAATCATTACATAGGATATCTCCCTTGTAATTTAAATACAAGCCAAGAAGCAATTTAATTAAAGTGGATTTTCCCGAACCATTTGCGCCAATGACTGATATATGCATTCCTTTTTTGATTGATAAACTCACATTGTCTACGGCAGTTTTTTCATCATTGTACGCAAATGTCACATTTCTGAGTGTAACATTCTCAATTTTGTTTATTCTTTTCTTGTTTGAGTTTTCCTTTATTTCCATCCCGAAAATAGCATTGCTTCTCTCGATGGCTCTTAATGTTGTTTTATAGTTTAAAATCGTTAAGGCGATATTATTTACGGGGGCGCCGGTCATTGTAATCCATGACGTAATGGCAACTATGCTGCCGGGCGTCAGATTTCCTTCAATGGCGAATATACTCCCGATCAAATATACAAGAAAAACAATCATGCTTGAAACAACCATTGACAAAACAACCGGCAATATCCGTATCTTTGTTTCGCGCAGGGACAGCTGCTGTATATTACACAATTCATTTATATAATCATTGATTTCCGCCCGTTCTTTACCCGATGCCTCTATATACATCTTATTATTTATTCTTTCATATGTCATGGTATCCATTTTGACATTTTCATCTGTAATCAAATTGTTTATCTGAGTCAGCTTTTCACCATTAACCTGAAAAGAAAGGGCGAATAAAGGCACTAATACAATTGAGATGATTCCAACAACCCAGTTGTTCAAAAAGATAGTAACAAGAACCACAATCAGCGTAATTATATCGCAAACAAAGCCTACGACGGTATCCTTCATGAAATTAACATATTTTACAATGTCGTTATTTAAAACACTAATTAAATCCGCTGAAGAATATTTTGAATATTCAGTCAAAGACATTCTCAATATCTTGTTGAATATTTTAATTTTCCCGTTTTTTATAATAATCAAAGCTATTTTTTCGCCAAAATACATACTGCTTGCTTGAGTCAGGCAAGTTAACGCAATCGCAACAAGCTGTCCGATTGCAATATATAACAGTATGGGATAGCTTTTTTGCGGAATAGCATAGTCTATAAACAACGCTGTTAATTTCGGAATCAGCAGGGACAAAAGGGTGAAAAATAAGTTTATTAATACATAAAACATTATGTATTTGTTCTTAAAATCCACTTCTTTTTTTATCCGTATGATATTTTTCCACATATCCTTTACCCCTTTTTATTTTGCGAAAGAAACTTTTTACAAAAAGTTCCTCTCGCGCTCTCTTCGAAAATTTTACGTCAACTTTGTGTTATGAAGCGGAGTTTATTTATTATATCATATTTTGGAGTCTATGTCTACTGTACTTATAGTGTGATATTCCACATTATTCTATTGCCGAAAAATATTTTTTATCCAAGCTACACGTCTATTTAAACAAGTTTTAACAATTGTACTTTTAAAGGCTGCCTCAAAACCGTGACATGCACCCTTTACAACATGTATTTCAGCAGAAACACCTTCCGATTGCAGTCTTTCAGCAAACGCAATTCCTTCATCACGAAGACAATCAAATTCTGCGACTTCAACATATGTTTGTGGAAAGAAACTCAGAGAATCACTTTCTGAAATTGACGCATATTTGACTTGACTTACATCCTGATTCTCCAAATATAAGTCCCAAAACAATTTTGTACAACCCGAATCCCATATTGGAGTATCTGTAT
>JAAZIU010000008.1 GCA_012800735.1 Clostridiales bacterium | reverse complement strand
TGTGAAATTGTTCATACATTTCATACTCTGCCGTCGGATCAAGCGCTGCTGTCGGCTCATCCAGAATATAAACAGGTCTGTCATGGTAAATTGCTCTGGCGATAGCTATCTTTTGCCCCTCGCCTCCGGATGGTTCAAACCCATCGGCGCACTCCCATTTGTATACCTGAGTATTGTCCGAGTATTTCAAAGAATTTATTAATTTATCTAAATTGCCGTCGCGATATACTTTTTCAAGCCGAATATTATCAACTTCCTGAGCCAAAACAACGTTATCGCGTAATGACATAAACAGCAGTTGAAAATCCTGGAAAACCGGAGCAAACAAATTTTGATATTGCTTATAATCATATTCATTAATATTTACTCCGTCCAGAAAAATATCGCCCTCGGTTGGTAGATACAACCTTGTTAACAATTTGACAAAAGTGGTTTTCCCCGAACCGTTTGCGCCGACAATACATAATTTTTCCGAACATCTTACTTTAATATTCAGATTTTTCAGGGCATAATTATCGCTTCCCGGATATTTAAAAGAGACGTTTTTAAACTCGATAACTGAATCTTTTGTAAAATGAGGCTGTTTTGTTCCCGACTGCGCTTGCTTCCTTGGAATTTTTAAAAATTCAACCAACTCGTCAATTTTTAAACTTCGTCCGTATAAATTTACATACGAAGAAAACAGGAGTTCCAGGCTCTGGGAAAAATGACTTACCGATGCCAGATAAATTGTCAGTTGTCCGATCGATAACACTTTTGAAAGAACATTAATCGCCAGGATTGTATATACTATGAATTGTTGAATATTATTCACAAGCGCTTTGAATGCTTGTGCTTGGAATTGATTTTTTCTATGCTTTTGCCATAGTTTATCTTCCTCTTTTTTGTTGCGGATAAAAAGGCGAATCATATGATCCTTCAGGTTATATAGTCTTAATTCTTTTGCATAGTCATTGTCATCAAAAACACTTGTGTTGGCATATATTTTTCTTCCGAACAAGGAGGTCTGAATACTAAACTCGTGGGTACGATCATTTAATATTTTTTCGATATAAGCATTTATACAAACCTGAATAATGACGAGAATCATTATTATCGGATTCAGCGTAATAACTATCGCGGATATCGATATTAATCGAATAACAGCACTGATTAATCCAAGCACAGAATCTACAATAGATACCGATGATTCAATTGTTTGCTGCGCACGACGCTTCAGCGCTTGAATTTCCGGCGATTCATTTAATTCAAAGTCCATATCGGCGACATTAGAATAAAAGTCCACGCTAAACGCTAATTCAAGTGATAGACTATAAATTACAATTTTTTTATATAACAGAACATGAATGACTTCATTGATAATCGGGGCTGAACATAATGCGATTATATAGTACATAACGAATAATAACCGCTGATCGGTTAATAATTCGTCAATTATCAAGCCCGGAAATATTGCGTAAACAAGCGGAAGAATAGAATCGAGAACAGCAATAAACAATTTCAAAAAGACGTATTTTTTTCCGTCAGGCTTTTTCCAAACAGATGCAAACATATACTTGGTTGCATCTAATGTGTTTTTCAAATTTTGCTTTTTCATTTTCATACCTGCTGACTATAAAATGCAAAACACAATATTACGGAATCATAAAGTGGAGAATAATGGCAAGAAGCAGGATGGCGGGTATTGATATTATTTTCTTTATCATAATTACTCCATTTCTGATATGCATTCAAGTAGTTTTATTAAGGTGTCTCTGTCATTGGCGGTGACAGAATATAAATTGCCGTCTTTAACAATATGGCGTTATATTTTTCACGGCAATTCCCCTGATGTTTTCTTTACTCTTGCTTAATTGATGCATTTATTCATCATATCAGGTCTCCGGCGGAGCATCCGGTCGCAATTAAGGGGGCAGTTTTTATCGTTTTGCGTCAAAACCTTTCACTCTTTGTAATTATAATACAAAACAGCGGTATAGTCAACGTAAATTTGTAAAATTAGACTTTATTCTTTCAAATTTCCGGAAATTCTTACATTAATAATAAAAATGAACGTTTTCACCGCCATAATTCTTCCGGCTATTGACCGCCGCGGTCGGTTGTGATATAATATATTTCATAAGAAAAACAAAAAAAGTTATGTAAAAAACAATGATACTTATTCAGGATACCACCCTTCGGGACGGCGAACAGGGAATAGGAGTTTCTTTTACTGCCGAAGACCGGCTGAAGATAATCGACGCGCTTGCAGCCCTCGGTTTTTCTTCAATAGAGACCGGATATTTCGATCCTACGCTGGCATCGCTCAATTCGGCTCTTCTTACATCCCCACACATAGCGCTGCTTACCGCTTTTGGCGGATGCTGTCGGGTCGGCGAGAAAGCCGAAGAAAATCCGGTTTTGTCGGCGTTGGCCGAATCGGGTTACCAAAGAGCCGCCATCTTCGGAAAAACCTCGGTATCGCAGGTTAGAGACGTCCTCCGCTGCTCAAACGAAGAAAACCTGCGGATAATCGGCGATACGGTAAGTTTTCTTGTAAAAAGCGGGCTTCGCGTTTCCTTTGACTCCGAGCATTTCTTCGACGGATTCGCCGAAGCCCCGGATTACGCGCTCAAAGTGATAAAAACCGCCTTTGAAGCCGGCGCCGCCGAAATCATTCTCTGCGACACGAGCGGCGGAACCTTACCTGAGCAGATCGACACAGGGGTTCGCGCCGCCATAAAGGCTTTGCCGGATGCCCTTATCGGAATTCACTGCCACAATGACTCGGGACTTGCCGTCGCCTGCTCTGCGGTTGCGGTTAAAGCCGGCGCAAAAGCGGTTCAGGGAACGATATCCGGGATAGGCGAGCGCTGCGGCAACGCCAATCTCAACACGCTAATACCGCTTTTACAGCTCAAATACGGCTTCGACTGCCTGCCGGAAGAAAAGCTCCGATTGCTTACTCCCATCGCAAGGTATATAAATGAAATCGCCAACCGCCGTTTCGATGAGTCGGAGCCTTTTGTCGGCGGCTATGCCTTCCACCACAAAGCGGGAACGCATATCGACGCCGCGGTGAAGGCGCCCGGCAGCTTCGAGCACATCGACCCGGCTGATGTCGGAAACAGCAGCGGGATGGTCATCTCCTCTCTTTCCGGTCGCGCCGCCGTAGCCGCGAAAGCCGCGTCTTTGACGGGAATTCCGGTTGACAAGAGTGACACCCGCGTGATAGAAGCCGCAAAGAGGATAAAGGAGCTTGAGAGCGCCGGATATGTCTTCGACGCTGCCGACGCCTCCCTTTCCCTCGTTATTATGGAAGCTTTCGGGGAGCGCCGCCGCTACTTCGACATCGTCCGTTATCAGGTAATGATAAACGAAGGCAGCGAGTCGGGAAGCGTAATACTTGACCCCGAGATAATCGCGCAAAGCAGCTGCGACTCGGAGATTTACCGCTACAATAACGCCTGCTCCGCCATCGTCAAGGTGCGGGTTGGAGATGTTTACTCCGTCACCGCCGACGAGGGCAACGGTCCCGTGAACGCCTTCGACCTCGCTCTGCGCAAGGCGCTGACTCAGTTTT
The DNA here is from genome assembly GCA_012800735.1 of Clostridiales bacterium. Taxonomy (GTDB): domain Bacteria; phylum Bacillota; class Clostridia; order Oscillospirales; family CAG-272; genus JAAZGC01. Next base: position 42,864 of record JAAZIU010000008.1, on the reverse strand, counting down.
ACCCTGAGATAGCCGAGATGAGACTTACCGACTATAAAGTTCGTGTGCTTGACAGCTCGACCGCGACCGCCTGCGCCGTCCGGGTGCTTGTCGAATCAACCGACGGACGCTCTTCCTTCCGGACCGTCGGAGTGTCGCCGGACGTCGTCGACGCTTCAAGCCGCGCGATTTCCGATTCCATCGAATTTTTCCTGATGAACAGAGAAAAGGAGCGAATGCCGTGAATCTTCCGAACAAACTCACCATTTTAAGGATTATTTTAGTTCCTTTCTTCATGTTTTTTCTGCTCTTTCCCGTCTTCGGCGACACCGTTTCCCGCATTGTCGCGGCGGTGATTTTCGCACTTACCGCGCTTACCGACCTGCTTGACGGAAAGATAGCCCGCAAATATAACCTGATAACCGACTTCGGCAAGTTTTTAGACCCGCTTGCGGATAAGGTAATGATAATTTCGGCTTTTATCTCGCTGATGGTGATAGACCGCGCCGAAACCGGACTTGTCATTGCGCTTGCGATAACGACGTCGCTTACCGTTTTCCGCGAACTTGCGGTGTCGGGGCTGCGGCTGATAGTCTCGTCAAAGGCGAATGTCGTCGTCGCCGCCGCATGGCTGGGCAAGGTGAAGACCGTTACTCAGGTCGTCGCCGTATTCGTCCTGCTGCTCGAGCCGGTGCTTCTGCCGTTCACAAACCCGTATATCTCGTATGTCCTCTTAGCTGCGACTTTGGTGATAACGCTCTGGAGCGGCGCTGATTACTTCCGCGCGTATTGGAAACATATCGATCCGAGTAAATGAACCGCAGAAAATTTACATTTACGCTTTTAAAAGAATCCTGCCGCAGTTGATTTTAACCTCTACCGATGATATAATCATTTTTATAAGTTCAATGCGGCGACTCCGATAAATCAGCGATCGTCAAGACTTGCCATATATTGACAGATAAGCCGCCGCGACGCAGGATATTTCTTTCGCCGCAGCGGCTTTTTTCAGACTCGTCGTCTGTGGAAATCACAATAATGCCGAATTGAAAATTGCGCGGAACCAAAAAATCATTGTGAAAATCAAACTGAAATTTTACGAGGCGGGAAATGAAGAAAATAGAGCTTAATGGAAATCAGCTGAAACTTATAGCAATTATCGCGATGACAATAGACCACATCGCGGACCTTTTTTATCCCGGTTTTCCCGCGCAGCCTTTGCCCGTCGCGATGCACGTGATAGGACGGCTGACAGCCCCTATAATGTGGTTCTTCGTATGCGAAGGGTTTTATTACACAAGAAATGTAAAAAAGTATATGCTCAGAATGTTTATATTCTCCGTCATATCGCATTTCGCATACTGCTTCGCGTTCGGCATTAATCCGATCCCTTTCAGCACGGGGATTTTTAATCAGACGAGCGTTATGTATCCGCTGTTTATTTCCGTTGTGGTGCTCTGGCTGCGTCATGAAGAAAAACATATAAATAAATATTTGAAACATCTGATTATTTTCGTGCTGATCTGGAGCGCATTCCCCGCCGACTGGAGCTGCATCGCGGTTCTGGCGATCATTACAATGTATGAAAAGCGCGGAGATTTAAACGCGCAGATGAAATTTATCATCCTTTGGGTGTTTTTATACGGAGTTATTTCCTTCTTCTTTGTCAGCAAAGTATACGCGCTGGTGTCGATCGGCGTTGTTCTGGTTTATCCCGTTTTGAAATTGTATAACGGCGAAAAGGGGAAAGTCGGGTGGATGAAATATTTTTTCTACATCTATTACCCGCTGCATATGGTCATCATAGGAGTTCTGCGGTTATTGATGTATGGGAATGAACCGCTGCTGTTTTAAAGCGGATGCCGAACGGAAATATAAGTTTCAGTATGCGCCGGTTATTGCCGGTTCATGTCTGTGTTTATGCGGCAGCGGGGAAAAACAGAGATTTCCGGCATTTATCAGAGAACACCTTGAAAATAAGTAAGTTGAACAGGAAAAAAATATTAAAGCGAGGTATACCCATGAAATCAGGAAGTCACGATTACAGTTTCCGAAACCAATATTTCTGCGCGGTACCGCCGTTGACGCCTACCCCGAACGCACGCGGAAGCGCCGCCGTATGCCAAATAGATGACAGCTGGGAAATCATCGTTCCAGCGAGCGATTCCCGTCTGGTAAGATACTATGCGGACGACCTGAGCCATTTTTTTGCGGATGCTTTCGGGGTGTCTCTCCGTATTCGCTATGTGAAGAATATTCGGTCATATATCGATAATCCGTCCGGGAAGATTATACTGATACAGGAATCGGACAGGGCGGGGAATCCCGTAATGTCGGATATGAAAGCCGCGTTTCACCTGCTGGTGGCGGACAGTTATGTTATCGTAACCGGAAAAACCGAAAGAGGAACCGCGAGAGGGGTATATTATCTGGAAGACAGTATGCGTCTTCGCGGGGAATGCAGTCTCCTTACGGAAGACAGCGAACACGCGCCGCTGTTCTGCCCCAGAATGACCCATTCGGGTACCGAACTTGACACCTTTCCCGACAATTTTCTGGAAGCCTGCGCCCACGCCGGTATGGACGCAATCATAGTTTACGCCGGACATCCGGACAGCCACCTGCACGGATTTGAAGACCCGGAGGCGCTCTGGCCGGGAGCCGGTCGGGGATATTGTGATTTTGCCAATCTTGTTTGGCGCGCGGAAGGTTACGGACTCGATGTATACGTATACAGCCATATACTTTGCGATGTACATCCGGATGAGCCGGAAGCGGAAGCGTATTATGAAGCGTCTTTCGGCAAACTGTTTAAAAGCGCTCCCGGAATCAAGGGACTGATTTTTGTCGGAGAAACCTTTGAATTCCCGTCCAAAGACCCCCATACTTCCGGTGTCCGCTGTCAGTTGCAGCCAAAAGACGATCCCCGCGTATCGCCGGGCTGGTACCCCTGCTATGATTATCCGCAGTTGCTTTCGCTGATACAGAATACCGTCCGGAAATATAACCCCGACGTAGATATTGTATTCTGGACCTACAACTGGGGATATGTTGATAAAGAAGCAAGACTCGCGCTTATCGAAAATTTACCGAAGGATATCACTCTGCAGGTAACGTTTGAAATGTGGGAATCCTTTATAGGCGTAAACGGAAAGCGATATTCTATCGACGACTATTCCATTTCTTTCCCGGGTCCGTCGCAGGTGTTTATCGACGAAGCGGAAAAAGCGAAAGAGCTGGGTATCCGGCTGTATACCATGGCAAATACCGGCGGAAGGACATGGGACAACGGCGCCTGTCCGTATCTTCCGGTACCGCAGCAGTGGCAGAAACGGTATGAAGCGCTGTGCGCCGCAAACAAGGAATACGGTCTTATAGGACTGATGGAGAACCATCATTACGGCTGGCTCCCTTCTTTCCTCAGCTTGTTTTCCAAAAATGCGTTTACTACAAACGGTCTGCCGAATGACGAAATGCTCCGGCAGATCGCCGCGCGGGATTACGGCTCGTGCGCCGACCTTGCGCTGCGGGCATGGGAATGTTTCAGCGAAGGTATTTCCAAAGTGATCGCGGCTGGTGTTGATCAATACGGACCTTATCGCTGCGGACCCACATATCCGCTTTTATTTGATCAGACGGCGGCGGAACTGCAGATTCCTTCCGCGCCGTGGGCGTGGCATAAAGGCGGAAGTATCTGGAATCCGGTTTACAACGATTCGGTTTTCCCGAACTATGAGAACACCGTCATGCGGTACCGCCATGTAAAAACGGTGAAGGAGCATTTTGCCCGCGGCGTAAAGTTGCTGGAAGAAGCGGCGGAAACAATTAAGGTGCCTTTTGGAAGCGAAGTGTCCCGCCAAATAGCCGTGGCAAGATTTCTTTTATGCACATATGTGACGACGGAGAACGTTATAGGATGGACAATGGCGAAAGCGCTTCTGCTCCGCGGGGAAAAAGACATTCCCAAAGACGGAATGCGCGCCGTCAGTGAAACGCTGGGCATAAAGAACACACCGGCAGAACTTACAGAATACATGAAGCAGATCGCGGCGCAGGAAACCGAAAACGTCGCGGCTGCGCTAAAATGTTGGGGAGAAGACAGCAGCATCGGTTTTGAAGCCTCGATGGAATACGCATTCAACGATGTCTTTGCCGAATGGAAAAATGCGGAAACCGAACGTTCATTGCAAAGGCTGGAAGAGTGGCTCGGCAGGGGTGATGTATTATAACTGCGCATACCCGAAACATATAGATCCAAGCAGGTGATCCCTCCCATGTTCAATAAAAGTTATATAAAAATTAACAAATCAAAGCATTTTACCGTTATCTTTCTCGGTATAATATTATTGTAGTTTGCGTCATGTTTGATATTTTTCTTGCGAACTATCATTTATTTTTGATTTTATTATTAATTCTATATATCCGCAACAGCCGAATTAATCAATTCTAAACTCTTATTATTTTTTCTTTATATTGTTGAGCGATTCCCGACGGAAGTCAAACGGGAAGAGGTTATATACAGTGTTTTTAAGACCCGCAGGCGGCAGCGGGTCAAATCGTATTGCTTCTGTTTTTCGCTTCATCATATTTTTATCGCCCCTGTTTTCCCGCGTAGATGCCGATACGAAATTTTTGATACCGTGTAACTGCGCAAGATATGCTTGTTGTTTTTGCATCGTCTGCGCAGCGGAAAGGAAAGGACACTATTATGAAAAATTCCGGCAAATTATCAAGAGCGCTGACAATTATATTGGTTTTAGCGCTCTTCCTGCAAGGCGTTGTCTTTGCCGCCGACTTGCCTTTTATCGATGTGTCGCCCGAGGCGTGGTATTACGCCGATGTGAAGACGGCGTATGAGTCGGGACTTATCAATGGCCGTTCGGCGACCATTTTTGCCCCCGACGAAAACATGACATACGCAGAAGCCGTAAAGTTGGCAGCCTGTATGCATCAGCTGAAAAATGACGGGAAAGTAACTCTTACGACGGGGGAGCCCTGGTATGCAACTTATGTTGACTACGCAAAGCTGTATAAACTGATAACCGGCGACCTTGACTGGGACGCCAAAGCTACCCGCGCCGGATATATGCAGATATTTGCGCAGGTGCTTCCCGATTTGTCAGACACTCTCAATATGATAGCCGACGGCTCGATACCCGACGTTCCGATGAGCCATAAGAACGCCGCGGCAATCTACAAGCTGTACCGCCACGGTATAGTTCAGGGTGTCGACGAGCTGCACAACTGCAATCCGGAAAGCAATATCAAGCGCTCTGAAGTCGCGGCAATCCTCACCCGCATGATGAACGAAAGCAAGCGCATCAGCTTCTCGCTCGGCGGCGAAAGTCCGACCGAAGAATTAAAAATCGCGGAGCAGCCGAAAGATCAGCGTATGACCAAAACTCCGACCGAAAATCTGACTTTCTCTGTAAAGATTTCCGGCGGCAAAGCCCCTTACACCTATAAATGGTGTTATCAGTATGAATCTGAAAAGATTGAAGAAAAATCTCAGAAGACATCGGATAAAACAAACAGCATCACCCTTTCGGTAAGCGACAATAAAGGCGTTTTCGCCATCTGGTGCGTTATAACCGATGAAGAAGGCAAAACTGTCACATCTGAAAAAGCCAACGCGCTTGTTTCGGAAGGAGTATTTTTCACTGAGCATCCCAAGGATCAGCAGATGACTAAATCTCCGAGCGAGAATCTTACTTTCTCGGTGGCAATTACCGGCGGTGAAGCGCCATACACTTATAAATGGTGTTACAAATACGGTTCCGGAAGCGTTGAAACAAAATCTCAGACGTCATCGAATAAAACCGATAAAATAACCCTGAATGTCGTTGACAATAAGGGTGTGTTCACTATCTGGTGCGTCGTGACCGATTCTGCCGGTCATACCGCGGAATCGGGGATTGCGAGCGTGATACCGAAAGCCACGGAAAAGCTGACCATAACGCAGCAGCCCAAGGATGGGCAGATGATCGCTGCCGTTCAGGAATTCACCTTCACGGTGAAAATTTCCGGCGGCAAAGCCCCGTATACCTATACATGGGAATACTTTTACGGGAACGGCTCTTATGCAACAACGAATCAGGAGACGGACGAAAAAACCAACAGCACAACACTTGACGTATTACAAGAAATGATCGATAAATACGGTAATTTCAAAGCCGTATGCGTCATTACCGATTCATCGGGGCAGTCGGTCACTTCATATAAAGCGACGGTGGAGGGCAGAGTCTATACTTTGTATGTCACTGAACATCCGAAGAACCAGATTCTGACCGGCGACTGGGATTATTTCGATTTCACCGTCAAAATTGAAGGCGGCAAGGCGCCGTATACTTACGAGTGGTGTTACCGGTATGGGGGCGAGACATTTGAAAGCAACACATACACATCAAATGATAAAACCCACACCGCTACTTTGTTGGTAGATATGCAGGAACTTGTCTATTACCACGGCGTATTTACCGTTTTTTGCAGAATTACCGATTCATCCGGTCAGACCGTAAACTCGAAATCGGCGGATGTGACAGATGCGGACATTCTGAAAGTCACAAAGCATCCCAAGAGCGCGAAACTGGAATGGAGCTTTGAATTTTTCGGATTTACCGTAGAAGTTTCCGGCGGATACGGTCCTTATAAATATGAATGGCGTTACTGGTATAAAGGCCAGCGGGGATATAATTATAAAATCAATGAATCATTTTCAAGAACCGACGAATTGGAAGTGGGAATTGACGAACGGGATCTCTATGGCAGCGAGCCTTTCACCGTTTATTGCATCATTACCGACGGATCGGGTCAGACCGTAGAATCGAATAAAGCGACCGTAACCTTTTGATGTGTTAAAACAAAGGAACCCGCCCCACGGCGATAAATTTTGGATAAATACTGCATAGCAAATTACGGAGCTGCGGCAAAACTCAAATCTTGCCGCAGCTCCGGTTTTTATATTGATTTTTCAACTATTGATTGTGTCTGTCGGGTTTTCGCGGAATATCTCATTCCTTCCCATCGGCGATAAGGTTCGGTACTTCAAGCGCGGTCGAAACGGAATGCTGCGCTATCTCCTCCGCCGTAACTTCGCGGCCGAGGCGGTTCGAGATGTAGATTCCCTCCTGAACAAGCTGGGTCTGAAGCGCGATTTCCCTCGTCGGAAGCAGTTCGCACTTGCCCTGAAGCGCGGCTATGAGGTGGATCTGGCTGTTGTCATACATAGCCATCTCCGGATAAACGGTGTGGTTGAGATAATCGAACTGCGAAAGGTCGAAGGTGGTGTCAGACTGAATGTCTTCCATAGCTGAATGGAAAGTGAGCGGAGACATCGAAAGTCCGCCCTTTGAGCCGCAGATTATGCTTGACGGGAAGGGACGCGCGTAAATTGCCCAGCTTTCAAGGATATCCATCGTAAGTCCGCCTTCATATGTCGCGTATCCGGTGCCGAGCTCTTCAACGTTATATCCGGAAATTTCCCGGCGCTTTTCGTCCATCGGCAGCTTTGCGTAAACGCTGCCGCAGACTCTTTCAAGCTTCGGGATACCGGTAAGCCAGAGCAGTTTGCTGATGTGATAAACGCCCATGTCAAAGAGGGCGCCGCCGCCGGCGGTTTTGGTGTTTACAAATTCCTTGCGCGCGTAACCGTCGACATAGGGACGGCCGCGGCGGCGGAATCCGTAGCTGCGCATGTGATAAATCTCACCTAACATATCCGCTTCGATAAAGCGCTTGGCCGCCTTCGCCTCGTTTGAGTAAATCATGGAGAGCTGAATGTGCAGCTTGCGGCCGGTGCGGACGGAGCAGTCGTACATCGCCTTGGCGTCGGCGTAAGAGCCGGCCATCGGCTTTTCGCAGTAGACGTCCTTTCCGGCTTCCATCGCGGCTATCGCGACCGGGGCATGCCAGTTGTTGTGAAGGCAGATGTCGATCAGGTCGATATCGGGATTGGCGAGCATGTTGCCGATGTTCGTGTATCTTTTCTTTATGTTGAACCTGTCGGCGACGTCTTTCAGCCGGTCCGGCAGTATTTCGCAGACGGCGACGACTTCGGCGTCCGGGGTCTGGTCACGGTAGCAGGCAAGATGGCTTTCTCCGATAATGCCGCAGCCGATAAGTCCGATTCTGATTTTTCCCATTTTTTTACCTCTTTTCATTATAATACATTCGGTTTTTCCCCGATATGATGATAACACATTCCGCATAATTTTGCAAGAGTATAAAGCGATTTTTCGGCGAAATATTTAATTATGCCGCCGAGGTTGACATTTCGCCCGCTTCGTTGTATAATAATAGTGTATATCTTATGAAAGGAAAAACATGAATGCCCCGTTATAAAGCTGTTATTTTCGACCTCGACGGTACTCTCTGCTATACTCTCGATGACCTTGCAGCCTCAATGAATGAGATGTTAGGCATACTCGGCCACAAGAAAAACACCGAGGAGGAGCTGCTTCAAAACATAAATCACGGCGCGCGTACCTTCGTTTTAAAATCGCTGCCGGACGGAATCGATGAATCATCCGCCGAATTTGAAAAAGCCTTCGCGCTGTATGACGCGCTTTATTATCTGCATTGCGCCGATAACGTCCGCTTTTATGACGGCATGGAGGAGACGATTTTCCGGCTGAAAGACGCGGGAATTAAACTCTTTGTTCATACCAACAAACAGGACGCCCCGTCGCATAAGATTCTCACACATCTTTTACCGGAAGGCACCTTCGATATGATTATCGGCGCCGGCATCTTCAATGTAAAGCCTGACCCGGAAGCGTCGCTGCATATAGCCTCGGAGTTTGGACTGTCACCCGAAGAAGTGGTTTTCTGCGGCGACAGCGACGTCGACATGAAGACCGCCCGCAATGCCGGAATGTTTCCGCTCGGAGTCGCCTGGGGCTTCCGCCCGAAGGAGGTACTCATTGAAAACGGCGCCGAACTGATTGCGGAAAAAGCCGAAGATATCGCAGATTTCGTGCTTAACTCTTGAATCTAATTCCCCGAATTTAATTAACCCAAATATAAAATAAAGGAGAATAAAGCAAATGAAAGCTTACGGAAAAAAGACATGGCTTATCCCCGACTGCTACCTCGACTCGGTTTCAAAGATCACCACCCCTTCTCACGAGGCGATATGCGTAATCAATACCGGCGACAAAGACGCCGAAATAAAGCTTACCCTTTTCTTTGAAGACCGCCCGGCGACCGACGCTTTCTCATCGTTCTGCGGCGCCCGGATGACGCACCATATCCGGCTCGACAAGCTCAAAGATGCCGAAGGAAACCTCATCCCCCGCGACGTCCCGTATGCCGCCCTGGTTGAGTCCAATGTGCCGATTGTCGTGCAATACAGCCGTCTCAATACCTCCAGCCCGACCTATTCTTTGATGACGACGATAGCTTATTACGAAGACTAAAATTATTTTATATAAATAAGTGAAAGGAATAAAACAAAATGAAACTGCCGTTCAAAATAGATTTAAAGGGTAAGACCGCCGTTGTTACCGGCGGCGGCGGAGTGCTCTGCTCCGAGTTTTCAAAAGCGATAGCCGCCTGCGGCGCAAACGTCGCGGTATGTGACTTAAGGCTTGACGCCGCCGATAAGGTAGCCGACGCTATAAAGGCGGACGGCGGCTCGGCTATTGCCGTTGAGGCAAATGTCCTCGATAAAAAGTCGCTCGAAGCGGCGCGGGATGTAATCCTCGAAAAATTCGGCGGGATAGACATTCTTTTAAACGGCGCCGGCGGCAACAACCCCAAAGGCACCACATCAAAAGAATATTTCGACCCGGAGGATCTTTCGGAAGAAGCGAAGGATATAAAGACTTTCTTTGACCTCGATCCCGACGGCGTCAGTTTCGTTTTCAACCTCAACTTTTTGGGAACACTGCTGCCGACGCAGGTCTTCGCCCGCGAGATGCTCAAGCGCGAAAAACCGGTTATCCTCAACGTAAGCTCGATGAACGCTTTCCGTCCGCTGACGAAGATTCCGGCGTATTCCGGCGCAAAGGCGGCGGTATCCAACTTCACCCAATGGCTTGCCGTTCACTTCGCAAAGAGCGGGATGAGGGTAAACGCAATAGCTCCCGGCTTCTTCATCACCGACCAGAACCGCGACCTGCTGCTGAAACCCGACGGCTCGCTGACCCCGCGTTCGGAAAAAATACTCAACCACACCCCGATGGGGCGGTTCGGCGAAGTTTCCGATCTCATCGGCGCGGTGCTCTGGCTGCTCGACGATAAGGCCGCCGGTTTTGTAACCGGTGTGGTCGTTCCGATCGACGGCGGATTCGCCGCTTATTCCGGAGTTTAATATATAGAATTTTTATATAACAAGGAGTAATTACATGATTCCGAACATTTCTCTTGCTTCATATTCATTCCACGGACTTCAGGGACAGGGAAAGCTTGACGTTTTCGGCTATCTCGACCTGCTTTACTACCGTTACCGCGTAGAATATGCGGATATCTGGACGGGATTTACCCCGACGACCGACGAAAGCTTCATGAAAAAGATCCGCGAAGCGATGGACGAGCGCGGCATCAGCCTTGCCAACCTCTGCATCGACGGTCCCCACCTCTGGGAGGACGACGAGGGCAAGCGCAGGGCGCATAAGGAAAAGATGCTCGAATACCTGAAGGCTGCCGAAATCCTCGGCGCGAAGACCGTCCGCATAGACTTCGGCGGCGATATGTCGCCGATGCCCGACGAGGCTTTCGAATATATCGTAAAAACCTTCCGCGAGTATTGCAAGATTTGCGGCGAATTCGGCGCGAAGATAGGTCCGGAGAACCATTGGGGCTGGGATAAGAGCTCGGCAAACCTCATAAAGGTCGCGGAAGCGGTCGATATGAAGAACTACGGCCATCTTTTCCACTTCAACGGCTTTATCGGCGACGACCTCATTCCCGGCACTGAATACGCGCTGAAGTACGCGATGCACACTCATGTGCCGGCAAGCACCATGCCCGACGCCCGCGAAATCATGCGCCGCCTTGCCGTTAACGGCTATGAAGGGACATATTCGGTAGAGCATCACTCGGGCGAGAACGAGCTTATCCGCGTAGACTGGCAGCTCGGCTGCGTCCGCGAGTTCCGATATGAGCTGCTGCGCGACGGCATTGACGAGCCGAAACCCGACTACATGAGCGGAGAATTGCACAAAGTTCTTACTAAATAATACCCAAATGCCTGACACTTTGCGCGCAAATTATTTACAAAATAAACCTACGCTTCTGCGCGTAAATTTATTTTGAATATACCGCGAAAAATGCGCGGAGACGGAACGAATTTATCTTCAACCCGCCTCCGCGCCGTTTTATTATTGCTTGACAAATCGCCGTCACGGTGATATAATATTATCGGAGCTTTGTAATCAAAAATAAACCGATATGTATAAGATAAAACAGCCGCTTTTCGACGGAATAAGCGCGTATATCGCGTCATCTCCCGCCCGTTTTCATATGCCGGGCAACAAAGGCGCGGCAGGACTTACGCCTGACGCTTTTTACGATCTGACCGAACATGCCCAGACCGGAAATTCGCTATCTCCCGCAGAAGGCGATCCTTTTGATCTCGCCTATAACGAGGCGGCAAAGCTCTACGGAACTGCGGCGACCGTTTATTCGGCATTCGGTTCGACCGGCGCGCTTATGGCAGCCGTCAGATTGGGGCATATCGCAAAGGGGCGTTTCGCCTGCCCCCGCGCGCTGCACAAATCTATTATAAACGCCTTCACCCTCCTCGGCATTCAGCCGGAGTGGATAGACATTAAAGGGGAAATACCGAAAGGCTGCGCCGTCATGGTTACGTCGCCGGATTATTACGGCAGAATGATTGATATCGGCGAGCTTTCCCGTAAATGCCGCGAAAACGACTGTCTGCTTATAGTCGACTCGGCGCACGGCGCTCATCTGAAATTCCACAGCGTCGGAGAGATGCATCCGCTTGCCTGCGGAGCCGATGTTTCGGTAGATTCGCTTCACAAGACGCTCCCCGCGCTTACCGGTTCGGCGCTGCTTCATCTTTCCGTCGCTTCGGGGCTTAACCGGGACGACGCTTTGGCTGCCATGCGGCTCTTTGCGTCGACATCTCCCTCGTTTATCATAAATCTTTCGACGGAGCGCTGTCTTTACAGGATGTGCAGGAGCGGTCGGGAGGAGCTGTCGGCGCTGCTCTCGCTGATCCTTTCGGCGCAGAGTCGTCTCGAAAGCTTCGGCTATGAATTTCTGACAGCGCCCCCTCGTTGCCGCGACCCGTTCAGAATGGTGATACGCGCCGAAAACGCCGCGGAAATCGCCGACGGACTGAGTGAAAAGGGCGTTGAATGCGAGTTTTCCGACAGTCGGGACGTTGTTTTCATCCCGTCAGTCATGAACACCGAATCCGATTTCGAAAGACTGATCGCTGCGGCAGCGGAGCTGAGACCGGTAAAAGCGCGCGAGCCGCTGCCGGATATGATATATGATATTCCGCTCCCCGAACCTGTCATGACGCTGCGCGAAGCATCGCTTGCGGCGCACCGGACGATAAGGCTTGAGGACGCGACAGGGCAGATATGCGCTTCTCCGCTCTATCCCTACCCGCCGGGAGTTCCGGCGGTCATGCCGGGAGAGCTGATATCAAAAGAAGCGGTGAAGCTGCTTTTGAATTCCGGCATAAATACCGCGTCGGTTGTTGTAAAAACCTAAACATATATTTTTTATAAAACGGAGGCAGCGCGATGAAGCTGATTATTGCCATAATCAATAACGATGACGCCAATATTGTAAATTCCAACCTTTCAAAAAACGGCTTTTTCGTAACCAAAATAGCCTCCACCGGGGGCTTCCTGATGAACGGCAATTCGACCTTCCTCATCGGCGTACAAAATGAGGAAGTCGACACCTGCATTGAGATCATCGGCAAATATTCGAAGAAGCGCGTTCAGCAGGCGCCGGTCAGCATGAGTTACACCGGACAGCCTTACGCCAGCTTCCCTGCGGAGGTTGTCGTCGGCGGCGCGACGATATTCGTCATTGACGTCGAAAATTTCCAGCGAGTTTAAAGGAAAATCAGATGGCAAAAACCAAGGGCGGCTCCCCGTCTAAAGAGAGCAGCCCCTTTTCCGATATTTACGGTAATTCCGAGCTTGTCTCTTTTATAAGCTTAAGAATCGAAGCGGGAGATCTCGCCCACGCCTATATCCTCGAAGGACCGGACGGCTCGGGGAAAACGCTGCTCGCAGTTTCGGCGGCAGCCGCCCTTGCCGGAGGAAAATTCGCTTCAAAGGTAAAGCGGATGGTATCCCCCGACGTTGTAATTTTCGCGCCTCAGCCGGGGCACAAATCGATAACCGTCGACGAGATTCGTGCCCTGAAAAGCGACGCTGCGATGACGCCGAATGAGCTTGACTGTCGGGTATTTATCTTCGACGAGGCGCAGGATATGAGCACCGCCTCTCAAAACACTCTTTTAAAGCTGCTTGAAGAGCCGCCGAGAAACATATATTTTTTCCTGCTCTGCACTTCTGCGTCAGGGCTTTTGCCTACCGTGCGCTCCCGCGCGCCGGTGCTGCGGATGGAGCTTTTTTCCGACGAAGAGCTTCGGGACTATCTGCTCGAAAATGTAAAAAAATCCCGGAATTTCAGCCCGGACGATCTCGATGTTGCGGTAAGAGCGGCGCGAGGGACGATAGGCGGAGCGATAAAGTCGCTCTCCTCCCGCGCCGTAACGGCGGAAAGCGGGGACAGAGCTCTCGCCTCCGACCTGATTTCGATTTCGGCCAGACTTTGTTCCAGCAGCCGTCCGACGAAGCTGAAAGCTGAGCTGTTTTCACTCGCCGCCCGCCTGCCGTCGGACAGACTTGAGCTTGCGGAGATACTTTCTCTTTCCGAATTCGCGCTGCGAGACCTTATCGCGGCAAAAGTCAACCCCGATATTGATTCGTCGGCGCTGCTTTTTTACCGAACTCCGGAGGAGCCGAAAGAGGCTTCGGAGGAGACTCCGCTTGCAAATCTCTCAGAGATGTTTTCGATAATCGACGGCACCATTACAGAGCTTGCGATGAACGTAAATGTCTACACCACTCAAATCTCGATGCTCTACCGCCTGAGCCGGATCGGATAATCGGATAGGCGGGGGAGAAAGCCGCGTAAAGCCGGCAGAAAAGCGACACAAGCGTATTTATTTTGAAAGCGAACCTGATTTTATGATAAAAGAAGATTATACAAACGAAGAAAACTCCTCATTTGACTTAAACGACATCGCCTTGCAGGACGAAGATATAGTTTTGTCCGAATCGGATTTCGAGGAAGAAACTGTCCCGGCAGATGCCGAAGCAATTCCCGAGAGCGTCGAGATAATCGGCGTTCAGTTCCAGAGAACCGGCAAAATATATTATTTCGACCCTCAGGGCGAGCAATATCAGCCGCTTTGCGGGGTAATAGTCGAGACCGCGCGCGGTATTGAATACGGCACCTGCCGCATCGGCAACCGCTTTGTTTCCGGAAGTCAGATAGTTCCGCCGCTCCGCCGCGCCCTCCGCGCCGCGACTCCGGAGGATGACGAGCATAAAAACCTCAACTGCGAAAGGGAAAAGGAAGCCGCAGAGATATGCCTTGAACGAATTCGCGCTCACGGCCTTCAGATGAATTTAATCGATGTCGAATACACCTTCGACAACTCCAAGCTGTTGTTCTATTTCACCGCGGAAGGAAGAGTTGATTTCCGCGAGCTTGTAAAGGATCTGGCGTCGGTTTTCCGCACACGGATAGAAATGCGTCAGGTAGGCATCCGAGACGAAGCAAAACTCTTAGGCGGTCTCGGCGTCTGCGGCCGTCCTTTTTGCTGCGCCACTTTTCTTTCCGATTTCGGTCAGGTTTCAATTCATATGGCAAAAGAGCAGAATCTTTCGCTCAACAGCAACAAGATATCCGGCTCCTGCGGACGGCTGATGTGCTGCCTCCGCTTTGAGTACGATATGTATGTGGAAATGCTGAGCGAGATGCCTCCGATCGACAGCCGCGTCGCAACGCCGGACGGCGTCGGCGTCGTCATCGAGCTAAACGCCCTCGCCTCGCTTGTAAAAGTAAAGCTTGAATCTCCGGACAACGGCGGAATTAATATATACGACTTAGCCCTCGTCTCGTCTGATCCGGAAAAAATAGCCGAGGCGGAAAGAGGGAATTTTATCCCCCGACCGGCATCCGAACCGGAAACATCGGAAGAAGAGGAGCCGGAGCGGCAAACGGAAGATATCGAAGACAACGATGCCGCGGATGAAGACGATGAGCTTACAGACGGCGATGAAACTTCAGAAATCTCCGAAACCGATATTTCGGACGAAACGGAAGCTGCTGACGCTGCTCAGGCGGAAAAAAAGCCGAAGCGCAAATCCAAAAAGAAATACCGCGGCAATACAAAGAACCGCAATCGCAGCTACCGGCGCAACTCCGGTCGAAATTCCGGCAGCAGCGACTGATGATTGCAAAAAAAATGCAAAAAATCATTATTTTCATTTAATATATTGATTTATCCGCCTGTATGTGGTATAATTGCTTAACAATAACTGGGAGGTGTGTATCATGGCATATAAAATTGATGCTGATGCCTGCATCGGATGCGGCAGCTGCGCTGACGAATGTCCGGTAGGAGCTATTTCGGAAAACGACGGTAAATATGTGATCGATGCCGATTCATGCATCGACTGCGGCGCCTGCGCCGGAGTATGTCCCGTCGAAGCGGTAAAAGAACCGTAAGTCTGACAGCAAAGCAAAAAAAAGCATTGGAGCTGCGGCAAAACACGAATATTGCTGCATCTCAAGCAGACCTGTGCGGTCTGCTTTTTTTAAAGAGAATTTTAATGGAAACAATTGAAATAGGCGAGGGACTGACCCTGCGCCAGGACAAAGCCGGCTTAAAGTTCGGCACCGACGCTCTGCTTCTGGCGGCTTATATAAGAAAATGCAGCTTTTTGGTGGAATACGGCTCCGGTTCCGGCGCGGTATCTTTGCTTGCCGCTTCAAGGGGACGGGCGGACAAGGTTGCCGCGATAGAAATTCAGGAGAGGCAATATCGGCTTCTCTGTAAAAATATCGTCGAAAACGGTCTCTGTGAAAAAATAGAGCCGCTGCACTGCGACCTGCGCGATTACCGACCCTCCCGTCATCCCGACGCCGTCGCCGCGAATCCGCCTTTTATGAAAACCGACAGCGGATTTCCCGCGGAAGACGAGGGCAAAAACGCCGCCAGGCATGAAATTCACGGCGGTATCGACGATTTTTGCCGCAACGCCGGAGCGATACTCGGAACCGGCGGCGCTTTTTACTGCGTTTATCGTCCCGACCGCCTCCCCGATCTACTGGCTGCCATGCGGGAGGGCGGACTCGGACTTCGGCGGATGACCATGATACACCACAGCGTGGCTCATCCCGCTTCGCTCGTCCTCTGCGAAGGGCGGCGCGGCGGAAAAGACGATGTTTTTGTAACAAGACCGCTGATTTTATATGAGACCGGCGGCGAAAAAATACTAACTTCCGATTACAGACGGATTTTTGAAACCGGTGAATTCGATGAATCTTTCCTTCGCGCCCGAAACCTCTGAAGAAAAAAACAAGATACAGTCCGGCACCCTTTATCTGGTTGCTACCCCGATAGGCAATCTTGCCGACCTTTCGTCGAGGGCGCTTAAAGTCTTAAGCGAAGCCGATATAGTCGCCGCCGAAGATACCCGCGTCGGTGCGAAGCTGCTTGCCGCTTTCGGAATAAAGCGTTCGTTGATGCCGTATCGCGAACACAATATGCGCGCCGCTTCTGAATATATAATCGAAAAGCTGAAAGAGGGGGCGTCCTGCGCCGTTATCACCGACGCCGGAATGCCGGGGATATCCGATCCCGGCGCCGAGCTTGCAGCAGCCTGCGTTGACGCCGGGATTTGTGTGAGCTGTATACCCGGACCTAACGCCGCTCTTACCGCCCTTGTCCTTTCCGGGCTTGACACCAGCCGGTTCGCTTTTGAAGGCTTCTTATCCGATTCCGGCAGGACGTCGAAGCAGAAGCAGCGGCTTTCCGATATTGCCTCCGACACCCGAACCCTCATTTTTTACGAATCTCCCCATCGGCTCCTCACAACTTTGGGACTTATCAAAGAAGCTTTCGGCAACCGCAAAATAGCCGTCTGCCGCGAGCTTACCAAATTGAACGAGGAGATTTGGCGCGGCGACATCGACGGCGCTGTCTCTTATTTTGAAGCCGTCGAACCGAGGGGGGAATTTGTCCTTGTTGTCGAGGGAAGACAGGCGGGAAGTGAGTTCTGGCGCAGCATGACGCCGCGTCAGCACGCCGAATATTATATGGAAAATCTGGGGCTTTCAAAAAACGAAGCCTGCAAAGCCGCCGCACGCGACCGCGGGGTTGCAAAAAGCGTTATCTACCGCGAATTTATCGAAAAAGACGATTAAACGACTTACATATCATCATGAAAACCGAAAAAAGCAAAAGTTCATATGTAACAAAGCAGCGCCGGCTCATCCTCTCTTTTCTCGAAGAGGAGCGGGGGCGGCATTACAACGCGCTTGAGCTGACGGAGCTGCTGAAGGAAAAAGGGGCGTCTATCAGCCAGGCGACGGTTTACCGCACCCTCGAGAAACTGGAAAGCGAAGGACTTGCCTGCCGCCTTTACAGCGGCGAAGGTCAGCCTGCCTGCTGGATGCTCTGCGGAAAAAACGGCGATGGCGGCGAGAGGCATTATCATCTGGTCTGCCGAAAATGCGGAGGGCTTACGCATATAGAGTGCGAATATCTCGAAAAACTCGCCCCGCATATTTTAGCCGAACACGGCTTTTCCCTCGACCCTTTCTGCAACGTTCTTTACGGTCTCTGCCGTGATTGCGCATCGAAAAGCTGACTCAATCGCCTTCTCTCTGATTTACCGGGAGAGGGCTTTTTGTCATGTGATGAATGTAAAGTCATATATTTACAAATTCATCTTTTAATCGGCGCGGCCGCATGATATAATAATATAATGTAAGATAATTTTCCGCGCTCATTGTTTAATCCGGCAGCTATGCCGCGTCTTTGCGGCGCGATTTTTTATAAAGCAGGTAAATTTCACATATGTCAAAAAACTTATTTGAACTGATTTTCGGAACTTATTCGGAAAGACAGATAAAAAAGCTGATTCCGACGGTAGACAGCATCGAAGCGCTCGCCGACTCGTATAAGGCGAAAAGCGACGAGGAACTCCGCGCGATTATAGCGGAGAAGCGGCGCGCCGTTGAAGCCGGAGCTTCGCTTGATGATGTTTTGGTCGAAACTTTCGCCTCTGTCCGCGAAGCGGCTGACAGAGTTCTCGGCAAGCGCCCGTTCCGAGTTCAGCTGATGGGCGGCATCGTCCTGCATCAGGGACGGATCGCAGAGATGAAGACCGGCGAGGGAAAAACGCTTGTCGCAACAATGCCTTCGGTGCTCAACGCGCTTTCCGGCAAGGGCGTTCATATCGTTACCGTAAACGAATACCTTGCAAGAGTCGGTATGGAGGAGATGGGAAGAGTTTATAACTTCTTAGGTCTCACCTGCGGTCTTGTAATCCATGACCAGACCCGCGCCGAAAAGCAGGCGGCGTATGGCGCCGATATAACTTACGGCACCAACAACGAATTCGGTTTCGACTATCTGCGAGATAACATGGTTATCTACAAAGAGAATATGGTTCAGCGCGGTCACAACTTCGCTATCGTTGACGAAGTCGACTCGATTCTGATAGACGAAGCGCGGACGCCGCTTATCATCTCCGGCGCCGGCGAAGAATCGACGGATATGTATGTCAAAGCCGACAACTTCGTCCGTACCCTCCGCGAGTTCCGCATAAAGGAAGTCGACGACAAACAAGAGACCGACGATGTCGACGCCGACTATATCGTCGACGAAAAACAGAGAACCACCCTTCTTACCGCCTCCGGCATTGCCAAAGCCGAGAAATTTTTCGCGGTGGAAAATCTTTCCGACCCGGAAAACTCAACTCTCCAGCATCATGTCCAGCAGGCGGTCCGCGCTCACGGCATAATGCACAACGAGATAGACTATGTCGTAAAAGATAACGAAGTCTTCATCGTCGACGCGTTCACCGGCCGTATCATGCCCGGCCGCCGCTACTCCGACGGTCTTCATCAGGCGATAGAGGCGAAAGAAAAGGTGACCGTTCAGAAGGAAAATAAGACCCTTGCGACAATAACCTTCCAAAACTATTTCCGCTTTTACAATAAGCTTTCCGGCATGACCGGAACCGCCAAGACCGAAGAGGATGAATTCCGCGAGATATACAAGCTCGACGTCGTCGAAATCCCGACAAATATGCCGATGATCCGCATAGATCATCCGGACACCGTCTACAAAAGCAAAAAAGGCAAATACAACGCGATAATCAGGCAGATAAAGGAATGTCATCAAAAAGGACAGCCGGTGCTCGTCGGAACGGTGTCGATAGAAAAGTCGGAGGAGCTTTCGAGGCTGCTCAAGCTCGACGGCATTGAGCACACCGTCCTCAACGCCAAGTATCACGAGCGCGAGGCGGAGATTGTCGCCGGCGCCGGCCGGATAGGCACCGTCACCATCGCGACCAACATGGCGGGACGCGGCACCGACATAATGCTTGGCGGCAATCCCGAATTTATGGCAAAACAGGAGATGAAGCGTCAGGACTACACCGACGAAATGATCGCCTCCGCCGTTTCCGCCGCCGAAACCAAGGATGAGGAAGTCCTTGCTTCAAGAGAAGTCTTCCGCGAACTCCACGCGAAATATAAAGAACAAATCGCTCCGCTCGCAAAGCAGGTCTGCGACGTCGGGGGACTGTTCATTGTCGGAACCGAGCGCCATGAAGCGCGGCGAATCGACAACCAGCTCCGCGGCCGTTCCGGCCGTCAGGGCGACCCCGGCGAATCCCGCTTTTTCCTGTCTCTCGAAGACGATCTTATGCGTCTGTTCGGTTCCGAGCGCGTCATCGGAATGGTAGACCGCCTCGGACTTGAGGAAGACCAGCCCATCGAAGCGAATATACTCACAAACTCGATAGAGAACGCCCAGAAGCAGCTTGAAGCTCAGAACTTCTCCCGCCGCCGCAACGTCCTTGAATACGACGACGTAATGAATCAGCAGCGGACGCTTATTTACAAGCAGCGGATGGAAGTCCTTGACGGAATGGATATCAAGGACGATATCATCACGATGATACATAACTTCATCGACGGCACCGTCGACGCCGTCTGCGCCGACGAAGACCCGGAAAACTGGCCGCTTGCGCAGGTAAAGGCGGAAATGCCGTCAATGCTGATTATCGAAGACGACTGGAAATTCACGCATGAGCAGAAAAGCGATCTTACCCGTGATTATATAAAGCAGATGCTGAAAAAGCGCGCTGCGGAAGCATACGCGGAAAAAGAAGAGCTGTTCGGCGACAAGATACGCGAAGTCGAGAGAGTTGTGCTGCTGCGTTCCGTCGACTCGGAGTGGATGATTCACATCGACGCGATGGACGACTTAAAAGACAGCGTCGGGCTCAACGCCTACGCTCAGAGAAAGCCTATCGACGAATACCGTCTCTTAGGCGCGGATATGTTCGACGAGATGATCGCGAATATCCACGCAAAGACGGTAAGGATGATTTACTCGGTCGTGCCGAGAAATGAAGTCAGACGCGTCGAAGTCGCGCATATTACCGGAGAGAGGCTTGAAGGTCAGAGACCTCAGCCCTCAAGAAACATACCGTCCGCATCGCCGCCGCTGCCGGTCGCCGGTCAGACGGTCAGGATAAAGACACCCGAAGGCGAAAAACTCGTAAAGCTCACCGAGGAACAGGCGGCGCAGCTCCGAGAACAGATAAAGAACGGCGCGATTAAGCCGTCAGCCGCCGAAGCTCCGCGCCCGACGGGCGGTCTTTCCGACATACCCGGCTTTGACCCGATAAGAGGAACTTATATGGGCAAAAAGATAGGCAGAAACGAACCCTGCCCCTGCGGATCCGGCAAAAAATACAAGAGATGTCACGGTCTTTCCGAGACCGGCAGCGGTAGCTGATCATGGGCTTCGGTCTGCTTTTTATCGCTCATCTTACGCTGTTTTTCTGCCGTGGGGTGGATATCTTTCCCGACATCTTCGGCTATCTGCTGATTCTTTTTGCCGTATCAAAACTGCGTCCGTACGCGCCGCGCCGGTTCGGCATCGCCGTATATCTGCTCTGCGCAGCGCTTCCGATTTCGGCTCTGAACGACGGGCTGGGGATTTATCTTGCGCTGAGCGGGGCTGCACCGACCGTATTTAAAACTGTCGTTTCCGCTCTCTCGGCCGCAGTCATGCTTGCGGTTTATGTCTTCATTATCCTCGGAATAATCTATATCGCGCGGGATATAAGCAATTACATGGTCGAGAGACGGGCTCTCCGCTCGCTTATATACACGGCGCTCTTTGCCGTGATGAGCGTAATATCGATGCTTTCATCATTGATGCCCCGGGACGCCGCAGTCGCGTTTAATTCAATGTATATCCTCTACGGCATATTCTGGGCGATAGCTATTGCGGTGCTTATCTATTCATGTTATATGCGCATCTGCGCTCCGGGGGATGAGGATATGCCGGAAGAAAACCGCAGCCCTATTGACAGAGCGCTTGATCGGATTGTTAAAAACCGTCAAGAAAAGGACGACGATGACAAAAAAAGAGAGGGGGAGCCGTAAATGAACCGTAAATCTGATAATAAAAAAACGGATGACGGCAGAAAAAGCTCCGGTTTGTCGTTTAAGCGCCATGAATTTATGGGGCTGAATTTTGTTGCCGCCGGCTTTTGCTTTCTTTTCAATCCCCTTATAGGGATGAATGATTTCCTGCCCGATTTTATCGGCTGGCTGTTGATTCTTTACGGTCTCGGCTGTCTTTCCGATCTTTCGGAAGATTTGGCTTTCGCTTCAAAGCAGGCGAGGCGATTGCTTTATATCGGCATTGTCAGAATTGCGCTTATGATAATACTGCCTTCGCTTGAAGACAAAGGGCTTTCTTTGGTCTTCACCTTCCTTTCGGCGGTGTTTGAAACGGGGCTGATGGTTCTGTTCTTCGGCGGATTTTTCAAAGGCATGTCTTATCTTTCGATTCGTCACGGCGGAGACAGCGTTTTAAAGAATTTGAACCGCGTCAAAACCGCTTCGGCAGTCTTCGCCGTCATGCGCGGGGCTTTCAATCTTTTGCCTGAGCTGAAGTATCTTTCAACTTCGCAATACGAAGGAGAAATCACCGCCTACGGTACCTTTGACCTTGCAAATTACCCGACCGCCCTGCTTGTAATAAATCTTGTCTTCGCCGGCGCCGCCGGGATAATATGGCTTAGCCTGATTATTCTCTGGATGCGGCAGGTTATGGCGGATAAGGCTTTCCTACGCAGTCTTCAGACCTCTTACAGTCAGACTGTTTCATCCGACAGCATGCTGCTTGAGCGGAGAAGGATAAACCGAGCGCTTATTGCGCTTGGTATCGGCTTCGGTCTCTGGACGGATATTTTTCTTGACGGCATAAATTACATACCCGATTTTATCGGCACGATATTTATTATCGCCGGACTTTTAATCGCTTCAAAAGAGCTTGCCGGCTCAAAGCGGGCTTTGAAGCTTACCTATATCCTGCTGCCGATTAATATAGTCGTCTGGGCGCTCAGTCTTTTCGCTTCGAAATATTATACCCTGAATATGTTTCGCTCCTTCAACACCCTTTATCTGCTTTGCGCGCTTATCGCCGCCGCAGCGGCCGAGGCGGGAGTTGCCGGAATTCTGCTGCTGCATGTTTCAAAAGCGCTCAGGCAGTTGATTTATGAAAAATGCGGCGAGCTTGACGACGAGCGTTTTTCCCGATTAACCGAAAGAAAGAAAAAGATGCAGGCAGGGCTGTATCGCACTCTTGTTTTCTTTGTCGTTTCGGGACTGATTACGCAGCTTTCCTCGGTTCTGAATTATTTCGGCTTATATGCCTCGGACTGGTACTGGCTTATCAACGCCGGGCTGCAGATAGTCAATATTTTCGCGGTGGTCTGGATTTTCTCCGGCATATATGAGCAGATAAATATAAGATTCGACAACGTCCGGCGCGGCTGATGCGCCGCTAAAAACCGCGGCAAATAAAAGAATGTGAAATAATTATCGTATAAATCAAAGTTTGAGGTGAATCTAAATGAAAGATTATCTTGATTCTTTGCGCGACCCTTCGGCGAAGTACCGGGGGATCCCTTTCTGGTCATGGAACGACAAATTAGAGCCCAATGAGCTGCGCCGTCAGGTGCGCTCGATGAAGGAGGCGGGACTTGGTGGCTTCTTCATGCACGCCCGAGGCGGACTTGAAACCGAATATCTTTCCGACGACTGGTTTGAATGCATAAACGCCTGTATCGACGAGGGAAAGAAAACCGGCATGCAGGCGTGGTCATACGACGAGGAAGGCTGGCCGTCCGGATTTGCCGGCGGCAAAGTCACCGATCTCGGTGATTATTACCATGTCCGCAACCTTGAATACGGCGAATACCGCGACGGCGATACTCCTCCCGGCGATATACTCGGCTGGTATATTATCACCGGAACCGGGCATTACCGCAGCCTCGGCGCCGATCTTGCGGCGGCAAAAGACAATGTCCGCGACGGCGACAAGCTCTATTGGGTAAGCCATGTAAAGAACCCCTATTACGTCGACCTTCTGAACCCCGAAGTCGTCCGCGCCTTCATCGACAGCACTTATGAGGTGTATAAAGAGAGGCTGGGCGAGGATTTCGGCGGCGAATCGATGCCGGGATTCTTTACCGACGAGCCGCAGTTCGCCCGCTGCAAAATTCCGTGGAGCTACGCGCTGCCCGAAGAATTTGAAAAAGATAACGGATATTTCCCGGAAGACCATCTCATTTCTCTGTTTTTGACGGTTCTTGGTTCCGAAAAATTCCGCTATGATTTCTGGAAAGTTGTTTCAAGGCTTTACACCGACTCTTTTGGTAAACAGATCTACGACTGGTGCAACGAAAACAACTGTCAGCTGACCGGTCACGCGATGATGGAGGACAATCTCATCTCGCAGATGTACTGCACCGCCGGAGTAATGCCCTTCTATCAGTATGAGCATATTCCGGGCATCGACTGGCTCGGACGATGGATCGCCTCTCCGATAATCCCGAAGCAAGTCGGCTCCGCCGCGCGGCAGATGGGCAGAAAGCACGTCTTAACCGAGATATACGCCTGCTGCGGCTGGGATATGACCTACGAAGAGATGAAGTGGATGGCTGAATGGCAGTTTGTCAACGGCGTCAACCTCATCTGCGCGCATCTTGAGGGATATACCATCCGCGGTTTGCGTAAGCGCGACTATCCGGCGCCGGTATATGAACAGTCGCCCGGCTGGAGCGAATATAAGCTCTACAACGACTATATCTCCCGCCTTGGGAAACTTTTAGCGGACGGCTCCGACCCCGCCTCGACTTTGCTTATTCACCCGATGCACAGCGCCTGGCTTGCGTACGACGGCACCAACTGCGAAGCCATCCGCAAGCTCGACCGCTCTTTCCTTGAATGTTCAAATCTGCTGTCAGGAATGCATATAAATTATCATTACGGCGACGAGACGATAATGGCGAACCACGGCAGGACCGAAAACGGCAGATTGATTATCGGCGAATGCTCTTATTCGGCGGTAATATTGCCGCTGCTTGAAACGCTTGACGAGAGCACCTTTGAGCTGCTTTCCCGCTATGTCGAGGACGGCGGCAGGATATACGCCCTCGACGCGCTTCCGATGCGGATAAACGGCCGCTTTGACTCCCGCGTCAAGGCGCTGAACGCGAAGATAAAACAGATACCGCAAGACCCCGAATTCCGCGTCAAGTTCCTGACCGATGAACTTTTGAAAACCGTCAGCGTAACCGACAGAAACGGCGATATCGAGCGCATCCATTACACCGAGCGAGATATCGAAGGCGGCAAGGTATGGTATTTCGTCAACCTCGACAAGGAAAAAGGTTGCGACGCAAAAATCACACTGCCGATTACTGACGATATCGTCGGGTACCGCCTCGAAACCCTTTCCGCATATAACCCCGACACCCGTATAGAAGACGGAAAGACGGTTGTTTACCTACATTTTGAGCCGATGCAGTCGGCGATACTGCTGTCAGGTTCATCATTGCCTCGGCCGGATGCCGCGAAGGCGCCCGCCGCAACGCTTCCGCTCCGCCGCGAGTGGCGCATCGAGTCAGACCCGCGCAAGACCGACCTAAACTGCCTGACCATCGATTTCTGCCGCTACGCTCTCGGCGACGGCGACGGAGGATGGGAAGAATTCGGCGACGTAAAGCCGGTTCTGGGCGTAATGGACGAGCTGCTTGAAAAGCGCGCCGACAGTCCGCTGAAACTTAAATATACTTTCACCGTTTCGGACAAATTCGATCCCAAAGCCTGCCGCGAGCTGTATCTTATCACCGAATACACCCCCGAATGGAAGATGACCGTCAACGGCAATCTCATTCGCCATGACCTTGTTTCCTGGTGGAAAGACAGGTCGATGAAGAAGATAAATATCGGCGGACTCGTCGTTCCCGGAGAGAACGAGATCGTATTTGAGGGCAGCTTTGCTCAGAAGCAAAAGGTTTATGACGTCCTCTTCGGCGAAAATGTCCTTGAAACGGAACGCAACAAGCTGACTTACGATACCGAGATCGAAGCCGTATATCTGGTCGGAAACTTCGGCGTATACTCGCTTTCCTCTTACACCGAAGGCGCAAGAGCGACGCTGTTTACTCAGTCGGATCCCGGATTTGTGCTTACGAATCAAAACTTTAATCTCAGCGGAGGCAACATCGTTACTCAGGGCTGGCCCTTCTTCGCGGGAAAAATGACACTTTCTCAGGACTTCGATATCGAAGACCCCGCCCGCCGCGTCATCGCCGACATCGGCCGTCCCTTTGCCGTCGCGGTAAATGTGTATGTCAACGGCGCTCTTGTCAAAAAGCTTGCATGGGCTGATTGGAAGGCGGATATTACCCCCGCTCTGAAGAAGGGAAAGAATACCATCTCTCTTGAGCTTCTGACCGGCAACCGCAACCTTTTCGGTCCGCACCACCATCCTGCAGGCGAAGATTATGGCGTCCATCCCGGCAGCTTCGGTCCCAACCGAAACTACTCCCCCGGAAGCTGGAGAGGCGACAGATACTGTTTTGTAAAGCAGGGTCTGGGCGAATAAAAAAAGACTTCCGAAGAAATCTTACTGCGTTACGCGTCTCTGTTTTCATTTAAAGACCATTTGAATATAAAAAAACCGGAATCCCGTTTTACACTCAGGGTTCCGGTTTTACTTTTGCTATATCATTTTTCATCGCTTCGGCGAGCTGTTCCGGCGACGAGAATTTAATCTCCGGGCGGATGAATCGCAGAAACGAGGTGGAAACGGTTTTGCCGTATAAATCGCCTTGAAATCCAATCAGATAGCTCTCGGCAATCGCCGCGGGCTCACCGCCGGGAAGATATGATACCGTCGGCCGCATTCCGACATTAGTTACCGCGGAATAACAGCTCCCGCCGGCTATTTCGCATCGAGTCTCATAAACGCCGAATCGGGGGATAAGCATATCGGGAGGGAAGTGCTGATTTATCGTCGGGATGCCGAGACGGCGACCGAATTGCCTTCCGCGGCTGACATCAGAGGTCAGCCGCCAAGGTTCGCCTAAAAGACGGGCGGCGGCGCCGGCGTCTCCCGCAGACAAAAGCTCCCTTATTCGGGTTGAACTCACCGGGGCGCCGTCAAGCTCAAGGGGAGGGACAACGACAGCCGTTCCGCCGTGCAGCTTCATCAACCGGACAAGGTCGTCAGCCTTGCCTTTCCCTCCGGCGCCGAAAGTGAAATTAAAGCCGCAGAATGCGGCTTTTGTATTCAAAGTACCGATTAGTATATCTTTGACAAAGGCTTCCGGAGAGATATTCCTGATATCGGAAAACGCCTCGAAAGCAGCGGCGGCAATACCCGCCTCGGCAAACATCACCCGCCTTGACGGCGCGTCGGAAAGACAGACCGCCTTCCCGCCGTGAGAGGCGAATATCGCTCCCGGAGCTTCGTCGAAGGTCCACACCGAAGGCAGAAGCAGGTTTTCGGCGGCGTATTTGACACAACTGCGCAGCAGCGCCCGATGTCCGAGATGCACTCCGTCAAACCCTCCGAGCGCAACCGCTTTCGGGAGGGCGGCAAGCTCTCCCGGTTCGGCTGATTTAAAGTCACGCTCGTAAAGCCCGGCAAAGCCGGTTATATTGCTGACAGCGGCTCTGTCAAAGTCGATGTCACAAGGTATTCTGAGATCGTAAAGCTTCATGTGACGCTTTTTCGTCAGATACGCAGATATTCGGCAAGCAGCACGCGGAGCACCTCATCGCGGTCGACGCGGCGGATGAGCGCGCGGGCATTTTTATAATTGGTGATATATGTTGGATCCTCGGTCAGAAGGTAGCCTACCATCTGATCAATGGGATTGTATCCGCGCTCGCGAAGCGCGTTGTATACGCTTGAAAGCACGCTGCGAATCTCTGTGTCGCGATCCTCGTGGATCGAGAAAGTCTGAGTCTGGGAAGAATCAGGGATGTTCAGACGAGTGCGTTCATTCAGGGGATTTCTGCTGTCAGCCATTTTATCAGCTCCAAAATAATACAACACGGTCGGTGTGAGTCGATGTGATTTATGCAAAACGATAGGTGTTCTTATTATACCATTTCATGCTGTATATTTCAAGAGGTAGGCGTTAATTGTTATAATTCTGTAATATTTTTAGAACTTACGGCCTTGCCTGTCCGCATTATTCCGACTCGGCTTTATCAGGCTTGTTTTCCTTGAGCCGGTTTTTGCCGGCGGTGAATCTGTCGAGCAAGGCGACGCATCCGGGGAGAACAAACAATATCAGCAGCACCGACGCAAGCGCGCCTATCGATATGGTTGAGCATACCTGCGACGTTGTCTGGTCGGACACGAAGATGCCGAGAATTGCGGTTACAAGGATTAGGATCAGACCGGAGGTCATAATCGTATGAATCGAGCCTTCGTATGCCGCTTGGAGCGAGTCCTGTATTCCCTTAGTCACGCGATTTTCGCGGTAATAGCTCATGAACACGATTGCATAGTCGATAGTGGCGCCCATAAGAATGCTCTGTACCACGAGAAGAGCGATATGCATCATGTTGTAGCCCTGAATTCCGACCACGACAACGGTGATATAAACCGCGGTCTGCACCAGCAGCACCAGCAGCGCCGGAACAAACACCGAGCGGAAGGTTATCATGACTACAAGGAAGATCGAGAGGGCGGTGATTATCGAAACTATCAAAAACTCGCGGTTGAAGTCGTCGGATATCTCATGCGGGATAACCGAAGTGCCGATAAGATAAGCCGGCTTTGAAAACTGCTTCTCGCCGTCTATGAGTTTTGATACGAAGTTTTCGGTTTCGTCCGATTCATCGGGATATTCGGTTCTGATGATTATACGAGAGTATCTATCTCCCTTAATCTCCGGCAGATTGTCGTTAAGCTCGTTTTGTGCGTCGGAAAGCTCTTTCTTTATATCGTCGTCGAAGAAGCGGGAGAATTCCGGGGCTTTCATCACATCGTCGTTGAGATAATTAAGCAAATCTTCGACAGATATCGTCCACTCGGACTTATATCCGTTTTCGGAAGCTTCATACAGATAGAGCAGCTTCATGTCGTTTTCGTCTATGTTGTCGGAATATTTTTTCAGGAGCGAGGTCATTTCGTCCGTGGGATATTTTTTGTCAGACAGGATATAATCGATTATCTCACGGGCGTCTTTAAGAGTTGATATTTCCTCCGCGTCGAATTTATCCGCAAATGCGGGTTCGGACGAGGATTCAATCATTAAATCGATAAAGTCGGGAAGCGTTATATCCGAAACTTTCAGATTGGTCAGCGCTTCGAGCGCCGCTGCGGCAGCGGCGGCTTTTGCCGCCTGTTCGGGGTCTACCTGAGGTTCCGGTTCTGCCTGAGGCTGACTTCCGAATCCGAACTGCGCCGCCATCGCGGCAAGCTCGGCGGGGGACATCTGAGATATGTCTATGCCTGACGCTGCAAGCATGGCTGCCTGTTCCGGCGTCATTTGAGACATTATGTCCTGCGGGTTTATCTGCGCTTCCTGTTCCGCCGGCGGCGCAACAGGCGCAGGCGGTACTGCCGCGGCGGTGAGTTCGGCTATTACCTCAGCCGGTTCCTTTCCGGAGATAAGTTGTTCGGCAACCGCGGGGTCAAGCTCACCGGATTCGGATGCATTTTTTATGGCGCGCAGGAAAAGCAGCTGTTCCGCCGCCTCTTTGTCCATTTCGAGGAAGGAGGCAATCTCCTCCGCGTTCATTTCCTTTTTAAGATTTGTTCTGTCGTTGAGCTTTTTCAGCATCAGGATGCCGTCTTTTTCTTCTTCGGTGATATTTTCCGAGAGCTTCTCGTTTTTCAGAACATTATTGTTCAGTAAATCGATGAATTCCGGGAAAGTAAGTTCGTTTGTCGAACTGTCGTGATATCGGTAATACAATATCTTTGCCGCGGTATCGTCGAATTCAAATTCTCCGTCGCCCAAATCTTTTAATTGCTCTGAGGAATAGAGCTTTCCGGCGGTGTTTGAATAACCGATTACTTCCTTTACAAGATTGTTCTCCTCAACGCTTGACGCAAGATTCCATGCGGTTTCTTCGTCCTCGTTTTCGTAAAGCAGAACGAAGTTGTTTTCGCGGGGGAAGACTCCGGCCATCTTGTCGACCGGTGTTTGAGAGAAGGAGATTCCGGTATTCTGAGATATTATGAAAGACGCGACAAAAAGTCCGACCAGCACTACCGGCATTACCCGGCGCAGTTTAAGGCTGAATTTGGTAAGTCCCGCCATTTTAAACTGCGGGGACTTTTTAGCCGACTTTTTGATGGCTTCGTCGAAAATCAGGATAAGCGTCGGAAGTACCGTGAAAGCGGTAAGCATGCTGATGAATACGCCCTTGGCGAGGATGATTCCGAGTTCGGGGCCTATCTTAAAGCTCATCAGAACCAGCACCAGCAGTCCGACAACGGTAGTGAAGGCGCTGGAAAGTATAGACGAAGCTGAATTGGCAAGCGCCGCCTTCATCGCCGCGTATTTGTTTTCGGCAACTTCAAGCTCCTGGCGATAACGGTTGATTAAAATTATCGAGTAGTCCATCGACAGCACAAGCTGGAGTATCGGCGCTATCGACATCGAAAGTTCGGAGACTGAACCTAAGAACAGGTTTGAGCCGAGATTCAGAGCTACCGCGGCGCCGGTAGAAGCGAGGAAGAGCACCGGCTCTATCCATGATTCGCACATGACAAACAAAATGACGATCAAAAGGGCAAGCGCCGAGAGCAGTACCACCGGCGGCACCTTAATCGCTTCAACGCTGTTTGACTGCCATATCATGTCGTAGCCGGAAAAGCCGTTGAGCTCATTTTCTATCGACTTCATCTCGTCGCTTCCGTAATCAAAGTCGGTTTTGACGAGGAAGAGGGTTTTGTCGTTCTTGTTAAAGTCTTCGCTGTCAGGCTCGTATTCAATCGAGCTTATATACTTGATTTTTTGAAGGGAAAGGAAAACTTCGGTTTTTTCTTCTTCCGAAAGACCGGTAAACATAACCCGAACCGAGCTTTCTTCATCGGACTCGGGAAATTCTTCATCCATTATGTCAACCCCGACCTTCATCTGGGAGTTATCGGGGAGATATTTCGTCATGTCGGTATTTACCCCGACTTTGAGGGCGGCAAGGCCGCAGACAAGAGTCAGAGCGAGCATAACAATAAAAATCGGGAGCCGCCGCTCCACTATAAAATCAGCAATTTTGCGCATATAGTAAACCTCCGGTGAAATTTTCGCGGTAATAAAGCAAAATATGTCTTGACATTTATGCTTTTTTATATTATAATACACATGTGTTGGATTGTCAACCGACTGATTAATGCTAAACTGTTGTTAACGCAACACGCACCGCCGAAAGTGTTGTATATTCAAAAAAAATTTAATTGAGGTTTATTTATGAAGAAAAAAGAAAATCGTCGGGTAACGATGACAAAGCAGCTGTTAAAAGACGCGCTTGTATCGCTGCTTGAGAAGAACGATATCTATAATATTTCGATAAGAGAGCTTTGCGAAGTGGCCGATGTAAATCGCTCCACCTTTTATAAGTATTACGGCTCTCAGTTCGATCTGCTTGCGGACATGGAAAACGACCTGATCCAAATGGTGAATCAGGCCGTTGAAGATAATCCCGCGCAGGCGGAAAAAATTGTGCTGATCATCTGTCAAAACATTGAGGAAAACATCGACCTTTGCCGGCTGCTTGTCAACAACAACGTCGATCCGGCTTTTCCGGAAAAGATGTTTTCTCAGGCGATAATGATACAGAATGAGATATTCCGCAGGTTGGGCAACTCCGAAGGGTTAGAAATCGAGTATATGTATAATCTCCTCACCTATGGCTGCTATCAGGCGCTGCGAGTCTGGATAAACAAGGAAAACCGCGAGTCCCCCGAAGAGTTTGCAAAGATAATCGACAGAATTATCAGCAAGATGGCATAAAAGACTTACCAGGTCTCGAATTGGCTTCGGTATAGCTTTGCGTATTCGCCGCCGCGGGAAATCAGCTCGTCGTGGCGTCCCTGCTCGACGATCTCTCCGTTTTGCATTACTAAAATAACATCGGCGTTGCGGATGGTGGAGAGCCGGTGCGCGATGACGAAACAGGTACGCGGGCCGTCTTCGTCCCGCATCAGCCGCAGCATCGCCGACTGTATCCGCCTCTCCGTCCTTGTGTCGACGTTGGAGGTCGCTTCGTCGAGTATCAGCATATGCGAACTTAAAAGCATCGCGCGGGCGATAGTCAGAAGCTGCTTCTGACCTTTTGAGATGTTTGTGGCGTTGTCGGAGAGCAGCGTGTCATATCCGTCGGGCAGGCTCATTATGTAGTTGTGAATCTCGGCGGCTTTGCAGACATCCTCGACCTGCTTTCTCGTTACCCCTTCTTTGCCGTAGGCGATGTTTTCGAAGATAGTGCCGTAGAAAAGCCAGGTGTCCTGAAGCACCATCGTATAAGAACGGCGCAATGAGCTGCGGGTGACATCTCTTATCTCGTTTTCGTCTATCAATATCTCCCCGCTGTTCACGTCGTAAAACCGCATCAGCAGGTTTATAATGGTAGTTTTTCCGGCTCCCGTAGGTCCGACTATCGCTACCACCGTCCCGTGCGGCGCGTTAAGACTGAGGTTGTGAATAACCTGCCGCTCGGGGGTATAACCGAAATTCACGTCCCTGAGTTCCACATCCCCTTTTACCGAGACAAGCTCTTTTGCCGACTCGGAGTCCTGCGGTTCCGGCATTTCATCCATCAGTCGGAAAACTCTTTCGGCGGCGGCAAATGTCGACTGAAGTTCGGCGAAGATGTTCGCGAACTCGTTTATCGGACCCGAGAATCTGCGCGAATAGAGGACAAAGGAGCTGATATTGCCGAGGCTTATTCCGCCGGAAAGATAAAGCAGCGAGCCGAAAACCGAGACAAGCGCCAGAGACAGGTTGTTTATAAAGTTTATCGAAGGACCGCTTATCGAGCCGTAATATTCCGCGGTATAATAGGCTTCTGCCGCGGCTTGGTTTTTTTCGTCGTAACGGCCGGTCATGTAGCTTTCGCGGTTGTAAGCCTTCGTCGTCTTGACTCCGCCAATCGATTCCTCGGTGTAACCGTTCAGTTCGCCCAACAAGACAGAGCGTTTGTGAAAGAGCGGACGGACAACGCGAGCCCTGTATCTCGTGAACAATACCGAGAGCGGCACCGTGACGGCAAATACAATGACAAGCTGCGGGCAGATGCGCAGCATCATAACAAGCGAACCCACCACCGTCACGACAGAGGTTAAAATCTGAAGCAGATCTGAGCCCAAAGAAGCGTTTATCGTATCGACGTCGTAGGAGATTATCGAGATAATATCGCCGGTCTGGTGCAGATCGAAGAATCCGACAGGCAGCTTTGTAAGACGGTCAAACAGATCCCGCCGCAGGGTGTAAACGACTCTGCGGGATATTTTTATCATGATAAGACGCACCGCGTAGCCTATCGCCGCGCTTGCCGCATAAAACAGCACCATCAGACCGGCATAGCGAAAAACCGTCGGAAAATCCACATTTCCTTTTCCGCCGGTCATCGCGTCGATTGCCGCGCCGGAAAGTCCGGGGCCGATAAGGGTTAAAAGCGTCGACAAAAGATTCAGGATAAGAGCGATAAGCATCAGCCATTTCGCGTTCAAAAGGTATTTTACAAGCCGTTTAAAAAGCTTGCGCTTAGGCGGGCGGGCGCCTTGATTCATCGTGGCGGTGTATATTCCCGCCGTTGAAGTGCCTCTGCGGTTCATCT
The DNA here is from genome assembly GCA_012800735.1 of Clostridiales bacterium. Taxonomy (GTDB): domain Bacteria; phylum Bacillota; class Clostridia; order Oscillospirales; family CAG-272; genus JAAZGC01. The sequence continues at coordinate 9,456 of JAAZIU010000008.1, read as the reverse complement.
TTTCGCCTCCGCTCCGAGAGCCATCGCTTCCATCTGGGTATTTGCAATATCGATATAATCCTGACAGCTTCGCATAAGCTCTTCATGCGTTCCCTTTCCGATAATCCTGCCGTCGTCAAGGACGAGGATCAAATCGGCGTTCATGATCGAGCTGACCCTTTGCGCGATGATAATTGACGTAGTCCCGCCGTAATGCTCATGAATTGCGCGGCGGAGCGCCGAGTCGGTCGCGTAGTCAAGCGCCGAGCTTGAGTCGTCAAGAATCAGAATGTCGGGTTTACCTGCAAGAGCCCGGGCGATAAGCAGCCGCTGTTTCTGACCTCCGGAAAGGTTCGAGCCTTTAACCGTCAGCAGATGTTCATATCCGTCCGGATATTCCTCAATAAATTCCGCCGCCTGCGCCGTTTCGGCTGCAAGGCGGATATCTTCGTCGGAACAATTCCGTCCGAAATCGATATTTGTTCTGATGGTATCTTCAAACAAAAAATCATTTTGGAATACAACGCCGAATCTGCCGTGAAGCTGCCCCGAATCAAGCGATTTTATGTCGTCGCCGTCGATGCGTATCACTCCCGTCCCGGGGTCGTAAAACCGCATCAGCAGGTTGATTATCGTCGTTTTTCCCGAACCGGTCGGACCGATAATGCCGAGTGTTTCGCCTTTTTTCAATTCAAAGCTTATATCGGCAAGATTGTCGGAAATACCCTTGTATGAGAAGCTGACGTCTTCAAAACTGATATGAGCCTCGGTATCTTTATGGTTTTTCTCGCCTATCGCCAGCTCCGGACCGAGCGCGAGTATTTCATCAATGCGGTTGGCGGAAGCTACGCCTCTCGAAAGGTTGGTAAAAAGTCGGGTAATGCCCATCATGGCGTTGAGAATAATAGTGAAATACGAAAGAAAGGCGATAAGTGTTCCCGGCTGCGTTACCCCCGCGTTGACCCTGTATGCGCCTACCAATATGACAGCGGCAAGACCGCAGTTCAAAAAGAGGTTCATCACCGAGTTTGTAATGCTCATCACAACCCCGGCTTTGAAATCGCGGTTTACCACTTCGCGGTTTATCTCGTCATAGCGGTTCCTCTCGTAATCGGTTTTCGAGAGGGCTTTTATCACGCGGACGCCGCCCATAAACTCCTGAACTTTCCGGACGAGGATGTCCTGCGCTTCCTGCACCTTTGTGTAAAGCGGGATACCGCGGCTTGACACTATCCAGACGACAACGCCGAGCAGCGGCAGGATAAACAGCAAAACAAGCGTCAAAGCCCTGTCCATCGTCAGAGTTATCGTTATCCCGCCGATCAGCAGAATAGGCGCCCTTACCCCGAGGCGCTGCGCCATGCCTATCATATGATGGACGTTGTAAGAATCGGAGGAGAGGCGGGAGATCAGAGAGGGTATTGTCAGATTGTCTATCTGAGACGCCGAAAGCGTCGAGATTTTGACGAATGCGTCATGCCGGATGCGGACGGTCGCGTCCCGCGCTACTTTAGAAGCAAACCGGTTGGCGATAACATTGCCCGCCATGGCGATGACGGCGCAAACGACCATCAAGCCGCCCCAAATCCAGATGAGAGGGCGGCTGCCTGTCGGAACTACGCTGTCAAGAATATATGAGAGTATCCACGGTATCGCAAGGTCCATGAAGGTGCCGAGCAGTTTTATCATAAGTCCGCCGGTCATCCTCCACGCCATCGGTTTAAGATACCGCAAAACCATCTTCATCAGGCTTTTTCCCCCGAATCCGGCTCGCAGCAGCGGTTTTCCATATAGTCTGCGGCGCGTTCATGCATAATCCCCAGAAGACGGGCGACCGTTTCCTTTTCCTCGTCGGTGAACCCTTGGGTAAGATAAGAGTCCCAGTCGCGGAGCATCCCGCGGACAAACGGCAGTATTTCTTTCGCTTTCTCGGTAGGGTAAACTTCGATCCCCCGGCGGTCGGTGACGGCGGTTATCCGGGTCACGTATCCGGACGCCTCGAGGGCGGCAAGCTGTCTTGCGACATTTGATTTGTTTACAAATATTTTTTTGGCAATCCCGTCCTGAGAAATGCCGGGATTGCGGCAGACGTTAAGTATATATACATACTGGCTGGAGGTAAGCTCAGTCTCGGAAAGCCGGTCGGCTCGGTACTGATCCGAGCAGCGCGATATCCGGCTGATGAATTTCATAAGAGAAGTATAGACCATATCGTTATCCGCGGGGAAATCACATCCCGCACTCCTTTTTTTATTAATATCCCGCAGCAAAATTAATTGCGGGCGCAACTTTCTTGTGGATATTATATCAGATTTAAAGGCTTATGTCAATGGAATAATGAATAAAAAATCAAAGGTAAAACTCGGATGTTGCTGAATATTCAACTCCCATGCAAATCCTCGACATATAAAAAACCCCGCCCGCATCACGTCGCGGGCGGTATTTCCGTTTCTTATCTCAAATTATTCAGTTGTTCTTATAAAGCGGATACTTCTCGCAGAGCTTTGCGACTTCGAGCCTTACCTTCTCCTTTGAGCCTTCGAAATCAAAGGCGATGAGGCTGATCAGACGGGCGAGAACCTTCATGTCTTCTTCGACAAGGCCGCGAGTGGTTACGGCGGGGGTTCCGATGCGAATACCGGAGGTGATGAACGGCGAGCGCGGCTCATTCGGAACGGTGTTTTTATTGACGGTGATTCCGACTTCTTCAAGCCGCTGCTCGAGGTCTTTTCCGGTAAGTTCGCGTCCGCGCAGGTCGACAAGCATAAGGTGATTGTCGGTTCCGCCGGAAACAAGCGCCAGTCCTTCTTTGACAAGTCCGTCGGCGAGGGCGGCGGCGTTCTTGACTATCTGCTTCTGATAAACTTTGAAATCATCCCGAAGCGCCTCTCCGAAGCAGACCGCTTTCGCGGCGATGATATGCATCAGCGGTCCGCCCTGGATTCCCGGAAAGATGGCTTTATTTACCGCTTTGGCGTAATCTTCGTTGTTTGTAAGAATCAGACCGCCGCGGGGACCGCGCAGCGTCTTATGAGTTGTTGTCGTTACAACGTCGGCGACGCCTATCGGGGTGGGATGGAGACCGGCGGCGACGAGTCCGGCGATATGCGCCATGTCTACCATAAACATCGCGCCGTGTTTTTTCGCAATTTCGGCAAAGCGGGCAAAATCAATTATCCGCGGATAGGCGGAGGCGCCTGCGACGATCATCTTCGGTTTGCATTCGGCGGCGATGCGCTCGACTTCGTCATAATCAATGAAGCCGTCGTCATTTACGCCGTAGGGGACGAAATTGTAATATTTGCCCGACATATTGACAGGGGAGCCGTGCGTCAGATGGCCGCCGCAGGAAAGATCCATTCCCATAACCGTATCTCCGGGTTTGAGGAAGGCAAAATAAACCGCGGTGTTGGCCTGCGCGCCGCTGTGCGGCTGAACATTGGCAAAACCGGCTGAGAAAAGCTTCTTTGCGCGCTCGATTGCGAGGGTTTCGACGACGTCGACGTTTACGCAGCCGCCGTAGTAGCGCTTGCCGGGGTAACCCTCGGCGTATTTATTCGTCAGTACCGAGCCGGCCGCGGCAAGCACCGCAGCCGAAACGCTGTTCTCGGACGCAATAAGCTCAAGTCCGTTTTGTTCGCGAAGATATTCATCTTTTACCGCGGCGCCGATCTCCGGATCGCACTTGGCAAGATAATCCATGTACTCAATTATCATTGTTACAAAGCTCCCTTAAAATTATTGATTTGTTGATAAACATTATATCATACGCCTGTTAATAATTCAATCATATGACTTGTCGAAATGTGAAATTTCTTTGTTTTAAAACAGACTTATATCAGAAACGGGATGTTATATCTATTGACATAGTCCCGGCAAAGTGTTATAATATAAATGTAAAAAGGATATAAAGTTTTAAGCCGGTTATAAAATAAGCCGTAACGATAAGAGATAAAGGAGTGAGCATGATGAACGAATCGGTAAGGTCCGGATCTTTGCGCGTGGGTCTCCTGCCGCTTTATTTCAAGATGTATGACGAACTCATGCCGGACAGAAGAATAGGCGCCGAAGCCTATCATGCGCTCCTTGCCTCTCTTCTCGAGGCTGCAGGAGCTACGCCGGTAAATGTTCCGGTCTGCCGGGTCAAAGAAGAGGTAGACGACGCCATCGCCCTGTTTGAAACGGAAAATGTCGACTGCGTCGCGGTATTGAACCTTTCATACTCGCCCTCAATGGAGGCGGTGTATTCGCTGTCAAGAACCGCGCTGCCGGTGCTGCTTCTGCTCACTACGCCGGATTCATTTGGTTTTACCTCCGGCGCGTCCGAGATCGACTACAATCAGGGGCTTTTAGGCGCTCAGGATTTAGCCGCCATGCTCCGCCGCTCCGGGAAAAACTTCGCGGCGGTCTCCGGGCATCCGGATTCGCCGGAATTTCTGCCGGATGTTGTGCGGACGATAACCGCAGCCGCTATATCCAGACGCCTTAAGTCGGCAAGAGTGGGGATGATAGGCGAGCCTTTCCGCGGTATGGGAGATATTCAGCTCGGCGGCGGCAAGATGAAGGATCTTTTGGGTATTGATGTCGTAAAATTCGACATGACCCGCGATCCGCTGAGCTACGGTTTTACCAGCGAAGCCGACGCGAATGTCACCGCGATGGCAGACGCCGACCGCGAGATTTTCTTTGCCGGCAAAGCCCCGCGTGACGCCCTTCTCCGCGCCGAGAGATACTATATTTCGCTTCGGCGATGGCTTTGCGACCGCTCACTCGGCTCTGTGACGATGAATTTCACCCCGCTGCCGAAAAACAATATGTTTGACCATGTCCCGCAATTTGCGATATCAAAGCTTATGGGCGAAGGATACGGAGCTGCGGCGGACGGCGACGCAATGTCGGCGGCTCTTTCGGCGGCTCTTTCGACCGCCTACTCCGCGACGACGCCTGTCAGCATGTTCTGCCCCGAATGGAAGGGCGGGTCTGTCTATCTTTCCAGCCGGGCGGGCGTAAATCCCCGCTGCCTTTCCGGACAGCCGTCAATAACGGTGAAGCGCGACCCGCTTTACTACGGACTTGAAACGATAGCTATGACAGGAGCGCTTAAAGCCGGTCACGCCGGTCTTATCTCCCTCGCTCCTCAGGACTTCGACCGGTTTAATCTGATATTCGTCGGAGGAGAGATGCTGGATGTTCCGGGCAACTGCCGAGCCGGCGATTCCGTCCGCGGCTGGTTTAAACCGCACCTTCCTCTGAACACAATGTTGTCTTCATTCAGCGAAAACGGAGGCAGTCATCATCTTGTGCTGAGCTGGAGCGCGGATCCCGAGCTTATAAGGCTCGCTTCGGTATTCTGCGGCTTCGGATTCGTTAAGTTGTGCTGACTTGTTTTGTTGTGTTTATTGGTGAATTGTTATGAAAGAAAATAAAAAAGCGCTGCTTATCCTCATGTTTTACTGGGCGTCGGCAATCTTCTGGACTGTAGTCATAATTGTTGTGGTGGCCGGCGGGATGTACAGCCTCGTTACAAGGATACTCCATGTCGTCTCAGGAGTTTTCTGGTTAATTGCGGCGATAATGGCGACGATAGATTTCAAAAACAAAATTAAAGAGGGCGGGAACGAAAACGAGAAGAACGGCGAATAGTCTCAGCCGGTTTACCCGCTCCCCGGCAAATCTTTAAAACTGCAAAGAAAATCAGGGAACCGATAAAATTCGGTTCCCTGACAAAATTTTGCGTTATTCTCAGAACATCGGCAGGACTGCGCCGTTATAGGTGTTGTAGATAAAGTCGCGGACGGCGTCTGACTGGAGAGCTTCCGCCAGCGCTTTGATCGAGGCGTCGTTTTCATGACCTTCCTTTACGACGAGTACGTTAGCGTAGGTCTTAGCCGACTCGGAGCCGGGATCTTCGACGGCGAGAGCGTCGGTTGCTGCGTTAAGACCGGCCTGGAGGGCGTAGTTGCCGTTGATTACCGCAAGGTCGACGTCCTGGAGGGAGCGGGCAAGCTGAGCTGCTTCGATCTCTTGTATTACGAGATTCTTCGGGTTTTCGGCGATATCAAGCACAGTCGCGGTAAAACCGGCGTCCGGCTTAAGGGTGATAAAGCCGAGAACTTCGAGCAGCTTGAGAGCGCGGGCTTCGTTTGTGCCGTCGTTGGGAATTGCTATCGTGGCGCCGTCGGCGAGCGCTTCGAGCGAGGCGGTCTTGCCGGCATAGATTCCGAAAGGCTCGTAGTGGATTTTTGCGACAGCGACCAGATGAGTGCCGTTCTCTTCGTTGAAGTTGTCAAGATAAGGCGAGTGCTGGAAGTAGTTGGCGTTGAGCGTGCCGTCTTCAAGCGCGGTGTTCGGCTGGACATAATCGGTGAACTCTCGGATATCGAGGGTGTAGCCGTCAGCCTCGAGGACTTTGGCCGCTTCGCGGAGTATCTCCGCGTGGGGGGTAACCGACGCGCCGATGATTATTGTCTTGTCGTCGGAGCCGCCGCAGCCGGCAGCAGAAAGAATCAGCGCCGCAGAAAGAAGCGATGCGATAATAAGTGAAATAATGCGTTTCATTTAAATATCCTCCTGAAAACTTTTTTAAAAAATTATATTATCCGCCGTCGGCGGGTATTATTTCCTGCGGTCGAAGCGGGAGCTGAGATAAAGTCCGAGCTCCTGAAACGCCTGGACCAGAGCCACTATTATTACTACGGTTACGATCATTATTCCGGTGCGATAACGGTAATAGCCGTAGTTTACCGCTATTGTGCCGAGTCCGCCTCCGCCGACAAAGCCCGCCATCGCCGTATAGCCGATTATCGTTATCGTGGCGAGAGCGGCGCCTAAAATAAGGGAGGGTTTTGACTCGGGCAGCAGCACCTTTGTTATAATCTGCATGGGGGAAGCCCCCATCGATGTGGCCGCCTCAATCACTCCGTCATCCACCTCTTTGAGCGATTGCTCGACGACGCGGGAGATATACGGAGCTGCCGAGAAGACAAGCGGGACTATGGTAGCGGTCGAACCTATCGTCGTGCCGGTGATAGCCCTCGTCACGGGAGAAACCAGCACTAAAAGTATGATGAAGGGAATTGACCTCATAATGTTGACCACAAAGCCGACGGAGGCGTTCAGCCAGGGAACCGGAGTAATTCCGTTCTTGTCGGTGCAGACGAGCAGCACGCCTATCGGAAGGCCGATAATATATGAGATGAAGGTGGATACAATCACCATATAAAGCGTCTCGAGCAGTCCGAAGCCGTAAACGCCGAACATCTGAGCCGTGAAAGCTTCTTTCATGTCGTCTCCTCTCCTCCATCCTCTTCATAGTTCCAGTTGACCTTATTTAAGTCGAGCCAGGCCAGAATACGCTTGCGTTCCTGTTCCGATTCGGGAAGCTGCAGCACCATCTGCCCCACCGCTTTTCCGCCGATGTCGCGGGTGTCGGCGAACATGATATTTACCGGAGCCGAACACTCAAGCACCATGTTTGCAATAACCGGTTCAAAGCTGGATTTTCCGTCAAAAATAATTCGTATCCTTGATGATCCTTCAAAGTTGTCCGGCAGCCTTCCGCCGGGGAAGATAAGCTGACGGGCTATATCCGATTTCGGTCGGGTGAAAATCTCGGAAACGTCTCCCAGCTCGGCGATTCGGCTGCGATCGATTATCGCGACTCTGTCGCAGATTTGCTCTATGACCTTCATCTCGTGAGTGATAATCACTACGGTGATTCCCATTTCGCGGTTTATTTTCGCTATCAGGTCGAGTATCTGGCGGGTGGTCGTCGGGTCGAGCGCGGATGTCGCCTCGTCGCAGAGCAGCACCTTCGGGTCGCAGGCAAGGGAGCGGGCGATTGCGACGCGCTGCTTCTGCCCTCCCGAAAGCTGGGAAGGATAACTCGACGCGCGGTCGGCAAGACCTACAACATCAAGCAGAGACATCGCTTTCTCTTTTGCCTTGTCGCGTGAAACTCCGGAAATTTCAAGCGGGAAAGTTACGTTATCAAGGGCGGAGCGCTGGGCCAAAAGATTGAATTGCTGGAAAATCATTCCCATCCGGCGGCGGACAAGGCGCAGCTCCTTTTCCGAAAGCGAATTCAGTTCTTTTCCGTCGAAGAAGACGGTGCCGGATGTCAGCCGCTCAAGGAAATTGATACACCGAACAAGGGTAGACTTTCCGGCGCCGGAAAGCCCGATGATGCCGAATATCTCGCCCTCGCGTATAGACAGATTTATGTCTTCCAGCGCTACTATGTCGCCGGAGGCGGTCTTGAATATCTTGCCGAGATGGTTTATTTTTATAAGTTCACTCATTTTTAAAGACGTCCGTTAATGATTAAATTCCCGGCGTTGTCTCTTGCGGCGGGAACTTATGTATCGACGCTTATATTATATCGCAAAAACCGCAAAAATGCAAGAGGTAGCGACCAAATAACCATAATATAAAGCCACAAAATTATTTTCGGATAAGTCGCAATTTATTCGTTATCGATATATACCGTTTCCGAAGCTCGGCAATGAAACATCAAAATCGGCTCTTCACTTTAACATATACCTGATTTTTACTATCTGTTAAAGAGACAAGCTGAAATTCAAACCCAAATAAAAACAACCTCTCGGTTAAGAGAGGCTGCCTTACGGCAATACAACGGGCTGAATAACTCCGTTTTACTTATTTGCGGATCAACTCGTCAATTTTATATCCCTCGATACCTGAATTTATAAGTTCCTTAATTTCGTCGGAGCTGTCATAAATCCTGTCAAGGTCGTATTCATAGATAAGCGGCGAAAAACCGGCATCCATGACTTCGGTTCCGTCTTCATGAACCTCATATATCGGAAGGTTTTCTTCATCGAACGAACATTGAAAAATTATCCCTTCAACGGCTCCTCTCGGTATTTCGAACGTATATATTGCCTCCGGGATACTCCATGAAGTATCATAGAGATATTCGTATTTTACCGGTTTTTCGGCGGAAAGCCAGTCGTTGAATTTCTCAATCCCGATATGTTCCTTTATACATTGCTTTATTTTAAACTCGGTGTTTCTTTTTAACAGATCTTCATTTTCTTTTCTGTAATATTCGTATACCTTTTCGACATCATCGCCGTATAAAAGATCGAAATTGTAATCATATGTATAGTATAAGTTTGTCGAATAATACAGCTCTTCGAATTTTTCGCGCGGTATCTCAAAGAACCTGATGAATTCATATATATTGCCGCGCAGATACGGGTCGCCGTCACTTGATTTCCAAGTTTCCTGAAGAGCGGCGTCCCATTCCGGCAATTTATCGGTATCGATGATATATGACAAGGCGCCGGTCAAATAGATAAAAGAATCATTGAAATCGGTATCGGAAATTGAATCGACGATGGGGGCGTCCGTTATTGTCCGTTCATCTGCCGCTGCCGGAGCGTCTGCCGCTGTCAGGTCGTCGGTTTCAATCATTTCTTCGACTTGAGCATCGCAGCTTAAAAGTAAAAATAT